>CANPGM010000035.1 GCA_947573605.1 uncultured Roseburia sp. | reverse complement strand
ACTAAAAAAGAAATCACAACTTCCATGCAAACACCTCCTCCCTGTTGCGGGTTTCGGTGAGCAACGCATAGATTATAACATAATATCCGATATTTTTGTACTTTTTCTCAAAGATTTGTTCTTGGGATTGTGGCGATCACAGTCCGATGCTCGCTATTTCTGCGGACACTGATTTCTCCGAAAAAGACATTTATATTTTTTCTTTATTGTACACTCCCCTTTATGTGCTATTATGGGTTTCATCCTTATCTGGTTTCATACTTTCTCCAAATTGTAACGCAAAGCCAAAAATGCAGGAACAAGAAGTTCTCCGAACCTTTATAAGACGTCATCCCGCCGATTGCAGCGTAACGCTTTTCTTATAGATGAGAAGCGATAAGCCCGCCGCTGCAAATTCCGTAAAGCAAAACGCATACCATACGCCGTCCGCACCGATGAAACCGCTGAATAGATAAGCCGCCGGAATAATAAGCAAAAGATATCGCAGTAATGAAATATACAGGGACGGCAAACCTTTTCCCAGCCCTTCCAGCGCTCCCGAACAGGAAACGGAAACAGCCGAAACAGGAAAACCGACGCTTATAATGCGAAGCGCCCATGCTCCCGTCCGTACCGTTTCCTCATTCGGGGTAAAAAGTCCCATCAGCCGTCCGGGTATCGCCCAGGATAACAGCATTCCAACCAACATCACGCCTGTTGTAAGCATAAGCGCTGTTTTAAATATTTTTCTGACGCGCTCGTATTCTCCCGCTCCGTAGTTATATCCCATGATCGGCCGTATCCCCTGGATAATTCCGTTCGCGGTCAGGTAAATAAAAGTCTGAAGCTTATAATAAACGCCGAGAACGAGTACATAAGTCTCCGAAAAGCCCGCCAGTATTCCGTTTAACACGGAGATCAGCACCGACGGCAGCGCCAGATTCAAAGACGCAGATACGCCCACCAGATACAGCTTTTTTATGACTGCTTTATCAAATCGCAGCGCCTTTGGCCCTATATGCAAAGGAATGCGGTAAAACGCGTAAAACAGCAGATATGCGGCTAATGTAATACACTGTCCGATTCCGGTCGCATATGCGGCGCCGGCCATTCCCAATTCCGGGAAGATTCCGATTCCGAAAATCATCAGCGGGTCCAATACAATATTGGCCACCACGCCGCACATCATACAAAACATGGATATCTTCATGTTTCCGACAGACTGAAATATCTTTTCAAATGACAGTTCCATTCCGATTACCGCCGCAAACAAAAATACTCTGTTTGTATAAACCAATGCTAGTTGTATCACTTCTTCGTCGGATGAAAACATTCTTAAAAACGCCGGCATAATAAGGATACAAAGTACCGTCAGCGCCAGACCGTGCAGAAAATTAAAAAATAACCCCAGCGTCGCCGCACGGTCCGCGCGCTCTTTCTCATCTGCGCCAAGATAAAATGCCGCGCAGGCGTTGACCCCGATTGCAAATCCAATCGTTACCGCATTAATCAGATTCTGCACCGGAAACACAAGCGAGAGCGCAGTCATGGCGCTTTCGCTTAATTTCGCGACAAAATAACTGTCTATAATGTTATAAAGCGCATTTACCGCCATTGAAATTACCATCGGCAGCGACATAGACAGCACAAGCGGCAGAATTTTTTTCTCTTTCATAAACGACTGATTCATATAAAAACGATATCCTCCTTACTTTCTTAAATAGATTCGGGTGCCAAAAGGCAAAAAAAACACAGCCTGTTTAAGGCTGTGTGGCGAAAAAAAGATCTCTCCTGAAAAATCCACTCCCATAAGGGTTTTATAAAAGCATTATGTCATAACTTTCAAATCCTGTCAACTTTTGAAATTTCCGTCAGTACTCCTTTCCGATTTCCCCGTCGATGCCGTACCGCTCCCGAAATGCGCGCAAATCTTTTTCGTTCCGAATCAGCATCACTTCTTCAAAACGTCCCGTCACCCTATCTTTAAAGCCCGCTACCTGTTCTCCGTTACAGATACTGCATCGCAGAACCGGCTTTTGGTTTTCCCTGTCATATTCCGCGCTTTCTTTTTTTCTTCCGAACATCTTTCCATACCCCGTTTTCCCGACGCATCTTTAATAATTGCGATAACCCGTCTCCTGCAGTCTCCGGTCCTTCTCCTCTACCTGCGCCGCAAGCTTTGCCGAATACTCTTTTAACCGCTTTAAGATCTCATCGTCCGAAGTTGCAAGAATCTTAGCCGCAAGCAGTCCCGCGTTCGCTCCGCCGTTAATCGCTACCGTCGCCACCGGAATTCCGGACGGCATCTGCACAATCGAATAGAGGGAATCGCGTCCGCCAAGCGACGACGTGTGCATCGGAATGCCGATGACCGGCATCGGAAAAATTGCCGCGCACATGCCCGGCAGATGCGCCGCCATTCCCGCCCCGGCAATAATCACTTTAAACCCTTTTTCCTCCGCGCTCTTTGCATAGGAAAAAAATACGTCCGGTTCCCGGTGCGCGGAAATAATCTTCATTTCAAACTCAATTCCAAGTTTTTCGAGTATGTCGGCGGCCTTTGCCATTACCGGCATATCGGAATCGCTTCCCATTACAATACCTACTTTTGCCATAATTTTATCCGTTCCTTTCTTATTCTAAACATACTGTTTCGGGCCTTAAACATTTTTCCGTACCCAGTCAATATAACGGTCCATCATCCCGTTTATTTTTTTCTCATATATTTTCAGTCCCTCTTCCCCTTTATGCGCCGCCTCCGACAATTGGCTTAATTCTTTATGCAGCGGATTTTCCGGCTGATATTCCGCGACTTTTATCGGAAAAACCGTTTTAAACGACCGCGATTCCGACGACCGTTCAATATACGCCGTTACATACGGAGCATTTAATACAGCCGTAATATAATGCGCTTCTTCATGCGAAAGAAAGTTTCCGTCCGGCCTCTGCCCGATCGAACAGGCATGATCCAGCAAAAGCGGCATCTTCGTTTCTCCCCACGGCGTGTAAAGCCCTTCCACGACGCATGCGCACCATTTTGTATTGTTTCGAAATACAACCTTACAGGGCGCAAACGTATATTTTCCCACTCGCGTGATACTGTAAAATTCCCCTTTCCTTCCCTGCAGGCGCTCGTTCCAGTCTGTTTTCTTCATAAAAAGCCTTGCCTGTTCGTAATACTGCGCCAAAAGCGGCGCCTGCGCGCTTAACTCATCCATTGACAGCGGCTTTTTCCGGTCCGCTTCCGTATAGGGAAACGGCGCGTAATACTTTACGCCTTCAATCCGAAACCGCTTAATGTTCGGACTTTCAATGACCGGATAGAGGAATTTCGTTTCAAACCGGTTCCAAAGCAAATTTGCCGCATGAATTGATTTATCCGACCGGTAATGCTCTGCAGAAACGATTCCCCCGCCAAGCGGCGAAAGCTCCGTAAGCAGCATCACCTCTTTCGGATAGAGTCCGAGTCCGACGCGGCCGGTATACGCGCTTTCTCCGACGAGCGGCCCGGCCTTCTTTAAAACCGCGATCTCGTCCGCCTCCGCCAGACTAAACGCATTCGCCTCCTGATTTAAAATCATGGCGCGCCCTTCTATTTTCTGAAAAGCGTTTTCCGCTTCTTTGAAACTGCCCGCTCCTTCAAAAGAAGCTTTCGCATATTTTTTATATTTCACATACGGCACGTCCGTTTCCGGCTCCTTATCGCTGTCTTTTCTGAAAAAATAAGTCATAAACTTTTCCGTCACCGGAGCGAACGGATTCCCGGCCTGCGACCAGTCTGTCATTTTCAGATAATGAAGCGCTCCGCCGTCCGTCATGTAAAGACGACGGAAACCGTCGTAGGATTTTTGAAACGCAAGCGCTTTGGGCATCAGCATTCCCATTACTCCGCCGCTCCTCAACCAATGATTTGCCGTGACGTTACAGATTAACGCGCAGATATTTAAGTTAATACCGCCGGTAAAAGTGTCTCCCGAAAAAACGTGATGTTCCAGACAGGTCCGTTTCAGCATTTCGCGGTATCCTTCCGGCATTGCCTTCCAGTCAATCCACGGAGGGTTTGATACAATCATATCAAATTTTCCCGCTTCCTCATACATCATTACGCTGATAATATTTTCCGCCGCCATACCCTCCGTCGCTGCAAGGCTGTCTACAAATGTTCGGCATATATTTCTTTCTTCTTCGTTTGCACACTTCGATTCTAAAAACTGTTCCGCCTCATACGTTTCGCCTTCTGACAGGAAAGACGTCAGTTTTTTTACATCCTGACCGTCGCTTATTTTCCCGGACGGCAGCAGGTATTCGACGCCGTCATATTCATAACGGACGCATTCGATACTGTTTACGGTAATTCTTCCGGGGATTATCGCCGCATCTCGCCGGAACACCGGAATTTTTATAGAGGATGCGCCGTAAAATCCCGTCATTTTTTCCACATTCAGATATTTTAGAATACAGAGAAAATAATTGACTCTGCAGGTCAGCACCGCAAGCGGATTGATGTCCATTCCGACTACACGATGTAGTATTTCCTTTAACGTCTCGTCCTGACTCAATCCGCGCTTATGGCATTCTTTTTCCACATAACCGATTACTTTCATCGGAAACGTACCGGAACCGCAGCAGGGATCCAGCGCCCGGTATCCGTCCTTTCCGTAGGCAGCCACGGCCTCCGAAATAACGGAATCCGCAAGCCAGCCGCTTGTATAATATTCGCCGGTCGAATGCCGGACTTCTCCCGGAATCACAGACAGGTACAAATCGTTAAAAAAATCATGCGTATTCTCCAGTCTGCGCCTGCTGACATCATAAGACCCCAGCAAATTCATCAGACTTCTGACCGCTTCGGCAAGCGCGCCTTCCAAAGCGCCCTCTTTGGAAAGATACCAGGAATAATCGTCGGCTGTCAGCAGATTTTCTATCCCGAAACTTCGAAAAAAACCGCCGCTTTCGATTTGATGCAAAAACGCCTCCAGTTCTCCGTCCGAATATGTCCCAAGCTTATTAAACTGAATCGCCTCATTTCGTTTCAGAAAGTTAGACGCCAATATCTGATATGCAAGCACTTTCGCAAGAACCGCATACGCCGTCTGCAGTGAAAACAGCGCTTTTGTCTCGTCAATTTCCCGTTCACCGATGCCAAAAATCCTGCCAAGCACTCGTTTACGGTCACGAATCGCCGTCTGATTGCTGAGATTGTATCCGGCAAGCTGAAACAGATTTTTCCAATGCCTGTCGTAATGACACGCTTCGTCCGCCACAAGCTTTTTATAAAACGCCCGTCCAAGCGCCCTGACCGGAGAACGTTCATTTTCTACCGCAACCTCCTCCACCAGCCCGCCAATCTTCTTTTTTCCGCTCTCTCCGGTAAAATGAAGTCTGACCAGTTCAAACATACCGTCGACGTCCAAGCGCTTTAGATGGGGCCGTATTCTTTCCCCCTCTTCATATTCCAAAAACGCAAGATGCTCTCCGTCCGTCAAAACGCCGTGCAGTTCTTCTGCTTTTCTTCCCTCCGATTCGGCCGTCAAAAGCAAATATTCCTCCAACTGCCTTACGTTTTCTTCAAAATTGTTTGTAATGTCTTTTTTATATTCTGTGATAATATTGGCGTATCTGGCGTCGTAGCGTCTGTGCGATTTTATCAGAATCCGTTCTCCGTTTAGCGTTTTTTCTCCGATTTGCCTGATCTTGCCCTCTTTTTCCGGCGCATACTCCAAATCGTATGCGCTAAAGATTCGATATATGGTCCGCTCGATATCCGAGGCAATTTTTGCCTCGCTTTTATCCTGCCGCCTGTCCTCAGCGATCACACTCTTTAATTTTATCGTTTCGGAAGAAATCGTCTCAAACAGCTCTCTGGAGTGCAGAACCGCATCCATCATTTTCGTACAAACTTTTTTTCTGTCCGCGGCTTCTATATGCGACTCCCGCTCCATTGTTCTTATATGCTCCATATAGCTGTTTAAGCGGGTCTGTTTCTCTTTTGTTCTTTCTGGCGCGTTTTGATTTTGCATATAAACCACATTTCTGCGCACGTTTTATTGCGCAAATCCATAAATGGATTACGGGTTTGTGTCAAGTGCGCGCAGACACAAATCTCAGGTGTGAGGCTTTAGAAAGATCCGGGCGGCTATGACAGCTTGGCAAAACAGCCTCTGCTGTGAGCCTTAGAACTTCTCTTCACGCCATCCTTCATATTCTTCTCTTCTGTTCTCACATACAGATGAAGAATGCCCGGTTTTCGGGCATTCTTCGGCGTGAAGCTTTAGTAGTTCTTGGCGAAACAGCCTCTGCTGTGAGCCTTAGAACTTCTCTTCACGCCATCCTTCATATTCTTCTCTTCTGTTCTCACATACAGATGAAGAATGCCCGGTTTTCGGGCATTCTTCGGCGTGAAGCTTTAGTAGTTCTTGGCGAAACAGCCTCTGCTGTGAGCCTTAGAACTTCTCTTCACGCTAC
The DNA here is from genome assembly GCA_947573605.1 of uncultured Roseburia sp. Lineage (GTDB taxonomy): Bacteria > Bacillota > Clostridia > Lachnospirales > Lachnospiraceae > Roseburia. The sequence continues at coordinate 32,489 of CANPGM010000035.1, read as the reverse complement.
CTTTCTAACGGCCCGTTCAGCGCCTCCGTTCCTTCCACGACAAACCTGCCGTCTGCAATTACGTCTATGGTACTTCCGTCTTTCCGAATCACCGTAATTTTATCCAGCTCGTCATATGGAATCGTAATATCCGTATGGCAGTTAAAATACGCCTTATCCATATCTTCTGCCCGCAGTCTGGAAAAATCGTTCTCTTTGGCCAAAATGGCTTTTCCGTCCGGGTTATAAGTGATAATGTCTTCCTCATGCGAATAACAGGTGTCGCCCACTGCAAAATGCGGCCCCGTCTTTTCCGCAATCAGAATCGGCAGCTTGTCTGCGATATCATAATCCCGCGCCATCCGGTAAGCAGCCGTATTCGTTCCGATTGCAAATTCTCCCATCGGCAGCGTATCATGATGCATCAGTACATTGTCTTTTATATATTTCAGACACTCTTTTGGGTCCGCAAAATTCGTACAGCAATAATCCGTGATGACGCCGTCCTTAAAATCAAGCTCCAGATTCAGATATTTCAGTCCGTTTAAGTAAACCTGGCTGACAAACAGCTTGCCTTCCGTTCCTGCAAGTACCGGAGAAGTAAAAACTTCCCCGACCGGAATATTTACGTCCGCAACACAGTTTTCAAACGCGGTTTCCCGCGAGGAATCCGAAAGCGGCCAGATGGAAACATACAAATCCGTTTTGTTATCGCCCTTTCCGGTAATGTGCACCCGTTTGGCCTGATCCAATACGTCTATCAGCTTTTGCTGCATATCGCGGTAAAGCACATAATCCAGCGTATTTATTTTTACCGTTTCTTTGAATATTTCCTGAAAGCGATCGCCGATTGCGGGAATCGGATAGGCGATAATTGTAAAGCTGCGTTCTTCGCTGATAATATAACGATTCGTAAGCTGCCCCGACATACTCATATCGTAGACGCTTAACTGCTGCTGTTTTTCCGAAAGCCTGAACGCCTCTTTTTTGCTTTCCGGTGCAAACGGCGCCTCCCCGAACACTTCAATGACCGCCGGGCCCGCATGACCGTTCGCTTCTTTTTTCAAGTCTTCAAACGTTGTTTTCATTACCTCAAGACGTCGTTCCACATACGCTTTATTATAATAAAGCGCTTTGTCTTCTCTGTGATCAAACAGATACTGCCTGTTCGCAGGCGTTCCTTCCGCCCGCATCGTTACCGAAAGTCCAAGCTTTTCAAAGTTTTTCACTGCAGCGCGAACCATACGTTCAAAACCAATCGGATATCGAATTTGCGCCGACCGCTTTTTGCTTAAATCCTTGCCCGTATTCTCAAATCCGATCCGATAGCCTTCGGTAAAGGTATCCGCCATCGACTGTATTTCTTCTTCGCTTAATGTCTGCAGAAACGAAGCCGCGCCAAGCTCGTTTTCTCCGATATAATCGCCGTAACGGTATAAATAGCGCAGATCCGATAAATCGGATTCCATTACGATATTTAGCAGAAAATCTTCTTGCGGACATACCAGCTCCCTGATACTGCCCCCGATAAAAAGCTCGCTGTAATCATGGAAAAACCAGTAAAAAGCGTTATCCACCGCCTGTTTTAAATCTTCTTTATCCTCTTCTTCAAAACAGTGATAAATCTCAGCGAACAATTCCGCGCGAATGGCGACATAATTTACTTTCCCGGCAAATACGTCGCGAATTGCCTGCCGGATTACCGCAGTAAGCGCGCTAAGACGCTGTCCGTATTCATCGCCAAGCAGCTTTACCGCATATGCGGGATTGGCATAGCTTTCTTCATAATTTCCGGGAAAAAGCTCTTCATACAAAAGGCGATTCTCCTGTCCGTACTCCTCTAACGTCCGCCCGCTTTGCTCTCCGTCCGTCTCTCTATCAAGCAATGAAAACAAAAGCTGCAGAAAAGACGCCGTTCGTTTGAAATAATCTGCAAAAGGTTCCGACACTTCCGGCTGCTTTGCGATCTCTTTTATTCTCTCCGATACCAGCGAAAGCCGCTCCGCCGCCTGTTCGTTTTCTTCTCTGTAGATTTCCTTATAACCTGTCATCTTTCCTCTCATTCCGCCGCTAAAACGGCTTATCCCAAAAAACCCGCTACATAGACTGCAATCCATACTCCGGCCGCCAGTGTCGAACTGATAACGGCCAGATACGGAAAAAGCTTAAAAGAAGCCTCTTCCTTTAAGCTCTGTATGGCAAGCACAAATGCAATCAGGGAAAAAAGCATGGAGACTACTCCTGCGCTTCCCAGATACATACTCCCAGCGCCCGCATGGCGGAAGGAATTTACAATCACATATATAAAAACGGCAATCGACAAAACTGCCGCAGCAAACGCCGCAATCCCTTTTTTTGACTGCGTTTTCTCCGTAAATTTATAGTTCCTCTTTCTGTGTCCCGCCGCCATAAAAACCTCATTTTTTCCCGTTCTTTTTCGTCCACAAACTCACAATCAGCCGATAAAACAGATATCCGAAAATCCCGCCTAACGTATTCAGCAGAATATCGTCCACATCAAAACTTCCTACCTTTGTAATCAACTGAATCAACTCTACAAGAAGACTTAACTCAAAACTGTAAAACGCCGTAAAGAAAAATTTCCTGCAGCGTGTCGAAAATATCGGAAGAAACAGCCCAAACGGAACAAATGCCGCAATATTTCCGACAATATTTAAAAGCACCGCCTTCATCCCCAATATTTTATAATGCGTCAGAAAACGTTTGATTTCGTGAAACGGCACCAGATTGTAATGATAGGCCCGCTCCGTATAGGTTCTCCCCATTTCTTCCGAAAAAAATAAAAAGTAAAACAAAACCAGAAAATAAATAATAAACAACAGAATCGAAACAACGCGGTGCGGTTTCTTCTGCAGCAGCGGACATCCTGTGCCGCTTTTCTTATCAACAGCCATACGCCTCGTAATACCGATCTAACGCACCTTTTATTTCCTCGTCTATTACGACTTTTCCCTGACACGGGCGGTTATATAAATGTTCTACAACCTCTTCCATCGTTACGATGGCTCCTGCCTCAATTCCGTACTTTTCTTTTATTTCCGCAAGCGCGCTGACTTTCCCGTCAAGCCCCTTTTCCATCCGGTTTAAAGAAACCATCAAGCCCAGAATCCGTACGTCTCCCTGCGCTTTTAAGATCGGAAACGTCTCTTCTATCGATTTGCCCGAAGTCGTAACGTCTTCTATGATAACGATACGATCGCCGTCCTTTATCCTGCTCCCCAGCAAAATCCCTGCATCCCCGTGATCCTTTACTTCCTTTCGGTTCGAGCAATAACGGATTTCTTTCCCGTATAACCTGGCAAATGCAATAGACGCTGCAACGGCTAACGGAATCCCTTTGTATGCCGGTCCGAACAAAATATCAAAGTCCTCCCCGAAACGCTCGTGAATGGCTCTCGCATAAAACTCGCCCAGCCTCATAAGCTGGCTGCCTGTTACGTAGTTTCCGGCATTCATAAAAAACGGTGACTTCCGACCGCTTTTTAATGTAAACTCGCCGAATTTCAGCACATCGCTCTCTACCATAAATTCGATAAACTCTTTTTTATAATTTTCCATCCTTGTTAAAACCTCCGTAATTACCGGGCTTTATATGCCCTAATCCATCTATTCGTATCTTCCTAACATGATTGCTGCGTCAATTTTACTCGATTTCTTCTTCATTTCTTCTATCCGAGTATGCTCTAAAACATGACAATATAACAGAGACTTACGATTAAATACTTTTCCAATTTTATCATATTCACTGCCTATATTCAATCATTTTTGTTTTCTCATTTCCCTCGCTTTTTATTTTACCCTCCCCAATTACAGTTACAATCTACACAGCGGCCAAAATCCGGTATTGTTTTCCGTTAATTGTCTCTGTTACCCATTTTACCTGCGTTCCCTGAAATGAAAAACCGTCCAAAGCGCCAAGTCCCTGGGCGTACACATATTTCCCGATAAGTCCGTCCAAATCAATCCTGTCTACACTTAAAGTACCTGTGGTAATGTTGTCGGCGTCAACCAGACCCGCTTTTATTTTCCCGTTTACAAACAGGTTCTGACACTCCAGCAGCTTTGCGTTGATATAATCAGCCGTTATTCTTCCTACGGCAAGACTTTCGATATGCTCCACGCAGGTTCCTTTAAAAGGGGCGGCAGCTGTACTGCCAAAAGATGAAACGCCGCCAAATATTCCGCTTGTAATGTTATGATTATATATGACGCTGCCAAACTGGCTTCCGTTTTGTACGCCATTGATATAAACATGTTCAAAACTTGAGCTTCCGTCCGCGTGAATCCACCACATATTATTTGAAGCGCGGATTGAATTACTATTTAGAACGGCACCGGCAATTTCTCCGTATTTTGCAGTCAATACGCCTTGAGGAGTGACTTTAAATACATTATCCGAGCCTAAAGCAATACCGTCTGTACCAAGATAGATGCCGTCTGCCGTATCCGAAATAGAAGTTTTTCCGTTATAAAGTTTATTTTCTTCTAACGTAAATCCGGTAGCGCCACCAATATATCCCTCTTCCGCTTTTACGGTTCCTTTGACGGTCAATACGCCCTCTTCGTCAAGTGTTAATTTCTGTTCGCCTCCTGCGTTTAACTCAAAGGTTCCTTCTTCCAGGTCAATCAACGTTCCTGATTTTCCTACATCGTAGTTTTTGGACTGAATCTTTCCGCCGTAAATTTCGTCTCCTTCGAGCGTGGAACCTCCGATATAACCGGCAATTACAAAATCGGCAAATGTACCGAACCGGGATTCTTTTGCGCCTTTTATCGTTACATCCGCCCGTCCTACGCTCATAGAAACTGTCTGCCAGTTGTCGTCCGTAAACAAAATGCGTCCTCCGCCAATAAAAACAGCGTCTTTTCCGGCATAGTCTCCGGATGTCGTATTAATAAAAATGCCGCGGCTGTCAATGATCATTTCGGAATCATCCCCGGATTTCAAATATTTTCCCGCGCTAAGCAAACCTTCATCAAGTATTTTCCCAATTGTGAAAGTATCCTGACTCGACCGGTTCCAGTTTGATGCCTGGAAGGATACGGATGTCGCGGCGGACTGTGCCTGTTTAAATGCATTTGTAAAATCCCTTGCCATATTTCCATGCTTGAAAAGGTTTCCAAACGTAACGCTGAAATTGGAAACGTCATAAAAATCAATTGTCATAGACAGAAGCCGCGCTTTTATTTTGTAATCGTCACGCATGGAAATGTATATATAATTTCCGACGTCAAATTCACCGCAAAATCTTTGAAATTCCGGAATGGTAAACAGATTTGCCATATCTGCGTCAAACGACAGCTGCGGAACGGCGGCTTTGGCAAGTTCGTTTTCCCCATAAGTAAGAAATTCATGAAGCATAGAAAAGCGTTCTTCTTCCGTCATATTGTCTGTGACAACAAAGTTGCTGGTATTTAATTCATCTTCCCGGATAAAAGTAGTTAATTCTTTTAATTGTTCCGGGGTGAAATTTGCATTCATGGAAACGAGCTTTACTATTTCTGTCATCTGATAGCTGATTTTCGCCTGTTCCCTTTCAATAGATTGAATCGCTCTGTTGGTTCTATTGATCTGTTCCCTGATTTCTTCTATAATATGATATATATTTAAATACTCTTCATAATTTTCACTTTCCGGATCGCCCCATCCTGATTTCATCATGACATCCAATGTCTGTTCATATGTTTTCTGTTTTTCTTTTAAGGGTTCCAGACCGTATTCCGACCAGACCGTACTTTCCGGATCATCGGGCATTTTTAAGTGTTCAAGCTGATAAATCCGTATATTGTAATTCTGATACTGTGACAGCAGGTTCGTATACGCTTCTGTCAGTCCTTCCCGTTTTTTCAGCCAGTCGTTATATGCGTCAAAAAGACTTTGGCTCATAAACCGGGTAGAGTGGAAGTAAGAAAGGTTATAGATTTTGTCATATCCCATGTTGACTTCCCGGATATTTAAATCGTTTTCGCCAGTCAGCGTAAGGCAGGTTTTAATATCAGAAATGCTGCATGTAATATTTGTACTTTTTAACAGATTCCGATAGGATACATAGATGTCTGTGTCATGTCCGACATTTTTCTCCTGATAAACATTGATTGTATTGTTTAACGTGTCAAATAAGAAGATACATTCAAAAGCTTCCGATACATCTGTTGTCAGGAACGTATATACATCCTGCTTCGTTATTTCAAAGCTTCTCTGCATGGTTCTAAGTGCAGTATCTATATGTCCGATTCTCCAGTCTGGGCATTTTTCCAGGGCAATGTGCAGAAGGCTTTTCGCAGGTTCCGCCATATTATAAAGCTGCACGCCGTCAATGCTTCCAGTCGTCCCCATATTTACAGAAAAAACATCAAGGTATTTCTGTCCGAGCAGACATTCATAGCTTTTAGCCGTTACCTCTTTGTGTTCCAATTCCGTCCCCTCTGACTGAACCTGAACGGAATCAATTGCGAAAAATCCGATATCCGGCAGAAGGATGTATTTGAGAACGTCAATATCGTTGTAGTATCTGTTTTTTTCGCCATTTATGTAAAGGTATGTTGTAAAATTTATCTCGTCCATCGAATTAAATTTCACAGCAATTGTTTTTGCGGTACATTGAATCACTCCGATCCGCTCTTTATTCGATTTACATAAGAGATACGACGGTACGACCGGACGGTCAAAAAAGTCATGTTTTAATTTTAATTTCATAGAGATAAATCCTTTCTTATATTTATTTATGGTATTTTTATGTGGTATTTTAACGGCCGTTAATCAATATCTGCCAAATCGAGCAATATCATTCAGTTCTTTTGCAAATTTTCCGACCTCATTCTGCGAGATTCTTTTCGATACGTTTTCCATATCTTTTAGAAAATGTTTTGTATCATTTACATCGCCGTTAATTGTTATCATACTGTCATAATGTACATTCACCTGACTGCCTTTTCCCTGAATTTCCGAAGCCGCCGGCGGATTTATTGCACAGATCGAAGGTATCTTCTGCGCTGTCAAATCCCAGGCGCTTTTGTCTATCACAGGTAAGAGGCGTTCTATTTGTTCTTTTGTCAACAAATGCATTCCTTCGCCGACAGACTTACCGCTTTTTGCATGAAACAGACTGTTCCGTTCTTCTTCCGATATGCCGTACTGCCATCCGTATGTTTTCCAATAATCCGACGTCTCTTCCATACCGTTATCATTGTTGCGATAGATGCTCTCCCCTGTAGACGAATCAATCTGGACAAACGTAAGTTTCTTTCTTCCGGTGTTTCCTGCCGCTCCCATTCTTGCAAGCGCGTTTGCCGCATTGTTTGCCGCCCCCGCTACACTGTCGGCACCGGATGCGATTGCAGAGAGTGCGGAAGTGATACCGCTGATGTCGTATCCCCGTTCCAGTGTATTTATAAGCGTTGACTGTAACGCGTTTGTCATTGCGTTTAAATTTTCTTCACTGGAATAAGAACGGTTTAATTCCTCTACCAGACCATCCGCGCGGGTAGAGAACATCCATGCAAGCGTTTCGGCGGTGCTGTTGGCCTGTGCCTGTAAGTTCCATATTTCCTTTTCCACGCCGATAATGTTCCCGATAAAGGCGGATGTTCCGGCAGATAATACTTCGCCATATCCGGCGACTGCATGTTCCCCGTTCTTCCATGCCGATATCAGCGCGTCCGATACGGTTATGCCGTGCAACTGGGCAATGTATGCGATTTCCTGTCCGATTACGTCGGAGTTCTGTCTGACCGCTTCAAGAGATTCTGCTATCATCTGCTGTATTTCATTTAAACTTTCCCGTAAAGCTTCGATTTCCGCCTGTTTTTCTTCCTCGAACCGCTCATATTCTTTGTTTAACGCGTCTTCCTGCATTTCTACGGAATGGTCGTATTCGGTTTCCTCCAAATCTTTTTTCGCCTGTGCAAGCTCTTCCTCCAGCTTCTTCCGTCTTGCGACGGTAGCGGCTGTATTGTCGTTCTGCATGGCTGCAATCTGGCGTTCCAGATCAGTAATGCTTTTTGTCTTTTCCGCAATGGTTTCTTCATAGTCATGCAAATCCTTTGCGGCCTTTAGCGCGTCAATCTGTGCGTCAACGAGTTCCTTATAAGCGTCGATTTCTTTTTCAATGCCTTCGATTTCCTTATCGACGCGCGCTTCATTCAGTTTCATAATCGCGTCTTTTGCGGATTCGGCAGCATTTACCGCGTCCCACTGTGCGGAAGTCAGTTCAGCAAGTTTGTCCGCATATTCCGTAGCGGAATATTTTCCGGCAAGGTAATCGCTGTTTAATTTGTTTATTTCATCGTTATACTGCTGTACCTGATACTGTGCAAGCTCGTACTGCTGTGCGAGAAGCCCTAACTGTGCGAGGCCTTCCTTTGTCCAGTCCCCGGATTCATCTGACACGTCCATATCTACAAGCAGTCCGATCAGGTTTGATAATTCGGAATCAAGGTTCCCGAACTGTTCCTGTATCCGGTTGAATATTTCTGTGTGCAAGGCAAGGATGGAGTTGTCAAATTCTTCCATCGCTTTCTTGCAGTCTAAGATGTTTCCCTCTACATCAGAAAGGGCGTTTACCATCTCAAGCCATTCGTCAGTGCCTTTTTGTACCCTTCCGGAAGACAATGCGGTATTCATCTGTTCTACAAGCTTCGCTTTTTCTGCTTCCAGTAATTCCAACTGCTTTTTGGACTGTTCAATCTGTGCCGTAAAGAAGGATTCTCCGATCAGTTGTCCGGCTTCTTCCAGTAAAGCAATCTTCTTTGAGATTAAATCCTTCCCGTCCTCGCGTAAATCAAACTGTTTCGTGAAATCCTCCATAATGTTGTTAAATTTCTCCAATTCCAACTGACGGAGTGTTTCTTTCAGCTCTGCAAGTTCCTGTCTGCATTCGTTTACTTTTCCAGACCAGTCCTCATATTCTTTGATGGCTTCGACAACACTTTTATTCCCGTCCCCGATAAAGTCGGTCAGGGATACCGCGCCGTTTTTTACCTTCTCCGCAAGCTCGGACGGAATGACGGACAGTGCTTCTTCCGCTTTCTGCGCGTACATGGAGAGCGCGTCCGTATAATTGTTAAATTTCTCTTCGGTAATCCCGATTTCCGCGTCTATCAGGTTGTTCTTTCCGAATGCGCCTGTAACGTTTTCAATTTTTGCTTTCAAAAGGGAGAGTGCGTCGTCAAGCACTTCCACACGGCGTTCAAAGAAATCGAAGAGTTCTTCATATTCCGATTTGGAAGAAGATGACTTTGCGGAAGACTTTTCGAAATTTTCTGTTATTGTGCCTGTACTTATGCTTGTATTGGCAAACAGTTTATTGATTTTGGCAATATCGGCGGTTGCCTTATTCATGGCAGCATCCATATTCGCTTTTGACAAAGTTCCGGCAGCAACCGCATCCTGCATCTTTGCCCTTGCACTTGCCAGGGCTTTCTGCGCAACCTCTTCGTAAGATTCCGCAAGCGCATAGTTTGTTGACTTTAGATAGTCGTTAGCGTCTGCATCGGACTCAATCTTTGATACATTGTCGATGACATTATTGATTGCCTGAACACGCATATCATTAAGGCGCGCCTGTGTAAGCTGTTCCAGGGATTCTTTATTGAGTTTGAGATTCCCGTCTTCGTCTGCCAGATAATCCAGCCAGTCGTCCCCTAAAGCAATCACGGACTGAAGGGTATCGACAGAAAATGCGCCTTCCTCATTGTATTCGTCTATCGCTTCATATAATGTTTTATATGCATTTTGTATCGTATCAATTGATTCTGACATCGATCCAAGACTGGTAAGGGTATCGTCCGCATTTTTGAAGGAGAAAATGTCCGGCAGGGAAACAGGGCTTTTGACAGTTTCTTTATATTCATTGATTCTGGCAATCAGTTCATCCCAGGACAGGAGAGTGCCATCGTCTACTTTAATCTGTTCTGCCGCAATCTGTAAGTCATCAAGGGTAAGTTCGTCAACACGATCGTCAAATTCGTCCTGAAGGATTTCTTTTACCTGTTCTGACAAATCATTCCCATTATCAAACATTGTCTGCAAATAAATGATTAAAGGATTGTCCTCGTCAAAACCTTCCGTATTAAGAAGACGGTCTATCGTTCCCTGAATCAGCCCGGTAGTGGAATCCCCGTTAAGAACGTCTGCTAAGGCGGACTGGATTTCCATGTCATCAATCTTATTCACGGCAGACAGGAAATTCTGCTGCAGCCAGTTGCTTACTTCGTCCCAGTCGCCCGAATCAACGGGCATCTGGCTGATCCAGTCGCTGTTCAGCAGGACGTCTTTGACAACATCCTGCATCCCGGAATCCATTCTGCTGTAATTCCATTCACCGGAAAGCCATGTATTTATATAATTTGACATATCCGAATTTGCGGCTTCCATTTTTCCTTTTGTTATCTGTACGGCATTTTCATATTCAAAACTAAGCGAGCCAAGTTCATTTTTTAACTGTTCAAACTGTGCTTCTGTAAGGGAAGAAAAATCCCAGGTAGTCGAATACCCGTCTTTCCCGCTTCTGTCATAATGATATGTCCATCCCCAGTCGTCTATCAAACTGCCAATGCCGACATTTTCAAGGGCGGTTTTAATCGCATCGTTTAATTCGCCGTTAATAAATCCGCTGTCTTCATCATATCCTTTCATTTTAAAAATGCCATTTGTAACCTCAGATAAGGCCTGTACTGCGCCTTTGGACTTCTTTTCCGCTTCCTCCAAAGAAGTTTCATACTCTTCCAGATCAGCAGTATACCCTGCCCATACATCCGGCATTTTATCCATAATCTCCTGTCTGGCCAGTCTCTGTTGAACGGAAACCATATTTTCTAAAGAACCTACAATCGTATCAACGTTGCCTGACAGACCAAGTATCGCATTCCCATTGTCATCATAGCCTTTTGTTAATTGGGGGAAAAGGTCTGCGATCTGGTTGCTTAACTCCAGAAACTCTTTATAATCTTCTGTGCTTAGTTCGCCGCGGGACTGATTTACTTTACCTAAATCGCCTACGCCCTGTGCCAGTTCCGCAAATCTTTCCTTTACATCATCAGTTGCCGAATTGAGGCTGTCAAAATCAGACTTGATTCCGTCTATTGCGGATTTTGCTGCTTCGGCATTTTCCTTTATAGCTTCTCTTTGTTCTTCCAGTTTTTTGTTGTGTGATGCAGATATAGCAACGGCAGCTCCAATAGCGGCAACGGCAGCCGTAATCCATCCGGCCGGGGTTGTAGCCAGCCATACGGCAGTAGCCTTTACCTGCCCCCATGTAGCAAGGGTAGCCGCTTTTAATGTGGCAATCCATTTCGGCAGTATGCCTGCAGTCTGTGCCCTCATGGAAAGCATAACGCCTGTACGCATTGCAAGTTCCTGTGCCTGTGCTTCTGTCAGTGCATGTGAAGTTACCAGTTCTTTTAATTTCTTTGATGTCAGTTGTACGGTCTGATATTCCTGCCCTTCCATAGCGGCTGACAGCCCTAATACAGACATGGCCGCAGATGTATCCGCTTCCGTCCCTAATATGGTCTGTAAGTTTTTCTGTACCTCTGCAACAGTAAGTTCCTGTTTGCGTGCTAAAAGTCCCGCTTCTGTCATTGCCTGATAATTTTCAGCGGCGGCAGCTCCATTGCTGGCTAATGTTTCTGCAATCTGTGCATTGGTTAAACCCTGTGTGGAGAGTAGCAGAGCTGCTTGTTTGGCTTCTAAGCCTGATAGAGTAGCAGCATATTCTTTAATTTGTAGAGAGTCAAATAATGCGGAACCTGTTGTATTTTGTGCATTTTTGATTTCATTGATTCTGTCGATGTAGGATTGGAGTTCTTCTGGTTTTAATTTCTTGCCTAAATTAATTATTTGATTAGAAGATAAAGCAGAAATATCTAAGTTTGAAACTTTTTCTAATTTTTGTATTTGCTCATCTATAATTTCTATATTGGTTTTAAAATCTTTGATTTTCTATTTATGAGATTGAATATTTTTTTAATACTTGTTATAATGAATTAAATGAGCCCTTAGGAGGAATATATACATATGTCACAATCAACTATAAATTATGTATTAAAAGGAAAATATGAAAATCAACCAGTTAAATTAATGAAATGGAAAAATGATAGTTGGTTGGAACTTGACGGTGGGTTAGATAAAAACCATATTTCCTCATACACTATCTTAGATGAAAGCGCCAAAAACTCATCCGAATATTCCTTTTGGAAAGCAGCCTTGGGAGTGGCTTTATTCGGTGGATTAGGAGCCGTCGCAGGAATAGGTGGTAAAAACAAATCCTCCAAAGAATATTTAATATCAATCGAGTGGAAGAATGGGGAGAAGTCACTCATATTCCTCGATGATGATTATTATAAAGTGTTTGTGAAAAGTATGTTTTAAAAAATTGTCTTAAGGCATGTATATTAAATTTACATGTCTTTTTAATTCAATTCACTTTTGATTTTCTATTTGTGAAATTGAATTTCAACTATATTATATGATACGATTAATAGTAAATTTTATTGGAGGGTATCATTATGTCACAAATTAACTCCATTTTAGAAGGTAAATATAAAAACAAGAAAATAATTGATACCTCTATTTTAAAAATATCCAACGCAGAGATTAATGGTAGTAATTATCCTCTGTCTAAATTTACTATTTCTTCCTACACCGTAATGAACGAATCCAACAAAGACCAGTACTCTTTTTGGAAAGGTGCTTTAGGTGTTGCACTTTTCGGCGGAATTGGCGCTGTTGCCGGTATCGGTGGTAAGAACAAGAAAGAATACCTTATTGCTATCGAATGGAAGGATGGCGAAAAGTCCCTTATTCTTATCAATGATGAATATTACAAAGTGTTTGTTAAGAGTATGTTCTGATTTTCACTGTATACATATTTACCTGAATTTCATATTATTTCAATCTCACTCTATGCTGCTTCTTAGAGTTCCCTCCCTGCCGGTCTGATTACCGGCGAGCATAGACCACTATATATTTATATAGCAGAAACTGGACTGGATTTCTGAATCTTGTATATACAAGACCCTGCGCCTTACAGTCTCTTGACCTTCATCCCCGTTATACGTAGGAGGACAGGATTCCAGTCCTGTCCCAAGAGCCTTACATTCTCTCAGCTTGGTTTCGGACGGCTCTGTATTATCTGGTTATTTCCTGTAAGAATCAGAATTACAGCATGACGTTATTGGTTAGCCATACTGTCCCATATAAGCATTATGGGTCAGAGTTCCCCGGTGTATTACTTGGCTTCCACCGTTCATACTTTGACGCGTTTTAAAACTTGCAACATGGAATTACTTCCATGAAGGGCAAAATCGTATTTGATCTACCTTTGTTTAAGAAAGCAAATGCACCTAAACCAATCGTGCCTATGCTTCCAAGTGTAGCCGTTAATTTATTTAATACCTCAAGTAAAGAATTTGTACCATTCATAACGGTAACTACCACGTCTGAATTTGCGATATTTTCTATTGTATTTACCCACGTATTCTGCAGCCTGTTTAAAGAACCCTCCCAGTTGTCAGCGGATTTTTTAGCATCTTCCATTGCGGAACCGGATCCTTTTGAATAATCATTCAGCAGCTTTTCATATATCAACCAGTTTTCAAGGAGCGCATTTACCTGATTTCCTTTTTGCTTTCCGCCGACCGCAGTAATCAGGTTTGTCCGCCGCGCGTCATTCAGATCCAGAGAAGAATATGCTTCTGAAAGTTCCTTTAAAACTTCCATTGGATCGCGCAGACTTACAACGCCGGCCCTGACTGTTTTGAGTGAAACGCCAAGATTTTTGCATGCCTCCTCATATTTTACCAGGGATTCTTCATTTATAACGTCCCCATCCTCCAATTCTCCCGGCACCTGCCTGATGTTCATAAGAAGCGCTTTAAACGCCCTCCCGGCGGTTTCCCCGCCGTCTTGTGTCACCGCTGCCATCGTACCGACTGCGGCGCTCATTTCATCAACGGCAACTCCCGCGCCTGCGGCCTGTGATGCGGCCGCTTTTGTTGCACTTGCCAGATGTTCCATCGAAACGGCATTATTATTACTAATGTAATATTGCCCGTCAAGAATTTCATTCAGCTTATCCGTCTCGCCATTTAGCTTATAGGCTGTATTAGCTGCGATTAAATATTCGTTTGACAGCTCTGTGCTCATACCGGCCGCCGTTTGTACAAGCAGTGATAATTCCGCCATTTCTTCTGCCTTGTCCCCCTGAAATCCGGCGCGTGACATCTCCTGAACGCCTGTCAGATAATCGGATACCGTTCTTCCGTATCTGCTTGCAGTCCCATAAGCTTCTTCGCCAAGCGTTTTCAATTCTTCAGATGTCCTTCTGCTTACTTTACTGATTTCTGTCATAATGCCATCGACTTTTTTCAGTTCCGTAAACGCCTCCTTTACTTTCGGAACCAGTTCCATAAACAGAAAATGCGGCGATATCAGTTGAGAAACAGACGAAGCCCCTTTTTTCAAAGAAGAAAATAAGGATCTGCCGGATTTTTCTGTTACTGCCTGTTCCTTCTGCACCTGTTTGAGAGCCGCAATGGAGTCAGGCGCTTTTTCCTCCTGTGATACCGCATTGCGGTTCACCGTTTCCTGAGCGGAAATATGAATGCTGTGTTTTTCTGCAATCGTTTCCAGCTGTTTAAAAAGATTCTGCACAGATTCCGGCATAATTTCAGCCTTAATCTTTATTCTGCTGAGTTTCTTTTGCATTTTCCGGATGGACTCCCGGCTTACTTCCGCCTCCAGTTCCAATTTATTCAGCTTTTTCTGAATACGTTTGATATCGTTGTTTAACCGCTCTTTACTTTTTGTTTCCTGAATCGACGTTATCAGGTCAAGAATAATTTTATTTTTGTTTGTCATATTTTGTGTTTCCTTTCTGCTGTTTTTCTCCGATACGCTCACATTTTCCGCCTTTCCGTCGCTCATCCGAAGCAATTATTTTTTTACAAACTGTAACTGTTGTAAATAATCATTTGCATATTGTGTTATTATCTTAGTATGGGGTTTGTGTGTATGTTCATCTTCTTTGGGATTTTATAGAATTATCGATCATTGGTAAGATTTGTTTTTCTCAAGAATTACTGTTATTGATTCGTATATGGAGACGGGGCGGTGTTCTTTTCATAATCTCCTACATCTTGCTTTACCTCCTTTTCACAGGCAATCATTAAAACTCCCCTTCATTCAGTATTTGCGGCGTCTTTTTGTGGAGTTTTTTCCGACTTTTTAAAACAATCAAGAAACGTCTCTTTATCTTTGTCATATAAGACCGTCAGCAGACTGTCCCTTAAATATTCGTTCCCCGGTTTAAATGCATACGCAATCAATGTATACATTGTACTTTTACGAATTGTAATGTTCCTTAATCGATCCATACAGTTTTCAAATTCACATAATCGTTCAAATTTGCAGGAATCTCCTGTGCGTTCAAGCGTTCTGGATCTTTTATCATATTCTTTTATAATATCGATTACTTTCCGGTATTGTTTTCGGTCGGTTTTTATATGGTCCGCCTTATACTCAAAAATTATTTTTACGCCATATTCGCCTTCCCGGTACGTTTTTGTGTTCAGACCTTTATATTTCCTGAGGTCCATCGCTCCATCCTCGATTATGTTATAAAGCAGGTCCATCGGACAGTTTAGAAATCCTATGTCGTTCTCCGCAATTTTTCGCATGTTGCCTTTTTTCTTTTTCGTGTATTTCTGTACATCCGCATAAAAGCGCGGGTATCTGGGATGATGTTTCATACAGGGCATCCTGCTGATTCTTGCAAGCTCACTCCCGACATTTATCTCAAAATTTCGCTTTGAAGAATCAATTGCCGCCTGCGCTAACACGCTGCAGATAATAATCACGTCTTCAAGTCTCTTGTCCTTACCTCCTCCGTCAAACCAATAGCTCAATGCCAGCTGAGCGATATTGCTGGCAGAACCGATGCTGTACTGCGATGCGGAAATATTCTGATCCATGTTAGAATAAGACCGCATACTTTTGTCATATTCATTCGTGCCATATGTGATCTGATTAACAATTGTCGGATATTCTCTATATGCCTTTCCTGCCAGTTCCACTATATTTTTCTGATTTGTTGCATAAATAAAATCCGTGTCCAGATCCTGTCCGTTAAGCCTGCTTTGCACGTCCGTTCCAATCCCGTTAATAATAATGACGTTATCGCCTAAATCGGGAAAATACTTTTTTACTGCCGCCGGATATACATTCTCTAAATAAACGATATTATTCGGACTGTTGTGCGGACTTCGAAACCCGGCAAGCCTTTCCCCTTCCGCAAATCTGGTAGTACAGCACTGGATTCTATCGTCAAACTGCGCAAAACAGTTCTCATTCTGATAACTTTGTCCCGTAACCGACATGACCATTGCAACCGGGTTCCCGCAGATCGTCAGGTTATCCCCCTGCTGAAATAGCTTGCCAAGCTTCAGCCGTTGATTCTTTAAGACATTTAATACCGCCCTTTTCTTATTTTTATACCATTCCGTATATCTGAATTTATCATTCCGCTTGTAGAGGTCAATCAAAACATTGTGAATGCAAAACTTCGCAGAGCCTGTAATATCCAAATAGTTTAAAAACGCTTTGTCATCTGTTTTGAGTTTATGAAAGTAATCAATACTTGTAGCAGCAATTTCCCTTAAAATATCCGGATCAGTTGTAAGCAGCGTATTATTTATCTGGAATGAACTTCTCTGTAATTCGTCATATTTGCTTTTATGAGCGGTTTTCACTATGGCAAACCTTTCCTTGTCCCTTTTCATTATCTTGCTATAGTATTTGAATCCGTCCTCCAATGTGCCGCTTTTACTCATAAATTCCAGGAATTTTATCCATTTCAGTGAATTTTCCGTAATGATTACTTTGATATCCGTAATCTTGATTCTTCGCCCGGTCATATCTGTTTCATATGCCGTATTATAATTTTCACCGTAATAATCCATGAAATAATCCTGAATATTGCCTTTGAACAGACATGACTTAAAAAAATGGCTCCTGCAATAGATAAAGCCCTCCATATGACCAGGAAAAATAGAATGATCTATAATCCCCATACCATCCCACATTACATTAGTAATTTCAATTTCTTCCTCTTTCCTGTCGCAATAACATTCTTTTTTATAGTACGTAACCTCTTTTTCAGGGCATAAGTTCACATCTATGCCATATGAAGCCAAAGTCTTTTTATTTTTTTCCACATATTTCAGAACGGGATTCTTCTTTGCCGTCTTTTTAGAAAAAGTGAATCCATATCGGTTCACATATTCTTCAAAGGCTGGATAATCTCTCTCTTTTCTGATATAGGGAGCGTCCCACGTTTTGACTGCGACCGCTTTTTTATAACAGGAGCTTTTCCGGTCTTTTAACACAAAGATATTCTCCATCGGAATCCGTATATAATCGATTGCCGTTGCGGCAACGAGCGGCGAATAGGCGGACAGCTCCACTATTTTGGCTCCTTTCTCATCAGGCATCCTTTCCCATAGCCCCATTGTAAGATAGCTCTGTATTTTCTTATGAAGACCTTCTCTGATAAAAAGGCACTGCCCGTCTTTTGCCTTTCCGGGCGTTCGGAAAAGCATTTTATAGACGATTTTCTTTTCTCTGTCTTTTTTCTCTTTTCCGGTTTGGGAATCATAAAACTTCCAGACAACCTCTGCGCCATTCTCATAATAATAATCCCTTAATTCCTGCGCTGTCACAGCCGGCTTTCTCTCTGTCCTGTCAGAAGCGTCCTCGTCCACTCCCCAGTCAAACTTCATCATTAAAAAGTCAAGACTCTTATTGCTCGTTTCATTTACGGTTCCGCCGTGACGGCGGACATATTCTGCAAACAGGCTGTTATGAATTACGGCATTCCCGAAATCGGGAAAGGAATCCCTGTATTCGCAGCTCCCGTCCTCATTCCTTTGTACATATTTGTAGCCGTTATTTACCCGGTATAGACTTGCCGCCTGTATGCTTTTGATTTTAATCGTACTTCTCTCTTCCATTTCATCCTTCTTTAATCTGTTCCGATTGATTCCCTTCCTCCTGCATTCCGATTCAAACAGATTCCTGATTTACCGGAATCTCTGACAATCTTCTGATTACAGGTATTCGAACTTATGTTCTTATTTGATTCTATCAAACATATGTTCTTATGTCAAGCATAAATGCAGACTTTCAAACTGCGCAAAAAAAAAACAGGAAACCTTTTCCTGATTCCCTGTCTTAGCGCGCCGTTCCATATGTACGGCGGTTATTCATTTTTCCGTGGGCTGCAATTCCATAAACTGGATTCATTACTGCTTATCCGCAAGCTTCTTAACTGTTGTATATCCCAATATCGGCAATGCAGCCAAATCAAGCAGTCCGATGCTTCGTGTAATAAAATCCGGCAGTGCAATACTGAAAAAATTCGAACCGAAAAGAGTAATGGTACATATTACGATCGCGACTAAACGAAACGCCCAAAACAAATTTCTTGTTTTCATACGCTCCTCCCTGTTCTATTTTGACAATATTTTTTTTCGCTGCATCGGCATACCCGGAAGTTAGTGAAATAACCCCTTTATCGCATCGGCGGCCTTTGACGCATTATCCAGAGTCAGTTTTGCTTTTACGCCGTCAATGATTTTCATAACCATATCGTCAGGCAGATCCACGCCGATCAATTTCTCTATTACCTTTACGGGTTCCTTTTCAAACTGTTCCTTCAGATCCGGATTACCGGATACTTCTTCTACGACCTTACTGATTTTTTCTTTTAAATCCATTGTCTGCTCCTCCCTTTTTGTATCTGATGCACGCTTTGGCTTTCACCTTCTCATATATAGACTGCATCCGTTTTTACAACGTGTTTATTGTACCGTATATTTATATAAAATTCAAGAAATAGCGGCTTTCTCTCAAAAAAATTCAGAACAGAAGCGCACTGTCTTTCAACCCGCATCCAGTTCCCGTAACTCTCTGTAAACCGGCACTGCCGATTCACAGAAATTTATTTCAATAAGACTGCCATTTTGCAGAAAAACTTCGAATCTGTCTTCCCTGTCGTTCGTCTCGATATCGCTGATTGCCATTTCCTCCGAATCATTGAGTAAATCAAAAACCTTATCCTTAAAGTAATCAAGATTCATTTTTCCCTCCTTCTCCCCTTCGGCACGTTTTCCCTTCTTATATTTCGACAAAATATAAATAAAATCGTCCGTGCGGCAAAACGTCTTATTTAGGTATTCTAATACTTGTTACAGATTACAATGACACTATATCAAGTAATAGTCGAAAATACAAGAAAAACCATGTGATAAGAATCGACATAAGATGACAAATCAATCTTTGATTCCATGATTTCTTTTCTACAATTAGTAGTCTAATATATATTTAGGATTATCAAGCTTCTATAACAAATATAAAATTAAGGTATCGGTATTTTCAATTATTTATTTGTCGGAGGTATCATTGTGGAAGAAAATTACGGACATTTGGAAATTCGCCTGAACGAATTATTAAAAGCAAAGGGACTCAGCAAAAATAAACTGTCGCACAAAGCCGAAATGAATTGGAAACAGATAGACAATTACTGTACAAACAGTATTACTCGTCTGGATGTTTATGTATTATGCAAACTTTGCACGGTACTGGAGTGCGACATTAACGATTTACTGGTCTTCATACCGCCGGACAGGGGTTAACGGAAAAAGAACCGGAACGGCAGTGAATCCATCCGCCGTTCCGGTTTTCTTTCCTGTTTCGTTCCCGCCTTATGCCCTTTTTCTGCGGGAAACTCACTTCCCTTATGTTACCGGTCCTTTGTCCGGCTCCCGCACAGCTCCATCATTTTTACATCCTCCGCCGAATCTCCGGCGGCATAAGTCTCTTCCGGAGAAACGCAAAGCCATTCACAGAGCTTTTTCACGCCGCCTGCTTTATCCGCATACGCCGACACCATCTGCAGACAGTTATCCTCGATCAAATATCGCATACCGTTTCTGATTTCCTCCGGCAGCGCGTCAAACAGTTCTCTCGCCTCCTTCTCTCTCCACGGCTTACGATGCGCGCGCAAAAGAGTGATTTTATAACAACGGCCGCCGTTTTTAAGCGTTAAAATGCGGCATCCGTATTTCCGCTCCAACGGTTTTAAAAACGACAGACAGACATCATCCAGATAATAAAAATATTCTCTTGTTTTTCCGTCTTTTTCCAAAAAGAGATGCGCGCCCGCCGCAAAAATTCCGCCGCAAAACAGACTGCGGACACTCCGGCAGCGCCTTACCGCCTCGCCATATGGAAGCGTTGTTGCAAAAAGCAATACGGCTCCCTCTTTCTTTAACGAAGAAAGTCCTGCGACCGTCTCCGCAGAAATCCTGTCGGACGCGTCCGCGTCCGAAACCAGCGTTCCCATAATATCAAAAAAAACGGCCTTCGGACGTCTCGGAATCCGAAACAGCGGATAAGGGCCGAACAACGCCTGATTCATAAGGTTGTCTCTGCCGCCATAGGCCAGATAACAGGAGCAGCGCTTACGCCCGCAGACCGGCGCCGGCAGCGTTTCCCATACCGGAACTTCTTTCAAACCGCGTTTTTGCACGGGCGCGATATTGCAGGTGCGAATCCTGCCGTCCGCTTCCAGAAACATTCTTCCGGCGCATTCCTTCTCATTCGCAGGATGCGGCAGTAATTCCCGGTAAAAATAAGGATCTATCTCCGCAAACCCCGACGTCTCCTTTGGCGTATAAGCCCGCCGCATTCCGTCCATCCGGTTTATCCAGAGATAAATCCCTTCCGGCAGCTCCTTGCGAAGCTGCTTTAACAACTCCATATTCTCAGGGGCGCCTACGGCTCCTGCACACAATTGTACTCCCAATTCCCAAAGTCTGGTACATTTTTCCGCAAATGCCGAAACGGAAGTCATTTCCGGGTGAAACGTCGCCCAAAGCCTCAATTTTTCCGGCTTGCCGCCCGCCTTTTGAAACAACTCAAAAAACGGCTCGATGGAAAAGCTTGCATTCGTCTGCGCGCCCGCCGCATCGATTCCGTCATGCCGGGAAAGCTGCGCAAGCCCTTCCCAGTACCACGGATGAATCATTGCCTCGCCGTAAGGCGTTACCATAAGCGCACGAATGTTAGTTGCTTCCACGCGCTCCAATAACATTTTCACAAAAGAAAACCACTGCTTCCGGTCGTTTCTAAGCTCCCGGTTTAATACGTCTCTATCCCCTCCTGACCGCTTTGAAAACGGACAGTAAGAACAGTGATAATTACAGCTTTTCAGACTGCCTCGGTATAAAACCGTATATCCGCCCATGACGTTCCTCCCACTTTTGCATTGCACGCTCCACCTCCGAAGAAATCAACTGCGGGCCGAGATAATCGGACAACTCCAGCCCTTCTTCCGTCAGCGAAAGAAAATCCTCCTGTCCGCCTTCCGTTTTCCGCGTATACGCCGCGCCTTCCCCTCCTTTAGAGGTCGTTTTCTGCAGATACCCTTTCTCCTGCCATTCTGCAAGAAGCGGAAAATCGTCCGCCGCTTCGCTTTGAAAACGAGCACGGTAGCGCAGAAGCGACAACCCCGGATAAATAAGCAAATGACGAATGATATACCGCCGCTTTTCCTCTTCCTCCGAAAGAAAAATACCGTTTGTAATTTCCGTAAAATCTTTCGTACGTTCAAATTCATGCAGCCGCCTGAAGCATTCGCTTCCCGTTTCCGCATACGGACTGCAGAAATGAAGATTTCCCAGATAGCTCCTCCCTCCGCATCCAAGCGCAAGCGACGACCCGAAACCACATTCCGAAAACCGCCGCTTTTCTTTCGTACGCACAAATCTCCGCATGGAATCCTGCCTGAACCCCGCTTCTTTTAAAAACCGGGCGGCGGACCGATACTGCATCACGGCAGCCTGCGCATCAGGCACGACCCCCGCATGTTCCAGTCCCGCGCCGTGTTTTACATACAGCGGATACAAAAAAATCTCGTCCGGTGAAAAAGACACCGCTTTTTTCAAAGAAGACTGCAGACTATCCTCCGTCTGCCCCGGAATCCCGTAAATAAAGTCCACATTGACGCACGGAAACGCAAAGGATTTCAGCAGTATTAACGCCCGTTCAGCCGCTTCCGCCGTATGATGACGTTTTAACGTCGAAAGCTCTTCGTCTAAAAAGCTCTGAATGCCCATGCTGACTCTTGTCACTCCCGCCTGTTTTAAAATCGCAAGCTTTTCCGCCGTCGTCTGATTAGGCGCAGTCTCAATCACAATATCCGCGGTTCTCGTCATTTCAAAATGCTCTTTTATCAGGAAAAACATTCGCTCCAACTGACTTTCCGTCAAAAATAGCGGCGTACCGCCGCCAACAACCAATTCCGAAAACACAGCCTGAAACGGAGCCAAAACCTCCCGGTACTGCGCGCACTGCCGCTCCACTGCATCCAAATACCGGTCCGCCGCCTCCGGCGAGGCCCCGGCCACGGAAAAAAGATTGCAGTAACCGCATTTTGCCTGACAAAACGGAACATGAAAATAAAGCCCCTGTCCCGGACCGGATAACAAATTGGCATATTCCTTTAAAAAAACGCCGGAAAGCGGACCATAAGCCGTTTTATGCGGATAACTGTACATATATTGAATATAAGGATTCATAGCAAGACTTCTCTCTGTAACTTATTATTTAAATTGCTTCCTTTACAGAATTCGGATGTCAATAGGCCGATTTTAAGCTGTTGGCTGGCAAATTGCACAAAATATCACTCGCTGTATGTTCCGGCAAACGGATTCTCTAAATGCTCTGACCGGGTGATTTCTCCGCAGTGCAACCGCCCGCCAATCGCCATCCTGGCTCATTGCGGGCTTTTGGGGACTTCCATGTCCCCAAATTGCAGATAACGAACAGAGCGTTAAGAGAATCTCATTTCCCTGCACAAAACAGCTCCGTGATTTATTTTGTGCAATTTGCCAGTTTAAATCGAAAAGACTGCCTTTTGACACCCGAATCCTTACAGGAAAAAATGCTTATACGGCACGGTATTTACCGAGGGATGATTGACCCCGTGATATAAAAAACCATCCTCTCCGTAACAGGTTCCGTGATCCGAGCAGCATATTACAAACGTATCTCCCCGCTGCTCTTTCCACTCGTCGAACAGCCGGCCGAGTTCCTTGTCGACATACCGCAGCGCGGCGGCGTGACTAAGCAGACTATCTCCCGCAGCCCCCTCGAGATAAAAGTAATTCGGATAGTGAATGGCGTCTACATTTAGATAGAGAAACAAATGCCTGTCCGAATCGGCAGACCTGATTTTCTTTAAAATAAAATCCACCTGATTTTTTGTATTTTCTTTTACCGGGCAGGCAAACGAGGGATTCCAGAAACTTTTCTCAAAATATCCCGGAAAAACTCTGCCCATGTCGGAACGCTTGTCAAAGAAGGACACGCCTCCTACGCACCAGGTTTCGTAACCGTCTTTTTGCAGTCCTTCCATAATCGTACTGCCGGAAAAGGCATAAGCGCCGTCGGGTACTTTTCGTCTCAGGCCGATTTCACCCGGATAAAACAAAAGTTCCCGATCCGCCATATTTCTGACCTCCTCGCTGCAGGGCAGAAATCCCGCAAACATGGCGTGATGGGACGGATATGTAAAGTTGCCCGGCGCCTGGCGCTTCTCCCAAAAGCCGTAGCGGTTTAAAACAGGCGTCGCACCCGCCGCCTCTTCCCGGACCGCCACGTCATATCGAAGCGTATCCAGACAGATAAATAAAATGTCACATGTTCCGACCACCCGATTCATATCGACCGACGTTTTTTTTTCTTTCCTGAAAATCATCGGATACGATGGCACTTCTCCCATTTTTCCCCTCATTTCTGCACTTCTTTTATCGCACGGCTATTCTGAGACGATATGTCTTTACGTGTTTGCGGCAGAGAAAGCGCGGACGCCATCTGCGATTAAAAACTTTTTTCCGTCTTTTCGCTCATTGCGCCGTCTCAGTCGTCATCTTCTCTTCCGCAATCCACCGCTTCATCAACTCAGCCTGACGGCGGTATATTTTGTTTTCATGAAAAATATCCTGATACATCAGGTCTCCCTGCGCGTTCATTTCTATGATTACAGGCTTTTTACTCCCTTTTGTCAGCAGCAGATCAATCCCGGCGCTTCGAAGTCCCGGAAAGCAAGACACTGCTTGTTTACACAATTCGGCGATGGAGATCAATGTCTCTTCGGAAAGCCCCAATTCCTCCGCCTTAAGCGGACGGTTATTCAGATGTAAGTTGGTAATCGGACCTTTTGACAGTCTCGCAAGCAGAAAATCAATCGTCCCGTCCCGGACCACTGCGCGCAGGTCATAGGAAAAGCCCTGATAATCCGATTTGGCATACCATCGTTCTACAATGCAGTCCAGTTCTAAAAGCCTGTCCAAAAGAGGAAGAATTTCCTCCGGCCGGTCAAAACGCCTGAGTCGTTTCGTATTGACAAAACCGGACTCCGCGCTTTCAAACGCACAGGTATAAAGCGCCATACGAGTAAGCGAAAGGCAGCGGAACGCCGAAACTCCGGCGGCGCCGGAACCGACAACCGGCTTTATAAAAACCTGATGATTCCCAGTCTCCCTCATTCGTTCTATCAGTTGCTCGGCCGGACGTTTTCCACCGCACTTATCTGCGCCAAACGCAAGGCATTCCGTAACGGGAAGCCCGGCTTCGACCAGCTTTGCTTTACAAAATCGTTTGTCAAGCAGCGAGAGAATCGCTTCCGGCGTATTTAAAAACGCTGCTTTGCGAAAGTCATGCAGGCAGGAAAGTTCTTTCAACTGAGCGGCGTACTCTTCCGCAAGCGTATTCAATTCCGTAAGCGAGCAGCTTTTCCAGAGAGGCGGATCAATCTTAATAAACAGCTCTCCTTCCGGCAGCTTTGCCTGACGTCCGTTCAAATCCCTCCAGTCCGAAAAAAAGACAGGCAGCCCAATCTGCGCCGCCGCCTGTCTGAAATATTCGGTCCGTTTTGTTCCGGGATTTCCTATTAATACCGCCTGCCTCATTCGGTCAGCATCGCGTTCATATAAATCTCGCCGTCATATTCGTCCGCTTCCTCGCGTTCCGAGACATCCGTTTCAATCGGAAGTGCGGAAAGCTTCTCCGCCATTTCATCCGACAGATAGTTAAAATGAACGTCAAGCTTTTTGATATTCGGATATGAGGGAAGCTGTTCCAGAAGAAGCGCGCCGCCTTTATCCGTAAGTGTGCCGCATGATAAATCAAGCGTTTCGATCTGTCCCATAAATTTACTGTTTAACACAACCTCCGCCAGCTCGTCCTGTATTTCGCTGTCCGCAATACCCAAATAAGTCAGGCTCGGTAAATCAGCCTGTTCCAGCAGCGTCTTGATCGTACCCGCGTCTCCTTCAAATCCGTAGTCCTCAATACCAATATAAAGAAGCAGCTTTTTTAAGTGTGGAAGTCTCGCCTTTTGAATCGACTCAATGACATCCGTCGGAAGTCCGCCGCAGATAATCGTCAGCGATTCCAGCCCTTCATGCCGGATTTCGCCAAGCTCAAGTTCCATACTTCCCTTAATCGTCAGTTCACGAAGACCTGGCATAGCCGCCCAGAGCCCACTGTAATTTCCCTGAATAATCCACGATACTTCGCAGGCTTCATAATCCATATCGCCGATAAAAAGCTTTTCAATATGAGAAAAACGATCGGCGTTTGCAATCATTCCGTCAATAATTTCCTGGCAGCTATCCTCCCAGCAGTTCCCCCAGTCTCCGATTATCAACTCGTTAAGCTCCGAAAATTCCGAATCCGAAAGAATATCCTCAATTATTGTTCCCGCTCCTTTTCCCTGCTCCTCATATTCGTCATACTCATAAGAATACCTTTTTGACGTTCCTTTTTTTTCGTTTTCCATAGTCGCTGTCATACCCCCAAACGTTTCATTCTGATATGTACCGGTTACAGATTTATCATATAATAGAATATGGGATTTATCAAGTCAGTCAAATAAAATTTCATCTACCGTCACAAATACATACCCATCCGCCTGCAGTTTATCAATGATTTTAAACGCTGCTTTCACGGAAGACTCCGAAGCGTCATGGAGCAGAATAATATCGTTTTCCTGTACCTTCGACGTCACCCGTTTTGCAATCACGTCGGAATTGCCTGTCTTCCAGTCCAGCGGATCTACATCCCACAAAACCTCAATCATTGTCGTTTCATAATCCAGGTTACTTTTCCAGCAGCCGTAAGGAGGGCGGATGTATTCGGGATATTCTCCTGTGACCTCATATATGGCGTTATTGGTTTTATTCACCTGTTCTATTGCCGCTTTATCGCTTAAATTACACAGATTCACATGCTCGTAAGAATGCGTGCCAATCAGGTGCCCATCCTCTTTAATCGCTGTTACAATAGCGGGATACTTTTCCACTTCTTTTCCCAATAGAAAAAACGTAGCTTTTACACCACGTTCTTTTAAGCCGGTAAGCAGTTCTTCCGTATAATCCGCATTCGGCCCATCGTCAAATGTAAGCGCCACCTGTTTTTTCAAATCGCCTTCTCCCGGAGCATCGGTAACTGCCGAAGCGTCCGCCCTGTCCGCAAGCGTATCTTTTACGTACTGGCAGCAAACTGCAAGCAAAAAAATCCCCGCCGCCGCAAGAAAATCTTTTTTGAGACTTCTTCTCTTTTTTTCATCCCATCTATCCGGTAAATAGCGCACCGCCAATTCTCCTTTCTATGCCGGAATTTCGATTCTTTCAAACCTGCCTGTCATAGTATATGCATCAGATAAGACAAAAAAGAACTTTCCGGAATACCGGAAAGTCCTTTTACCAATCCCTGTTTTAAATCAGGCTCTTATAAAGCGCAGCAATATCCTCCACGCTTGTCTCTTTGGGATTACCCGGTCTGCAGGCGTCGTCATATGCAGACTGTGCCAGGAACGGAATATCCTCCTCTTTTACAATTTCCTTTAAATCTTTCGGAATCCCCACATCTTCCGAGAGCTTTCTCACTGCTTCTACCGCAGCTTTGCGGTATTCTTCTACAGACATTTCATCCACGCCCGTTACGCCCATCGCCCTTGCAATCTCGCGGTATTTTTCTCCGGTTGCTTCTGCATTGTATTCCATAACGGTCGGAAGAATAATTGCATTGGCAATTCCGTGCGGCGTATCGTATAACGCGCCGAGCGGGTGCGCCATTGAGTGAACGATACCGAGACCGACATTGGAAAATCCCATGCCTGCGACGTACTGCCCAAGCGCCATGTCTTCCCTTCCCTCAGGGGTATTGTCGACTGCTCCCCGCAGCGAGCGGGCAATGATTTCGATTGCCTTAATATGAAACATGTCGGATAACTCCCATGCGCCCGCCGTAATATAACCTTCGATTGCATGTGTTAAAGCATCCATTCCGGTTGCGGCCGTAAGGCCTTTCGGCATAGAATCCATCATTTCGGGATCGACAAATGCAACGACCGGAATGTCTTTCGGGTCGACACAGACCATTTTACGGCTTTTCGCCGCATCGGTAATGACATAATTAATCGTTACTTCCGCTGCGGTTCCCGCCGTCGTCGGTACCGCAAAAACAGGCACTGATTTATGTTTCGTCGGAGCAACGCCTTCTAAACTGACTACATCCTCAAACTCCGGATTTTTGATAATAATACCGATTGCCTTTGCCGTATCCATAGAGGAACCGCCGCCGATTGCAACCAGATAATCCGCTCCCGATTTCTGAAATGCCGCTACGCCTGTCTGTACGTTTTCAATCGTCGGATTCGGTTTAATCTCGGAATATACTTCATACGGAAGGCCTGCGTCCTCTAATACGTCCAAAACTTTTTTCGTCACCCCAAACCGAATCAAATCCGGATCGGAACATACAAATGCTTTCGCAAACCCCCTTCCCTTTGCTTCCGCCGCAATTTCCTGAATTGCTCCCGCTCCGTGATACGAAGTCTCATTCAACACAAATCTGTTTGCCATAGTCTTTCTTCTCCTTTTTCTCTCAATGATATATATAAGAACCATTTTACGCACGGTATCGGACGACCGTTTGCCGTAGCACACTGCCGTCCGATATTGTGGAAAATATTCCTGTTTTAGCTGTACATAATTTTTTCACTGTCGAAAATCTTTGTCAACCCTCCAACCAGCAACAGCGTATAAATTATATTTATTACAACTGTAATTATAAGATTTACCGGCAGCATCGTAAAGGAAAAAATACCGCTCATACACTGCACACTGTTATAAAGCGGAATCAAATACCAGTAAAATCCTTCCTGCGCGCCTCCGCCCATCATGGATGTAATTGCAATAACCATTACGACAATCATAAGCGGCGTCACTGCCGTACCCGCTTCCTTTACACTTTTAGAAAGACCGGATATAATTGAAATCATTCCGATAATTAATAGTACCGTTGATAAAATAACAAGAAGCAGCATAATAAAATCAGCGCCGCTGTATACGTTTACGTTCATGCCGACCTCATCGGACATACCGCCCATCATCTGCGGGAGCGATACAAATGTTCCCAAAAAACTTGATATTCCGCTTAACAGTCCAATCACGCTTAAACTTAATATTTTACCGAGCGCAAGTTCGCTTCGTTTCATCGGCGTTACAAGAAGCGTTGCAATTGTTCCCCGCTCTTTTTCACCCGCTATGGATTCCGGTGCAATCGCAATACAGCCGCTGAATAAGAACACCATCATCAGCATCGGCAGCATCATAGAAAAAATCTCCGCCGTCGTATCCTTTTCGGTCGCAAAATCGTATTGTTCACCTTCCGCCGCGTTGATATCGAACTTATTCGCCAAAGCGGACTCATACTGGTTAAAGATTTCACAGAAAGAACGGTAAATTGTGGACGACGTCTGAGATACCGAATTGTAGTAGAGCGAAATATTCGGCGCCGCGCCCTGTGCCGTCATAGAGTCATAGGCGGCAACCGCCTCGTCAAAATCCGCCGGAAAAACGGCTAACAGGTCCGCCTCCTGATTTTCAAGATTCGTCTTTACCGCTCCCGCCTCGTCGGCCGTTTCAATCTCAGTAATATGTATGGCCTCATCCGATTTAAGATCCTGAAACGATTCCGGCAGATTGACCGTGTAAACCTGGTAGACGTAATCCTCTGCCGTGTTAAACTTACTTGCAAATCCGTTGCCCATAAAAGAATACATTACGTAAATCATCAGACCCGGCATTAAAATCGTTGTAAAAACCAGCCGTTTGTCTCCGAAAAATCGGGCAAATTCCTTTTTCATAATGGTTAAGATATTTTTTTTCACACCTGTTCACCTGCCACTTCTTCGTATATTTCAAAAAATTTATCCTCGAGCGATTTTTCCGCCGTAATATTGGCTAAGGTATCGCAAACCACCATCTTTCCCTGAATAATAATTCCTACGCGG
Source organism: uncultured Roseburia sp. (assembly GCA_947573605.1). GTDB lineage: Bacteria > Bacillota > Clostridia > Lachnospirales > Lachnospiraceae > Roseburia. The sequence continues at coordinate 3,066 of CANPGM010000035.1, read as the reverse complement.
TCGCAGATTTTTTCAATCAGGCTGAAAATATGTGTCGAAACCAGAATCGTTTTTTTCTCCGCCTTCAGCTCCAGCAGAAAATCCGTTACCACTTTTGCTGTAATTACGTCAAGTCCGTTTGTCGGTTCGTCAAAAATAATAATCTGCGGATCGTTGACAAGCGAAATTACAAGCGAAACCTTCTGCTTCATACCGGTAGAGAGATTCGCCACCTTCACTTCCGCAAAGGTATCGATTCCGAATTTCTCAAATAATCTCTTTTTTCTTTCATTGCGAACCTCAGGCGCAACACCATACAGTTCGGAGAAAAAATCGAACAGATAATTCGGCGTAAAGAAATCTTCCAGCTTTAATTCACTGGTTAAAAATCCGATTTTGCTGCGTACGCCGTTCGGATCCGAAGTAATACTGCTGCCGTTAATCACTGCGTCCCCGGAATCCGGTTTAATCAATGTAGCCAGCATACGAAGCGTCGTCGTTTTTCCGGCTCCGTTCGGACCCAGTAATCCAAATACTTCCCCTTCATAAGCGCAAAAGGAAAGGCGGTCAACCGCCACCTTTGTCTTTTCGCTTGTCTTTTCAATCCTTTGCTGCTTTTTTGAAATTTTAAATGTCTTGCATAAGTTATCCGCACGTAAAAGTTCCTGCATCATTAAAGTTCCTTCCCTCCCTGATAAGTCCCGTCGAAGATTTCCTCCCATATTTCGGAGTTCGTCTCATACTCTAAATAGTCATATTCCCTGTACCAGTCCTCATACCAGCCTTCATAGCCATAGCTGCTCATAAAAATTAGTACATATAGTACCAGAGCCAGCAACAGAGCGGTTCCGGATGTCGCGACGCCGCCGATTGCAAGTCCTTTCTTCTCACCCTTCACCAGTTGTATGATTCCAAAGACAAGGCTTACAATGGCAAACAGTACCCCAAAGCAGGTACAAAAAAGAAGCAGAGAAATAATCCCAAGCACCAGCGATACAATACCGAACGCCTGATTATCGCCCGATTTCTTTGATTCTCCGTTCGCATTGTAAGAAACGTAAGGATTCTGATACGGCAAACCGTAATTCCCATTCGGACTGCTTCCATAACCGCCGTTTGGATATCCCCCGCCCGGCGTCCCATAGCCGCCGCTTGAATATTCGCTGCCCGGCGTCCCGTAACCGCCGTTTGAATACTCGTTTCCAGGTATTCCGCTGCCGCCGCTTAAATGTTCGCTGCCCGGCATTCCGGCGTTACCGCCTTTTAGATACTCGTTTCCGGATATTCCGGCATTACCGCCGTTTGGATATCCTGACGTATAATATCCGCCGTTTGGATTACTGCGCTCGCGCGGATCCATACCATTTCCGGCGTTACCGCCGGTACTGCCGTAAAACAGGTTATCCTGTCTCATGCCGCCGTCCTGTGCGCCGCCCTGCAAATTCGAAGGCTGCTGCTCTCCGTCCGGACCCGCGCCGCTTTCCGGCGTCATATGATTATTATCTTCGTACATTGTACCTCTTCCTCTCTGTTCTCATTCTAGCAAAGCGCAAATGCTTTTACAAGCAAATTTACCCTAAGAGTTGTTTTTTCTGTAAATCTGACTTTCTACATTTGAAGAGAATTTCTGTCCGGAAACGGAAACTCTGCGATATAATTTTCCATAATTTCCGCCGCCATACCAATTAGTTCCATACATGGACGCTTTTTATAATATTCCTCAGTTCTCGCTTCCGGCGTCGGCGGTTCTCTTTTAACGGAAAGACCGAGTAATTCTCTGCAGACGATCGAGCCGTTTCGTTTTTCAAATTCCGACGCCAGATGCTGGATTCTTGCATAATGTTCCGCTTTTTTATCCGCTGCGCCCGGCTCGTCGTATCCGTACAAAAGTCCCGCTACAAGAAACATGCCGCTGACGCTTCCGCAGACCTCCCGGAGCCTTCCCATACCGCCTCCGAATGACGAGCTTAAGGAGAGCGCCGTCTTTTTATCAATCTCGTATAAATCTTCAAAGGCCAGTACGACCGCCTGCGCGCAATTATATCCTTCTTTAAAATTTTTCATTGCCTGTTCTTTTCTGTTCATAAAACCCCCATGCCGCAGCGTTGCCGCGACTCTATTTCAGATGGAGAAAGCCCGCATTTTAAGCCTTCCTCTTTTAATATAAGGCTTTCCGGGACTGAATGCAAGACGTTTATTCCAGCTTTATTTCGGCTCCTTCCACATATTTCCGCTCCATCTGATGACGTAATTTGCGATTTTCCACCGTGTCAAAAAGAATGGAGAAATCATAATCCTCCGGATACAGCCTGTCGACCGCTACATGAAGCTTGATTCTTTTATGGTTTATCCATATTTTTTCTCCCAATTTCCATTTGTGTTTATAACGCTTGTTTCCAAAATTGGGGTTGTATACTTATTCAATTTCCCTTTCGTGCTAATAAAGGCCGATAAACTGGAATTTATCTTTCTAACTTAACAAGATATTCGGTGGTATCTTCTTCAAACTTTTTCTGACCTGTCAAATGAAAGCCATGCCTTTGGTAAAAAGAAATTGCTCTAATATTTTTTTCTAATGCCCATAAATTATTTGCATGGAGTTCTTTAATTGCAAATTCAATTAGTTCATTGCCAATTCCCTCACTTTGAAAAGACGTATCTACATATAATTTACAAATTTCTGTTCCGTCCATTTGAATAAAACCCTTTATCAACCCATTATCAAATACATATATGTTTTTGATAATTTCATCTTTTTTGAAGTAATTATCTACTAATGAAACAACTTGTAACTCCCCAAAAGAAAAACTTTCATCTTTGAATATAGGGAAAAAATTTATCCTGTTATTAAATACATATATTTCAGCTACTCTTGATAAATCATCTATTATTGCTTTTCTGATACACATCTTATATCTCCTCTACAAATCGAGATTTGAACCACACGATTTCATAGCGATTCATTATCCGTTGTGGTTGTTTGATAAAGTCCTCTGAAAGTCTTGCAAATAAAGGATTTTTCGCATTGTCCCCGCCGTATCCCTTTATCTGATTTCACGCATTGTTGTCCTTAACTTGACCCCGCAT
>CANPGM010000034.1 GCA_947573605.1 uncultured Roseburia sp. | reverse complement strand
TAAAAGCCTTGAAAAATAGGGAAAGTTCTATAAATTCATCTGCAAATTCCGATTTATGATTCTTATTATAGTGCAGCCAATCTTTTGGTTCAAGCTGCAACTCGTGAAATTGTCAGTGGCTGGCACCATCAGCACATACGGCAAAAGGGACGTCATTTATACTAAAGCAATATTTATTCAATGCTATTTCAAATCAACACAAGGGAGAATTGGGACTATTTTTTTACCGGGAAGCTGTATGCGCAGCACCCCCTTTTCATTTGCGGTCCCGCAGACAAACCCGATTTTCTTTTCGGGATATACCATCACGCTGTCTCCGAGCCGAAATTGCTCTCCATGCGTTCCGGCGCGCCGGGATGTTTTCCTGTTTCGGACACGAGTCGGATTTTCTTACTCAATCCGGTTTCCCCGCATGCTTTCCTTTAGCTCCTTCGGGATTTCCCGCCGTATGCAGCTTTCGCGGCGGTTTGAATCATTTCGTCCGTCATTCCGAGTCTTCCGGCAATATAAAACGCGCAGCTTTCGCCTGCTTCGCCGAGCGCCAGCCGATAGAGCGGCTTTAGTCGGTTCTATAAACAGCTTGTTTCCTGAGGAAGATTTATCAATTACGCTCCCGCCGATTTTAAATTTCGCAATCTTTTCCTTTGCCGCTTCCGTCAGCGCAAACGTTTTCCAAAGATTTCTTACTTTATCAAATTCCAGTATTGTTTCCGTACAAATCATGTTTTCATCCTTTCTCTTAAAAAAACCGGTTTCCCAAGAATATAAAAACCACGCATATCCTCCTTATTACAGGTGCGATACTGCATGGTTTTCCGATTGCACGTATGAAAAAGGCATGACCGTACCGTCATGCCCCTTTTTATCTGTATTGACAACTTTTAAGGTAGATATGCCGGCTATGAAACCGACATATGGGCAGACTTACAGCCTCCTGTGACGCCGCCCGGCAGCTATTCAGTTCGCCGTATTCTCCACTACCACAATGCTTAACATAAAGTACCTCCGTATCTTTTTTAACAGGACTATCATAACTTTTTTGTCCGGAGCTGTCAATGATTTTTTATGTATTGAAATACCTTTAAAGACTCAAGCGGATAACCGTCAAAATCAAACATGGCCTGATTATCCCAGGAACAGCCTCCGTAATACAATCCCGCGTCCTCCGGGTCATACTCTGCGGCATAGCTGCTTGCCCAGCCGCTTCCGTATTCCTCCCAGATCGGAGCGTTATCCGCAGAAGCCTCTCCGACTGGAATCCATACCCCTTCCCAGTAGAAAATACCAAGCGCGCCGACTTCATTTGCCGCCGCACAGATATCGCGGATCATGGATGCCTGCCCCTGTACGGTCGCGTCATAGCCGTCCACAAGATCGTCGGTTCCGGAAAAGCTGTTTCCGCTTCCGTCGCCGTCTTCGGACGTATAACAATAAGAAGTTTCCGCAATTAAAACCTTTTTGTCATATCTTTCCTGAATCAATTCGGCAACACGTTTCATGTTCTGCAGCGATCCGTCCCAGAACGGATAATAAGACAACGCAAAGATATCATAATCAATTCCGGCATCGGCTAAGTTTGTTGCCAAATCCATAATTTCCGCTTTATTTTCGATGTTCGTATAGTGAACGGCAATCTGAATCTCTTTCCCATAAGATTCGGATATTTCACGGACCGCACGGCTTCCCGCATCCAAAAGCATCATTACATTTGACGTATCTGTCTCACCGGACATTCCGTAGTTAATTTCATTTCCGATCTGCACCATTCCGACGTCCACACCGGCGTCAATCAATTCTGCAAGACTTTCTTTTGTAAATTCGGAAAGCGCGCCGCATTTTTCTTCGATGTTCATTCCTTCCCATGCTTTCGGCGCATGCTGCCTTTTCGGGTCGGCCCAGAAATCGGAATAATGGAAATCAATGCAGACTTTCATCCCGTATTCGGTTGCACGTTTTCCGAGTTCTGCTGCAGTAGCAACATCGTTATTTCCGCCGCCGTATCCGTTGCCGTTTTCATCGTACGGATCGTTCCAGACGCGCAAGCGTATATAATTTACGCCGGACTGCGCCAGTGTCTGAAATACGTCCTGCTCTTCTCCTTCAAAGTTATAATAGGTGACGCCGCTGTTTTCATTGACAAGCACAGACGACGCATCCATGCCGCAGATAAAGTCGTCGGATATACCCGCAATCGGCTCAACGGAAATTCCGCCGTCCCTGTTTTCTGTTCCAGCCGATCCTTCCGTTTCCGTGTCCGCTTCCGGATTTTTTGTTCCGCATCCCGGCAGAACGGACAAGCACAATCCGACTCCGACACAAACTGCCAATAATTTTTTCCCTGTCTGATTTTTCATCATTGCTCCCTCCCTTTTCTTTTTCCTTATCGCCGTTTACAAGCTCTTATCCAGCGTTTCAAAATAGCGATTCTCCACTTTTTTTGTCAGCCAAACGCCGTTCTCGGACAGGTAAAACTGATATCCGTCCCGATACATATCACCGCTATGTATCTTCAATATAACAGGCTCTCCATGACGCTTTCCTACTTTTAACGCCGTCTCCGTATCTTTTGACAAATGAACATATAATCTTTTCATCGGCTTTAAGCCCTCTTTTTCTATACTTTTCAGAAATCTGGCTGCCGTTCCGTGATATAAGAATTCCGGCGGTTCCTGTTCTGACAATTCTACGTCTACCGATATGCTGTGGCCCTGATTTGCCCTGATAAGCGTTTTATCTTCATTGAACCGATACCTTTGTTTGTTATCGGAAGCGACAATCTCTTCGAGAATATCCATATCGATTGTTCTGCCGGTACGATTTATCCCGGTCAATAGTTCCTCTACATTGGCCCATCCATGTTCATCCAGTGTAATCTGCGCCGCGTCCGGATTATGACGCAAAACCAAGCTTAAAAATACACTTAACTTATCAAATTTTCCCATCCTTTTTCTCCACCCGCCTTTCGTACAGACACATTCTTTGGTGCGAAGCTTTTGCAGTTCCCAGGCAGCTTTACTGCCTATTTAAAAAATCCCATGCTGTGAGCCTGAGAACTTCGTTTCACGCTGATGTTTATCATAACATACATGTTTCGATGAATCCAGCTAAAACATTATAAAGTGTAGTTCAAATTACTTTTTTGCGTTATCATACTTAAAAAGTAAAAGGAGTCATATCATTATGGAAAAAATGGATATAACATCAAAAAACAAAAGATTTTTTTGTTCAGGCTTTGGTCAACAAAGATTTAATAGATATTAAGTATACAGTTATATCCGATTTTGAAAGAAATAAAGATGTCACGAATGCCAGAAGAATTTAGAAAGCTTTACTATTACGCTTTACATCAAGCTTGAAAATATTAACGATTATGAATCGTAATACTTGATGAATCTCAAACTATACTGGATAATACTCTGCGAATAGATAATTGTTTGGACAGCAACAGATTATCAGCATACACAATTGAAAATAACAAAGAAAAAGGAAAATTTGAACACTCTCCAATTAAAGTAATTTGCAATGCACCAATCGTACTTTTACAAATCTTAAATAATTATGCTTATCCTCCCAAAACAAATATTGGTAAAATCATAAAAAAGAACACTTTAAAAATATATGCGCCGCTGTATATCATATGTAATTCGTTTATGACAGAATTGATCCGGATCAGGTAAAAATATTTCTTTTATTTGATAGATGAAATGATGTCTTTTCACAGCAGTATTCTAAAGAGAATATTAATAAACTTACTGCAAAAAATCAAATTTTCCGATACTGGGGGCAGCAAATCGAAGCCGAAAACGGCAGATAAAATAGATTATCTGCCGTTAAAAAAATCCCTTTCTACGATTTATTCCACTTCTGTCGTCCTTATATAAAGTTCCTCAAGCTGCTTTTCTTCTACGATTCCCGGCGCCTGCGTCATCAGACAGGAGGCGTCTTTTACTTTCGGGAACGCGATTACGTCGCGGATGGAATCCGAATGCACCATATGCATAATCAAACGGTCAAGTCCGTACGCAAGCCCTGCGTGAGGCGGAACGCCGTAACGGAACGCTTCCAACAGAAATCCGAACTTCTCGTACGCCGATTCCTTCGTAAAGCCCAACACTTCAAACATTTTTTCCTGAATGTCGTTCTGGTGGATTCTGACCGAACCGCCGCCAAGCTCCGTACCGTTTAACACAATATCATAAGCTTTTGCGCGGACTGCGCCCGGATCGGAATCTATTTTGTCCCAATCTTCCTCCATCGGCATTGTAAACGGATGATGCATTGCCATAAATCGATTCTCCTCATCCGACCACTCCAGCAGCGGAAACTCCGTCACCCATAAAAAATGATACTGATTCGGATCCAATAACTCAAGTTCTTTCGCCATTTCAAGGCGGAGCGCGCCAAGCACATTCCAGACAATTTTATTTTTATCCGCCGCAAACAAAAGAAGATCGCCGGGCTTTCCTTCCATCTTTTCCGTCAGCGCCCCAAGCGCTTCTTCCATCATAAACTTTGCAAAAGAAGATTTATACGTACCATCCTCGTTCACGGCCAGCCAGGCAAGTCCTTTCGCTCCGCAGCCTTTTGCAAACTCCACCAGCTTATCGATTTTTTTGCGCGGCATTCCGGCCTGTCCTTTGACATTAATGCCGCGAACCGATCCCCCGTTTTCAAGCGCTCCGGTAAATACCGAAAAACCGCAGTCCTTCACAATTTCCGATACGTCGCAAAGCTCCATGCCAAAACGCGTGTCAGGCTTATCCGATCCGTACCGATCCATTGCCTCCTGCCACGGCATACGCGGCAGCGGCAGCGATATTTCAACGCCAATCGCTTCTTTAAAGACATACTGCAGCAACCGCTCATTGACGTCCAGCACGTCTTCGACATCTACAAATGACAGCTCCATATCCGCCTGCGTAAATTCCGGCTGTCTTTCCGCCCGCAAATCCTCGTCGCGAAAGCATTTTGTAATCTGAAAATAACGGTCATAGCCCGAACACATTAAAAGCTGCTTATAAAGCTGCGGAGACTGCGGCAGCGCATAAAAATGTCCCGCATGGATACGGCTTGGCACCAGATAATCTCTTGCTCCTTCCGGTGTGGATTTACAGAGCATCGGCGTTTCAATCTCAATAAATTCTTCTTTTCTCATAAATTCGCGCATAAGATAAGCCACCTGACTCCTAAGCGCCATATTCCGCTGAAGATCCGGCCTTCTCAAATCCAGATAACGGTACTTCAACCGAATCTCGTCTTTTGTCTGACTGTTCTCCTCAATCTGGAACGGCGGCGTCTCCGACTCGGACAAAATTCGAAGATCCGTTGCAACCACTTCAATATCGCCTGTTTTTAAGCTTTCATTGACCGCCGCGGAACGTTTCATTACGTTTCCCGTGACCGCAATTACAAATTCGCTCCTTAAGCGCTCCGCTTTCTCATAACCTTCTTTTCCGACCGCTTCCTCGTTAAAGACAAGCTGCAGGATACCGGAACGATCCCTTAAATCAATAAAAATCAGGCTTCCTAAATTTCTTCTTTTCTGTACCCAGCCCATAACGGTAACCGTTTCCCCAATGTTTTGATTCGAAACCTCGGTACATCTGTGGCTTCTGTGCAAGCCGCGCATTGACTCTGCCATAACTTCCTCCATTCTGTTACTTATAAATATTAAGCATGAAAGCACTCTTCTATTTCCCCATATCCCTCCGCCGTCAGCTTTTCTTTCTGAAATTTTTTATTTTTATTCATACGTACTACTAAAATCTGCTTTCCGGCCTGCCGCTCTTTCTGCGCTTTCGCAATTACCTCTGAAAGCTTCTTTGCCGGATATCCTTTCTCGATCAGATACGCCTTCTTTTCCGGCTGCGAAGGTACGGTAAATCCGTTTTCCAGTAAAAGCAGCACAATTCGTTCAAAACCGATGGAAAATCCACAGGCCGGAACCTCCTGTCCCGTAAATTTTCCCACCATCTTATCGTAACGCCCGCCTCCGCCGCAGGCCGCGCCAAACTCCGGCATAACAATTTCAAAAACAGGTCCGGTATAGTAACCCATCCCGCGGACCAGCGTCGGATCAAATACCATACGAAATTCCGCCGTTTTCGCGGATTCTACGCTATCGATAATTTCCGTCAGATTCTGCTTTACTCCGTCGTCGAGGTATTCCTTTATTGTATCCGCAAGATAACTGACACCTGCGGTATCGTTTCCGGTATTTTTTACGTCGGAAAACAGCGAAAGATATTTTTCGACGGATTCCTTTGCATAGCCTTCTTTCAGGAGCTCTTCGGCAACGCCTTCCGCACCGATTTTATCCATCTTGTCCAAAATAATAAATACCGTGTCAAAGTCTTCTTCCTTAAAGCCGCTGTAAGACGCCATAGCCTTTAAAATTCGCCGGTCATTGATATGAATTTCAAAATTCCGAAAGCCAATTTTCCCTATAGTTGTGGTCGTCGCCAGAATCAACTCGATTTCCGCCAGATTTCCCGGCTCTCCAATGATGTCAATGTCGCACTGCATAAACTGGCGGTAACGGCCGCGCTGCGGCCGGTCCGCGCGCCAGACGTTCCCCATCTGCAGCGCCTTAAACGGAGAGGGAAGCTGATTCGCATTGTTGGAATAATAACGCACCAACGGCACGGTAAGGTCGTAGCGCATACCGAAATCCACAAGCTCCGCTTCTTCTTTCGCCTCTGCAACTTTCAGCTTTTCCCCGCGTTTCATCACTTTAAAAATCAGTTTTTCATTTTCTCCGCCCTGTTTATTGCTTAAATTTGCAATACTTTCCATACAGGGCGTCTCAATCGGCGTAAAGCCAAAACTCCGGTAAGTCTCTTTGATAACCTGCTGCACATAATCGCGCATTTGCATTTCTTCCGGTAAAATATCTTTCATGCCGTTGACCGGCTTTTTACTCAATGCCATGAGAGTTCCTCCATCTTTTTCATTTTTCGCTCTATCATTCCGTCTACGCGCTCCAGATAATGGCTGACGTCTTTCACATTCTCCACGCGTTCCACTTTAGTATTTATATATTGCGACAAATCTCCTGTGGAACGCGTTGCTTCCACTTTAGTATCTTTTGCAGGTATTACAAATTTGGTGGCCGCGCCTGCGCCAAGCGCCACGATGGTCTGCTTCTCCTCCATAATCAGAATATTATAAAGCCCTTCCTTTCCCGGAAGCGCATAACCGACATTTTCCATATTCCCTGCCATACTTTTCTGGCGATACAGATAATAGGGAACCATCCCCATGTCTGCCGCATAAGAAGCCGTCAGATTCATATGCTCCGCCGTATTGACCATTTCATAATCCTGATATTCTTCCCGGTTTATGGTAAGTCTTGCGGCGCGCTTTCTTGCCAGCGAATGCACGGTCAGATTATCCGGTAAAAGCGCTTTCATCTGCTCCATCGTATAGCGCACATCTTCTATTGTTTCACCGGGCAGACCCAAAATCAAGTCCATATTGATATTGTCAAAGCCAAGTTCTCTCGCAAGATAAAAGCTTTCTTCCGTCTGTGCGGCGGTATGACGCCTTCCGATTAATCTAAGCGTTTCATCCCTCATTGTCTGCGGGTTTACGGAAATTCTGGTTACGCCCCACTCCTTCAAAACCTTCAGCTTATCTTTTGTGATACTGTCCGGCCGCCCCGCTTCCACCGTAAACTCAAGACAATCAGAAAAATCAAAACTGCATTTTATTTTTCTAAGCAGCCTGTCCAACTGGCGGGGACTCAATGTCGTCGGCGTCCCTCCTCCAATATATACAGAGTTCAGCCGTTTATGGTAAAATTTTACCGCAGTAAAATCAATCTCTTTCTCCAGTGCGTCCAGATAATCGTCAACCCTGCTCTCCCATGCGGAAAGCGGATAGGAGGTAAAGGAACAGTACAGACAAGTCGTCGGGCAAAACGGAATTCCTATGTAGAGACTGTATCCGTGCTCGTAATCCAGCTTATTTAATAAGGAAAGTTCTCGTTTCGCAATCGCTATGGATAAATCCGTCTTCTCCTTCGAGGAAAAATACGTTTCACTCATATACTGCTGTATCTCGTCTTCCCCCTTGCCTTCCAAAAGAAGCTTCATCGGAATTTTCGTCGGTCGGATTCCGGTCAGCGTTCCCCACGGTAGTTTTGTCTGCGTAAGGTTAGAAAGCATCCGGTACAATTCCTGCTTTAAACGGTTCTTCGTTTCCCGGCGGTCGGAAAAATCTACTTCGAATCTATGCTCCGGCAGACGGTCTTCCCCTTTTTCATAACCGTTTATGGAAATACAGTCTTCTCCATAGTCAATCAGTATTACCAGATCCGCCGGTTCGTCATACGCCTTTTCCTCCGACGTACAGCTCACTTTCTGTTTCGGATAAAAGGCACGGATCAGAGAGTGAATATCATATTCGTACTCCGGTCGATTTAATTTCGCTATAATCATACATCTACCCATTGCAGAATCACAAGCTTTCCTGCAGTTATTAAGACAGGATTTTATAAATATGGATTCTGCGTCCGTTCTTCTCCAATTGTTGTCATGTCTCCGTGTCCCGGATATACTTCTGTTTCATCCGGAAGCGGCAGAAGTTTGTCCTTAATTGCACGGATCAATCCCGACGCGCTTCCCTTCGGAAAATCAGTTCTTCCGATAGAAGTTTGAAATAAGGTATCTCCGGAAAAGACCTTGTTCTGATACGGAAAATAATAACAGCATCCGCCGATGGTATGTCCGGGCGTATAAAGCGTCCTGATATGAAAGCCCGCCAGATCCAGCTCCTGTTCGTCTTTTAGGAAAATATCCGCATGATAAACACAGCTTTTGCCTTCCCAGCCGCTTAAATTAAGCTGAGGCGATTCCAGCGTCTCTTTTTCCCGTTCATGTGCGTAAATGTTCATTCCTGTAAGCTTAGAAAGCTCCTCTGCAGCTTTTGCATGGTCAAAATGACCGTGCGTCAATAGAATCGCAGTCGGCGTTAATCCCTCGTCCTCTATGATTTTAGCGAGCTGTTTCGCTCCGTCTCCCGGATCAACCACTAACACTTCCTTCGTATCCTCGTTCACCGCAAAATAACAGTTTGTCTGTACCATCCCGACTACATACCGCTTTATTTTAATCGGCGCCATAAAAATCCTCCATTCCAACAGAGTTTTAACTTTTTTAGACTGCTATACGCTATCGCAAAACAGCCGCTGCCATAAGCGTTCGAAGTTCTTCTCACGCTAAAACCACCGGAAATCAGCCGGTGGTTCTTTCAATATCAATCACACTGTCAACCTGACGCAGCTTCTCGATTAATCCGGTCAATTCTTCCTTTCCCTTCGTGTTAAAAGAAATATCGATTGTAGCGACCTCCTGCCTGCTGGTCTTGGAACGAATACCGCTGATGTCAATCCCACGCTCGGTAAACACTTTTGTCAAATCCACCAAAAGTCCCGTGCGATTATTACAGAATAACTTAATTTCCGCCAGATAAAGACCGTTATTGTCCGACTGTTCGTCATGCTGCCACTCCGCGTCAATCAATCGATCCCTTTCCATCTCCGAAAGATTCATAACGTTGATGCAGTCGGTCCGGTGAACGGACACGCCTCTCCCTCTTGTGATAAAACCGATGATCTCGTCTCCGGGAACCGGGCTGCAGCATTTCGAAAAATGCACCGCAACGTCATACAGACCTTTTACAATAATTCCGCTCTTTGATTTCTTAAGCGGTATCTTCTCCTTGCTTCCGGAAATCGTCTCCAGGATTTCTTCGTCTGTAATCCGCGTCAGATGATCTTTTTTATACTCTTCATACATGCGGTTTACAATCTGGCCTTCTTTTAAACCGCCGTGTCCGACTGTCGCAAGACAGGAATTCCAGTCGCGGAAACCGTATTTCCGCATGATTTTCTCCTGATACTCCGGTTTATTGATGTCGGCTAAATTAATTCCCTTCGCCCTGCAGCTTGCGGCGATCAGTTCTTTTCCTTTTAAAATGTTCTCTTCTTTTAATTCGCTGCGGAACCACTGATTGATTTTATTTTTCGCCTGCGTACTCTTTACGATTGACAGCCAGTCTCTGCTGGGGCCTTTTGTATTCTGCGAAGTGATCACCTCAATCCGATCGCCGTTTTGAATTACATAATCAATCGGAACAAGCTTACCGTTTACTTTCGCCCCGACCATCCGGTTCCCGACTGCGGAATGAATGCTGTAGGCAAAGTCAATCGGCGTCGAACCGTTCGGCAGATTCTTAACGTCGCCCGTGGGCGTAAAGCAGAAAACCGTATCGGAAAACAAGTCGAGATCGCTTTTTAACAGGCTCATAAACTCTTTATTATCCGACAAATCCCTCTGCCATTCCAGAATCTGTCTCAGCCAGCTTAACTTCTCCTCTTCCGTTACCGTCATAGGAACCGCCGCTCCGCCGTTGTTGCTTACTTCTTTGTATTTCCAGTGGGCCGCTATCCCGTATTCCGCCGTACGATGCATTTCATACGTTCGGATCTGGATTTCAAACGGCTGCCCGGTAGGTCCGATTAATGTCGTGTGCAAAGACTGATACATATTCGGCTTCGGCATCGCGATATAATCTTTAAACCGTCCGGGAATCGGCTTATACATCTCATGAATCACGCCGAGCGCCGCATAACAGTCCATAACCGATCCTACAATAATACGAATGGCAAACAGGTCATAAATCTGATCCAGCGTTTTATCCTGATTTACCATCTTTTTATATATGCTGAAAAAATGCTTGGCGCGGCCCGCAATATCGGCATGGATTCCGGCTTCTCTGATATGTTCCCGCACCTCTTCCACAAGTCCCTGCACATAGTCGTCTCTTGCGCTTTTGCGCTGGTCAACCTGTCTGACAAGGTCGTAATATGCGTCCGGTTCAAGATATTTTAAAGACAAATCGTCTAATTCGATTTTAATTTTGGAAATACCGAGTCTTTGCGCGAGCGGGCAGTAGATTTCCTGCGTTTCCCGCGCGATTCGAAGCTGCCCCTCCTTCGACTGGTATTTTAACGTCCGCATATTGTGAAGCCGGTCGGCAAGCTTTATCATAATGACGCGGATATCCTTCGCCATTGCAAGAAACATCTTTCTTAAGTTCTCCGCCTGCATTTCCAGACGTTCCGCCGATTTATCCTTTTCATTCGGGTTGCTGTCCGTCAGATGAAGATGCTGCAGCTTCGTCACACCGTCGACCAGCAGCAAAACATCTTCGGAAAACTCCCTGGCAATCTCTTCATTTGTCATAATGGTGTCTTCAATTACATCATGAAGAAGCCCTGCTACAATCGTCTCCTTGTCTAATTCCAGATCCGCAAGAATAATCGCTACGCAGAGCGGATGGATAATATACGGTTCCCCCGACTTTCTGACCTGGCCGCTGTGCGCCTTTGCCGCTGTCTTGTATGCTTTCTCGACCATTGAGATATCTGCCGACGGATGATATTTTCGTATTCCTGCAATCAGCTCTTCATACAGCTTTTCCGGACTTTCAAACTCCTTAATCGCCTTAATTGCATCTTCGTCTTCTCTGATTCTCTCCTCTATTCCATCCCGGGTAAAATCTGTCATTTCCGTAACCGCGCCTTTCCACTTATGCAGTCTGAACATACATTCAGAATTTAAGGCACTCTGTCTGGCAAAGTGTCAATTTCTTCTTCTCAAAAAATTAATATTTTACTATTATATTTTATTTTTTCTGAAAAAGCAACGGCTAATACATACAAAATCGCTGAAAACAGGGCATTTGCAAAAGGCTCCTTTACGTCGTAAAATTTTCTTGTCTTTTCTCTCCGACGGTAGTATAATGCAGTTATGGGGACATAGCTCAGCTGGGAGAGCGGCGCGTTCGCAACGCACAGGTCACGGGTTCGAGTCCCGCTGTCTCCATTTTTTATTGTTTTTTCACAAAGATACGTTCTTATTTTCTAAATACGTCGGTAATACTTCAGCATTTTCCTTCCTTCCATCATCAGGTAAGTCTGATAAGAAAACCCCAGCTTTTCTGCCAAATGGACGGATACCTTATTGTGTTCCGATATCAGACAGGAAATCTCCGAAAATTCCAATTCGGTTTTTACATAATTTAAAATCGCAGAACACACCTCCGTCGCATACCCCTGCCGCTGAAACGGCGGCGCAATCGCATAGCCCAATTCCAGCCCGCAAGTTTCTTCACGGCGCTCCACTCCTGCCCGTCCAATCAGTTTTCCCGATGATTTTTCAAAAACCAGCCACATTCCATAGCCGTAAAATCCATACATATGATCAATATAAGCTTTCTGATATGCGCGCTCCTGCTCATAGGGATACAGGCCCTCCATATAGTCTGTCATTCCGGAATAAGAATACAGTTCAAACAGCGCATCCAAATCATTCATTCCCAGCTCTCTGACGATACACCGTCTTGTTTCCAGTATCTTCCAGGGAATATGATGATGACGCTGAAATGCGCGTTTTAAAAAACGCGCATCCACTTCGCGGAATCCTTCCACAACCATAACCGCCGGCGGGTACGGATCCAGGCAGCCGCCTTCTGCCCGGCGCTCGGTATTTTCATAACAGACTGCGGCCATATTTAACTGCGCCGCCGCCTCCAATACTTCCCTTTTTCCGGTAATCAAAAGCCCGTTTTCCGCCGATATCTGCAGTTCTTTTTTCAATTTCTCCCGCGTATCGGCGGAAACCAGCTTCAGACCGCCTTCTTTTTTCACACAGTCCCTTATGTACCCGGCTTCTTCTTCCGGTATTTCCGATATAATTACTCTTTCCAATTCCGTCATATTCTTTCTCATTCTTCCGCCTGCCGCGGGACAATCAATTCCTGCTCATCACACTTCCCGTTATGCCGTCTACGGCGGCACAAACGACGCATGAAACATCCTTTCTATTTATACTTTCATTATTGTAGTCCCCGTTTCACGAATTCTCAACCGGTTTTCCTCAATTTTTACCGGTTTTTTTCTATCCTCTTTACTATTATTATAAATTTGGTTAAAATAAAGAAAAAAAGCCGCATAAGCGGCGGAATGAGAGGAAACTATGTCAAATCCAGTTGTTACAATCGAAATGAAAAACGGTGATATCATAAAGGCGGAGCTTTATCCGGAAACCGCTCCGAACACGGTACACAATTTTATCAGCCTGATTAAACAGGGCTATTATAACGGGTTGATTTTTCACCGTGTGATAAAAGGCTTTATGATTCAGGGCGGATGCCCGGACGGAACCGGTATGGGCGGTCCCGGATATGAAATTAAAGGAGAATTTTCCCAAAACGGCTTTGAAAACAATTTAAAGCATACCGAGGGCGTTTTATCAATGGCAAGAGCCATGCATCCCGATTCCGCAGGCTCCCAGTTTTTTATTATGCATAAAAACAGCCCGCATTTAGACGGCGCTTATGCGGCGTTTGGAAAAGTAACGGAAGGTATGGAGGCGGTAAATAAAATCGCTGAAACGGCTACCGATTATTCAGATCGTCCGTTGGAGGATCAGGTGATGCAGACCGTTACCGTAGACTGTTTCGGAGTAGAATATCCGGAGCCGGAGAAGCTTTAATACGCCACTTTTTGTTTTACAAACCCCACGGTGTATGGTATAATATCAAAATAGAATCTGCATTATTTCATGCAATTTGACTCATTACCCTCTCTTGACAAGGGTAACGGATACGCAGCAGATAACAGGGAAGGAGACACTGGGGATGTTTGGAAAAAAGAAGGCGGTAACGCCGTCTGCAAATCATGATATGGAACTTCTGATGCAGGCGATGGATCAGATTATTGAAGAACAGAAATACTCGGAAATCGACACCTCTGAATTTGATAATCCGGCATACGGTCAGAAGTTAAACGCGCTGATTCATGCATTCAAGCGGTCAAATAACAACTTTGTACTTCGTCTGAATGAGGCAATGGCATCGGTCGGAGACAATTCCTATGTAAAAAATACGCTTGACCAGGTGCAGTCACAGACCGAATCCATTGCCGTCATGCAGGAAGCAAGCCAGAATCTGGAGAACTCCATCAGCAATATTTCCGACGGTATGGCGCATATCCGTGACAATACGCATGAAATGCTTTCCATTATGCAGGACAGTACCACCAATATGAATGAAAGTATTCATGTGGTAAACGAATCCTCGGAGAAAATCAGCGCTATTAACGACAGAGTACAGGAATTCCAGGATAAAGTACGCAAAATCGGTGAAATCGTAGACGTTGTAAAAGAAGTAGCGAGCGAAAGCAATCTGCTTGCGTTAAACGCTTCTATTGAAGCCGCGCGGGCGGGAGAAGCGGGAAAAGGCTTTGCCGTTGTTGCGGAACAGGTACGCCAGTTATCGAACAACAGTTCGGAATCAGCGGAAGACATTATTCGATATGTTGCCGATTTAACGAACGACATTCGGAATCTGGCGCAGTCAATGAACGACACCACCACAAAGCTCGAACAGGGAAATGAAAAAGTGCAGTATTCTCTTTCCAATATTGAAAAAATGTCGGATCAGATGATTGGCATCAAGGAAAAAGTAGATACTATCTTTGATGATATTAATTTGCAGTCCAACGTAACGAGAGATTTTTCAAAACAGGTTACGTCTATTTCGCAGAGCTATGAAGAGCTTAGTAAAGACTGCATGGAACAGGGTAAGCACGAGCACAAATGCAGCAGATATATCGACACGACGAGAAGCGATATGGTACGCGGCTTTGCGGAAATCACGCAGCAGGACTGGATGAATATTTTCCAGACCGACCATTTTATTCTGATGTGGCGTATTTATAATAATATTGTCGGATTTGAACAGCTTAAGATTACTCAGATGAACAATCCGGACGGCTGCAAGCTCGGATTGTGGATCGGTTCACAGACAAATCCGGACATTACCGGAAGTAAAGAATTTGCGGCGCTGAAAGCGGCTCATATTGAATTTCACCGCCTGGCAACCGAATCCTGGAAGGCAAAAGACAGCGGAAATATCGAACTTGCGCTTGAGTACTTTGACAAGACGCATGATTACTATTATGCCTGCAAGGAAGCAATCGATAATATGAAAGTATGCTTGAGACGGTTCGGCATGACAGATGAAACGAAAATCGTTGTATTCCGCAATTAATACATAACAGCCAAAAAGCGGCTGCTGCAAAGAATAACCTCTGCGGCAGCCGCTTTTCCTGTCCATTAATTGAAACCGACAATCTTCTGTGAAATCCGGTATGCAGCCACGGATATTTTTCTGCCGCCTTTTCCGGGCAGATTCATGGTATTTCCGAGTATGCCCCTCCGCAGATGGTGAAACAGCCGGAGGTCTTTCTCTTTAATGTATTTCCAGAGTTCTCTCTTCTTCGCAAGATTTTCCTCCGTACCCGACCGTATCAGCATAATTGTTGAAATTACGGTAATAATTTCAAGATAATTAAACATGTAATGACGCAGCCGTTTATCCGTAATTTTCCATAAATCAAACTCGTCTATCATAATTTTATTGACCTTGATCTGCTGATCGATTCTGCTGATCATGACGCGCTCATTCACGGACTGGTCGTCGCGCCCGATAAAGTACCGATAAAAATCCACATCCATATAATAGATGGATTTTACGGCGGGAAGCGGCTTATAGACATAAATGTTGTCTACATAAAACGTATGCTTCGGAAGTTCCAATCCGCATTCTCTTAAAAGCTTTGTCCGGTAAATGACCGAATGCATCAGAATATACTGCCCCTTATGAAACTTTGTTTCCTTCCAGGTAATGATTTTATCCTGCGGAAGCGCCGAATAACGCATTACCTTCTTGCGTTTCGCCCCCTCTTTCTCGTAGACATAGTTGGAAATAAACATGTCGAGCGCCTGACCGCCGCCCACAAGCTCTTTTAGCTTATCAAGAATTTTTTTATATGCCTCCGCGTCTACCCAATCGTCGCTGTCGACGACTTTAAAATAAAGACCGGTGGCATTTTTAAGCCCCGTATTAACCGCCTCGCCGTGGCCGCCGTTCTCCTGATGAATCGCTCGGACAATTCCCGGATATTTTTTTTCATACGCATCCGCGATTTCTCCTGTACGGTCCCAGTTTGATCCGTCGTCCACAATGAGAATTTCAATGTCGTCCCCTCCGGGAAGAAGAGAATTAATACATTTTTCCATATAATTTTCCGAATTATAGCACGGAATCGCAAAAGTAAGTAACTTCATAACTGATAACCACGCCTTTCTTTGTCCCGCCGGCCAATGCAGCCAATCATCTGCGGGTATTAATTATTTTTTCAAACTCCTGGCCAGCTCCATTGCCTTTTTCGCCATTGCATCCATATTGTAATATTTATATTCCGCAAGTCTGCCCAACAGATAGAACCGCTTGATTCCTGCCGCAAGCGCCTGATATTTTTCATAGAGCGCCTGATTCTCCTCATTTAAAATTGCATAATACGGTATCTCGCCTTCCGCGCCCGTATACGCAAACGGATATTCTTTTACAATTGTAGTCCCGTCAGTATCCTGCTGCCCTGTCAGATATTTAAACTCTGTAATTCTCGTAAATTCCTCGCTTACAGTATAGTTCACGACACTGTGTCCCTGATAAGATTCTCTGTCAAAATGTTCAAACACAAAATTCAGGGAACGATACGGCAGTCTTCCGAATCTGCATTCGAAAAGCTCGTCTATAGGACCGGTATAAATCACGTCTCCTTCAAAGCGTTCTCCCTCAAAGAATACTCCCTGGTCCGAAAAGCGCAGCACGTCGCTGCAATCTGTAGAAAGACGCACTTCAATATTCTCATGATCGAGCATACGTTCAAACATCGGCGTAAACCCGTCTTTGGGCACCCCCTGATATCTGTCCTGAAAATATCTGTTGTCGTGAGAAATCAGAACCGGCACTCTGCCCGTAACCTCCGGGCTGATTTCTTCGGGCTTTTGTCCCCACTGCTTCATCGTGTATTTTAAAAATATATTTTCATAGACAAATTGAGCGATTTCCCGGATGTCCGGGTCTTCGTTTTCACGCAGCTTCATAATCGGCACTCTGCTGCCCTCGCCGTATTCCGCAATCAGTTTCTCTGCCAGCCGATCCGCTTTTTTCTTCTCATAAACCATCTGAAGCGTGTTTAAGTTAAACGGTACCGGAATCAGCTTGTCTCCAACCTTCGCGACTACTTCGTGCCCGAACAGATACCATTCGGTGAACCGGGAAAGAAATGAAAATACCTCTTCCATATTCGTATGAAAAATATGCGGTCCGTATTCATGAATCAGAATCCCGTTCTGATCAAAGGCATCGTAGCAATTTCCTCCGATGTGATTTCTTCGTTCTATGACGAGAACTTTTTTCCCCGCCTCTTCCGCAAGTGTTCTGGCCGCTACGGCGCCGGCGATTCCGGCTCCGATCACAATGCTATCATACATTTGTCCCTATCCTCCAATCCAAATCCTTCCTACAATTATACACGGTTTTTGCCCGCTTTCCAATTTATTTTTTCTTAAGACTGAAAAAACTTCTCCTTTATCCCGCTTTTGTTCATATTTTATTTACAAAATAATTACATTCCAATCATACAACAGACATAATTCAAATTTATACTGAATAAATATAAACGACGGCATGAAAAATTCGATGCCGTGATTTACAAAATTCAGACAACAGGATTTTTTCATAAATATTATAGCCTGGTATGACCGGGCTGCCTTGCTTATCTCATAAGCAAGGTCCTCCCACAAAAAAGTGACGCTGTTTCACTTACCATATACAATCTTTTTCATATGATAAGCCGGTGTTTTCGCACCGGCTCCCTCTTTTTTACGAAATGTTCTACGAAAATTTTCCGTTTCCGATTCTGATATTCATATACCGCGCATAAGCGGCAAACGCCGCAGGCAGCGCAAATTTTTGTTCCGAAGTCTCGGCCTCTACAAAAATCAGCCCTGTTTCGTCGCAACCCCGCTCCGCCTCTTCTACCAGTATGGCATACCCCTCCATCTGCCATTCGATATGAGAAAAAATATGCTTCGCCTTTGTTAGCTCCCGGATTCGAATCGGCGTAAGATGCATGTCCTTTATTGCGGAAAGCGCTTCCTCCATGCTTAAGCTCCCTTCCGTATTCGGCAGCTCGTACATTCCCGCCAAAAGTCCTTTATTCGGACGTTTCCGAATCGCCACCTTATCTCCGTCGCGAATCACAAAAACGGTTCGTTTTTCAATACGCCGCTCTTTCGCCCTGCTCTTTACCGGGAACTCCGAAATCCTGTCTTCTTTCCTGGCAAGGCAGAGCTCTTTCCACGGGCAGTCGCTGCATTTCGGCGCTCCGTTCGGCAAACAGACCGTCGCTCCGAGCTCCATCAGCGCCTGATTAAATTCGCCCGACCTTGCGGCGTCAAACGCTTCTTTATTCTGCATAAACATAAGCAGTTTCCGTTCCGCTTCTTTCCGAAATGACGGCTTTCCGATATCGGAATCGTCTGCAGCCGCACGCGTTAAAATCCGAAGAACGTTTCCGTCGACCGCGGGTACGGGTATCCCATATGCAATCGACGCAATCGCTCCCGCCGTATAACTTCCGATCCCTTTTAATCCCAGAAGCTTCTGATAATCAGGAGGCATTTCTCCGCCGTATTCCTTTACGATCTGTGCCGCCGCTTCTTTCATATTCCGCACGCGGTTATAATAACCGAGACCTTCCCATAACTTTAAAAGCGTGTCATCCGGACATTGTGCGAGAGAAGCCGCGTCGGGAAGACGCTTTATAAAGCGTTCAAAATACGGCTTAACCGCTTCTACTCTCGTCTGCTGAAGCATAATCTCCGAAACCCATACCCGGTAAGAAGAGACGTCTTTTCTCCAGGGCAGCGCTCTCGCATGTTCTTTATACCAGTCAAGCAGAGGCGGGGCCGCTGCGGATAAATCAAAATCCTGTATCATAAAAATCCTTCCATTCCTGCATCACTCCGGCATTTCAACCGCCGGAACAACATCAGCTCTGCGTTACGTATTCTACATCATGTATTTTACCACATCTTCCCACATGAAGCATCGTTTTTTCATTTTTACTTGACAACGACCTCTCTGACGCAAATAATTAGAAAAAGAGTCTGAAAGAAAGGTGCCTCTGATTTATGAACAGACAGGAAAAAAATGTAAGCGGCGGTTTGCCGTATCTGGATTTTCTGCGCTTTCTCGCAATTTCCATGGTCATTCTGATCCACGTTGTTTCCGGCGTGGCCGATACGATTCCCGAACGCATGACGGAAACGCAGCTTACGGTTTACCGCATAATAAAAGAACTCTGTACGCCCGGCGTGCCTCTGTTTCTTATGATATCGGGCGCTCTTTTTCTTGCGCCGGAAAAGGAAATACCGCTTTCTCTGCTTTTTCGCAGATATCTCCGCCGGATTCTGCTTGCGCTCGCTCTTTTCGGCACCTTTTACGCCTTTCTTGAACTTTCGGTTACGGAGCAAAGCCTTCGGCCGCTTCTACTTCTTGAAGCGTTCGGACGTATGCTGGCCGGCGACTCCTGGGCGCATATGTGGTATCTTTACGTGCTTATCGGTTTATATCTTTTTCTGCCGCTGTTAAAAATATTTACGGCGCACGCCGACGCAAAAACCTGCCGTTACATGCTTTTGATTTTATTTACGGCAAACAGCCTGCTGCCGTTTCTGAAACAAAGTTTCGGTCTCTCTCTCGGAATCGAATTTCCGACCGCAGGAATCTATCTGTATTATTTCCTCTGCGGCCACTATTTACACAGTAGAAAACTACCCGAAAAAAAAGGCTGCCGCGCGGAAATCCTTACTCTTTTCCTCTGTACCGCGGTACTGCTTATAAACGGAATATTCGGATTCGGTCTCTCCATGCAGTATGATTCGCCGTTTATCGTTTTTGCTTCCATGGCGATATTCACTCTCGCCGGATTTAAAAAACCGTCCTGGCGTTTCTGTGTCCTGCTGCGGGAGCATATTTTTGCCGTGTATCTTGTGCATACATTCTTTTTAAATATTGCCTATAAGTTTTTTGATCTCACTCCGCTCATCGGAGGCGGATATCTGCTGCTCTCCGTATTCTGGGCCGGATGTTTTGCGCTCTCTCTCCTTTTTGCATGGACGCTGCGCAAAATTCCTCCGCTTAGAAAGTATGTACTGTAATTTAAGCCATAAGAATACTTTTTCATGGAAAAACGATTCGTTTGGCGCCCTGCAAACAGAAAATAGATATTGACAAACTATCCAAAAAGAAGTACTCTTGTAATATAAAATTTGTTAAATTTTTATCAATATATTTAGGAGGAATGAAACGTGAGCGAATTTAAAAACTTAATTCTGGATGTGGAAAACGAAATTGCCGTTCTTACTATTTCCAGACCGGCAGCGTTAAATGCGTTAAACAGCGAAACTCTTGACGAGCTGAATATTGCATTAACCGAAATCGAAGCAAGAGACGATATTAAAGTAGTAATTTTAACGGGAGGCCCGGACAAGAAAGGCAATGCCTTCAAATCTTTCGTTGCCGGCGCAGATATTGCGGAGATGGTGAATTTCACCGCAGCGGAAGCAAGAGCATTCGGTATGAGAGCTTCCGTTCCGTTCTTCAAATTGCAGAATATGCGTCAGGTTACGATTGCAGCCGTAAACGGCTTCGCACTTGGCGGAGGCTGTGAAATCTCTATGGCCTGCGATATCCGTATCGCTTCCGATAATGCAATTTTTGCACAGCCGGAATGCGGTCTCGGCATTATCCCCGGTTTCGGCGGAACGCAAAGACTTGCGCGTCTGGTTGGAATGGGCCGTGCGAAAGAAATGATTTTCACCTGCGATAATATCAAAGCCGACGAGGCATATCGCATCGGTCTTGTAAATAAAGTAGTTGCTCCGGAAGAATTAATGCCTGCAGCAAAAGAAATGGCTGCAAAGATTGCTTCAAAAGCAAGCTACGCCGTATCCATTGCAAAAGCCGCTATTAACAACGGCTACGATATGGATATTAAAAATGCCGTTGAAATGGAAGCGAATCTCTTCGGCGTAACCTGTTCCACACATGATAAAACGGAAGGTATGACCGCTTTTCTGGAAAAGCGCGCCGCAGACCTGACTGATTTTTAACAAAATTCCGATACATCTGTTTTGGCGAATCTGAGCCGCACAAATGATATGTGCGGCTCTTTCTTACACCAGCGTACTCTGATTCAAGCGATAAAAACCGGAAGCGGCGGATACTGGCCGCGTAATTCTGAAATACTTATGGAGGAGGACCCGATATACATGATTGATAAGATGATTGGATTTATAGGCGCGGGAAATATGGGAACTGCCATGATAAGCGGCATCCTGGACTCCAGACTGGTAACGACCGGACAAATCATTGCCAGCGCACATACAAAAGAAACGTTAAATCGTTTAAAAAGTACGTACGCAATTGAAACAACGCTTTCCAATACAACTGTTGCAGAACGGAGCGACGTCCTTTTTCTTGCGGTAAAGCCGGACAAATTTGACGAAATAATTCCTCAGATTTCCTCCCATATCAGAAACGGATGTATTGTCGTATCAATTGCCGCAGGAAAATCCGTTTCAACACTTGAAGAGACATTCGGAAGACAGATCAAGCTGATCCGCGCCATGCCGAACACTCCGGCAATGGCAGGCGAAGCAATGAGCGCCTTATGTCCGAATAAGAATGTAAGCAGCGCAGAACTGGAATCCGTCAAAAAGCTTTTTGAATGCTTCGGAAGAGCGGAAGTGATACCGGAAAGCATGATGGACGCCGTAATCGGCGTTTCGGGTTCCGCACCCGCCTATGTCTATCTGTTTATCGAAGCAATGGCGGATGCCGCCGTAGCGGACGGCATTCCGCGGGCACAGGCTTACCGCTTTGCCGCTCAGGCGGTTTTAGGCGCGGCAAAAATGGTTTTGAAAACAGGAAAGCATCCGGGCGAATTAAAGGATGCAGTATGCTCTCCCGGCGGAACCACCATTGAAGCCGTCGCCCTGCTCGAAGAAGGCGGCCTGAGAAATACCGTAATTCGGGCGCAGCGTGCGTGCACGGAAAAATCAAGAAAAATGTCAGAAAACAAATAACAATCATTGCAAATTTAGGAGGACTTCATTTATGTGGGCTTATGAAAGTGTGTTTTACCAGATTTATCCGCTCGGCTTCTGCGGAGCGCCGTTTGAGAATGACGAAGTGCCTGCGCACCGTATTACAAAAATAAACGATTGGATTCCCCATATCAAAAAGCTCGGCGCAAACGCCGTTTATTTTTCACCGCTTTTTGAATCCGATACGCACGGATACAATACCAGAGATTATACCAAAATTGACACCCGTCTTGGCGTCAATGAAGATTTTAAGGAAATCTGTGAGAATCTGCACAAAGAAAACATCCGCGTCGTTCTCGACGGCGTATTCAATCATGTCGGACGCGGCTTTTGGGCATTTAAAGACGTACTGGAGAAGAAATGGGATTCTCCATACAAAGATTGGTTTCACATTAATTTTAACGGAAATTCCAACTACAACGACGGTCTGTGGTATGAAGGCTGGGAAGGCAACTTTGACCTTGTGAAACTCAATTTAAAAAATGAAGACGTCGTTTTGCATATTTTCTCTGCTATCAAAGGATGGGTTGAGGAATTTGACATCGACGGTCTGCGGTTAGACGTTGCTTACTGTCTGGATCACGATTTTCTTCGCAGACTGCGCCAGTTCTGCGACGGTTTAAAACCGGACTTCTTCCTTGTAGGCGAAACGCTGCACGGCGATTACAATCAATGGATGAACGACGCTATGCTTCACTCCGTTACAAATTACGAATGCTATAAGGGGCTCCACTCCAGCTTTAACAGTATGAATATGTTTGAAATCGTACACTCTCTTCTCCGTCAGTTCGGACCGGAAAACTGGACGCTGTACCGCGAAAAGCATTTATTATCTTTTGTCGACAACCATGACGTTACCAGAATCGCCAGCATTCTCGGAAACGAAAAGCATCTGCCGCTGATTTACGGCATGATTTTCGGAATGCCCGGTATTCCGTGCGTTTACTACGGAAGCGAATGGGGCGCTAAGGCCAGAAAGGAAGAGGGCGATCCGGCGCTTCGACAAAGCTATGAGGAACCGCTGTGGAATGAGCTTACCGATACCATTTCCAAACTTGCGGAAATCAAAAAGAACTCTCCCGCTTTAAATTACGGCAGCTTCCGCTCCGTCGTACTGACAAACAAGCAGTGTATTTTTGAGCGTAAGACCGAAAACGAACGGATGATGATTGCCGTCAATGCGGACAGCGAACCGTATACCGCCCATTTCGACGCCGGATGCGGAATGGCGCTTGAAATGATTTCCGGGAAAAACCATGATTTCGGCGGCGGCAGCGAACTGCCTCCGTATAGCGTAGCCTTCTGGAAAATGGAAAAATAAATCATACGGCAGATAAAAACGGGGCTTCTCAAACTTGAGAAGCCCCTGCTGTATCCCTGTTTAATTTTTTCTTCCAAGCGTTACAGGAAGTACGATCTCTTCATACTGTCCGTTTGACGCTCTTGCAATCGTAACGTCTACCGTTGTTCCCGCCGCATAATATTCCATTATGGACGAAAGCGCTTCCATCGTAGTAACCTCTCTTCCGTCAAACTTTGTAATAATATCACCCTGAAAAATTCCTGCCTGCTCGGCCGCCGAATTTTCCTGAACGACCGTAACGCAAATTCCCTTCGGAATGTGGTATACACTGGAAACGTCATTTGTAACATCCACGCCTGAAATACCCAGGTACGCACTTTCGGCCTTATCTACTTTTTCTTTTGTAACCAAATCCTCGATAATCCTGGAGGCCATGTTGATTGGAATCGCATATCCGATACCTTCTACCTCCGTACTGGAATATTTTACCGAGTTAATACCGATTACCTCACCGGCTGCGTTTAATAATGCGCCGCCGCTGTTTCCCGGATTAATCGCCGCATCCGTCTGAATCAGTTCCGCCGTGTAACTGGTGTTGCTGCCGGAATCCGAAACGGATACTTCACGGTTTAGTGCGCTGATATAACCGCCCGTCACGGACTGACCGTAACCTAATGCATTTCCAATCGCAATTACCGCGTCGCCCATACGAAGTTCGTCCGAATTTCCGAGCGTCGCAACTTTAATGGAATTCATGGTAGTTTCTTCAATACTGGCCTTATCTACGCGTACAACGGCAAGGTCAGTAGAGGGATCCGTACCCTTTACCTCGGCGCTGACGGTAGCTCCGTCCGCAAATGTGACGGTCAGCGTTCTGGCATTGTTTACCACATGATTGTTTGTTGCAATATAAAGAGAATCTTCATTCTGTGACACGATAATTCCTGAACCGCAGCTTGTACTTTCGTAGCTCTGTGACCCGCCCCAAAAACTCTGGTACTCTGATACGCTGATGTTTGTAATTGCAACAAGCGACGGCATTACCGCTTCCACAATATCGGACACTCCGTTTGCTACAAATTTTTCGGAAGTGGACGTCGGCTTAATGGAACCGTCTGAAGTCGTCAGCGCATTCCCTGCGCTTCCGGATATATTTCCGTTGTTTTCCGTTATTATCAGCCTTCCCGAAGCATAGTTGATACCCGTAATTACGCTCCCGGAAACCAGTCCGAATACAAGACCAAGCGCCGCGCATCTGGCAAGTTTTATACCAAAGCCTCCCGCCTTCCGCTCTTTCTTCTCTTTCTTTTTCGCTGTTTTCTTCTTCCCTGCATCAGCGCCCGCCATACTTTCGGTTCCGGCTCCATAGACGTTCTGATACATATTTCCGGCCTGGCCTGCATTACCGCCGTTCTGATATGCCGGACCCGTGCTGCCGCTGCTCTGATATGCACTGCCGCCCGCTCCCGTTGCGCCGCTTTGGTATGCATAACCCCCAGCGCCTGCGCTTCCTGCCGTGCCGCTGCTCTGGTATGCGTTACCCGAAAAACCTGTATTGCCGCTTTGATATGCGTTCCCTGCCGTACCTGCGTTCTGATAAGCGCTTCCCGACGCGCTCTGCGCGCTGCTGTCCTGAAATACATTCCCCGCA
Source organism: uncultured Roseburia sp. (assembly GCA_947573605.1). GTDB lineage: Bacteria > Bacillota > Clostridia > Lachnospirales > Lachnospiraceae > Roseburia. Next base: position 14,472 of record CANPGM010000034.1, on the reverse strand, counting down.
GCTTCTGTATTGCCGCTTTGATGGGAGCTTCCCGCGCCCATAGTCTCGTTTGGATTCATACCGTCCCGATATGCGTTTGCATCCTGCCAAAACCTGTTGTTGCTCTGTCCGTATTGATATCCGCCGTCATTCTGACTACCGTTATTATTCTGAAAATCCATAATGAAATCTCCTTTCGTTTCTATCTTTATACAGAAGCGGTTTTCCTCTGTTCTGATTAAGAGTTTAAACTTTAATTGTGTTCAATCTGTGATTAAATTATCAAAACTTTGTGATTTTTCATTTTTTCAAAAAACAAACAGGCAGATAAATGCAGACGCTGCCAAAACTGCCGGGATTTTCCAACCCCTCCCCTGCGCGGCAAAATACATAAAATGTTTCTTTTTATATCATAGCCAGTACCTCCGGAATCTGGTATAGAAAATGAACGCCCCCTAAAACGAGCAATATACAGAGAACGCCATACCGCCGTTTCCGGTCCGCAATCCGGCCGTACAGGCACAGTAAAACAAATAACAGCATGATATCCGTCAAAAAAAATACACGTTCTCCCGAAGAATAAATCGTCGGTGAAAAATAAAGAATTGCCTCCGCCGCAATACTGCCGAGATACGTAAGCAGAATAAGCGCCGAGCGGCCCGTCGCATACCACAGCAATGCAAAGGTAAATAAAAGCGCCGCCGTCCACCACAGCATAGCAAAAAGATTCTGCCCCGTCATATCCGACATACGGAATATTTCTTCCGTCATACCCGTCATTTCAGACAGCCGGATACCCATATCTGAAAACAGTCCCGCTCCAAAGCAGGAAAGCAGCGCCGACAGTGTAAAAACAACAATCGGCACAGGAAAAGCCGCAAAAATCGCTTGATGCCTCCCTGTCTGCCTCTGCGACCCGTTCTGCCGGATCAGAACGCCTCCCGTAATCCAGATTCCCGCCAAAAATAATACGTTCTCATTTCCGAATGAAGAAATCAGCCATTGCACGGTAAGAAACAGATGATCGCCAAACGAAAGCGTTTCAAACTGCGGCATACAGGTCTCTATCGCCGTTTGCACACGAAGTTCATTGCCGGGTGCGGCAAACATCGCAGTAAAAAGCAATATTGAAAGAATCGTCTGTACCAGAAGAAGCGGTTCTGTTTTATGTTCTCTAAAAAGCAGATAACCCAGTGCAAGCAGTAAAAATGCAATTAAAACCGCTCCCGTCTGCTCCACAGACATTGCGGCAGCCGCGGCACAGGGAATTGCATACACAAACTGACTTTTTCGGAAACGTCGAGGTAAAAACACCCGATCCGCCGCAGGAAAAAGCGCGCAGGCCAGACACAGGATACACCAGGTATAGTTTACGGAACCGGTAATCCAGATCCCGGCATAGCCAAGCGTCCGAACATTCATGAAAAGATAGCCTGAGAGCGCCAGCAGACAATACTCCGGTTTTAACCACAGACTCCCCTCTTCCTCCTGCATCCCCGTACCGGTTTCTCTTTGCCTTGCCTTGTCTGCCAGGAATAACAAACTCACAGGAAGAACGGTAAGCACAAAGGCATTTATGACACGCCAGAACCATATCCCGCATCGAAAAGTCAAATATAGAAGCGCTTCCGCAGAAAGTCTGCCGGTCCAGCTCTCATATCTCCACTTCAGATATTCCAAAAATCCCATCGAATGACTGTATTGATAAAAAAAAGCGTCGTCGCCGTCGGAATAGTGTATGTTCATCCCTACGAAAAATGCTCCGAGGAATACGATTCCCCAGAGCACAAATGAGAAAACCTTTTTGTTTATTCTTCGCTCCATATGTTCCTCCAATAATTCGGATTTCCGGTACAGGCTAAAATCAGGTTTCTGCCAAGCTTTGCATAACGTTTTCCCAAAAGAAATCCGGCATATTTTCCCGCACATCGGAAAAACAGAGAAACGATTAGCCACGGCTTTTTGATTCGAAACAGATGCCGCGCCGTCTGCCGCACAAGCTTCATGCCCTCCGACTCTACGCTGACCTGACCGAATACCTCCGGATGCTGCGCCTGCGAAACGGCAATATCAAAATTCCGTCGAAACTGCTGCTTCATTCCGTCGTTGTGTGAATGATACACTTTCGCTTTTGCGGCATAGGCAACCTGATACCCCTGATTCACCGCGCCTGCGGCAAAAAGAATATCTTCACCGAAAATCAGCGGAGACGCAAATCCCCCCTGTTCCAGAAAAACGTCCCTGCGGTATGCGGCGCAGACATCGGAGCAGAAAAACGTCTTAATCCCAAGCTCCCCGATATCCGCCTTTCCTTTTTTCCTCCCGACGGGCGGATAGTTAAACTTTCTTGTAAAACGCTCAATCGGATCACAGTCCTTCTTCGGAAGCTGTCTTGCATAAGCGGCCGCAACTGTCTCATCGTCAAATTCCGCCAAAAGCCGCTCTAATGTGTATCGATCGGCAAAGACCGCATCCTGCGTCATAAAAATCAGAATTTCCGCATCGGACTCCCTCGCACCGAGCATTCTGGTGCCTCCGTGATCAAATTCTCTTTTTTTCACATGGATAAGGGTATACGGTATGCCCATATCCAAAAGGGCCTGTTTAATCGGATATTTTTTTAACGCCTCTTCCCAAAGCCCCTTCTCCGTATTTAAAAGAATCATTCTCTGTATAACAAAGGTCTGCTCCCGCAATTTTTGCAGGAGCAGACAAAATGACTCGTCCGGTCGAAAGGTTGGGATAATTAAATCCGCCTTCATCAGAAACCGTCTCCTTCGTCGAAACCGGTATCCTGAACAATCTTCTTACTATTAGCAATTACCGTACTGGACGGCGTATAATCTTCGTTATTATAGAGAAATGCATGAAGTTCTTTTACATTCGTCTCAAGCGTACAGGGCGCCACAACGTCTCCCTTTGAACCAAGCCTTAATGAATTTTTCTTGAACGGGAAACCTGACATCTCACCGAGCTTATAATTAAAAATCTGGGAAGCAAGAGAAATCATCTCCTGATTCGTCAAACTGGTCTGTATCTCATCAAAAACGGCGTCAATCACTTTATTAATCGTTAGCAGATCCGATCGCTGCGCTTTCTCTACCATTGCCGAAATAACCGCGCGCTGACGCTCGGTACGCTTATAATCGTCGCCGATCGTCTGACGGATTCTCGCATATGCGCATGCCTGCACGCCGTCTAACGTATACGTTCCGGCTCCCGGAAGATGCGGCGAATTCCGCTTGGTCATTTTGTTGATTTCATCCATGTATCCCCACATGAGAATCGACTCGTCTTCCGTTACTGTCATCTCGACTCCGCCGAGCAAGTCGACGCATTCAACGACAGCGTTAAAGTCAACCGTTACATACTCCGTAATATTTAAATCCAGATTTGTATTCAGCATCGAAATCGCCTGTTCCGCTCCGCCGTCATGATATGCGGCGTTGCACTTTTTAAACTTTCCGCCGCCGCAGTCAAGATAGGAATCACGGTACACAGAACAAATCTTCACTTCTTTTGTCTCATTATTAATAGTAACGATCATAATTACATCGCTGTTTCCCGATGAGAGATTACCGTTGGAACGGTTATCAAGTCCAAACAGTGCAATCGTCTGAAAATTATCCATCACTTCTATTGTTTCGGAACTGATATCTTCGTTAATCTCCACATCTTCCGGCTTGATATCGTTCTTTTCAATTCGGTCAACCTTAGAATAGCCCCAGAAAAAGGCGAGAAATACAAACAGTAAAACAGCAATTACAATCAATTCAATCACAATCAGTATAATCGTTCTTGTTCTTTTTTTCTTCTTTAAGGCAGCTCTCTGTGCCTTTGTCATTGGCTTTTTCTGAACATTCTTATTCATGAATCTTTCTCCTAATATGCATTTTTATTGATAAAACCCCGGATTACCGTTAAAAACAGGATTTTAAAATCAAGTCCCAGCGTCCAGTTTTCAATATAGTACAAATCGCAGTCAATCCTTTTTCGAATGGACGTATCACCGCGGTAACCGTTTACCTGCGCCCACCCGGTCATTCCCGGGCGCACCTGATGCTTTATCATATACCTCGGAATCTCTTCCCTGAACTTTTCCACAAACTGCGGCCGTTCCGGTCTCGGTCCCACAAGGCTCATATCTCCTTTCAAGACGTTAAAAAGCTGCGGAAATTCATCCAGGCTTGTCTTTCTCAGGAAACCGCCTATTTTCGTAACTCTCGGGTCGTTCTTTTTCGTCCAGCCCTTTTGTTCTTCTTCTTCTGTCTGCACATACATCGTGCGAAATTTATACATTTTAAACGGCCGGTTGTGCAGCCCGACCCGCTCCTGCTTAAAAATAAGCGGCCCTTTCGACGTCGTCTTTACAAGTACGGCTGAAAGAAGCATCACCGGGGAAAACAAAATAATACAGAGCAGCGAACCAATCACATCCGTCATACGCTTCGTCAGTGCATAAAACGTATTCGTCAGCGGCACATACCGGATATTGATTACCGGAAGACCAAGCAAATCCTCCGTATAAGGCCTCGTCGGAATAATATTTCCGTAATCGGGAATAAACTTGGTGTGAACGCCCGATTTCTCGCACTCGGCGACAATATGCGCCAGCTTAAAGTATTCTCCGATTCCCAGCGTAATCGCAATCTCGTCCAGTTTATTTTCCGGCAGAATGACGTCCAGATTCTCAGTCCTTCCTATCACACTGATTCCCCTGTACGCAGTGCCTTCCGCAATATTGTCGTCTAAAATTCCGTGCACGTTGTATCCCCACTGGGGATTCTGCGCAATACGGTCAATGTACTGCTCCGCCGCCTTTGAATAGCCCACCAGCAGCACATGCTTCTGGTTAAAGCCCTTCTTCCGGATGCTCCTTAAAAACGCACGGATTACTAATCTTATTATCTCTTCCAATAAGATGTTTATCACAAAAAAGTAAAAAAACATCTCTCTGGAAAAGTCCTTCAGCATCGGAAAGTAAGACTGCAGATTAAAGAGAGCGGCGTAAAATATCAAAAGACCCGTAATATTGGCCATAATGATATTGGAAAGCTCAAGTCTCCTTCCCTGTACTCTTTTCGGCGTATAGAGATTAAACGCATAATACAAAAAAAGATACAGCGGCAGAAACAGCACCAGAAACTTGATATAAGTGGAAAACGGCAGAACGCCGTATACCTCAAATTCCAAAAATCCGCTCGCAAACTTTAACCACCATGCAAGTATATATGAAAGTGCAATGACGAACGCATCTATTACAACATGCAACCTGTTAAAATGCTGTTGATTATCTCTTATCATTAACTCTTTACCTTCATTTAATTACAAGCTGCAACACTAAAATTAATGATACAATAATTTCCACAAAATCACAACTCTATTTTCTTAAAAATGAAGGTCTTAAAATCTTAATAATTTCTTACGTCTGAAATAGAACCCGGACGATATCAAACCACAGTTCGAACTGAATACGGACGTAATTCCGGAAATTCTTCCGCTGATACGCCACTTTCGGACATTGCATACAGGTAGCGATTCCCGTCCCGATTCCTTTCAAATAGTCGAATGCAAACCCTTTTTTAGCAAAAAACACGGTTTTTATCACCATTCCCGCCAAAATAAACGGCAGATTCAGCAGGATCTGCGGAACCGGCATATTTTTGTAGAGAACGTATATCGTGTTTCTTGCCGACAAAAATACTTTTTTTTCATTATAGCGCGTTCCCGTCGTAGCGCTTCCGACATGATACACCACGGCTGTCGGCTCATATCGGTTTTCATAACCATAAATTTTCGCCCGGTAGCCCAAATCCACATCCTCCAGATAGGCAAAATGATGCGTATCAAGCCCGTTCAGCCGCTTCACGGCCTTCGTTCGATAAATCGCCGCCGCCGCACAGCAGGAGAAAACATTTTTTGCCGCAGAAAACCGCGGTTTTTGTTTGCCGCTGCCGGAAGAAACGATATATTCTTTTCCTTTTCCGCGGGATACGGCCCAGCCGAAAGCGGTATAATAGTCTCCGGCGCTGTCGATTACCGAACGATTGCGATAATCCATCACCCTCGCTCCGCAGGAAAAAATACGATCCGATGTTTCGATTGCTTCGCAAAGCTTTTCCACAAAGGATTCTTCGGCCTCGGTATCGTTATTCAATAAAATCAGATACGGCGTCTTTGTATGGGCGATTCCGATATTTACCGCCCCGCAGAAGCCCCTGTTTTCCTTTAGCCTGATATATTCCAAATCCAAAATCCCGGACGTAAGTGAAACGCTGTCATCCGAGGAACCGTTGTCGACTACCAGCACTTTAAAGTCGGAGAATGTCTGCCGTTCCAGCGAGCGCAGGCAGTTTTTCAACAGTTCTATGCCGTTATAGTTCGGGATAATAATCGTTACCTTTTTCATCCCCGTTATGCCCCCGACTTGTGCGCGACGGCTCCGGCTTTCTGGTGGATATACAGCCATCCGTCCGCATAATCTTTCCGTTCCTGTTCCGACATTGCGGTATATTTATCAAAATCCACTTTTGCAAGCGTCATTTGAGCCTCTCCGCATTTAAAACATTCAACGTCCTTTCGTCTGGACACGACGCGCATCCATCCGCAGCCCGGACATATAAATACCTTCATCATAAGAAACATTCCTCTTTCTAATCGTTTTTTCACAGATAGCTTTTCCCAACAGATATCTTACCATATTTTGGAAAAGAATACACTTCTTTTGTAATACAAATCTCGACAAAATCCGCGTCAGACATTCTGATATCCGGCAAGACGCTCCTCGATCTGCGCCATCATCTGTTCATAAGCGACCAGCTTGTCACGCTCTTCTTTTACTTTTTCTTCGGGCGCTTTACTTAAAAACTTCTCATTGGAAAGCATTCCCTTTGAACGCGCAAGCTCCTTTACAAGACGTTCCTTTTCTTTTAACAGACGTTCCCGCTCTTTGTTCAAGTCGACAAGTTCTTCTAACGGCAAGAAAACCGCCGCGCAGGAAATCACAACGGAAACCGCGTCTTCTCTGACACCCGTTTTTTCTTCCTGTACAAAAATTTCGGATGCGCCTGCAAGATTCGCATAAATATCCCGATTTTGATCGAATGTTTCTCTGATTTTCGCGTCTTCCGACACAATAAATACTTTTGCTTTTTTTGACGGAACGACGCCCATCTCTGTCCGCACATTGCGGATTCCCCTCACCAGCTCTTTGCAGCGTTCCACCGTTTCCTCTTCTTCTGCAAAGCTCCATTCTTTTTTGTATTCCGGCCATTCTGCCAGCATGATAGTAGCTTCTTTTGGATGAAGCGTGCAGAAAATCTCTTCCGTAAGGAACGGCATAAACGGATGAAGCAGCTTCAGCGCCTCGGTCAATACGGTTTTAAGCGTCCAAAACGCCGCGTTTGCGGATTCCGGCTCCTCTTCTCTACGGTACGTGCGCGTCTTTGCAATTTCGATATACCAGTCGCAGAATTCGTCCCAGATAAAATCGTAAACTTTTGAAACGGCAATGCCCAATTCAAATTTTTCCATATTTTCCGTCACGTCCGCCGCAAGGGTATTTACTTTTGATAAAATCCATTTATCCGCCGTCTTTAATTCAGCAGGAAGAGGATTCTTTATTTCCGCTCCATTCAAATTCATCAGAATAAAACGGGAAGCGTTCCAGACTTTATTCGCAAAATTCTTGGAGGCCTCTACTCGTTCCCAGTAAAATCGCATGTCGTTTCCCGGTGCATTTCCGGTAATCAGCGTCAGCCGAAGCGCATCCGCGCCGTATTTATCAATAACCTCCAGCGGGTCGATCCCGTTTCCGAGCGATTTACTCATTTTACGTCCTTCGGAGTCGCGGATTAATCCATGAAACAATACGGTATGAAACGGCTTCCTGCCCATATGCTCGTATCCTGAAAAAATCATGCGGATTACCCAGAAGAAAATAATATCGTATCCGGTCACAAGTACGTCGTTCGGGTAAAAATAATCCAAATCCTCCGTTTTATTCGGCCATCCAAGCGTCGAAAACGGCCACAGAGCCGAAGAAAACCAGGTGTCAAGCGTATCTTCGTCCTGTGTCAGATGCGTACATCCGCATTTCGGGCACTGCTTCGGCGCTTCCTTCGCAACGGTCATTTCCCCGCATTCGCTGCAGTAATAGGCCGGTATCCGGTGCCCCCACCAGAGCTGTCTGGAAATACACCAGTCGCGTATGTTGTCGGTCCAGTTAAAATAGATTTTCTCCATCCGTTTCGGAAGCAGCTTCACCTCTCCGTTTTTTACGGCTTCCACAGCCGGCTGTATCAGTTCGTCCATTTTTACAAACCACTGCTGCTTCACCATCGGCTCTACCGTCGTCCCGCAGCGGTCATGCGTTCCTACGTTGTGGGAATGGGGAACCACTTTCACCAGAAGTCCCGCTTCCTCCAGATCCTTTACCAGCGCCTTTCTGCACGCGTAGCGATCCATTCCCGCATACTTACCGGCTTGCTCATTCATAACGGCGCCGTCGTCAATGACCACGATTTCCATAAGGCCGTGGCGTCTTCCGACTTCAAAGTCATTCGGGTCATGCGCCGGCGTTATTTTTACACAGCCGGTTCCGAACTCTTTGTCTACATAGCTGTCGGCAATTACCGGAATTTCACGATCCGTCATCGGAAGCTTTAACATTTTTCCAATCATGTCCTGATACCGTTCGTCCTCCGGATTGACCGCAACGGCCGTATCTCCGAACAGTGTTTCCGGACGCGTCGTTGCAATTTCAACAAATCTGCCCTCTTCTCCGACAACCGGATAATTAATATGCCAGAAAAATCCGTCCTGCTCTTCATGCTCTACCTCCGCATCCGAAATGGATGTTTTGCAGACCGGGCACCAGTTTACGATACGGGAACCTTTATAAATCAAACCTTTTTCATACAGTTTGACAAAAACCTCTAAAACAGCGTCGGAACAGCCTTCGTCCATTGTAAAACGCTCTCTCTGCCAGTCGGCCGACGAGCCCATCTTCTTAAGCTGATTCACAATTCGATCGCCGTATTCTTTCCGCCACTCCCAGCATTTTTCTAAAAATCCCTCTCTGCCAAGCGTCTCTTTCTCAATTCCTTTTTCCTTTAACGCGCCGATTACCTTTACCTCGGTTGCAATCGAAGCATGGTCGGTGCCCGGCTGCCACAGCGCATTGTAGCCCTGCATCCTTTTATAGCGGATTAAAATATCCTGCATCGTGTTGTCCAGTGCGTGCCCCATATGGAGCTGCCCTGTAATATTCGGAGGGGGCATTACAATTGTAAACGGTTTTTTGCTCCTGTCTGCCTGTACATGAAAATAACCGTTTTCTTCCCATTTTTTATAAAGCCGTTCTTCCATCCCTTTTGGATCGTAAGTTTTTGCAAGTTCACGCTGCTGCGTACTCATCTCATATCTCCTCTCTGTCAAAACCTGTTCTTCTATAAAATCCATCTGTCAAAAGGCAGTCGTTTCGTTTTGAACTGGCAGCAGCTGAAAGCGTGCCTTTTGCCATCCGAGCCCTTTTCCGTAAGAAAAAGCCCTTTGCACGGAAAATTCTTCCGGGAAGAATCTTCCGTGCAAAGGGCGTAGAAACGCGGTACCACCTTTGTTTTATGCAGTATCTATTCTGCATTCTCTCTTGCGCCCGCGCAGTATCGTCACATGCATCGGGCAGCGGTCCGATAACGGGGACCGGGCGTTTTCACTTACCACAGGTTCGGCGAAACGGTTCAAAAGCTACCTTCCGCATCTCTTTCCCCAAAACGCTTTACAGCCAGCGAGCGTCTCTCTCTTTCGGGAGGCTTATGCGTACTCCTCTTTCTCATTACCTTTTTCTTTTTTCTATCATACGGACAATGCATTTGTTTGTCAAGAACAAATCAATTTAACAACTTGATTATTCCTTCCACCACGGCATATTTTGCCTCCTGTTCCGGTATTTCTCTCATGAGCTCTTCATCCGACAAATACATGGAAAATGCCATAATCTGTGAAATAATCGCCGTCAGTCCATAATACGGATGCAGTTTTTTAATCGTTCCCTCTTCCTCTCCGACACTTAATACCTGCTTTATCATCTCGCCGACCGCCGCTCTCTTCTCGGTGCATCTTAAATGAATTTTTGCCAAAATCTCACTGGATGCTTCGTGCGAGATATATGTCATCTTAAAAAGCAGCATAAATCCGGCGTTATTTTTATAGTAATCCGCCATCCATTCGACCACGCGCACCAGCATATCCCGAAAATCGACCGCGTCCTTCTCCCGCTCCACAAGATTCTTAATCAGCATTCCCAGGTTGTATTCAAGCGCCGTCGCGATCATTTCTTCTTTATCCGAAAAATATTCGTAAGCGGTTCCTTTTCCGATTCCTGCGCGCATGGTAATTTCCGACACCTTAAGGGCTCCGATCTCCTTTCCTTCCGAAAGAAGTTCAATGATCGCCTCCATCATCCGAATAACCTTCGGCGGATACTGCCGCTCTTTCCATAGATTTTTAAGCATTACAGTTCCTCCTCTACCATGCTCTTATTCCGGTGGAACAAATCGTAAATACACGGAACTACAAATAGGGTAAGCACCGTTCCGTATACCAGTCCTCCGACCTCGACAATCGCCATCGGCTGCATCATTTCCGATCCGCTTCCGAGTCCGGCCGCCATTGTGGACATGGCCAGAATCGTTGTAAGCGCCGTCATCAGTACCGGCCGCAGCCTTGTTTTTCCGGCCTCTACAACCGCTTCTTTTTTCTCCATGCCGCCGCGCCTTAACTGATTCATATAATCGACCAGAACAATTCCGTTATTTACAATGATTCCGGCTAACATAACAAATCCGATCATGGCGACGACGCTGACCTCGTATCCCGTAAAATAAAGAGCAAAGAAACCTCCCGTAAATGCCAGCGGAATGGTAAACATAATAATGAACGGTGAAAGCAGCGACTGAAACTGCGCGACCATAACCAGGTAAATAAAGATTACGGCCAGAAGCAGCATCAGGTAAAGCTGATTCATGGATTCCTGAATCATCTCGTCCTCTCCAGCCATTCTTATGGAATAGCCTTCGGGGAGCTCAATTTTGGCAAGTTCCTTTTTCGCCTCATTGCTGACTAACGTCACGTTGTGATTCTTGTCAACGCCTGCCGTGACGCTGACATATCTGGTCTGTGCGTCTCTGCTGATACTGCTTAAGGAAATGCCCTCTTTAAAATCGGCAATTCTGGAAAGAGAAATCTCCGACTCTTCTCCGTTTACCCGGTCCGTATAAGTAAGCTTAAGCCTTCTGATATCCTCTAACGTCGTATCCGCCTGTTCTTCGCTTCGAATATAGACTTCGTAATCTTTTAAATCCGTAGAAATTGTCGTAGCCGAAGTATCCGACGCCATTTCGGCATAGACAACCTGAAATACCTGGGCTACGGTAAATCCGTATTCCGCCGCTTTTTCCCTGTCAACAGCTATCGTAAGCGAAGACGCCGCATCTCCCAGACCTTCGTCTACTTCAATCGTACCTTCCGTTCGTGAAAGCGCGTCGGCAGCCTCGGCTGCAAGTCTCTGCAGCGTTTCGATATCACGGCCTTTAATTTCCACCGAAATACCGCTTCCCATCAATGCCGTCATATCCGACGCGGAAGAATCCGTCGATATGCTGCATTCCAGATCCTCCGTCAGATTTAAAATCCGATCCGTAATCTGTTCGGAAGATATGCCCGCCTTCTCATCTAAAAGCAGGTACATCGTAACGGCATCGTTTGTTCCGCCCATCATAGACATCGTATTTCCGCCTGTCATTGCGCCGATCGTATCAATTCCCTCAATCGTTAAGATCCGTTCCACGATTTCATCCGACATTTCGGTCAGCTCTTCAAATGTCATTTCCGTATCTTCCGCCGGAGAAACGGTAATGCTGAGCTGCCCCGTTTCCATATCCATATCCATAAAGGAAAAGCCCCGGGAGAACGATGCCGCAATACTTGTGACCAGTAAAAGAACCGATCCGATCAGGATGACCGGCTTCCATTTCAGCGCCTTTTTCAGCAGCCATTCATATCCTTTTAAAAACCGGTCAAACAGACCGTGTTTGATCTGTTTCGTCTTTTTTAACGTAACCGCCGCCATCATGGGAACAAAGGTCATTGCAATCAAAAGACTGGCCGTCAGCGTAAACGCTATGGTAAGCGCAATATCCACAAATAACTGTCTTGTAATGCCTTCCGTAAAAATAATCGGTGCGAATACGCAGATCGTCGTCAGCGTAGAACCGATAATGGCTCCGGTCACCTGGCTTGCGCCTTCTACCGCGGCTTTCCGAACCGAATAACCCTCGCTCCGCAGCCGGTATATGTTTTCTATTACGACAATGGAATTATCCACCAGCATACCGATTCCAAGCGCAAGACCCGATAAGGAAATAATATTTAAGGAAATATCGGCAAAGTACATCAGTACAATTGCAAAGATAACGCTCAAAGGAATCGAACAGGCAATTACAATTGTGGGTTTTACATCCTTTAAGAAAAGTGCAAGTACGATAATCGCAAGAATTGCACCTACAATCATATTTTCCAGCACAGATTCTACAATCATGTCAATATATACGCCCTGATCCATTAAAACCGTTGTCCGAAGATTCGGATTCTCCGCTTTTAATTGTTCAAAGCGTTTCAGCACGCTGTCCGTGACGCTTCCGGTAGAATAACCGGTCTGTTTTTCAATCGAAAGCGTAATCGCCGGGTTTCCATTGACTCTCGAATAAGATTCACCGGAATTATCCGTCATTTCAACTGACGCAATATCGGAAACACGAATCGGTTCCACCCCGTCCATTCCCAGGTCGAGCAGTACCAGATCCTTTAATTCTTCAACGGAAGAAATCTCGTTTCCGACACGAATCAGATATTGTTTCCCGCCTTCCTGCACATAGCCCGCAGGCATGGAAAAATTCTGCGCCATCAATAAACCGTTTAACGTTTCCAGCGATAAAATACTGTTCAGGTCGGAAGAACGTTCCGCATTTTCCTTTGCCGCATCAAGCTGCGCCTGCCCCTGCGCCATCTGGCTTTCGGCAACGGCAAGCTCCGCATAGCCCTTGCTCATTTCAAGAATACCGGTAATCTTTGACTTCTCCAGAAGAATCATTGCGTCACTAAGCGCCGTTTTGCCGGAATCAATCTGTGTCTGCGCCGCTTCCATCGCCGCAATTGCGGTATTCATCTGAATAATATTCTGACTGAGCTTATGTATCAGAGCTGGTATCTCATCTATGCTTCCGGCCGTAATTCCCATGCTCTCCAGAATATCCGAAGTAATGTCGCCGTTTATCACTTCCCTGACCGCGTCAAGAATCATCTGTTTAATCGCGTCTTTATCGATATTTTCTCCGGGAATCGCCCCTGTAATCTGGTCAAGCTCTCCGCTTATTTTATCGTTTGCCTGCTGTCTTGCATGGATAAGCTGATCGTATACCTTCTGCAGCGCCGTAACAATGCCTTCCATCATGGTCTTTGTCTGCTTTAACGAAGCCAGCGACGCATGCATTTCGGCTTCTCCGCTGTATACCGAAAGTTTCTGATCCATTACCTCGTTACTCGCGCCGCTTAGCTTATCCGCAAGCTGATTCGCCCCTGCGTCCAGCTGGTCTTTCCCGCTCTCAATCGCGTCGGCGGCGTCCTCGAGCTCTTCTGCGGCTTCTTCAAATTGTTCTTCTATCTTTTTCTTTATCTGTCTGTTTAACGCGTCTATTTTCTTTTGATCCAGTGTAATCTGTACGTCCTCTTTCAGCGTACCGATCGCCGTTACCGAAGCCACGCCCTCTATACTTTCTAAAACGGGCACCAAATCGTCCGTTACATAATCGGACAGCTTCGACTGATCCATTCCCTCCACGTCCGCAGACGCAATCATAATCGGCATCATATCGGGATCGATCTGCATAATAATCGGCGAACCGACGGAATCCGACCAGCTTCCCTTTAACTGATCCAGCTTCTGCTGCATTTCAATCATGACCGTATCCATGTTCGTGTCCTGTTCAAATTCGAGCACTACCATCGAGTAATTATCATAGGATTCCGAACTTATATTTTTAATATTGGAGGTTGTCGCCATAGCCGCCTCTATCGGCGCCGTCACATCCTTTTCCACTTCCTCCGGGCTTGCTCCCATATCTGTCGTCACAACAATCGCATACGGAAGATTCATATCCGGAAGCAAATCCGTCGTCATACGGGTAAAAGCCACCGCTCCGAGAACGATAACCAATACCACTCCTACCAGTACGGTATACGGTTTTTTTACACTAAACTTCGCAAACAAAATAGTTTCCTCCTTACCGGTAATATTTGACCGACCAGCCGGTCGGTCAAATATGATACTACTCCTTTTTTTCGAAATTTCAATCCTTTTTCGGCAGTTTATATTTTTTTAAGAATAAAAAATAGGCTTCGCCTATTCAGCTCCCCTGCCCCTCAATCTTGAGGGGT
>CANPGM010000033.1 GCA_947573605.1 uncultured Roseburia sp. | reverse complement strand
GTTTGTGCAGGGGGAGGGAGTGTTCTGGTCCTATATCAAAAGCTCCGATATTACCGACCCAAACGTAGAATGGACGGTGCTGCGTCCGGAGTAGCGAGAGAAGCACGAATGCTCGCAAGTGCCTTGCAGAACGCACAATTTATCTCATTCCGCTCTTCGGACCTCAATCATGAGATTTCGTCGCTTTGCAAGACAGACGGTTGAGGATAACGTAGCAAATTGGCGAACTATCATGGCTGCGGCGTGTATGACCTTGTCAAGAGTGGGTAGAAGTATTGCATTTATAATTACCATAGAGCAGGAGCAGATATTTTAGCGGGGTATCAGGATGAGGAAAAAGAAAAAATATAGTATTGTTTTACTGGCAGTGTTTTGCCTTTTGATGGGATGCAGTCTGCCGAAACAAAAGGAAAGAGACGGAGGCTCCGGAATGAAAAATATAGCTGTAAGCAGTAACGAAAGCATTTACTTTAACAGTTACCGCAATGTGGCTGCCAGCCCGGATGGCTATTATTTGCAAACAAATGTAGGAATGTCAGACGGAAACGGGTATTTATCTTATATTGATAAAAACAGCGGAAAAGAAACGTTTCTGTGCAGCAAACCGGACTGCAGCCATGTGGATGATTCGTTCTTTCGCTGCCCCATCGAATCCTGCGACGCCTATCTGCACTGCCCGATGATGGAGTCTGTGCAGTGGTATAACGGTTATGTGTATGTGCTGGAATATGATAAGGAGACTTACGACGTAACGCTTGTCAGGATAAGCGGAGACGGCAGCGTCCATGAAAAGGTGATGAAAATTGGCCAGGCGCCGAATTACGGAGCATATTATAAATATGTGATTGCGGATGATGAAACCATATATATGACGTATGATGATCCGGAGACAGCAGGAATGGAATGCACTGTCAGTCTGAATCAGGTTGATCTGAAAACAAAGGAGATTACGCCTGTTTATACATACAGCGGTCCGAATGCATCTGTCTCTTATTCGTTAATGATACTGAACAGAAGTTTGTTCTTTATGCAGGTAACAAAGGAGGATAATGTTTATCAACAATATCTGATGAAATATGATATGGATACCGGAAAAACAGAAGCCGTGCTCGAAGAGGTCATTACTTCTTATACACTTGTAGGAAATGGAAAACTGGTTTATTCCGTGCCAAAAGACGGACTGTATTTATATGATATGGGGACAGGGCTGACGGAAAAGATCAGATCGTGCGATGATGAGACAATGTACGTTAATCTGGCATGGGACGGGACATACCTGTATCTGGAGAATCTTCAGAACAGGATATTCTATGACACAGAATCGAAAAGAAAAATATTTGTCTGTACGCTGGAGGGCGAAACGGTAAACGAGCTTAAAGGGGGCATGGATTATGCACAGCTTTGCGACGGCGATTATATTCTTATAAAACTGTATGTGGACGGGTCTCTCCCTTCCTGGGCCTATATCAAAGGCTCCGATGTTGTCAATCCGGATGTAGAATGGACGGTGCTGCGTCCGGAATAATGCGAAAAGAATTTGGAGGTTTCATATGGGGAAAAAGCGTATAGCCGCTCTGTTACTGGTTTTCTGTCTGTCCGCCGGATGCGGACCCGTGGGGCAGCAGACGGAAACAGAAAGAGCCGGCCTGGAAAATATAACGGGAAGCAGTAAAGAAAGCATTTATTTTAACAGCTATAATAAAATAACCGCTGCGCCGGACGGCTATTATACGCTGCAGATGGCGTTTGGTGACGGAGGCGACGGCAGCTACCTGACCTATATCAGCAAGGACAGCGGGGAGGAAACCTATCTGTGCAGCAAGCCGGACTGCAGCCATAGAGAGGATTCCGTTTTTCATCCGATGCTGCATTCCTGCGACGCCTATGTGGAATGCGCGATGCATTCTTCCATCCGATGGCATAACGGTTTTATTTATCTGCTGGAATACGACAGGTCAACCTATGACGTGACGCTTTCCCGAATAAGCGGGGACGGAAGCGTCCATGAAAAGCTGGTGAAAATTGGCCAGGCGCCGAACTATGGGACTTATTATAAATATGTGTTTGCGGACGAGGATACGGTTTACTATACCTATGACGATCCGGACACGGCGCTGGAGGAAGAGCGTACTGTCAGCTTATATAAGATTGATTTAAGGACGAAGGAAATCACAGAAGTTTATTCTTTCATCGGCCGGAATGCTTCCGTTTCCTTTTCGCTGATGGCGCTGAACAGAAGCCTGTTTTTCCGACAGGTGACGGCAGAAGAAGACGGGGTCTACAAAGAGTACCTGATGAGATACGACATGGATACCGGAAAAACAGAAGCCGTGCTCGAAGAGGCCATTACTTCGTATACGCTTGTCGGAGACGGAAAGCTGGTCTACGCCGTTCCAAAGGACGGGCTGTATCTATACGATATGGAAACCGGTGAAAAGGAGAAAATCAGGGCGTGCGACGAGGAAACGATGTATGTTTCCCTTGCGTGGGACGGGACATACCTTTATCTGGACAACGTGGAAACCCGGGTGTTTTATAACGGAGAAACGGAGCGTAAGGTTTTTGTCTGTACGCTGGAGGGCGAAACGGTCAATGAGATAGGCGCGAGCGCCGATTATGTGGATCTTACTGACGGTGAATATATGATAATGAGGATGTTTGTGCAGGGGGAGGGAGTGTTCTGGTCCTATATCAAAAGCTCCGATATTACCAACCCAAATGTAGAATGGACGGTGCTGCGTCCGGAGCGTGAAGAGAAATTGTAAGGCTTTCAGCAACGGCTGTTTTGGAAAGGCGGCAGAGCAGCCGGCACAGATTTGAGATGCAAAGAAGATCAGGGGAGGATTTCATGGAGTTTCACAGGCTGCTAAGTAAAAAAGTATTGTTATTCGGCGTTTTGATTTATCTGTTTCAATCTGTTGCGTTTATCGGGTTTCAGATGCAGGAGACGGGATTGCAGGAAATGCAGCGGCAGAACAAAGAATATAATCTGCTTATAGAAGAGTATCGGAAGCTTTCTCCTGACGCGGCGCTTTCCAAAGCGGAAGCAGAGGCCGGGTCGGCCGTAGAGCAGGCCGGTCCGTATGCAAAGCTTCTGGGAAAGCTTCGGTATCTGGCGGGCTACGAGGAACGGATAGAGGCGGTTTTTCAAAATGCAAAGCGGGCAGAGCGTTTTCGTATTTTTCAGGAACCGGACAGTTATACCTATCATAATATTATCCGCACGGCTGAGGATTTTGAAAGAGTAAGGGGCCTTAAGCCCGTACTGGAAAGAGACCGGGCCACATTTCATACGCTGGAGTTTACCTGGCTTTCCTATTTTGCTGCGGCATTTGTGATATACGTTCTGTATGAGGTATTCAAAGAACGGGACAACGGGATGTGGCAGGTCGCGCACGCGACGAAAAACGGGCGGTATCGGCTGGTCTTAAATCGTGGGTTTTCTTTATCGGTGATTACTGCCGCTTTCTATTTGCTTTGTTTTCTTACGAATCTGTGTTTATCCTGTCTGTTTTACGGAGCGGATGATTTTGGGGGAGTGATTCAGTCTATAGAGGCATACGCGAAATATACGTACCCTGTATCCAAAGGCCTTTATTTGTGCCTTTTTGCAGGGAAAAGTATCCTTGCGGCGCTGGCGCTTGTATTTTTTGCTTATCTGATTTTTACGCTGCTTCGGAACAGAAATCTGGCGGTTGTGCTTCTGCTGTCGTTTTTTTACCTGGAATTTCAATTTATGCAGCGAATTTCAGTAAGCAGTAATTTCAAACTGTTTCGCTATCTTAACTTTATGCGGATTTTTGACTGTGCGGCATTGGACAAAGAGTATCAGAATTTAAATTTGTTTCGTCGTGCGGTATCCGCCGGGACGGTCCTTTTCTGGATAGAGGCAGCGCTTATCATTGGATGTCTCGGCCTTACGGCGGTAATTTACGAGAGGCAGTATCCGCGCAGAGGAACGTTTTTGGCCAGGCTTTTGGATCCGGCGCAAAAAGCGGCGCAGAAGGCGCTGGAACGGCTTACATTTTCGATGAAAGAGGGCTATAAGATTCTGATCTGCAAAAGGGGGCTGTTTTTCCTTATCTGCGGAATTGCGGTTTGCCGTTATATATCCGTAAGGACGGAGGTAACGTTTCCCGGCGTGCAAAAAAGTATGGACGAGGCGTATCTGAATTACGGCGGCGCGGACTGGACTGTTTTTAACGAATATATCGCCGATTTAGAAAGGCAGCGGGAGGAATATATCCGGGAGGCGGCGGATATGCAGGAAGCAATCCGGGAGGGAAGGCTTTCGGAGGATCAGGTGTTTGAGGTTTCTTCTCTTTTGGGCAAGGCGGAGACGCTTCGCCTTTATCTGAAAGAATATTATGAAAAGCAGGAAGCAAGAGAGAGGCTTTATCAGACGAAAGGGATTGAAATATATGCGATGTCCGACCGCGGCTACAATGAGATACTGGGGCGGAACAGTTTTTTTCGGGAAACGGTTCTGGGAATTGTGATGATTGCAGTTGCCGTCGTTATGGCGTCTCAGGTTTTCGGGATTGAAAAGCAGTCGGCTATGCTGCCGCTTCTAAAGAGTTCCGGGCGGGGGATAAGATGGGTATGGAGAAGGAAGATATACTGCTGCCTGTTTCTGACGGCGTTTGTGCTCGCTACATTTTGCGGAGGAAATCTGATTTGGCTGCTTTCGCGCTATCGCACGCCGTACCTTGCGGCGCCGATTCAAAGCGTTTCATTCCTGGCGCATAATAACGGATCTGTTTCGCTTCTTGCGTTCTGGATCTTAACGATTCTTTATAAGGGACTTACGGTTTTTGGCGCAGCGGGTTTGACGCTTTTCGTTTCTTCGAACCGAAAGGTGAGAAATCAAATGTACATACCGGTTTTTATTATTGCGTTTTCTGTGACGTATCTGTTGATTGCGGCGGCAAATATTGCCTGGCTGTTTCTTGCGGGCAGCGTTTTTTCCGCGGCTGTGCTGATATGCGGTATCTGGCGTTCTTACCGTAACTGGTGTTTGGGATAGGAGGCAGGCGGACATGAAACTGGAAATGAAAGATGTGACAAAGACATTTGGAAGCGTAACGGCGCTGAATCATTTTTCCGTTACGTTTGAACAGGGGATTTACGGAATCCTGGGCGCGAACGGAGCCGGGAAAAGTACATTGATTAACCTGATTACCGACAATCTGAAACGGGACGACGGAGCGGCGGGAGGGCGGATCTGTTACGACGGCGTGGATATCTTAAAGCTGAAGGAAAAATTTCGGAGTCTGATCGGTTATATGCCGCAGCAGCAGGGGTTTTATGAAGATTTTTCCCCGAAGGCGTTTTTAAAATATATGGCGGAGTTAAAAGGAATTGGGAAAAAACAGGCTGCCGCGCAGATAGACGAGCTTCTGGAGGTGGTTCATTTAAGCGAAGCGGCATATAAAAAAATCGGCGGCTTTTCGGGAGGGATGAAACAGCGTGTGCTTCTGGCACAGGCGCTGCTTGGCGATCCCCGAATTTTGATCTTGGACGAGCCGACTGCCGGGCTGGACCCAAAAGAACGGATTGGAATCCGTAATTATATTGCGGAACTGTCAAAAAATAGGATTATCTTGTTTGCTACGCATGTAGTGAGCGATATTGAATGCATCGCCGATCAGGTGCTGTTAATGAAAAACGGCGGGCTTGTCGCGGTTAATACGCCGCAGGCGCTTATAAGACGGCTCGAAGGAAAGGTTGCGGAGGTTTTGTGCAGCATTGACGAGGTGGGCGCGTTGCAGCAGAAATATAAAGTGGGGAATATAAGACAGCGGAGCGAAGGACTTGCGCTTCGGATTGTAGGAGACGACCTGCCGGAGGCGTTTGAGCGCGTAAAAGACAACATTGATTTGGAAGATGTATATCTGTATTATTTTGAATAGCGTTTCAGATAAGTTTTAGCAGAAAAAGATTACCGCGCCTTACTGCCTGTCGGGAGAATCCGGCGGAAACTTTTTGTATCCCTTGACCTGACCGTTCGGAATGGGTAAAATGAGAAAAACGGATTGCGGCGCGCAGATTGCGGCGCCGGGCGGAAATGGGGGATTCGTGTGAAAAATAAGCTCGATCGTTTATTTTTCACACCCGGATTTGTGTCGGAGCCACAAATCTGAATCGCAGTCCGAAATCTAATATTTCGGGCGCGTGCCTTCGCAATAAATTGCTCCGGCATGGAGGATTTATATGAAAAAGGAAAAAAATTACACCTCGATACTCGGGCTGTCCGTAGAGCTGATTGCGGTTATTCTTATGGCCGGATTCCGCATAACGGGGAACGTGATACCAAAGCCGGTCTATTATCTGTTTCTCGGAGGATTTCTGATTACGGTTGCCGGGAGCGTGCTGTATAAGCGGAAAAAGAAATAAACGGATGAAAACGGACGAAAGGGACGCTTCGCATAGGGAAGCGTCCCTTTTCATTTCAGCCTTAATAAAAAAGAAAGAGGTATGGCAGCTTAGAAGATGCTAATCCATAATCTAAATATACGCACGCACTGATTTGTAAACACGGTTTCAAATTTTGCACCGGTAACAGCACATCTTCCGTATGACCGTGAAAAGGTCACAAATGAACCGGAATTTGTTTTGGATCACACAGACGAAACAGAAATGCAAAAAATAAGAGCAAATTAAAAATAAACAGCATATAACAGTTGACAACAGTTAAAGACTGTTATATACTGTTTATACAGAGAGGATGGTTGACCAATGAATCTGATAATTCATAATTCTTCCATGCGGCCGATTTACGAGCAGATTGTCGGTCAGATGAAGGAAAAGATAATGAGCGGGGAATTGAGACAGGAGGAACTGCTGCCTTCGGTACGTACGCTGTCAAAGGAACTCCGCATCAGCGCTCTTACCGTAAAAAAAGCCTATGACGCATTGGAACAGGAGGGTTTTATCGTTACCGTTCATGGAAAAGGAAGCTACGTATCCTGTATGAACGGCAATCTGGCAATGGAGGAGCGGACAAAGGAGATTGAAGCGGCTCTTTATGAAGCGGTCAGGAAGGGAAGAAGCTGCGGAATGACCGACGACGATATGAGATCTATGTTTGAACTGATGCTGGAGGAAAAATAAACGGGGACAGCAGAATAGGAGGAAACGCATTATGACACTGAGTTTGGAACATGTTACAAAACATTACGGCACATTTGAACTGGATTGTTCCTTAACACTTAAAAAAGGACAGGTAACAGGGTTGATCGGCGCGAACGGCGCCGGGAAAAGCACGACTTTTAAGCTGATATTAGGGCTTATTCGGCCGGACGGCGGAAACATCCGGGTTTTTGGAAAGGACGGCGGAACGCTTACGCCGGAGGAAAAAGAAGATATCGGCGTAGTCTTATCCGATTCGGGTTTCAGCGGTTATTTAAAGGGAAAGGATCTGCCGCCGATTATGAAAGGATTTTACCGGAACTTTGACAGAGACAGATATTTAAGTCTCTGTGAAAAATTTAACCTGCCGCAGGAAAAAAGCATCAAAGAATTTTCTACAGGGATGAAGGCAAAGCTGAAAGTAATTGCGGCGTTAAGCCACGGCGCAAAGCTTTTAATCTTAGACGAACCGACGGCGGGACTTGACGTTATTGCACGGGATGAACTTTTGGATCTGCTTCGCGATTATATGGAAAAAGAAAACGGCAGTATCTTGATCAGCTCGCATATTTCGGGCGATTTGGAAGGGCTGTGCGACGATTTATACTTGATTGATAACGGAAAAATCGTGCTCCATGAGGATACCGATGTACTGCTTGACGATTATGCGGTCTTAAAAGTTACGGCGGAGCAGCTGAAACGTCTGGATGGAAGCTATTTCATGAAAAAGAAAAAAGAATCGTTCGGTTATTGTTGTCTTACAAACCGGAGACAATTTTATAAGGAGAATTATCCCGACCTGGTAATGGAAAAAGGAACGATCGACGAAGTAATTACACTGATGGTGCGCGGCGAAGCCGTCTGAATATAAAATAAGAAGGGCAGGATTCATTGTTATGAAGGGATTATTGATCAAGGATTTAAAGTTAATGATGGTACAGAAGAATTCAATTATAATTATATTTGCTGTCAGTTTGTTTTTTCTGTTTTCCGGAACAAATACGTCCTTTGGCGCGACGTATGTGACAATTCTGATGCCGCTTTTTGCACTTAGTACGGTCAGTTATGACGAGTTTGACAACGGAATGTCGTTTCTTATGACGCTGCCGGTAAACAGGAGTCTGTATGTGCAGGAAAAATATCTGCTTGGACTTATGTGCGCGGCGCTCGCCGGGTTGATATCCTCCGTATTTTTATTTGCGTCTTCCACTGTCAGGGGAGGCGATTTTACCTTAGAAATGTTTTGGGAATGCATCTGTTTTTTCATCATGGCGGCTGTGATGATTTCTATTACACTTCCGCTGCGGCTGAAATACGGCTCTGAGAAATACCGGATTGCGATGCTTATCCTGGTCGGTATAGCCGTATTGGCCGGTTTTATCGTGATAAATGCAGTAAAATATTTCAGAATCGATCTGTCCGGACTGCTTCGTCAAACGGAACAATTGTTTTTGGTTTTACTGGCTGTGACATGTATCGCGGTTGTGCTGATTTCTTATGTTGTTTCTCTGCAGATTATGAAGAAGAAAGAGTTTTAGAAAAGCGTTTCGCAGTATATCAACAGAGGGTTGTTTTACAGCCCTCTGTTTCTTTGTTAAAGTAAGAAAGAAAACAAAAGGGATTTGTATTATGACGCTGCCGGATACAAACTTCAATTTATAGAGCGGGCAGTGCGGAAATGAGGGAAAAATGGAACATAACTTTGGGGAAACTTTAAGCAGACAGCGCCAGAACCGGAATCTGACGCAGGAGGAATTTGCGGGGCGTATTGGCGTAACGCCGCAGGCGGTAAGCAAATGGGAAAGAGGGCAGAGTCTGCCGGACGTCAGCCTGCTGGAGGGCATCTGCCGGACGCTTCAAATCGGCGCAAACGAACTGTTAGGAATTGGGAAAGAGGCGTCGGTCGTCGAAAATGACGATGAAATGATGGAATCGAGAATCAGAAACAATCTGTTTGCGGAGCCTCTTATGATAGAAATCGGCGAGGGCCTGCTTCCGGCATTTAAAGAAGGTCTGAAAACAGACCTCGTAAATGAAGAACGGCTTGCGCTGGCAAAGGAAACCGGGATGCTGCTTCCGTTAATACGCATTAGAGACAGTCTTGATTTAGAGGAAAACGAAGCTGCAATTCGTTCTTACGACCGAATTTTATGGCGGGGGAAAGCAGAGGAAGAGGATGCGTTTCGGATATTGGTGAAACAGGCAGTAAAAGAATGCCGGGCGCATTACGACACGATATTAAACAAACAGCTTGTAAAGACCATTACGGATAATGTGAAAGAACTGTATCCGGGAGCGGCGGACGGGCTGGTCCCGGAAAAAATCAGTTATTTAAAATTGCTGCGCGTTTTACAGGAAAAAGTAAGAACGCAGGGAAATATCCGCGATATGCTTCATATATTAGAAGAACTGGAAGAGACGATTTCTTAATGTGAAAGAGCAAGACAAATTGTCCGCGATTCTGTTCCGGGAAACAGGAAAAGGAAGGAAAAAGCGCCGGAATATGCATGTTTTATGTAAATCCGAACAAAAAAGTTGTCGGATTTTTTATTAATGACTTCAAATAAAAAAAAAAATGTGCTAAAATCTAAGTCAGGTTTTTCGCACATTTTTTTTTGCGCGAAAAACCTGACTTCGTATTGTGATTTTGCAATAGGTTGAAAGAAGCTTTGAAATTGGATATTCGCTTTGCATTGGAGATAAAAATGGACGTTTTGGATATGAAAGGTGTAACGGAAAACGAAGAAACATCTGCCGTAAAAGGCAGCAGGAAAAAAGTTACCAGTGCCGCGGCGGGCATTGCGGTTTTACTGCTTTTTCCGGCATTGGCTTTTTATTTGCTGGAACTTTATACGCGCAATCCGTTTCGGGAAGTAAGACCGTGGGCGCAGTTTTTTAATATCCTGCTGCTTGAATTTGCGGCATGGATTCTCTTTTGTCTTTTTGGGAGAGTGAGGACGGCGCTTCGGACGGAGCTTACCGCAGTAATGCTGTTTGGCATTGCGAATGCCTATGTTACGCGTTTTCGATCGAATCAGATTTTGCCGTGGGATCTCTTTTCCATAAAAACGGCGGCGAGCGTGGCTTCGAATTACGATTATACGCCGGAGCCCCGGATGATCTATGTCACGCTGGCGTTTCTTGTACTGATAGCCGGTTTGCAATTTGTAAAATATAAGCTTCATAAAACTGCTTTTTATAAGAGGTTCATTGGAGCGTGCGGGATTACATTGCTGCTTATTCTGTTTGCGGGAAGGCTTCAGGATGAGACCTTTCAGTTAAAACACAGGCTTTACACGATTTTATTTTCCTCTACACATATGACAAAAGTAAATGGTACTCTGGTTACTTTCGTAATGGATCTTGTCTATATGTCGGTGGAAAAGCCGCCTGAATATGACAAAGGGGATGCCCAGGCAGCGCTTGACCGCTATCGGACGCAAGAAGAGACGGTTACGGAGCTTCCCAACATTATTGTCATAATGAATGAGGCGTTTTCCGATCCCGGCGTGCTTGGGACGATGCTTACAAGCGAGGATTATATGCCGTTTTATCACAGCCTTCGTTCGGGAATGGAAAACACGGTGACAGGCATGTTAAATGTGTCCGTGTGCGGCGGAAATACCGCGAATACGGAATTTGAATTTCTGACCGGAAATACGATGGCGTTTTTGCCGCAGGGAAGCGTTCCATATCAGCAATACATAGCAAAAGAGATGGACGCGCTTCCGCGTCAGCTTGATGCGCTCGGTTACCGTACCGTAGCGCTGCATCCTTACTATCCGAGCGGATGGGAGAGAGACGTCGTATATCCTCGGCTCGGTTTTGAAGAGAGCTATTTTATTTACGACTATGACAGAGAAAATGTGGTGCGCGATTACATCAGCGACGAGGAATGCGTGAATAAAATGATACAGATGTTTGAAGAGAAAAAAGAGGGAGAACCGCTTTTTCTGTTTAACGTAACGATGCAGAATCACGGCGGTTACAGAGAGCTATTTGATAATTTTACTCCCGATATAACTTCGGTGGGAACGGACAGCGTTCCGCTGAATCAATATCTTTCTCTGATAAAGCTTTCGGATCAGCAGCTGGAACGGTTGATTTCTTACTTTTCTGCAACGCAGGAAAAGACGATGGTAGTGTTTTTCGGCGACCATCAGCCGGCGGACACGGTAGTAGCGCCTGTGTATTCATTAAACGGAAAATCCGTAAATGAATTGACGGAAGAAGAACTAAAATTGCGCTATCAGGTTCCTTATGTGGTTTGGGCGAATTTTGATATACCGGAGCAGAGTGGGGCGGATACAAGCGCAAATTTTCTGTCTGCAGAGGTTTTAAGAATGGCGGGTATGGAAACAACGCCGTATCAGAATTTTCTTTTGGAATTAAAGGAAGAGTATCCGATTATTTCCGGAATACGCGTAAAAAAGTCGGATCAAACAGAAACAAACGCCGCGAGCGAAGAAGAAGGACTGCTTTTATACCGGCAGCTACAGTATTATCAGTTATTTGATTAGCGCTGAAAAATGGAGGAGAACATGGAAACGGATGTGAAAAGTGTTTCAAAGAAGGAGAAATGGGCGGAGCGGATGCCTCTTCTGGCATCTTTTCTGCTGCCGTTGCTGATTATATTTATTCTTTGTATTGAAAGAGGAATTTTTCCGTTTGGAGAGCGCAGTATGCTGCGGATGGATATGTGGCATCAATATTGTCCGTTCTATACGGAGCTTCTGAATAAGCTGCAGTCGGGAGAAAGCCTTATGTATTCTTTCCATGTGGGGATGGGATCCGACTTTATCTCGTTAATTGCGTATTATCTGGCAAGTCCGGTAAATGTGCTGCTTTTGATCTGGCCGAAGGGATATATCATTGAGTTTATGTCAATTACGATTGCGCTTCGAATTGCCTTTTGCGGGTTTACATTCGCGTATTATCTGAAGCGGCATTTTGCAGTCAATCATTTTATAATCAGTTTTTTTGGCTTGGCCTATGCCTTTTGCGGATTCATTGCCGCGTATTCCTATAACATCATGTGGCTGGATTGTGTCATGCTGGCGCCGCTTATTGTGCTGGGATTAGAACAGCTTGTAAAGGAAAAAAAGGGAGGGCTGTATTACGGAACGCTTGCGTTTTCCATTTTCTCGAATTATTACATTTCCATCATTATCTGTATTTTTCTTCTTCTGTATTTTCTGATTCTATGGGTGGAGCAAAAAGGGGACAGGATAAAAACTGCGCTGCGCTTTGCATGGTATTCTCTGCTTGCGGGAGGAACGGCGGCCGTACTGCTGATACCGGAAATTCATATTCTGGGAATCAGCGCTTCACAGAAAAATCCGTTTCCGGAAAAAATAGAGTGGTATTTTAATGTGATGGCAGGACTTTCAAGACATTGTGCGCTGACGGAAAGTTATACGGACAGAGATCATCTGCCCAATATTTACAGCGGTGTCTTTATACTGCTGTTTTTGGTGCTTTATCTTTTGAATAAAGAAATAGCATGGAAGAAGAAGCTGTCTCGTATGCTGCTTGTTGCGTTGTTTGCAGTTGGATTTGCAAATAATATTCTTGATTTCTTCTGGCATGGAATGCATTTTCCGAACAGTCTGCCCGGCAGACAGACATTTTTGTATACATTTCTTCTGCTGGCATTCAGTTATGAGGCGCTTCATTTTAGAGACGGAATACGTGTCTGGCATGTGGCGGCCGCGCTCCTTTTAGACGCGGTGTTTTTAGCGGGCGCGTATCTGTTTCGTGAAGAGGCGAAAATCGGCGTGACGGAGCTTTCCGTTACAGCGGGTCTGCTGCTTGGTTATGGAGTGATTACAATTGTTTGGCTCTTGCTGAAACATGCCTGGAAAGGCGGAATATTGTTTGTGATGAGCTGCTTGATGCTGTCTGAGCTTGCCGTGAATTTTCATATGACCGGACTTCATACGTCAAGCCGCGTCCAGTTTTTGGAAAACAGGGAGGATTATGACACCGTTCTTTCCGCAGCGGAACAAAGAGAAAAGGAAAGAAGCAGAACAGGCGCGTATTTTTACCGGACGGAAGAAATGGAACGGATGACAAAAAATGACGGCGCATTGTACGGATATTCGTCCGTGTCGCAGTTTTCATCACTGATGAATAAAGGGGTCAGCAAATTTTTACAAAAACTGGGACTGGAGGTCGGAGGAAATAATCATGCATACAACGGAACCACGCCTCTTATTTCCGCTCTGCTGTCCGTAAAGTATGTGCTATCCGACAGTCCGCTTTGGGAGGATTCCAGCCGTACGCTGGTGGAATCCAGCGGAAATACTTATTTATATGAAAATAAATATACGCTGCCGCTGGGATTTATGATAAGCGAAGAAGCCGTTTCCGCATGGGATTATAAGGAAGGCAATGCGTTTGAGAGACAGAATCAGCTTGCCTGGCTGCTTGGCGCGGACGAACCGCTTTTTACGGAGGTGGAATCCTGGTGCAAGCCGGGCGCTTCATTGGTTCTGGCAGTTGAAGACGGATACTATTATGCAATTTATGATAAAATTGAATCGGCGAAGCTTAAGGTGGAGATAAGCGACGGCAGAGAAAGAGAGTATGAAAAGGCTTCTTACGGATATATTTTAGACTTTGGCTATTGTAAAGAACGCGACAGCATAGAAGTGACGAATACGGAAGAGGAAACGGTGCAGACACATGCGTACAAGATGAATGAGAGAGCGCTTGAGGCGGCATTTTATAACTTAAACAGTCAGACTATGGAATTATCGGAGTTTTCTGCATCCAAAATCGCAGGAACGATTGCGGTCAGAAGATCGGGACGCTTTGTGCTGTCAATTCCGAATGAGGATGGATGGACGCTTTATGTGGATGGAAAGGAGGCCGAAAAAGAGAGTTTTGGAGAGGCGTTTATCAGTACGCATCTTGACAGAGGGGTGCATACGATTGAACTTCGTTACGAGACGCCCGGTTTAAAAACGGGACTTGTAATTTCTTTGGGAAGTATATTTTTATTTGCAGCAACAATCATCAGAAAGAATCACCTTCATCCGGTTTTGTTCTTGAAACGGAAATTTAAGAGTGGTAAAATAAAGTAAGATATTACAAAGGTGGATGGGGTGTGATAATATCAAAGAGCGGTTCAAATATGACGGAAAAAGAATACTGGCATTTTTTCTGAGTTTGATGATGCTGCTTGGTTCATTCGGGGCATTGCTGCCGCAGATTATTTTTGCAGCGAGCCGGCGGACGGTAAGAGTCGCTTTTTTCCCAATGGACGGCTATCATTTCAAGGGGCCGGACGGAAGCCGCGACGGTATGGATGTCCGGTACTTGAATGCACTTTGCGAATATGCCGACTGGAAAATCGAGTATGTCGACTGTGAAAGCTGGGACGACGCGCTTGCGCTATTGGCGGCGCAGGAGGTTGATCTGGTCGGTTCCGCGCAGTTTTCGGAGGAACGTGCGAAGATCTACCGCTATGCGTCGCTCCCAAGCGGATATACGTTCGGCGTGATCGCCGCGAACGGAGACAGTTCGCTTGCATATGAGGATTTTGAGGCGATGAAGGAGATTACCTTCGGAATGGTAAAAACCTATGTGCGGAAGAATGAGTTCCTTCAGTATTTGAAGGATAATGGCGTCTCAAATCCGAAACTTGTGACGTATGATACGACGGCGCAGCTTCAGGACGCGCTTAATCAAAAAGAAATCGATGCCTATATTCACACTTTTACCGAAATAAAAGAAGGGCAGCGGCTGATCGGCCGCTTTGCGCCGATGCCCTTTTATTATATTACATATCCGGGTAACGACGATATTTTGCGGGAACTTAATCAGGCGATTGCCGACCTGAAGATGAATCGTCCCGAACTGGAAACGGAGCTGATGAATGAATTTTATCAGAGCAGGCTGGATAAAACGGTGGTACTCAGTACGGATGAAAAAGAATATATTGCAGATGTAGTTACCGTTACGGCGGGCTATCTTGACAGCTATTATCCCTTTTCTTATGAGGAGGACGGCGAATGCAGAGGGCTAACAAGGGAGCTGCTTGAAAGCGCGTTAAATACCACGGGACTTTTGATTCGCTATAAAAAGTTTGACAGTCCGGAAGACGCGCGGGAGGCGCTGTCAAACGGAACCGTCGATATTCTGACTTACTGTACCGAATCAAAGGAAGAGCTGAATGATTTTGGATTTACACAGATCAGAGAGTATGCCGAGGTTCCCCTTGTCGTCGTTATGAAAGAAGACGGTAAGCTGAACGAGGTAAAAAAACTTGCGACGGTCGAATATTTATCGGAGGAGGCTGCGCTTGCGTTTGACCTTACGCAGGTGACGCCGGTCGTATATGCAACGCAGCAGGAGTGTCTGGATGCTCTTGTGGAAAAGGATGCGGACGCCGTGCTCTGTGACGGCTATCTGTCCGAGTATCTGCTCGGTACGGAGCTTTCCTACAGTAAGCTGGAAGTCAAAAGTGTTTTAAGCGGCGAGCATATGATTTCTCTTGCAGTCAGAAACGACAGCGTTCGACTGGCGGGAATCTTAAATAAAACAATAGAGACGATCAACGACAGAAGAGTCAGCGAGTATATGCTGGAGTGCAACGTCTATTCGCTGATGAGTTTTGACCGTTTTTTACGAAGCCACAGCGTAGAAATTATTGTATTATTGCTATTGGTTGTGATTATAGTAGTAACGGTAACCTGCCATATGATTCGGGACAATAAAAAAATTCAGAAACTGATGTACAAAGATACGGGAATGGATATCTGGAATCTGAATTATCTGATTTACTGGGGGGCGAGAAAGCTTTTGCCTGAGAAAAAAGACCAGCAGTATGCGGCTGTCTGCCTGAATATTTCGCAATTCCGCCGTTATAATATTATTTACGGCTGGAACGCAGGTCAAAGGCTCTTAGAAACAGTAGCGGGGCTTTTAAAGGGTAACGTAGACGAAAGGAACGAAATCTGTGCGAGAAATCAGGGAGACCGGTTTGTCCTGCTTTTAAAATACGGTGAGAACGGGCAGCTTTTTACTCGTTTAAAGCAGATGGAACAGACGATTGAAGACCATGTTTATCAGGAAACCGAAAATCATATGGCGATTCAGATGGGCGTTTATCTGATTCCGCCGGGCAGCGCCGACCTGCGCCTGGCTGTCAATTATGCGTCACAGGCGCTGGATTTTATGAAGGACACCCGTTTAAGCGACGTAATGGTTTACGACAAGGAACTGGAGCAAACGCTTAAAAGCCGTCATGAACGGGAAAAACTGTTGGAATCTGTGGACACGGAAAAGGATTTTGTCACCTATTATCAGGCAAAGGTGGATATCCGGAGCGAAAAGGTAATCGGCGCCGAGGCGCTCGTAAGGTTTTTAGATCCGACGGCGGACGGCAAAGTAAGGTCTCCGGCGTTTTTCGTGCCGTACTATGAACAGACCGGAAGAGTAACCGAAATTGATTTCTTTGTACTGGAGTGTGTCTGCCGGATGTTAAGACGCAGAATGGATGCCGGAAAACGGGTTGTTACCGTTTCCTGCAATTTTTCCAGAACGCATTTTATGAAGCCGGGTTTTCCGGATCATTTTGAATCGGTTCTTTCCAAATATGACATTCCGAAAGATTTGATTGAAGTAGAGATTACAGAGACAGTTGTAGTGGAAGAGCTGCAGCAGCAGATGGTAAAAAAGACGCTTGATACGCTGCGTGAAAAAGGAGTACGTCTTTCCATTGACGACTTTGGTTCCGGTTATTCGTCACTTGGCGTTTTTGAACAGATCCCGGCGTCCGTCATTAAGCTTGACCGTTCGTTTTTACTGAATCAAAAAGACAGAGGCCGCCAGGTAACGATTATGAGGGGGATTGTAAATCTTGCGACGGAACTGAAAGCGCAGATTGTATGCGAGGGTGTGGAAACAGACAGCGACGTAGAGCTGATGCAGGAAATCGGCGCTTATGTGGCGCAGGGTTATCGCTATGCACGACCGGTGCCGGAGGAGGAGTTTGAAAAAAGACTGGATAAAGGCGCGGAAGAATAAGAAATAGAATACCGCCGGACAAAAAATTGTCCGGCGGTATTCTTTACCTTATAGGAAACTGCGTCGTCAGACGCATGTATAGAGAGTGCGAAGCCTATTTTTTATCTGACAGAAAACCGCTTCGTCAGTTTCAGGAAAACAGGCTCTTCCACCGCATAATAACCGATTCGCAGGCGTCCACGTCAATGTCTTCGACCGCTGCTTTCAATTCGGAAAAGTATTCTTCCTGCTTTTTACTGTATAGATAGCCGTCCATATCCTGTATGATTTTTTCCATGCGGTCCATGTCAAGATTGTCGATTGCATCAAGCATATCCGTAAAATGTGCATACAGTCTGTCGCGATAGATCGGCTGTTTTGTGAGTTTTGAATCGTCTTTCTCCGTAAAGAAAGGAGCCAGAACAGATTGGTAATGGAGGTATTGCGTAAGCATCGGTTCCGTCAGCTCGTTTATTTTCCGATCGTCTCTGGCGTTGCCGGCTTTTTCAAGTTCCGCTGCCTGACAGGACAGCTGTGTGGCGCCGATTTGCCTTGCGGAGCTTTTCAATGCGTGCACTTCAATCGTGTATCTGCCGTAATCTTTTTGTTTCGCCGTTTCCCGGATTAGATCGGCCTTTCGCTCAATAATCCGGTAAAAATCTTTTAATACAATCCAGAAGAGATCTCTGCTACCCAGTAATTTTAAAGCCGCCTCCGTATCGAGATCGCCGACAATAAGCGGCGTATCTTCCGGTTCTTCCTTCTTTTCTCCGGGCTTTATGTAAACTCTTTGTATTTTTTCGATCGGAAGCCATTGCCGCACCTTTGAGATCAGAATCCGGAGC
The DNA here is from genome assembly GCA_947573605.1 of uncultured Roseburia sp. GTDB lineage: Bacteria > Bacillota > Clostridia > Lachnospirales > Lachnospiraceae > Roseburia. The sequence continues at coordinate 21,944 of CANPGM010000033.1, read as the reverse complement.
TCAATCGGCTTGGCGATGAAATCGTTCATACCTTCCTGCAGAAACATTTCTCTGGTGCCTTTTACTGCGTTCGCCGTCAGGGCGATAATCGGGATATCGTTGTAATCTTCATGGAACCGCCGGATGATATGCGTGGTTTCCACACCGTCCAATTCCGGCATCATATGATCCATAAAAATAATGTCGTAGCGGTGCACCATTATTTTATTTATCGCTTCTTTTCCGCTTAAAGCGGTCGTTATTTTCATTTTCAAAGGTTCCAAAAGACCTTCTACGATTGTGAGGTTTACAGTATTGTCGTCGACGACCAGAATTTCAGCTTCCGGTGCAATAAAATCAAAATCGTCGTCTACGCCGGTATAATCGAAGTGCGATTTTTCCTTGTTGTAAATATTCGCAATGTTTAAAGCGTAGAGCGGTTTTTTTACTACAATCAGATTTGGTATATTATATTCGACAATACTGGAGTACTCAATAATTAAAATAGCGATTATCTGCGGGTTTTGTCGGATCATTTTTTCAAGTTCTGCGGAAAACAGTTCAAATTCAATAAAAAGGAACAGCTCTTTATCAGTGGAGAGTGTATACACATCCTTTTCGGAGAGAAGCTCTCTATATTCTACACCGAGATCTCGGCTGTCGATACGGAACTGATCTTTTAAATATTTATTGGCAAAGAGTCCGGCTCCCATAATATTTTCGGGATGCGTCACAGTTATGCTGGGACTGTTGTCCACGATTGTCTGCGGAAGGGCAAACGTGAACTTGCTTCCTTTTCCGTATTCGCTTTCCACGCGGATATCGCCCTTCATCAGTGTTAAGAGCTGCTTGGAGATGGCGAGACCCAATCCGGTGCCTTCCATGTTGCGGTTTCTCTTGCTGTCGATTTGATGGAAGGATTGAAACAGCCTTCCGAGATCTTCTTTTTTGATTCCGATACCGGTATCCTCAATCTCCGCCATCATCAGAATTTCTTTTTTGGAAATCAGTTCAAATCCGATGTGAATCGCAATCTTTCCGTCGTTTGTAAACTTTACGGCATTGTTTGCCAGATTAATCAGTACCTGTTTAATTCGGACGTCGTCGCCTAGCAGCCGGTTCGGCAGATTTGGAGGAATATTTAAGATCAGCTCCACTTTTTTCTGCTGCAGTCTTGTCATAATAATATTTACCGTATCGTTGATTAACGACATCGGTTCATATTCCGCAACATTAATATCCATTTTACCCGATTCGATTTTAGAAAAATCCAAAATATCGTTTATAATGGTAAGCAGCGCCCGCCCGGAAGCTTTGATCTGATTGACGTATTCTCTTGCGGCCGGAGGAAGCTCCTGGCGAAGCGCCATTTCCGCCATTCCGATTACGGCATTCATCGGCGTTCGTATTTCATGGCTCATATTTGCAAGAAAATCGGATTTCATATTGGCGGCCCGTTCCATTTCCCGCGCCGCTTCTTTTGTCGCATAATTTCCGTATGCCATATCGGAAAGGATATTTGAAAAGTTATACAGAAATTCCGCCGCCCGTTCGATTTTCTCCGGACTTACAATGTTTACTTTTTTTATGGCTGCAAGATATTCCTGAGGATCTACGCCGATCTCTTTTGCAACCTGTATCACGCGTATGGTATTCGGCTGGTCGGAAAGAACCTGTCCTCCGATAAAGCAGCCGACTAATTTCCCGTTGGCGATAATTGGAGCAGAAAAATCAATCAGGCCGGCATGACAGTAATAGGCTGTTGCATGGCCTCTTTCAAGCGTTGTTTCCGCACCGAATCTGTCGCATTCCTGACAACGCATACTGCCTTTGTCAGTGCACCTCGTATATTTCATACAAAAGTCTGTAAAATTGGTTCCCATTGTCACGGGGTCCCCGTCTGCGTCAGTTGTAAGGGAGGCCATGCCGGTCATCTGCGAAAATGCGTCCTGAATCCGTTGCAGCACTTTCGAATCAATCAAATCTGTGATGTATAATTCATTTTCATCTTTGTGCCTCATAGTAGATACCTTTCCTGAATCCGATACTTAAAACTCCGCCCGGCCGTTATTCAGCGTGCTTTCGATTGCGGCGAGCAGTTTGCCGTGATCGACCGGTTTTAGCAGATATCCCTGCGGTTTTAACGCCAGCGCGCGTTTGATTTTGTCGCGTTCCGTAATCCCTGTTAAAAAGATAACGGGGATATCTTTTGTCGTTTCGTTTGCGCGCAGTTTTTCCAATACGGCGGGGCCGTTTTCAATCGGCATTTCGTAGTCCAAAAGGATTAAATCTGTCGTCTTTTTTTCCAGAAATTTTAATGCAACCTTTCCGCTGATTGCAGTCGCTACGTCATATTCGCCGTGCAGGTGCTCTTTCAGCGCTTTCAGCATGGTAGAATTATCGTCAATAATCAGGATGTGTTTCCGCTTTTCGCTGTTTTGCTTATTCGGATCATCCGGACGCCGGAATTTGCTGTAGGTGTCTTCTCTGATTTGTTTTCTCTGTTCGATATCGGAGACGATATTTTTTTCAATTTCCGATACTTTGATTGGTGTGGTAAGCACAATATCAGCGGTATTGATTGCCATTTTCACGAAGTCGTTGCATTCGGATTCGGACCCTATTATCACGAACGGAATGTCGTCTTCCATAATTCTGGTTTTTAATGAAAACATCTTGTTGACGGTTTCCACCGGTTCGTTTTTAATGCAGTATATGAATGCATCCGGCCGAACATATTTGATGTGATGAAGAATATCGTCATAACGCGTAGAGGTCGTCATCAATTCAAGTCTGCTGCCGAGTTGTTTAAAAAAATCGTCGATTACGGTTTGATTCCTTCCTGCTAAGAGTATTTTATATTTCATATGGAACACCTCTCTGCGCGCTGCGGCGCGCGGTTGAATGCCAGAGCCGAATACACATTTTTATCCGGCTCTGTGTATTTCAGATTTCAAAATTATTATCCGTAAGTTCTTTACATCCATTATATACAATTTTCTGACTTTCCGCACCTGTTTTTTATATCAATTTTGCAGTCCGATTTATGGGACAGTGAATCGGGTATACTCCTGTCATTAAAGGTGCATAAAAGGAAAAGGTTGAAAGAAGTTTTCTTTTAACCAGAAGAAGCCGCTAAAGCGGCAGAATGGGAGGAAGAATGAAAGGATATATCATTGAAGTCGGCTACATGGGCTATGTAAACGGAGGTTATATGCTTTTTGCCAATGAAGAAGATTACAGAGAATATTATATGGAATGCGAAGCGTGATTTTAAATCATACGATTCAAGTGTAGAGAAGCAGTCATTTCATTTTGAACCGGCAAATTGCATAAAATTTATCTTAGACCTGTTTTGTGCAATTTGCCGAACGCAAATCGAAAATCTGTCTTTTGACACCCAAATCCTCTTATTGAAATAAGATGCATGAAATGATAAGATATATGGAAGAACCTTTTTTTGAGGCCATTGTTTTTAGGAAAGGTAGTGAGTTAGAATATGGCATTAAAGGAAATTAAAGTGTATGACGGCAGCGACGGAGAGATCCGGTTTCGTCCTTATGAACATCATGCGAAGTATTATGAAACGGATCAGATGGGAATTATCCATCACTCGAATTATATTAAGTGGATGGAAGAGGCCAGAATGGATATGATGAATCAGATGGGGCTCTCGTACAAGCAGATGGAAGCGCTTGAAATTATAAGTCCCGTGCTTTCCGTTTCCTGTGAATATCACAGCATGGTACATTTTGACGATACGGTTGTGATTGAGACAAAGATGACGAAGTATAACGGAATCAAAATGGAAGTGGAGTACCGTATGACCGACAAGGAGACGGGAGAGCTTCGAACGACCGGAAAGAGCGCACACTGCTTTTTAAACCGATCCGGTACGCCGATTTCGCTAAAGAGGTCTTATCCGGAACTGGATACGAAGTTTTTTGAATTTAAATAAACGGAGGGAAAAATGATTCAGGAGAGAATAAGCGCGCTAAGAAAAGAGATGGAAAAGTGCGGCATTGACATCTATCTTGTGCCGACCGCCGATTTCCATGAGTCGGAATATGTGGGGAAGCATTTTAAGGCGAGAGAATATATTACCGGTTTTACCGGTTCCGCGGGAACGGCTGTTATATCAAAACAGGAAGCGGGCCTATGGACGGACGGGCGTTATTTTGTTCAGGCGGAAGGGCAGCTAAAGGGAAGCGGAGTGACGCTGTTTAAGATGGGTGAGGAAGGCGTTCCTACTGTATTGGAATACATCAAAGCAAATTTGCCGAAAGGCGGGGGACTCGGTTTTGACGGACGTGTGGTCAACGATACTTTCGGAAAAAAGCTGCATGAGATTGTCAATGACAAAAACGGTACGCTGCATGTTACGGACGACCTTGTCGGCATGATTTGGACAAAGCGTCCGGCGCTGCCGAAGGAACCTCTGTTTTTGCTGGAGGAAACTTATACGGGAAGAAGTACGAAAGACAAGCTTGCGGCGGTTCGGGAAAAGATGCGGGAAGATGCGGCGGACGTTCATATTTTAACCAGCCTTTACGATATTGCATGGCTTTTGAATATCCGCGGCGGCGATATTTCTCATGTACCGGTTGTGCTCTCTTATCTTGTACTGACTGAAAAGGAATGCATCTGGTTCCTGCAGGAAGAGCTTGTCGACGGAAGGATTGCGGAATACTTAAAGAATAACGGAATTTCGACGGGATCGTATGATGCCGTCTATGACTACGTAAAGGAAATTCCGGCAGGAAAACGCGTGCTTTTAAACGGTACATGCGTAAACTATCGGATTGTAAGCAGTCTGAATCAAAATATTACAGTTATAGATAAGCAGAACCCGACGGAGCTGATGAAAGCCGTGAAGAATCCGACGGAGGTTTCCAATACAAGGATTGCACATATCAAAGACGGCGTGGCATTTACGAAGTTTATGTACTGGCTTAAGACGAATATCGGGAAAATTCCGATGACCGAACTTTCGGCTTCGGACTATTTGGAGAAGTGCAGACGGGAGCAGGAGGGTTTTTTGGACCTGAGTTTCGATACAATCTGTGCATACGGACCGAATGCCGCTATGATGCATTACCAGGCGACAGAAGATTCGTTTTCCGAATTAAGGCAGGAAGGATTATTGCTTGTGGATTCCGGCGGCCATTATTATGAGGGAACGACTGACATTACGAGAACGATGGCGTTAGGTCCGGTAACGGATGAGATGAAGCTGCATTTTACGACAGTGCTGCGTTCCAATTTAAGACTTGCAAACGCCCGGTTTTTATACGGATGTACCGGATTGAATCTGGATGTTTTATCGCGCGGCCCGCTTTGGGATATGGACATAGACTATAAATGCGGGACCGGGCACGGCGTCGGTTATGTGCTGAATGTTCATGAAGGGCCGAACGGCTTCCGCTGGAAAAGCGTTCCGGAACGCCGCGACGGCTGCGTCCTGGAGGAGGGAATGATTACAACGGATGAGCCCGGCGTATATCTGGAGGGAAAATACGGTATCCGCACGGAAAACGAACTGGTCTGCCATAAGGGTGAAAAGAATGAGTACGGTCAGTTTATGTACTTTGAAAATATTACGTATGCGCCGATTGATCTTGACGCTATAGATACGGCTTTGCTTAGCGAGCGTGAAAAAAAATGGCTCAATGATTATCATAAGATGGTATACGATACGCTTTCTTTGTATATGAATAAGGAGGAAGACGAGTGGCTGAAACGGTATACGGCGCCGGTATGACAGAAATCGTCGAAGCTGTATGGTAAGCGGAAGAATGAAGGAGCAGGAGAAGATAGTGTGAAAAATGTTTTTTTCAAAGACAAACTTGTTTGTCTTGCGAATATTGTGCCTGCGGCCCAAAGTTCGCAGACTGAGAGAAAGGCATGGTTATTTTTATGGGCGGAAAGCTGGTTTTGATTGACGGGCACAGTATTTTAAACAGAGCATTTTTCGGATTGCCGGATTTGACGAATTCCGAGGGGCTTCATACAAATGCGGTGTACGGATTCTTAAATATTATGTTTAAAATACTCGAAGAAGAGAAGCCGGACAGTTTGATGGTGGCGTTTGATATGTCGGCGCCGACTTTCCGCCACAAAATGTTTGCGGAATATAAGGGTACGAGAAAGCCGATGGCGGAAGAACTCAGAGAGCAGGTACCGTTAATGAAGGAAATGCTTTCTGCCATGCACGTTCCCGTCATTACAAAGGAGGGCTATGAGGCCGACGATCTTTTAGGGACGATCGCGAAACGGGCCGAGGCGGAGGGGATGGAGGTTTCCGTAGTTTCCGGCGACCGCGATCTGCTCCAGCTTGCAACGGATCGCATTAAGATCAGGATTCCGAAGACAAAGCGGACAGGGACGGAAATTGAGGACTACAACGAAAAAGAAGTAATAGAAACATATCAGGTAACGCCGACGGAATTTATTGACGTAAAGGCTTTGATGGGGGATACTTCGGATAATATTCCGGGTGTGCCGGGAATCGGTGAAAAGACGGCGACATCTCTGATTGCAAAATATAAGAGTATCGAAAACGCTTATGCACATGCGGAGGAAATAAAGCCGCAGCGGGCAGGTACAAATTTAAAAGAGCACTATGAACTTGCACAGTTGAGTAAAACACTTGCGACGATTGATGTAAATGCGGATATTACGTTTGACCTGAATGAAGCGAAGCTGACAAAAGTTTCGGATCTATATACACAGGAAGCTTATCTGTTGTGTAAACGCCTGGATTTTAAACAGCTTTTGAGCCGTTTTGAAATCGACGCGCCAAAAAACCGGGCGGAAGAGTACTTTCGATTGGTAGAAAACGAACGAGAGGCGCGGACAGTTTTTGCAGCGGCAAAAGGACGGGAATGCGCCTTTGCGGTGATTCCATTTGAGGAGCACGCGAATCATTCTACGGAATCCGCCTGTCAGATCAGACTGTTTGAAGAGCCGCAGACCGAAGCGTTTTTCGGAATGGCTGCGGCGTTTGGAGCGGAAGAAATTTATTTTTTTAAAACGGGAGAGGCGCTTTCTTCGGAAACGCTTCTGGCTCTTCTGACAGGAAGCGGGGCGGCCTCATATGCAACGCTTGATTTAAAACCTCAGATAAAACTGCTTTTCATGACAGAGAGGAAAGAAAACGGAAGCCTTACGCAGGACAACATATTTGACAATACGATTGCGGCTTATCTGCTGAATCCGCTGAAAAACGAATATCCTTATGAGGATCTGGCAAGGGATTACGCCGCTCTTATGATTCCGTCCAGGAGCGATCTGCTTGGGAAATTAAAAATCGAGACGGCGTTTGAGGAAAAAAAGGACGAGGCGTTAAAGTATGTCTGCTATCTGGCTTATACGACTTTTTGCACCAGACAGCCGCTTACGGAGGCGTTAGAGGAAGCGGAAATGATGTCTCTTTACAGGGAAATCGAAATACCGCTTATCTATACGCTTGCGGATATGGAAAAAGAGGGAATTGCGATTGACGCGGAAGCGTTAAAGGAGTACGGAGACAAGCTTGCCGTACGTATCGGCGAGCTGGAGGGGTTGATTTATAAGGAAGCGGGAGAAGAATTTAATATTAATTCGCCGAAACAGCTTGGCGTTATTCTGTTTGAAAAGCTGAAAATGCCTTACGGCAAGAAAACAAAGACCGGGTATTCCACTGCGGCGGAGGTTTTAGATAAGCTTGCGCCGGACTACCCGCTGGTAAGGGATATCTTAGAGTACAGGCAGCTTACCAAGCTGAAATCCACCTATGCGGACGGTCTTGCAAATTATATTGCAGAGGACGGCAGAATTCATACTTCTTTTAACCAGACGATTACGGCGACCGGACGTTTAAGCAGCACGGAGCCCAATTTGCAGAATATTCCGATGCGGATTGAGCTTGGCCGGCTGATCAGAAAGGCTTTTCTGCCGAAAGAAGGGTTTGTGTTTATGGATGCCGACTATTCGCAGATTGAGCTGCGTGTGCTGGCCCATATGTCCGGCGATGAAAAGCTGATAGACGCATACAGACAGGCGCAGGATATACACAGAATAACGGCTTCGCAGGTTTTTCATATTCCGTTCGACGAGGTAACGGATTTGCAGAGAAGAAACGCGAAGGCAGTTAATTTCGGTATTGTTTACGGAATCAGTTCGTTCGGATTGAGCCAGGACTTAAGCATTACAAAGAAAGAAGCGGAAGGCTATATTAAGAATTATTTTGAAACTTATCCGAAAATCAAGGGCTTTTTGGATGGACTGGTGGCAGACGGAAGAGAAAAGGGGTATGTTACGACGCTGTTTGGGAGAAGACGTCCGGTACCGGAGCTTTCAAGCAGCAGCTTTATGCAGCGGTCGTTCGGGGAGCGCGTCGCTATGAATGCGCCGATTCAGGGAACCGCGGCGGATATTATTAAAATTGCAATGATACGCGTCCACGACAGACTGCTTGAGGAGGGATTAAAGTCCCGGCTGATTTTAACGGTTCACGATGAACTTTTAATCGAAGCGGCAGAGGACGAAACGGAGCGTGTCGCCGTCTTGTTAAAGGAAGGAATGCAGCAGGCGGCGGATTTAAGCGTAATGTTAGAAGTCGATATGCATACCGGCCGTAACTGGTACGAAGCCAAATAAGCGGCTGCAGCGGCAGCTTCCGCAGGAAGAGAGCCGCAGCGGACTGAATGAAAAAGCGAATTCAGCCGTTACTATTTAGTGCGCGCCGCAGCGCACGGATGGGAAATGAAAATGAAATTTATTGGACTTACCGGAGGCGTCGGTGCAGGCAAATCCGAAATACTTGCTTATCTCGAAGAAAAAGAGGGCGTCCGTGTATTACGGGCGGACGAAATCGCGCATACTCTAATGGAACCCGGAACGGAATGCTATAAAAAAATAAGAAAGCTCTTTTTGAACAAGCATGTTTTTCTGCCGGACGGTGCGATTAACAGCGAAAGAATGGCAAAGGTTCTATTTTCGGACGCCGGGCTTAGAGCGGAACTGAATGCGGTTGTGCACCCGGCGGTAAAAAATTACGTTTTGGAGGCGTATGAGAACGGACAGAAGACAGGCGGTATCTCGCTTCTTGTTCTGGAAGCCGCTCTTTTGATAGAAGAACATTATGACGAAATCTGCGACGAACTCTGGTATGTGGCGGCGGACGAAGAGATTCGGAGGCTGAGGCTTAAGGCGACGAGAGGTTACACCGAAGAGAAGATACAAAAGATATTCGACAGCCAGCTAAAAGATGAAATATATCGGAAATATTGTAAAGTTTGCATTGACAATAACGGAGATTTGTCGGAAACTTTACTACAGATAGATAAAGCACTGGAAGGGATTGGAATCGGAGTAGTAAGGGAGAAGACAGAAATGAGCGAAGAAAGAGCGGAAGAACAGCAGCTTGTGTTCGGCCTTGACATTGGCACGAGGAATATCGTCGGCACGGTCGGCTACCGAATCGGAGAGGAACTGGAATCGCAGTTTATCGTGGTGGCGCAGTGTACAATGGAGCACGAGACGAGATCAATGCTCGACGGACAGATTCACGATATCGGCCGTGTGGGCCGTACAGTCAGGAAAGTGAAAGAGAAACTGGAAGCACAGGTTGACCAGCCTTTGACAGAAGTGTGTATTGCAGCGGCCGGTCGTGTGTTAAAAACAGTAACTACAAGAATAGAATACGAATATCCGGAGGAAACGGTTGTTACCGGCGAGGATATTCACACGCTGGATCTTCTCGGAGTAGAAAAAGCACAGGGGATTTTGAAAGAGAAAAACGACACAAAGTATAAGTTTTACTGTGTCGGTTATTCGGTTGTAAAATATTATCTGAATGACGAGATTTTTTCCAATCTGGAAGGACATAAGGCCGAGGTAATCAGCGAGGACATTATTGTTACTTTTTTGCCGGAAGACGTTGTGGACGGGCTTTATTCCGCGGTCGCACAGGCGGGACTTTCCGTTGCAAATATGACCTTAGAGCCGATTGCGGCAATTAATGTCGCAATTCCGGAAACGTTCCGTATGCTGAACATTGCGCTTGTCGATATCGGAGCAGGGACGTCGGATATCTGCGTAACCAGAGACGGAAGTATCATTGCCTACGGTATGATTCCGCTTGCCGGAGACGAGCTGACGGAGATCTTAGTGCAGCATTATCTGGTGGATTTTAAAACGGCGGAAAAAATTAAGCTTGCGAGCGGAACGGAAGAGGAAATTACATACAGGGATATTATGCTTATCGAGCATACGATTCCGGTGCAGGAAGTTTGGGATTTGCTTGCTCCGATTGTAGACCGAATGACGACTGAGGTGGCTGCAAAAATCAGGGAGTTAAACGGAGATAAGCCGGTCAGCGCAACTTTTGTCGTTGGAGGAGGCGGTAAGATTCACGGCTATACGGAGCTGCTTGCCGAAAAGCTTGATCTTCCGAAGGAACGCGTGGCGCTTCGCGGAGAAGAGGTTCTTCAGGAAGTAATCTTTGAGCAAAAGGAGATTGAAAAGGACCCGCTGCTTGTTACGCCGATTGGAATCTGCCTCAATTACTATGACCAGAAAAACAGCTTTATTATGGTACGATTAAACGGAGAACGCATAAAGCTTTACGATAACAATAAGCTTACGATTGTAGACGCTGCGCTTCAGGCAGGTTTTCCGAATGAGGATTTGTTTCCGAAACGCGGGAAGGAAATTCACTTTACCGTGGACGGCGTAAAACGAATTGCAAGAGGAGAGCCGGGTGAGTCGGCGATTGTAAAAATAAATGACAAACCGGCGGGTATCAATACGCCTCTCGAACCGAATTGTGAAATCACAATCGAAAAATCGACCAGCGGTGCGGACGCAAGCCTTCGTATCGACCAGCTTGAGGAATATCAGGGTTCTACCGTTACATTTATTGTAAACGGAAAAACGATCCTGTGTCCGAAATTTGTCGAGGTAAACGGAAGCTTAGAACCCGGTTCCTACGAAATAAAAGAAGGGGACAAAATTGAAACAAGAGCTTTTTATACAGTCGGTCAGGTTGCCGCATTTATGGATGTAGAAATCGATCCCGATAAGGATATTCTCGTCAATAACAGGAGCGTGGACACGGACGCTTTAGTATACGAGAATTTTAATATTGAGTGGACGGCGCTGTCGTTTGGGGCGGCGGAGCCGGAAAAAAGACAAAGACCTCCGGTTTTACCGGGCGGCGCAGCCCCCAAAAAAGAGGATGACGAGAGCGGTAAGACAGAACCGCTTTTGAAGGCGGCGGAGAAGTCTCTGCCGCAGGAGACAGCGGAAACCGCGGTTTTAACAGACGAAAAAGCAGAGAAAACCGCCGAAGAAGAGAAACCGGCAAAAGCCGCAGCGACTGATTTGGAAAAACAGCCTTCCGCGGATGAAAAAAAAGCCGTTCAGGTTTTTATCAACGGGGAGTCCGTGATTATGACGGGAAAGAAGGAATATACCTTCGTTGATATTTTTGATTATTATGCGTTTGATATCTACGAATCCCGGGGACGGGCAATTATTACGAAAGTAAATGACGAAGAGGCGAAGTTTAACGGTGTCTTAAGCGACGGGGATAAAATTGAACTGGCCTGGAAGGAAGAGGAAAAATAATGGAGCTATGCAGTATCGCAAGCGGGAGCAGCGGCAATTGTATCTGTGTAGGATCGGACGACTGCCACATCTTAATTGATGCCGGAATCAGCGGGAAGAGAGTGGAAGCCGGTTTAAACAGTCTTGATTTGAAAATGGAGGAGATAGAGGGGATCTTAGTTACGCACGAACATATCGATCATATTGCCGGAATCGGCGTTTTGGCGCGACGTTACCAGGTGCCGATCTATGCGACTGCCGGAACGACGGAAGCGGTAAAGAGGACGAAGAGCGTCGGAAAAATAGACGACTCGCTTTTTCATATCGTGGAACCGGAGGAGACGTTTTCAATTGGCGATTTAACGATTGAGCCGATTGCGGTTTCGCATGACGCCGCGGAGCCGGTAGCATATAAAGTTACGCAGCAGAACAAGGCGGCAGCGGTTATTACGGATTTGGGTATTTATAACGATGCGATTGTGGAGAAACTGCAGGGATTGGATGCGATTTTGTTAGAAGCGAATCACGATATTCGTATGCTTCAGGCGGGTTCTTACCCATATGTACTGAAACGGCGTATTTTGGGAGAAAGAGGCCACTTGTCAAACGAAAGCAGCGGACGGCTGCTCGGTGAAATCCTGCATGACGACTTTAAAGCGATTCTTCTCGGTCATCTCAGTCAGGAAAATAATTATCCGGAACTCGCCTATGAAACGGTAAGACTTGAGGTGGCGATGGGAGAGAATCCTTATAAAGCGGATGATTTTCCGATATATCTGGCTGCAAGAGACCGTGTTTCGGAACGGATTCGGTTTTAGCGTGAAGAGAAGCTTTAAGGCTTACAACAGGGGGCTGCTTTGCTAAGGCAGCAGGGAAAAATGAATTTTTCACAGACAAACTTGTTTGTCTTGCGAATATTGTGCCTGCGGCCCCAAAGTTCGCAGACTGAGAGAAAGGCATGGTTATTAGTATGGATAATAATGTAGAAAAAACGATTATAACGGTAGTAGGAAAAGACACTGTCGGTATTATTGCAAAGGTATGTACCTACCTTTCGGAACATAACATCAACGTACTGGACATCTCACAGACCATTGTATCCGGTTACTTTAATATGATGATGATCGTGGATATGAATCAGACTGTGAAAGAGTTTAGCGAGTGTCAGAAAGATTTAGACGAAATCGGGCAGGAAATCGGAGTTTTGGTTAAATGCCAGCGCGCCGAGATATTTGATATGATGCATCGTATTTAGTGTGAAGAGAAGTTCCGGAACCCGCAAACAGGGTCTGTTTTTGGAAAGGCAGCACAGCGGCAGGGGAACTTTTAAAGCTTCATCCGGATTTGAGATTCGTCGGAAGCAAAGCGGGGGAGTAACGGGATGATTAATATATTTGAAGTGAATGAAACAAATAATATGGTGGAGCATGAAAATCTGGATGTGCGGACGATTACGATCGGAATCAGCCTGCTGGATTGTATTGACTCTGATTTAGAAAAAGTGCGGAAAAAGGTCTATCATAAGATTACGAATGTAGCGAAAGACCTTGCGAATACGGCGAAACGGATTGAACGGGAATTTGGAATTCCGATTGTCAATAAGCGGATTTCGGTTACGCCGATGGCGCTTATAGGCGGTGCAGCGTGCAGGACGACGGAGGATTTTGCTTCTCTTGCGGATATGATGGATCTTGCGGCGGAAGCGGTCGGCGCGGATTTGATCGGAGGCTATTCCGCATTAGTCAGCAAAGGAATGACGGAGGCGGACGAGCTTTTGATTCGTTCGATCCCCGTTGCGCTTTGCCGGACAAAACGGGTTTGCAGTTCCGTGAATCTGGCTTCCACTAAGACCGGGATCAATATGGACGGCGTAAAATTGATGGGAGAGATTCTTTTAGAGGTCGCGGAACGTTCAAAAGACAGAGATTCTGCGGACTGTATGAAGCTGGTGGTATTCTGCAACGCACCGGACGATAACCCGTTTATGGCGGGCGCGTTTCATGGCGTAACGGAGGCGGACGCCGTAATCAATGTCGGCGTCAGCGGGCCGGGAGTCGTGAAAAGAGCGCTTGAGAAAGTACGCGGCGAAAATTTTGAGGTGCTGTGCGAAACGATTAAAAAGACGGCGTTTAAGGTGACGCGCGTCGGGCAGCTTGTCGCGCAGGAAGCGTCAAGGCAGCTTGGAATCCCGTTCGGAATCGTAGACCTTTCGCTTGCACCGACGCCTGCGGTCGGCGACAGCGTTGCCGATATTCTCTGTGAAATCGGATTGGAGTATGCCGGCGCGCCCGGTACAACCGCGGCTCTTGCGCTTTTAAACGATCAGGTAAAAAAAGGAGGCGTAATGGCGTCCTCCTACGTCGGCGGGTTAAGCGGGGCTTTTATTCCGGTCAGCGAGGATCGCGGTATGATAAAAGCGGTCGAGGCCGGAGCGATTACGCTGGAAAAATTAGAGGCGATGACCTGCGTCTGCTCGGTGGGACTTGATATGATAGCAATTCCGGGCGATACGAAAGCGTCGACGATTTCGGGGATGATTGCGGACGAAATGGCGCTTGGAATGATCAATCAAAAGACTACGGCGGCCCGTTTGATTCCGGTGATTGGCAAGGGCGTCGGCGAGACCGTCGAATTCGGCGGCCTGTTCGGCTATGCGCCGATTATGCCGGTTAATAAATACTCCTGCGAGGCGTTTATCAGCCGCGGCGGAAGAATTCCGGCGCCGATTCACAGCTTTAAAAATTAAAATAAAAATAAGCCGCCGAAGCGGCAGAATGAGAGGAAGAAATGATGTCTTTAAAAGAAGAACTTACCGGGAACAGTTATCCGGGACGCGGAATCGTAATTGGAAGATCCGAGGACGGAAACTATGCCGTAACCGCTTATTTTATTATGGGACGAAGCGCAAACAGCCGCAATCGCGTGTTTGTGGAAGAAGGAGAAGGGATTCGGACGCAGGCCTTTGACCCGGATAAGTTAGAAGATCCGAGCCTGATTATCTATGCGCCGGTTCGTGTGCTTGGAAATAAAACAATTGTGACAAACGGAGACCAGACGGATACGATTTATGAGCTGATGGATAAGCAGCAGACTTTTGAGCAGTCACTGAGAGGCAGGGATTTTGAGCCGGACGCGCCGAACTATACGCCGAGGATTTCCGGCATTATGCATATTGATAACGGAAGATATAATTATGCGATGTCTATTATAAAAAGCGATCACGGTAATCCGGATTCCTGTCACCGTTTTACGTTTGCCTATGAATCTCCCGTGGCCGGAGAAGGCCATTTTATCCATACCTATCAGGGTGACGGCAATCCGCTTCCGAGCTTTGAAGGAGAGCCGGTTTCGGTGGAATTAAAAGGGGATATAGACAGTTTTACAACGATGCTGTGGGAAAGCTTAAACGAGGAAAATAAGGTTTCGCTTTTTGTCAGATATATTGATATCAGAACCGGCTCCTATGAAAGTCGAATCGTCAATAAAAACAAAAAATAAGACGAAAAACAGCACAGAGAAAGCGCCGTACAGACGGCAGAAATGAGATGGAGGAAATTATGAAGGAATTAGAATTGAAATACGGCTGCAATCCGAATCAGAAGCCGTCAAGAATTTATATGGAAAACGGAGAACTGCCGATTCGAGTATTAAACGGAAAGCCGGGATATATTAATTTTCTTGATGCGTTTAACGGATGGCAGCTTGTCAGCGAGTTAAAAAAAGCGACGGGGCTTCCGGCCGCGGCATCCTTTAAACACGTTTCTCCGGCCGGGGCTGCAGTCGGGCTTCCGCTTACGGATATCGAGAAAAAGATTTACTGGGTGGACGACCTTGCAATAGAATTTTCACCGCTTGCCAATGCCTATGCAAGAGCCAGAGGCGCCGACCGCATGTCTTCTTTCGGCGATTTTATTTCTCTCTCGGACGTTTGCGACCGTTCGACGGCGATGATTATCAAAAGAGAAGTATCCGACGGCGTAATTGCTCCCGGATATACCGATGAAGCGCTCGAAATCTTAAAGGCGAAGAAAAAAGGCGGATATAACGTTATTGAGATTGATTCCGCTTATGTTCCGGCCCCCTTAGAACGGAAAGAGGTATTCGGGATTACATTCGAGCAGGGAAGAAACGAGCTCGCAATTGACGAACATTTCTTTGACAATGTCGTAACGGAGAACAAAGAAATTCCGGAATCCGCAAAAATCGATCTTGCGATTGCAATGATTACGCTGAAATATACACAGTCCAATTCGGTCTGCTATGTCAAAGGCGGGCAGGCGATCGGTATCGGGGCGGGACAGCAGTCAAGAATCCACTGTACGAGACTTGCCGGACAAAAAGCGGACAATTGGTGGCTTCGCCAGTCTCCGCAGGTGTCAGGTCTTCGTTTTCAGGATAATATCGGCAGAGCGGACAGAGACAATGCGATTGATCTTTATATCGGAGAAGACTACATGGACGTTCTCTCAGACGGCGCATGGGAGAAAATTTTTAAAGAGAAACCGGAAGTATTTACAAGAGAAGAAAAACGTGCATGGCTCGATAAAAATACGAATGTAGCGCTTGGCTCCGATGCGTTTTTCCCGTTCGGAGATAATGTGGAACGCGCATACAGAAGCGGCGTATCTTATATTGCACAGCCGGGCGGTTCAATTCGCGACGATCATGTAATAGAAACCTGTAACAAGTATGACATTGCAATGGCGTTTACCGGTATCCGGCTGTTCCATCATTAAAATATAAGAAGAATTTCCATTAAGGCATAGCTTTAGGGCTATGCCTTATTAAGTTGCTTTTATTACATTTGCTTCCATCCTCTCATTATGGAAATTTTACGAAAATTTTACTGGAATAGATGGAAAAATATGAGAAAAGATGATAGAATGTCACATATAAGTGATTAAATAAAAGAAGAGGAGAAGAAGCTATGACAAAAGTACGGATGAAAAGAATGTATGCACTTTTGACAGCGATGTTTCTGCTTGTGTTCAGTATTACGGCAAATGTAACGGCAATGGATGCTCTTGCATCGGAGCTGCCGGATATGGCGCCGGAAAATACGGAGCAGGAAGTCCAGGCAGAGCCGCAGACACAGACGGAAGATGGCGTGATTGCCGGATGGTCGTTTACTACGGCGCCGGAAAACGGACTTCCAACAGCGGCAACGACGGGAAACGGCACATTATCCATTGAAGGAGCAGCCTATACGGGGTATTCTTCAAAAGCGCTGGCGGCGAATACCTGGACCGTCGGAGGCGGCTGGGTAATGGAAGTGGATGCTGCGGGATACTCAGGACTGACCTTTTCGGCACAGATGCGTTCGTCAAACACGGGACAAAAGAATTTTAATCTTCAGTATTCGACAAACGGAACGGACTGGACGGTCATTGATGGCAGCGAAGGCGTAATTGCCGGGACAGGCCTTGCACCGGTTTACACCGATATGGCGCTTCCGGCAGCTTTAGACAATACGGCATTTAAACTGCGCGTCACCTGTGCAGATAACGTATCGTTAAACAACGGTACGGTCGCGGAAGGCGGAGCGAGTAATATCAACCACATTGTATTAAAGGGAACGGGCGGCGGTTCCGAAGATACAAAAGAGACTTGCGCCGCCGTAACGGCTTCCGTTTTACCGGGAGAAGTAGAAGCCGGTACGGCAGTTACGCTTTCCTGCGCAACGGAGGGCGCGGCGATTTCCTTTAATAAGGACGGCTCTTCCAATTATCAGCCCTATACGGAAGCGATCGTGATCACAGAAAGCACAACAATCTATGCAATTGCTTCCAAAGAAGGGTATCATAACAGCGCGGCAGCTTCTTTTGCCTATACGGTAAAAAGCGGCTCCGAAGAAACGTTTACAGGAAAAAAGCTGAACGGATTAAAAAACGGCGATCAGCTTATGATTTATAACGCGGCAAATAAGGCCGTAATGTCTTCTGCGGCAAGCGGAAAGAAGCTGGCCGGTAATACGGCGGAACCGTCTGCAGACGGTACGCTTACGGCGCCGGAGGGTGCGGCTGTCTTTACTGTGTCTGTGGACGGGAACGGAAATTATTCGTTCGTCTGCGACGGAAAGTATCTGACCTCTGCAGCGACGGGAAACGGGTTGAGTCTGGAGGCGGCAGCAGGCGATTACAGCCTGTGGACACCAGAGACGGCGGACGGCGGCTTTTACTTAAAAAATGTAAATGCTTCCTATAATGGCAGTAGTCAGTATATCGAATATTACAGCGGATTTACGACGTACGGCAAAGGCGCTTCGGCCAATGCGGCAATCTATCTTTTGGAGTTTTACGGCGTTTCTGACGGAACGGGAGAACCAGGAGAACCGGAGGAGCCGGGAAAAGACGTTGTTGTTGACGCAACAATTACTGCAAATGTAGCTCAATGGGCCGGTAACGCGAATTACGAAGAAGCAGGCGTAACGCCGGAGGGCGGAATTGCCGGTGATATTTATACAACAAACGATATGCTGGATCAGGCGGCAATATTTACTACAGTTGTGGGAAATGCTGCGGTAATGCCTTATACTTCCGGTACAAGCAGTACGACGGGTTCCACTTCTTATTATATGGGCGGAACGGGTCTTGGATCGGGGAACGGGGATTATATGCAGTTTGCCTTATCCTCGCTTGGGTACGGAGATATGAAAATGGCTTTTCGTCTGCGTGCCAGCAATACGGGAGCGGGAGCTTTTCAGCTTCAGTATTCTACAGACGGAACAACATTTAAGAACTTTAAGACAGGTACATATGAATATAAATACACTGCTTATGTAGGCGGGGAGCCGAGCGAAGTAAGCGGTTCCGGCGATATCACGGACGGTATCGCAAAAACAAGTTATGCTCCCGGAAATTATGTTACGTTTACATTTGATGTGCCAAAAGCGGCGTCGAACGCAGAAAAACTGTATGTTCGCATGGTCCCGGGTACGGAGCGTGCAAGCGGCAGCGGAGCGCCGTCTTCCGGAGGTACGGTACGTATTGACAGTGTGATTATTTCCGGTCATCCGGTAGTTTCTTCTGAAATCTGCGGATTTGTGAAAGCAGAACCGGAGTCGGGCAGTGTGATGCTTGGAGCGGAGCTTACGCTTACGAGCACAACAGAAGGAGCAAAGATTTTTTATTCGGTAAACGGCTCCGAATACAAAATTTATAATGCGGATAAAAAGCCGGTACTTGACACACTTCCGGCGGATATCAGTACGTATGCGTCAAAAGATGGATTAAGCGACAGTATAAAAACCATTTATCGCTATACGCAGGCACAGTGCGCTACCGTAAAAGCGACGCCGAACGGAGGAAGCGTTGCGGTCGGAACGCGGGTAAGCCTGACTTGTGAGACGGAAGGCGCGGCGATTCTTTATTCCTCCGACGACGGAGCGAATTGGGAAGAATACGAAGCTTCCGAGAAACTGGTTTTAAATAAGCTTCCGGCCGTTTATCTGGTAAAAGCGGTAAAGGACGGTTATAAAGACAGTAATCCGGTCACGTTAAGCTATACCGAAAGAGAGAATGAATCCTACAATATCTATTTCGGACAGCTTCATTCCCATACCAGCTATTCGGATGGCGCCGGAACCTGTGAAGAGGCGTATCAACATGCTGCAAATGTAAAGAATTTGGATTTTGTATCGGTAACGGATCATTCCAATTCGTTTGATAATGCAAACAATGCGTCGATTTCGGACGGCTCCGTCAGTGAAGAGTGGGTAGAGGGACATGCGCTGGCCGATGCCTATACTACGAAGGATTTTGTTTCCATATTCGGATATGAAATGACCTGGTCGAACGGACTTGGGCATATCAATACTTTTAATTCGGACGGATTCCAGAGCAGGACGCAGACGGATTATTCGACTTACAGTACGGCGCTGCAGAATTATTATGCGGCGTTAAAAACGGAACCGGATTCCATCAGCCAGTTTAACCATCCGGGAACAACTTTCGGCGACTTCAGTGATTTTGCTTATTATGATGCGGAGATTGACGACTTAATTACAATTATTGAGGTGGGCAACGGCGAAGGCGCAATCGGAAGTTCAGGATATTTCCCGTCTTATGAGTATTATCAGAGAGCGCTTGACAAGGGCTGGCATGTAGCCCCCACCAATAATCAGGATAATCATAAGGGACTTTGGGGCGACGCCAATACGGCGAGAAGCGTTGTGCTTGCAGACAGTCTTACGAGAGAAAATATTTACGATGCAATGCGGAATTATCGTATTTATGCGACGGAGGACAATGATTTAAGCATTTACTATACGCTTGACGGTTATATTATGGGCTCGATTCTGTCGGAGGGACAGACGGGCGAGCAGGTTGAAATTACAGTTGACTTAAGCGACGGTTCCGGGGATGCGCTTGGAAAAGTACAGGTTATTACCAACGGCGGACTTGTTCTGGCCGAAAAAACCGTTGCGGGAAGTGAAGAAAACGTAAGCTTTACGGTGGATAATGACTATTCTTATTACTATATTAAAGTTGTAGAAGCCGACGGTGATATTGCGGTTACGGCTCCTGTTTGGGTAGGAGAAGTAGAGGCGGCAGGCATCAACAGTATTTCTACGGACGAGGTGCTTCCGGTAAAAAATCAGGCTTTAAATGTAACGCTGGATCTTTTCAATAACGAAGATACGGTAATGGAAATTGACTCCATTGAGTTTTCCGTAAAAGACGAAGTGGTGCATACGGCGGATTTGGAACAGGCAGGGCTTAAGAGCATTGCCGCAATGAGTACCGGCAGCTACAGTTTTGACTATACGTATGACGGAGTTGGAAATGTAGAAGTCGGAGCGACGGTGAATGCAAAATTAAACGGCGCGGCAAAGATTTATAAAGCAGTATTGAAACTGACCTATGTTTCACCGGAAATGGTAACGAAGGTTATTATTGACGGTACGCATTACAACGACTATGTCACCGGATATTACGGCGGCAATGTCGGCAACTTTACTACTATTGCAGGTCAGAAAAATGTCAAAGTAGAAGTCGTTACTGATGAAATTACGCCGGAGATGTTAGACGACTGTGCATTGCTTGTGATTTCAGCGCCTGCAAAGAAAACGGGAACGGCAAATGCCGGTGATTATGTACCGTCTCATTTCAGCGATGAATTTATTGAGATGGTAAAGAACTATACCGATCAGGGCGGAACGCTGATTGCCTGCGGAATTGCAGATTATCAGGACAGCGCAGACGGACAGACAACGACGGAAATGAATAAGCTTCTTCTGGGAATCGGCGCGACAACTACATTATACAGCGATGAAGCCTACGATGAGGATAATAACGGGGGACAGCCGTATCGTCTGTATTTAAAGAATACGTTTAACAAGGATTCCAAATACTTAAAAGGCGCGTCCGAAGAACAGGAGTACAGCGCTTACAGCGGATGTACCGTAAAGCTGGATGCGGCTTCGGTGGAAGCGAAAACAGCGGAGGCATTGATTCGCGGTTACGATACGACGTATTCGATTGACAGCAAGGATGAAGACGGCGGGCGTGGAGACAATTCCGTTGTAGTAGAAAAGGGAAATGTAGTAGTTCTTGCGCATGAAACACTGGAGAGCGGTGCGGATGTATTCGTAGCCGGTACGGTCTTTATTTCCGACTTTGAGGTAAAAGCGGAACTCGACAATATTTGGGATTTACCGTACTTAAACAGGACGATAGCGGAGAATATTCTTGACGAAGTAACGGTGGAGCTTCCGGTTACTCCGATTGAAGAAGTTCGGAAAAACGGTAAGATGGGCGATGTGTTTGCGATCGAAGGCTATGTAACGGCTGGTACGAGCGTAGAAGGCAATATTTTCTTCGATACGATTTACGTACAGGATGATACGGCCGGCATTACCGTATTCCCGTATGCAGAAGCAGGGCTTGAAGTAGGTACGAAAATACGCGTGACCGGATATGTGGACGCTTATCAGGGAGATAAGGAAATTCAGATTATCAGCAGTAAAGTATTGAGCGACGAAACGCCTAAAATATACGAACCGGAAAAGATGACGGCTGCGGAGGCGATGGATTACGAGAAATCCGGCGGCAGGCTGGTACGCGTAGAAGGTAAAGTGGTCGACGTACTTTATGATGCGGCAGGCACGGGTGTGTCTCAGTTCTGGCTTGACGACGGAAGCGGCACGAATGCAAATATTTTTATCGACGGATATATTTTATCCGCTAAAACAGGCAAAAACGAACTGGCATCGGTGGTGAAAAAGGGCGATATTGTATCGGCTGTCGGACTTGTATATGCACATCCCGAAGGAACGTCCGATCAGGCGGTGACCTGTTTAAGAGTCCGTAACTGTGACGAAATTGAATTTGTTAAGAGCGGAGAAACAGAGAAACCGGACGACGGCGATAAGG
>CANPGM010000032.1 GCA_947573605.1 uncultured Roseburia sp. | reverse complement strand
TGAGTGTGTAAGATCCGCTTACGACAACTCCTTCTATCGGCACTTTTTCACCCGGCTGCACGACAAAGACGACGATAACAAGGACGACAACAATACCAGCGGCGACAACAACGGCAATAACGGCAGCAACGGGAATAACGGAAACGGCGGCAATAACGGAAACGTTACGCAGGGTTCGGTGATAAAAAATCCGGTATCTTCCGTAACGACGGCCCCGAAAACCGGGGATCAGACGCCGCTTGCAGGTCTGATACTGCTGATGTTTGCCGGACTCCTGGTTGTGACATACGAAGTTCGTCATAAAATGATGCATTAAGGATTTGTAATACAGGTGATGGTGGAATGAGCTTGAGACGTAACGGTACAGGAAAAGGAAATCATCCGGCGGGAAGGCCGGAAAGCGGCATGACACCGAAGAAAGCGGCTGGCAGCCTGGTGCTTTTTGCACTGGCTGCCGCCGTTTTTCTTGCGGTGATCTATTTTGCAAATTACGACAGACCCGTATATCGAAGCAGCAATACGGCAGGGAGCGATTATGAGGTCGGCAGGGTGCGGCGAATTATTGAGGACAAAAAAACGATTGACGAAACGACGGAGGGAATCTGGCGTGGCAGTATGGATTTGGAAGTTGAGATCCTGACCGGTAGATATAAAGGCGATGTCGTGCGCGTAACAAATTACTTTAGCGCATTGTATAATGTAAGAGTTTTGGAAGGAGACAAAGTTTCGATTCGGACCGATACGACAGGGGAAGGCGAATACCAGGTTTCCGTCTATAATTATTACCGGGTGCCGCAGATCATCGGTTGTGTACTGGCTTTTTTTATCCTGCTGGCCGTAATCGGAGGCAGAAAAGGAGTAAAATCGGCGGCAGGTTTGATTTTTACGGTGGTTTGTATGGTCTGGATTCTGCTGCCGCTGTCATTAAAGGGTTATTCTGCGCTGGGAGTTACGGTATTTCTGATTTTGCTGTGTAATTTTGTCAGCTTTTTCCTGATAGACGGAATCAAAATAAAGACGGTTGTCGCATCTTTGGGCAGTATCTGCGGCGTTCTTTCAGGAGCTTTATTTGCGGTAGCGGCTCAGGCAGCAATGTCCGTTACCACGTTTCAGATGGAAGAGGCGGAAACGCTGCTTTTAATTACCAGCACGACAGAGCTGAAGGTAAAAAATCTGTTTTTGTGCGGGATTCTCATTGCATGTATGGGAGCGGTAATGGATGTGGCAATGAGTATTACTTCTGCGGTAGCGGAGCTTCATGAAGTGAATCCGGGAATGGGAATGCGGGAGCTGTTTCGTTCGGGCATGAATATCGGCAGAGACGCGATGGGAACGATGTCGAACACGCTGATTCTGGCCTTTGTCGGAAATTCCTTTAACATGATGCTGATGATATATTCATACGGAGTAGGGATTCAGCAGCTTTTGAACACAGATTTTATTGCAATTGAGGTAATCAGGAGTATTGCGGGGAGCATCGGGATTATCTGTACCGTGCCGCTTGTCGCATTCATTGCCGCTGCTGTTTACGGGAAAAAATAGATACTACGGGAAAATCTGAAAAACGGATTGCTTTCAGGATACGGCGCCGTAAATGCAGCACATTTGCAATGTGCCGCTTTTGCAGCTTCATACCATCACGATTCCCATTGCATATTCGCTTTGCATAGCGCATGGATGCGACGGTATACGAGAGCGTTTTTCAAATTTTGTCCGTTCATACAGTTCCGCAGCAAAAACATCGCGTTCAAACATCCGGAATGCTTCTTTCCCCAGAATGCGGGAGGCGTCCGCCGGCTTTGAAATAATGGGAACTTTAGCCGTGCGCTTCAGCTCTGTTAAAAGAGGCGCGGATTTTTTTCGAAAGCCGAGGATGCGGAGGTACGGAATACAGTCCAGGGCTTCTCCGTTTTTATAATCGTCATTAGTAATATTAAGAATGGTATGGAGCAGAATCCGGCTGATCCGCGTATAAGTAATGTTTCTGCTTTTACATAATTCACAAAACTGTGAAAAGGTCTCAAATTGATATCTGTGTTTTATTATCCGGTTGGCGATTGCTGCGTTGGAATCTCCGAATGTGGAAAGCGGATTTTCCGGGCCCTTAGGGTCAGCGGCATACAAATGCAGAAGATAACCCAGTACGGAAGAAAAATCGTCTTCCCTAAGAAGGGGAGATTCGGAGAGGTACTCCCTTAAAACGGAAACGGCAGCAGGCGGCATGACGCGTTCCAAATCCGTGGCAGCCAGTGTTTGGATCGTACAGCCGGCAGTTTTTTCCGTAGTCGGGAGATTCATCCGTTCCGCCGTAAAAAAATCGGAATCCGTATTGGTAAGGAGTGCGCGAATAGCGGTCGCCGAGGCGTTTTTTGCACAGATGTCGCCGTTATGATAGTCTGCGCCGTTCCGTTTCAGAGGAAAAGGAGTGAGGGGCAGCCGCAGCTTCCTGATCGCCTTGAGATATTCGATTGCGAGGATATTGTTAGGAGAGCCTAACAACTCGTTAAGGGTATGTTCGGGCAGTCCAGAGCAGCGGATATCCGGATTTTTTGCTTTGGCGGACGACTCTTTTTCACCTGCTCCAAACGATTGATTGGAGAGGCTTTTTTGCAGAGCCGCTTCCCGTGCCGCAGGATAGGAAAGCCCCTTTTTCATAGCTTTTGTAAGATACTTTGAAAAACGTTCCGGCTCGTCGGAAAGAAGTTCCGCCGCCTCGGAAAGAAGCGTGATATCATCGGCTTCCGTACCGAAGCAAAGGCCGTCGACGCATCCTGTTTTATCAAATAACAGACAGCCTGCCGCCGCAAAGCGTTCGGCAGACGCGCATGCCCATAAGGCGGGAAGTTCAAGGACGAGATCCGCTCCGCAGGAAAGCGCCATCCGGGTTCTTGCATATTTGTTTATGACGGCAGGCGCCCCGCGCTGAACGAAATCTCCGCTCATTGCAATCACAATGTGATCGGCTTTTGTTTCATTTCGTATTTTTTCAATCTGATATGCGTGTCCATTGTGAAACGGATTGTATTCCGCAATAATACCTATGTTTTTCATACCGCTTTTCCCTTTTTCATTTAGCATGCCCGTAAATTAGTTTCTGTAACGCATAGTTATTCTGCCATGCAGAACGAAAAATTTTGTTCAGAGACATATATGAGCTATTGTAGCTTTTGGCATTACCGGTGTCAATTGTGTGAAACGTTTTAAAATCCGTTTTCTTAGCAAAAAGGACGACCAGATAATAGTTGACAAGCAGGAATTGCAACTTTTATAATAATTGTAATAGTAACAGGAACGGTTTTTAGTAACCTGAAAATCTCATATTTTATACAGGAGGTAACTATGAAATGAAAAGCATTCGGACCAAAATCACTGTAAGTCTTATACTGACCGTTTTGATCGGATTGATCGCGTCGGGAACTTCAAGCATCGCACTAAACTACAACAACACCATGTCCACTGTAGAGCAGATGATGAGTGAGACGGCAGTCCTGGCGGCGGGACGCGCGCAGCAGGAGCTGGAGGTATATAAGAATGTTGTGATGGAGGTAGGTTGTATTCCGCAGTTGTCTGATCCGGAGGTGCCGGTAGAAGAAAAAAAGGCGATCATTGACGGACGCGTTTCCATGCACGGGTTCAAGAGAGGAAATATCGTAGGCGCGGACGGGATCAGTATTTTTGACGGAAATGATTATTCCGACCGTGAGTATGTACGCCAGGCTATGCAGGGGAATATCTATGTATCGGAGCCGTTGATCAGCAAAATTACGGGCGAACTGTCTATTATGGTGGCGGCGCCTCTGTATGCCGAGGGGGATTATGGAAAGTCTATAATCGGCGTTGTTTATTTTGTTCCGCAAGAAACTTTTTTGAACGACATTGTTTCGGCGATTCAAATTGGGCAAAACAGCAGAGCTTACATGATTAATAAGTCCGGCGATACGATTGCCGACATTACGCTTGACACAATCACGGTTCAAAATATAGAAGCGGAAGCACAGAGCGATTCCTCCCTGCAGGAACTTGCGGCGATTCATACACAGATGCGTCAGGGGAAAAACGGGTTCGGAAGCTATACGAACGGAGAGGACAAGATGTTTGCAGCCTACGCGCCCGTACTGGAAACAGACGGTTGGAGTATCGCAGTGACTGCGCCGCAGATCAACTACCTGGCTTCTACGAGGGACGCAATGGTGATTAATATCGCGGTGATTATTGGCTCCATACTGATTTCCGTAGTTGTCGCCCTGACGCTTGCCATCAATATCGGCAGACCAATGAAAGCGTGCGTAAATCGGATGAAGCTTCTTGTGGAGGGTGATTTGGAGACGCCGATGCCCAGAATAACCAGCAAGGACGAAACCGGTGTGCTTGTCCGGTCGACCGAGACGCTGGTAGAGGGGCTGCGCATCGTCATCAGCGATATCGGCTATTTGCTTAATGAGATGGCAAATAAGAATTTGAATGTTCATACGGAACATGAGGATGTATATGTCGGCAGTTTTCAAAGTATTTTGCTTTCCATGCGCAATATGAAAGTGGAGTTGAACAATGCCTTACATCAGGTCAATCATGCCGCGAAAGAGGTGGCGAGCGCCAGCACGCAATTATCGTCCAGCGCGCAGACGCTTAGTCAGGGTACTACAGAACAGGCCGGTTCGGTACAGGAACTGGCGACAAGGGTCAGTATGATTTCCGAAGAAGTGAAAAATACGGCGCAGGGTGCGTTGGATGTCAGGAGTCAGACGCATCAGGCCGGAGAAGAGGTTATCCTGTGTAACCAGAAGATGCAGAATCTGGTAGACGCTATGGAAAGGATTCAGGCCCGTTCCGAGGAGATTGAAAAGATATTAAAAACGATAGACGATATTGCATTCCAGACCAATATACTTGCCCTGAATGCCGCAGTAGAAGCGGCACGGGCCGGAGAGGCAGGAAAAGGATTTGCCGTTGTTGCGGAGGAAGTGCGGGATTTGGCCGGAAAGTCAGCGCAGGCGGCTAAAAACACGTCAGAGCTGATAGCAAATTCTACGGATGCAATACATAGCGGTACCGAAATTGCCCAAAATACGGCGGATGTTCTGCTTGGAGTCGTAAGCAGTATCAAGTCTGTAGTTGATTCTATTGACCATATTGCGATTATATCCAACGAGCAGTCAGAGTCGGTTGAACAGGTTTCCGAGGGTATTAATCAGATCTCGGCCGTTGTACAAAACAACAGCGCTACTGCTGAAGAAGGCGCGGCTGCGAGTGAGCAGCTTTCCGCCGAAGCCGCCAGCCTGAAAGAACTGGTAGATCAGTTTACGTTAATTTCGTCATAACAATCCGGACGAAAGAAGATGCGGATTGGAACGGACAGGCGGGAATTGTGATCCCTGTTTCTTTAATAATAACAAGGCCGCAATTGCAGAGCCTGACAGGGGCTTCTCATATGGGAAAACAGGAAAAAATGGCTTGTCTGCCGGGAGAGATAAGCGTATACTGATAGTGATAGAGATCGGGTCCGAAAACGGATGCGGACCTTCCAATATTTTGGCGGAAAAGGAGAATGAAAATGAATGTATTAGTAATTAACTGTGGGAGTTCCTCTTTAAAGTATCAGCTGATTGATTCGGAGAGTGAAGCAGTGCTTGCGAAAGGGCTCTGCGAGCGAATCGGAATCGACGGCAGATTGGTATATCAGAAAACGGGTCTGGACAAAGAGATTACGGAAGCCGCAATGCCGACGCACAAGCAGGCTATTCAGATGGTGCTTGACGCGCTGGTAAATGAAAAGACAGGCGCAATCGGAAGTCTTGCGGAAATCGACGCAGTCGGCCACCGTGTCGTACACGGCGGGGAGAAATTCGCTTCTTCTACCGTATTGACAGATGAAGTATTAAAGGCAATCGAGGAATGCAATGATTTAGCGCCGCTTCACAATCCGGCTAACCTGATTGGAATAGACGCCTGTAAAGAGCTTATGCCGAATGTTCCGATGGTCGGCGTATTTGATACGGCCTTTCATCAGACAATGCCCAGGAAAGCATTTCTCTATGGCCTTCCGTATGAATATTATGAAAAATATAAAGTGAGAAGATACGGCTTTCACGGAACCAGCCACAGCTTTGTTTCAAAGCGCACGGCGGAATTTTTGGGAATCGATTATCAGGCATCCAAACTCATTGTTGCGCACCTGGGCAACGGAGCGTCGATCAGCGCTGTAATGAATGGTAAGTGCGTCGATACTTCTATGGGGCTTACACCGCTTGAGGGGCTTGTAATGGGGACGCGATCCGGCGATATCGATCCGGCGATTATGGAATATCTTGCAAAGAAAGAGAATCTTGATATCGAAGGCGTGATGAACGTGCTCAATAAAAAATCGGGCGTACAGGGCTTATCCCGTCTTTCCAGCGATTTTCGTGATTTAGAGGCCGCCTATGAGGAAGGAAACGAGCTTGCGATAAACGCGATTGAAGTATTCTGCTACCGCGTGGCAAAATATATCGGTTCCTATGCGGCGGCGATGAACGGCGTTGATGCGATTGCATTTACTGCCGGAATCGGAGAAAATACTTCGTTTGTAAGAGCAAAAATACTGGGTTATCTGGAGTACCTCGGAATCACTGTCGACGAAGAAGGAAACGCTAAGCGCGGAGAGGATACCTTGATTTCCACCGCGGATTCCAAAGTAAAAGTCTGTGTAATTCCTACGAACGAAGAACTTGCAATTGCAAGAGAAACGGTTGCGCTGGTACGCAGCTAGTCTAATCCCGATATTGGAATGCGAAAATGCTGCTTTGGGCAGGCGCAGTCAAATTACATGACTGCGCCTGCCCGGTTTTGTTTTTAGGAGTTTATAAATCCCTTCGTTTTCCATTTTCCGGACTGCCAGCGCAAAAACATACATACGGCGCGGACACATTCGTCTCCGGCAAGACCGATGTAGGCGCCTATGGCGTAAAACTGCAGATGTATGCCGAACAGCCAGGTTCCGCCAACCATACACAGATACATAAATATTACGCCAATGATTGTTGTAAAGAATGCATCTCCGCTTGTTTTCAGCGCCTGCCCGAACACCAGATTTGTTACGCGTCCGATTTCAAGGACGATATCGATCGTCAGTAGGATTTTAACAAGGGCGATCATGGTCTCGTCCCGGGTAAACAGACGGATGAGAGCGTCTGCGTTTAAGGCGAAAAGCGCTTCCAGTCCGGCCGCCGTAAGGATTCCGATACAGGCGGCTTTTTTTGTGTCTCTGTCACAGGCGAAATAATTGCTTTCTCCGATATGCCAGCCTGTCATAATGGCGTTTGCCTGCGCCAGCGCAGCGCCGACACAATAGGAGAAATTGGAAATCTGCGCGGCATAGGCTCTCGCCGTCACGTTCAAGCCCGATGTGTCCATCCGATTTAAAAAGCGGATGGTCAGCGTCATTGCTACGTTATAGAGAGCTGTTTCCAGAGCAGAGGGCAGTCCGATTTTGATAATCTGCCGTAAAACGACTGTATTTTTCAGCCGTTCCGTGTGCTCTTTCGCCCGGATCAGATAAGCCGACATCACAACGACAATTCCAAGATTTACCACTCTTGAAATTACGGTGGCGGCTGCGACGCCCGCCACGCCGGCATGAACGACGAACAGGAAAAAGGCGTTTAAACAGAGGTTGAGCGCGTTTGCCAGCAGGGTTGCCGCAAGAGGCTGCCTGGTATAGCCGAAGGCGCGCAGATAGCTGGAAAAAATCGGTATCAGGGCGTTTAATAAGCAGCATCCGCCGACAATCTGTAAATATGTCTTTGCATCTTCCATTAGAAGCGGCGCGACGCCTAAGGTTTCGAGAAGTCTGCCTGAAAAAAGAAACAGAAATACCGAAAGAAGGATGCCGAGTACGGCGTTGAAAGCAATGCCGAGCTGTCTTGCCTGATAAGCAATCCCGTACTTTTTTGCGCCGATGTACTGCGTCATAACAGCGATCATGCCGGACGAGAGGATGTTGAACATAATAATAAATACATTCAGATATGTGTTTGCCGTGCCGACTGCCCCGACCGCATGGTCGCCTACCGTAGACAGCATGACGGTATCGACCATTCCGGAGAGCATATAGCACAGTGTTTCCAGCGCAAGCGGGATAAACAGCTTCAGAAACGTTGTCTTTTTCATTCAACAAGCACCGCCGTTTCATAATCGCCCAGACAGCCGGAAAAAGCATGGCCGTTCACAAGGTTTTGTTTCCCTGCCTGTTCCGGCAGCTCGATGTTTCCCTGCCTGACGTGAAACAGCAACAGGATATTCCGGCTGTTTTTCTGCCTTTTGATATAGATAAGGCCGTTATCGTCGTCGGTATATTGTTCGACGATCTCTCCTTCTGTCAGTGCGGGGCACGTACGCCGGATTCGGATAAGCGCGCGGTAGAAGCGAAGCGTTTCCTGATTTTGTCTCTTCCCGTCCCAGAGCATGCCGCGCCTGCAGTCCGGGTCAGGCCCGCCCGCAAGCGATACTTCGTCTCCGTAGTAAATCATCGGCATTCCCGGAAGCAGAAGCAGCAGCGCGGCCGCCAGCCGCTGCTTTCGTACATCGCCGCCGGCGCTGTGAAGAAAACGTGCGGTATCGTGGCTGTCGATCATATTCCAGAGATATCCCTGCAGGCTGCGGTGGAGATTTCCCCGTAAAAATCCGAGGCTTTCGACGAAGGCGGAGGCGCTTAGTGTTTCGGACACCGCCAAATCCAGTACCGCACGGTAAAAGTGGTAGTTCATAAAGGTGTCCCACTCGTCGCCTTCGAGAAAATCTTCGGCAAAATGCCAGATTTCGCCGACCAGAAGCACATCTTTTTTTACCGCCTTGACTTCTCTGCGGAACCGTTTCCAGAAAGTGTGACTGATTTCATCCGCGACGTCGAGCCGCCAGCCGTCGATATCGTATTCCCTTACCCAATAGCGCGCTACATCAATCACATAGTCCGCCGTTTCTTTGTTTTGCAGATTCAGCTTTGGCATATAAGCGGCATAGCCGAATGTTTTGTAGTTTGGTTTTTGATTCTGCTCGGTTACGAGCGGAAAATCTTTGGTGTAGTACCAGTTCAAATAGACGGACTGTTCCTGCCGCTCTCTTAGATCCCGGAAAGCAAAAAAATCTACTGATGTGTGGTTGAATACGCCGTCTAAAATTACGTACATGCCAAGCGCATGCGCTTTTTCGACAAGCTTTTTTAAGTCTTCCCCGGTTCCGAAAGACGGGTCGACAGCATAGTAGTCGATTGTGTCGTACTTATGGCTGGAGTTGGACCGAAAGATCGGCGTCAGGTAGAGGATATCCGCCCCAAGCTCCCGGATGTAATCCAGACGTTTGAGAATGCCGCGCAGAGAGCCCTTCAGATCGGCATTATGGCCAATCGGCGCCTGATACCAGACGTCGTCGTCCACATTTTGGTCAGTTGCATAGCGTGAAGGAAAAATCTGGTATACGACCTTATTTTTTGCCCATGCGGGAAGCTTTAAGCGCTCTTCCTCACGGAGCGTCTGCGGGCAGTCGTACATTTTTTCAATGTCGGTGATACAGGCGTCGGAAAACGAATGATTCCCATAGTAAGCTATGATTCCGGAGATATCCTGTATTTCAAAGAAGTATCGAAGGCAGACTACATCGATTTCAATCTGCGCCTCATAGTAGTCGAGACAGCTGTCGGAACAGACGCGCATCATAGGATATTCCTGCCTGGTATCAATATAATTGGGTGAAAGATATTTGTCCTGCGTGTGAAGGACGACAGACGCGATGTCGCCTTTTTTGACTTCAAGCCGGATGCAGAAGCGGCCTTTTTTGGCTGCATAACAGTATCGTTTGTCGGCAAAATGTCTGATTGCTGCGTATTCCATGTTTTCTCCCCCTGTTGTGTGATTCGTTTGTGCTTGTATGATACTCTTATCTATGCTATAATGCTTGCAAAATAATCCGAAATTTTTAACACAAAACTATTTTATGGGATTGGATATGGAGTAGTTACATGGATGGTTCGCCTTTGCATGAGACAAAGATACATGGAACAGCAACGGCCCCTTACAGCGTCTATCGCGGGAGAATCCCGGAGTGGATGCTGTCGTTCCCGCTGCACTGGCACGAGGAGTTTGAATTGATCTACTGCATGGAAGGACGCATTGAGGTCACGGTGTGGGGGCAGACATACGTGCTCCGTGCGAAGGAGCTGCTTGTGGTGCTTCCTCACGCCGTGCACGCGATCGAACAGTGCGGCGTGGAGCGCGGAGAATACTATAATATTATGTTTCACCCGACGGTTTTTCGATGGTCGGATGAGGATCCCTGCTATGAGGAGTATGTTCTTCCGTTTCTGCGTGGAGAACGGACGATGGACTGTCTATATCGGGAGGATTCCGATTTTAACCGTACGGTTACGCCCTGCGTTCTTTCCATATTGAAACACCGCAGGGAATGCTATTCGACATATGCGCTGATGATGCGGTCGGATTTGTTTGAGCTTCTCCACTATATGAATCGGTATAGTGTTTCTGCTGCGGACGACGGCAGCGCGCAGCAGTTATCCTACAGCAGGCTGAAAAATGCGCTGTATTACGTGCAGCATTTTTACGACCAGGAGATCTCTGTTTTGAGCGCGGCAAAACAGTGCGGCTTTTCGGAGAGCCACTTTATGAAGCTGTTTAAGGAGCTTACCGGGATGAGTTTTAACGCGTATCTGGTGAATTATCGGCTAAAGCTGGCTGCGAAACAACTTGTAGAAACAGATTATAAAGTGATCGATATTGCGGAGAGCTGCGGATTTCACAATCAGTCGTATTTTACACGGGTGTTTCAAAAAAAATATGGAAAGGCGCCGCTTGCATATCGAAACATGAAGAGACGTTCTTAGACTGACGGCATTGGCTGTATCGCAAAGCGCTTAACGCCGAAGAATGTTCCAAGTCAGGGCGTTTTTTATCCTGAATTGAGATTCCGCAGAGCGGAATCATGGGAGGAGTATGAAGCAATATCAATTTTACGGGTGGGAACAGGCGGATTGTTCCGCAATTACAAATCGTTACAGAGGAATCAGGACGCCGGTTGATCTGTATGACGCGCTCTCGGATATCTGGAGCGCTAAGACCTGTGCGCCGCGAATGCGTGCAGACTGGACGCCGGAGAACAGGACGCTCGGTCAGTGTTCAATTACCGCGTTTCTGGTCCAGGATATTTTTGGAGGAAAAGTCTGCGGGATTCTTCGGCCGGGCGGAAATTATCACTGTTACAATGTGATTGGGAGCCGTTGTTTTGACCTTACGAGCGAGCAGTTTGGCGGCGAGATTCTTGTATATGAGAATAATCCGGAGCAGTTTCGGGAGATTCACTTTGCAAAAGAAGAAAAGCGTCTTCGGTATGAATACTTAAAAAGCGAGCTGGAGCGGAGAGAAAACAGTCGATAAATAATAAAATCAGCGGGAGATGATTTCCGCGTAAAAACATATTGACAAAAGAAAGACACGTATGTATAATTGTTTAGGTATGAAAACTGCTGTTTTGCAGCAGAGTAACTGTCTTCCGTTTTAAGGCGGACAGAGGCCTGTCTTTTTGGACAAAGTCTGTCAGGACAGGAAGGAGAATGCCGTGATTATAGATATTTCAGACATAATATCCTGTGAGAACAGGGAAGTTACCAAAGAAGTTCAATTGGAGCTGACGTCTTTTGTATCAAGATTGGGCAGGTTTCCGATAACGGAAAAGGCTCCGGTTTTTTTACGGATCGCGAATCAGGATAACAGGCGGCTGCTTATCCGGGGAAGTGTTGACGTAACGGTGCAAATCCCGTGCGGCCGGTGTCTGGCGGAGGTTTTTACGCCCATCCGTTTTGAAATTGATAAGGAATTTAAGATTTCCGATTCCGCAATCTGCGGTGAGGAGGCGGAGGAAACAGACTACCTGACCGGAAATATTCTGGATGTAGAGAAGTTAATCTACGGAGAGATTCTGGTGAACTGGCCGACAAAGGTTTTATGCAGCGAGGATTGTAAGGGAATCTGTAAGACCTGCGGCAGGAACCTCAATGAAGGAGAATGCGGATGCAGTAAAACCGAGCCGGATCTCAGAATGGCGGCGTTTCAGGATGTCTTTAATAAATTTAAGGAGGTGTAGGTAATGTCGATTTGTCCCAAGAATAAATCTTCCAAAGGAAGAAGAGATAAAAGAAGAGCGAACTGGAAGATGTCTGCTCCGACTTTAGTAAAATGCAGCAAATGCGGAGAATTAATGATGCCGCACAGAGTTTGCAAAAACTGTGGAAGCTACAATAAAAAAGAAATTATCCCACAGGATTAATATTGCGATACGGGTAGAGGGTTTGGAAACAAACCCTCTGTTTTTTAAATTATAGAAAACTTTGTCTTTAGACGCATAAGGGAGAGTGCGAAGTTCTCTTTTTTATGGTATGATGCTAATTATCGAGAAGCAGTGCGGCCGTTTTTGACGGTGTCTTTGATTCTGCAGGCGTGCTGCCAAAAAACAGGAGGTATTGCAATATGGGTGAAATTTTTAATCTTGACAATAAATTTTTTCAGGGAATCGGGCGCGCGGTGGACTGCGTCTGTTTAAATCTGATCTGGCTGGTGTTCTGTATACCGATCATTA
Organism: uncultured Roseburia sp.; assembly: GCA_947573605.1. GTDB lineage: Bacteria > Bacillota > Clostridia > Lachnospirales > Lachnospiraceae > Roseburia. The sequence continues at coordinate 27,968 of CANPGM010000032.1, read as the reverse complement.
CGGCGGGAGCGGCGACGACGGCTTTGTATTATACGGCAAATAAGGTAATACGTCACGGGCGAAGTTATATCTGGAAAGAGTTCTACAGTTCTTTTAAATCGAATTTCAAACAATCTACAATTGTATGGTTAATTGATCTTGCAATTTATGCGGTTTTGTTTTTTGACTGCTATGTCATGTATCAATATGCAAAGGCTGGAGACAGCATGGGCAGATTTTATCTGGTCTTTATGATTTTAATTGCACTGTGCGTTATGTGGTCTTCCTATCTCTATCCTTATATGGCGCGATTTGAAAATACGACAAAGCGTGTGCTTAAGAACGCGCTCTTTATTGCAATCAGCAACCTCCCCTGGACGATTCTCGTGTTTGTAATAGCCTTTATTGCTTTCATGGGACTTTATTCGTCTCCTTATATTATACTTATTATCCCTTCGGTGTATATGCTGATCAAAGGCCTGATCATGGAACGGATTTTTAAAAAATATATGTCGCCTGAGGATCTGGCGGCAGAGGAAGAACGCAACAGAGAATATTTGAATTAGCGGCTTTGGTGCGCCGCTTTTTCTAAAACCGTTTTTTCGTATTGATTTATAGAAAGAGTTATAGTATATTTTTTATAGAATAAATCTCCCGCCTCAATTGCAAGGCAGATAGAGCTGTCTTTTCTTTTGTCCGGGGGGTCATAACAGGAATAAAAGTGAGGTCGGTTTCATGCAGCAGAACAGCGCGCAGCAAAATTCCGTCCGGCAGAGTGCAGCGCAGGCGGACGTTACCAGAGTCGCGCTTGACGCGATGGGCGGCGACAACGCGCCGGGCGCACCGGTAGAGGGAGCCGTAAATGCGGTAAATGCCAGAAAAGATATCAAAGTGCTGTTAATCGGGCAGCAGGATGTCGTATGGGCGGAGCTTAAGAAATATACGTATCCGATGGAACAGATTGAAGTAATTCATGCGGAAGAGGTGATTGAAACGGCGGAGCCTCCCGTAAATGCAATCCGTAAAAAGAAGCAGTCGTCGATTGTTGTAGGAATGAACCTGGTAAAACAAAGAGAAGCGGATGCGTTTGTCTCTGCAGGGAGCTCAGGAGCGATTCTTGTCGGCGGACAGGTTCTCGTAGGAAGAATCAGGGGAATTGAAAGGCCTCCTCTTGCACCGTTAATACCTACGGAGAAAGGCGTTTCACTTTTGATTGACTGCGGAGCCAATGTAGATGCAAGAGCTTCCCATCTGGTGCAGTTTGCCTTGATGGGTTCGATTTATATGGAACATGTTCTCGGAATAAAAAAGCCGAGGGTTGCAATTGTAAATATCGGAGCGGAAGAGGAAAAGGGAAATGCCCTTGTAAAGGAAGTAATGCCGTTACTGAAAGAATGCGAAGGAATCCATTTTGTCGGATGCATTGAAGCGAGAGAAATTCCGAAAGGAGAGGCAGACGTAATTGTCTGTGAAGCGTTTGTCGGAAATGTTATATTAAAATTGTATGAAGGATTGAGTTCTACAATTGTAAGCGCGATAAAAAAAGGAATGAGAAGTACCTTAAAGAGTAAGCTGGGAGCGGCTCTTGCACTGCCGGCATTAAAAACCACATTGAAAGCTTTTGATGCGACGCAGTACGGCGGAGCGCCGCTGCTCGGCTTAAACGGCCTGGTAGTTAAGACGCACGGCAGCGCAAAGGCAGGAGAGGTCACAAATTCGATTTATCAGTGCGTAACTTTCAGGGAACAGGATATTAACGGTAAGATCAGAAAAAATATTGCAAGTTCTACGGAACACGAGGGAATGTAACAGGATTTGTGTCTGTGCGCTGCAAGGCCATAAACGGCTTGGCTTAAAGCAGCGCAGAAATGAGGAGAATGATGGAGTTTGAGAAGTTAAAAAAAATCATTGCAGAGATATTGAGTGTGGATGAGGCTGAAATTACTATGGAGACGACGTTTACGGACGATCTTGGAGCGGATTCATTGGATGTCTTCCAGATTATTATGGGGCTGGAGGAAGAATTTGAGATTGAAATTGCAAGCGAAGCGGCCGAGAGTATTGTGACGGTAGGCGATGCGGTAGAACAGATAAAAAATGCTTTAAACGGTTAATCAGGATAAGGATATAAAAAGCCCTTGTGAAAGCAAGGGCTTTTTATTCATGACAATAGAAAGATTAAAAGGCGCGCTTTCTGTAAATCCGAAGAATCGGTTATGAGGCAGCGGAAAGGCATGGTTGGGAAGATGTCAAATACAGATAAATTACAGGAAATGATCGGATACCGTTTTCGGAACGGAGAATTGCTTTGTCAGGCATTAACGCACAGTTCATATGCGAATGAAAAACATAAGAAAAAGCATTCCGATAATGAGAGGCTGGAGTTTTTAGGAGATGCCGTATTAGAATTGATTACAAGCGAATTTTTATATCGGAATTATCCGAATCTTCCGGAAGGCGATCTGACGAAATTCCGGGCGGGCCTGGTCTGCGAGCCGACGCTGGCGTACTGCACAAAGGAATTGGAGCTTGGCGAATATCTTTTGCTTGGTAAAGGGGAAAATCTGACCGGAGGCCGGGACAGAAAGTCCATTTTATCCGATGCGTTAGAGGCCGTAATCGGAGCCATTTATCTGGACGGAGGATTTGACGAGGCAAAAGCGTTTATCCACCGTTTTATCCTGACGGATATTGAGCATAAAAGAATGTTTTTTGACAGTAAGACCAGCCTGCAGGAGGTGGTACAGGGCAGTTATACCGAGGAACTGCACTACGTACTGCTGTCAGCGGACGGGCCGGATCATGATAAGAGTTTTTCGGTAGAGGCGAGAATCGGAGATCGGGTAATCGGACATGGAGTAGGGCACAGTAAAAAGGCGGCGGAACAGGAAGCGGCATATCAGGCGCTGCTGAAGCTGAAGCCGCAGACGAAGAAATAATCGGAGAGGACGTTCCTGTTTGATTCTATTTTTTCAAACGGTTGATAAAGGGTAGATTTATGTATTTAAAAAGTATTGAAGTCCAGGGCTTTAAATCCTTTGCAAATAAAATCGTGTTCGATTTTCATAACGGAATCACCGGGATTGTCGGGCCGAACGGAAGCGGAAAAAGCAATGTTGCCGATGCGGTCCGCTGGGTATTGGGCGAGCAGAGTGCAAAACAGCTTCGCGGCGCGAGTATGCAGGACGTTATTTTTTCCGGTACGGAAAACAGAAAGCCTTTGAGCTATGCCTATGTGGCAATTACGATGGACAATTCCGATCATAAGCTTTCGATCGATTTTGAAGAAGTTACGGTGGCAAGACGCGTATACCGTTCCGGAGAGAGCGAATATCTGATTAATAACAGTCCGTGCCGGTTAAAGGATGTTGCGGAGCTTTTTTACGATACGGGTATCGGAAAAGAAGGTTATTCCATTATTGGCCAGGGACAGATTGAGCGTATCTTAAGCGGAAAACCGGAGGAACGCCGCGAGCTGTTTGACGAAGCGGCGGGAATTGTGAAATATAAAAAGAGGAAAGCGACCGCGCAGAAAAAACTGGAAAACGAACGGGAAAATCTGGTGCGTGTCAGCGATATTTTATCGGAGCTGGAGCGTCAGGTAGGGCCTCTGGAAAAACAGGCGGAAAAGGCCAGAATCTATTTAAAGAAAAAAGAAGAGCTGAAAAATCTGGATATCAATATGTTTCTGTTGGAGACAGAACGCATTGAGACACAACTGAAAGAAGTAAATAAAAACTATGAGATTGCCGGCCGGGAATACAGCGAGACCGGAGAGAGTTATGAACGCATCAAGGCGGAATATGAAAAGCTTGGGCAGGATATGGCCGAAGCGGACGAAAAAATCAATTCCATTCGAGAGAGCATCAATCATTCCGCTGTGTCTAAGGGTAAGCTGGAAGGCCAGATCCATGTATTGGAAGAGCAAATTCGTTCGGCAGAACTGACAGACGAACATATGCAGAGCCGTCTTGATGCAATCGAAAAAGAAAAAGAAGAGCACACCGCTTCCCAGGAAGCGTATAAAAAGGAAGAAGAGGAGCTTTCCAATCAGCTTTCATCGGTCAGCCAAAGACAGCAGGAAGCGAAAGAAAATCTGGATTGTCTGCTGGGAGAGATCTCGCGATGCAGCGAAGGAATCGAAAACGGCAAAAACGAGCTGATGGAGCTTTTAAACCGGAAGGCGTCGATTAAGGCAAGACAGCAGCGTTTCGATACGATGGCGGAACAGATGAACATTCGCAAGGCCATGCTGCATCAGCGGCTGCTTGCAAGAAAGTCCGAGGAAGCCGATTTGGATCAGGTGCTTGCCGGGTACAGAGAGGAGCTTGCGGCGGTCAATCAGCAAATTGCATCGTTAAAAAAGACGGCGGCGGAACTGAATGAGAAAGGCTTTGGATTTCAGAAGAAATCGCTCGAAGTAAGCCGTACCCTGGAAGAGAAAATTACAGGTTATCATAAGGAACAGTCCAGACTGGAGTCTCTTAAAAATATTGCCGAGCGATACGACGGCTTCGGAAACAGTATTCGAAAAGTAATGGAGCAAAAAAACGAAAACCGGGGTCTGCTCGGCGTCGTATCGGATCTGTTTCAGGTGGAAAAAAAATATGAAACTGCAATTGAAACGGCATTGGGAGGCAGTATCCAGAATATTGTAACAGAGGATGAGGAAACGGCAAAGAAAATGATTTCTTATTTGAAGGAGAACCGTTTTGGCCGTGCAACCTTTTTGCCGCTTACAAGCGTAAAAGGGCGGGGAAACTTCAAGAATCAGGAAGCGCTGGAAGAGCCGGGAGTCTTAGGGCTTGCCAGTACGCTTGTAAAATGCGACGGGAAATATAACGGAATCAAGGAACATCTTTTGGGACGCATACTTGTTACGGATACAATTGACCATGCGACGGCGCTCGCGCGTAAGAATCGTTATACACTGCATATTGTCACGCTGGAGGGAGAATATTTAAGTCCGGGCGGTTCCATGACCGGAGGCGCTTTTAAAAATACCGGAAATCTGTTAGCCAGAAAAAGGGAGATCGAAGAGCTCTCGCAGGCGATAAAGAGACGCGAAGGGGAAATCAAAGAGTTAAAAGAACGGCTGGAGGATTTAAAAACGGCGCAGAGCCTGCTTGCGGACGATATCGAAGCGAATAAAGCCGAAATGCAAAAGCTGTATCTGCTGCAGAATACGGCAAAGCTGAATGTAGACAGGGCGGAAGAACAGAAAGACGAAAGTGAAAATGCATTTTCAGGTTTAAAGCAGGAAGGACAGGAAATCGAAAAGCAGCTTCGGGAAATTGACGAAGAGAAACAAAAGATTTTAGAAGAAGCGGCATATGCAAAAGAAAGAGAACGCCAAATTGAAGAGGAAAACAGCCGCTATCAGAAAGTTTTAGAGGAGAATGCTGAAAAAGAGGAAGCTGCAAGGGAAGCCGTATCCGGGATTCAGATGGAGGAAGCAGGGCTTCTCCAGAAGGCGGAATTTCTGCGGGAAAATATAGAGCGAATCAGCGGAGAGCTTTTTAAATATGAAAAAGAGCGGGAAGCTGTGTTGAAGGAGGCAAAAGAAGCCAAAGCGGGATCGGAAAAAAGGCGCCGCGACATAGAAGAAATCCGAAAAACAATTTCGGCGTCGGACGGATACTGCGAAAAGCAGGAAGAGGAATTAAAAAGGTTTATCGACAAAAAAGAGGAAATGTCTGCGGCTTATAAGGGATATTTTCAAAAGCAGGAGGAAGTCTCAAAAAAAATTTCGGATCTGGATAAAGAAATCTTCCGCTTGAACAGTCAACGGGAGAAGTTAGAAGAGGCGAACGAGAATCAGATAAACTATATGTGGGAGGAATACGAACTCACCTTTCATGCAGCGTTAGAGCAGAGGAACGCGGAGTATGACAACCCTGCAGAGTTAAAAAAACAGATTTCGGACGTTAAGGATGAAATCAGAAAACTTGGCGACGTCAATGTCAACGCGATTGAAGATTATAAGGAAATAAACGAGCGTTATACCTTTTTAAAAGGCCAGCATGACGATTTGATCGAGGCCGAGCAGACGCTGATGGGAATCATCGAAGAGCTGGATACCGGCATGAGAAAGCAGTTCCTTGAAAAATTCGAGGAGATACGGCGAGAATTTGACAAGGTATTTAAAGAGCTGTTCGGCGGCGGAAAGGGAACGTTAGAGCTGGTGGAGGACGAAGATATCTTAGAATGCGGCATTCGGATTATCGCCCAGCCGCCCGGGAAAAAGCTGCAGAATATGATGCAGATGTCGGGCGGGGAAAAATCACTGACAGCGATTTCGCTTTTGTTTGCGATACAGAACTTAAAACCGTCGCCGTTTTGTCTGCTGGACGAGATTGAGGCGGCGCTTGATGATTCTAATGTGGGAAGGTTTGCACAGTATTTACATAAGCTGACAAAAAACACGCAGTTTATTGTGATTACGCACAGACGTGGCACAATGGCGGCTGCCGACCGTCTCTACGGAATTACAATGCAGGAAAAGGGAGTTTCTGCCCTTGTATCTGTCAATTTGATTGAAAATGACTTAACATAAGTTTTAGAAAGGAGGATTTCCGGGAATGGCTGAGGAAAAGAAAGGCTTTTTTCGCCGTCTGGTGGAAGGGCTTAGTAAGACAAGAGATAATATCGTCTCAGGCATTGATTCCATTTTCAGCGGATTTTCCAATATCGACGAAGATTTTTACGAGGAAATCGAAGAAATCCTGATTATGGGAGATATCGGAGTAAATGCAACGGAATCAATCATTGAAAACTTAAAGAAAAAAGTAAAGGAAAACAGGATAAAGGAACCTTCCGAATGCAAGGAACTCTTAATTAAAAGCATTAAAGAACAGATGGATGTCGGAGAAACGGCCTATCGTTTTGAAAATGAAAAATCAGTGGTATTGATTATCGGTGTCAACGGTGTCGGAAAGACTACATCTGTAGGGAAGCTGGCGGGAAAGCTAAAGGCACAGGGAAAACGGGTCGTACTTGCGGCTGCAGATACGTTTCGTGCGGCTGCCGGCGGGCAGCTTTTAGAGTGGGCAAACCGTGCGGGCGTTGAGATGATCGGCGGGCAGGACGGCGCCGATCCGGGAGCCGTCGTCTATGACGCGGTACAGGCGGCAAAGGCGAGAAACGCGGATGTGTTGTTGTGCGACACGGCGGGCAGGCTCCATAACAAAAAGAATCTGATGGAAGAGCTGAAAAAGATCAATCGTATTTTAGAAAAAGAGTATCCGGATGCATTTCGGGAGACGTTGGTTGTTTTGGATGCGACGACCGGACAAAATGCATTAAATCAGGCCAGAGAATTTTCGGAAGCGGCTGAAATTACCGGTATTATTTTAACCAAGATGGACGGAACTGCGAAGGGCGGAATCGCCGTAGCCATTCACTCGGAGCTTGGTATTCCGGTCAAATATATCGGAGTGGGAGAGACGATTGAGGATTTGCAGAAATTTGATTCCAATCAGTTTGTAAACGCATTGTTTGAAAGAGAGGAAAGTTAGTATGCTGACACTGGACAAATTTGAAGAAGCGTCGGAAAAGGTCAAAGAGGTAACGCTTGAAACAAAGCTGATTTACAGTGATTTTTTAAGCGTACTGACCGGCAACAAAGTATACTTAAAGCCGGAGAATATGCAGTTTACCGGAGCATACAAGGTGCGCGGAGCTTATTATAAAATCAGCACGCTATCCGAAGAGGAACGGGAGAGAGGCCTGATAACGGCATCTGCGGGAAACCATGCGCAGGGCGTTGCGTATGCCGCAAAATGCTACGGCTGTAAGGCGGTCATTGTTATGCCGACGACGACACCTTTAATTAAAGTAAACCGAACAAAAAGCTACGGCGCGGAGGTCGTGCTGTACGGAGACGTTTATGACGAGGCCTGTCAGAAGGCATATGAACTTGCCGAGAAGGAGGGATATACGTTTATCCATCCGTTTGACGATCTGGCGGTAGCGACCGGGCAGGGTACGATTGCGATGGAGATCTTTAAGGAGCTTCCTCTTGTAGAATATATCTTAGTTCCGATCGGGGGAGGCGGTCTTGCGACAGGCGTATCGACGCTTGCAAAGCTTTTGAATCCCAAAATCAAAGTAATCGGCGTAGAACCTGCAGGGGCGAATTGTATGCAGGTTTCGTTTGCGTCGGGTAAGGTTACGACGCTTCCGGACGTGAATACGATTGCAGACGGTACGGCGGTAAAAACGCCGGGCAGCCGGATTTTCCCGTATATCCAGAAAAACCTTGACGATATTATTACCGTGACGGACGACGAACTGGTGGTTGCGTTTTTGGATATGGTAGAAAATCACAAAATGGTGGTGGAAAATTCAGGACTTCTTACGGTGGCAGCGCTGAAACACCTTGATGTGACGGATAAGCGCGTGGTTTCCATTTTAAGCGGCGGAAATATGGATGTGATTACCATGTCTTCTGTCGTTCAGCAGGGATTGATCTTCCGCGACCGTATTTTTACGGTATCGGTACTATTGCCGGATAAGCCGGGCGAACTTTCCAAAGTCTCGGCGACAATTGCGGCGGCGCAGGGGAATGTCATTAAACTTGAACACAATCAGTTTATCTCGACGAACCGAAATGCGGCGGTGGAATTACGGATTACATTGGAGTGCTTCGGAACCGATCATAAAAAGCAGATAATGAAAGCGCTTGAACAAAAAGGATATAAGCCAAAGCTCGTCCGCACCAGTTTATAGGACATAAGAAAGGATAGGTATCAATACGATGAAGAGAATAGAAGAATATGTAAGAACAATTCCGGATTTTCCGGAGCCTGGAATTATGTTTCGCGATGTTACAAGCGTCCTGCAGGATGCAGACGGGCTGAAGCTGGCGGTGGATTCGATGATTAAACTGCTTGAGGGCGTTGAATTTGACGTAATTGCAGGTACGGAATCGAGAGGTTTTATTTTTGGGATGCCGATTGCTTATGCGCTTGGAAAGGCGTTTATCCCGGTTCGTAAAAAAGGGAAGCTGCCCTGTGAAACGGTTTCGGCGGAATATGACCTGGAGTACGGAAAAGCTTCTATCGAGATACATAAGGACGCCGTAAAGCCAGGTCAGAAAGTAGTTCTGGTCGACGATTTAATCGCAACCGGCGGTACAATGGAGGCAAGTATTCGTTTAATCGAGCAGCTTGGAGGCGAAGTTGTCAGAATCCTGTTTTTAATGGAGCTGGCGGGTCTGAAAGGACGCGAAAAGCTGGCCGGATATGAAGTGGCTTCCGTGATTACCTATGAAGGAAAGTAAATCTGCGCGCGGTACCCTCTCTTGACCAGGGCATACACGTCTCAACCATGATAGTTCGCCGATATGCTGCGTTATCCGCTATGCACCGGATGAAGAACCGGACGAAGAATGCGGATACTCAAAGTATGATTACCGGAACGAGGACACGGACAAAATACGCCCCATTGTCAGGGAATGGCAGGAACTGTCGGCCGGAAGAAATCTATGCGGTCGTATTTATGAATGCCGTCCATTATCATGTCCGCAGTGAAGGACGCATTGTGCCAGGCATTGACATGAACGGGAAGAAAGACGTTCCTGGAATGTATGCCGGGGAAAATGAAAGCGCAAAGTTTTGGCTGTCCATAATGAACGGTTTTTATAACCGGGGAGCAGAAGACACCCTGACCGCCTGTGCGGATGGGCTTACGTCCGTTTTGATAAACAGGAAGTGTAAGAAAGTGTGTGCATTGTTAGGGAAATGGATTTATAATAAAGCAACGCTAAATCAGGTTTAGGAGGAATACTTATGGAACGTTTTAAGAAAGTCTATACACAAGGTAAGCTGAATGTAATTGAAATATGGGTTGATACAGAAACGGGTGTCAATTATATTTTTCATAAAGACGGATACGCAGGAGGATTGACACCCTTACTTGATAAGGAGGGGAAGCCAGTCATAACGCCATAACTTATTATTTGTAGAATTATAGTCAGAAGAAAACGGAATAATTTCCCTACATAGAAAAGGCACACCAAGACAGGAAATCAAGAAAAGGTTTCCTGTTTTTTTTGCGCCCATTTTGGCATTTTGAAAAATCGCCGGTATTATGCCGTGCAAAGGGGATTTTTTTCTTCATCATATGGCACCTCGTAATTCCGGAAACGTATATGAAACTGTTTACGCCGCTGGATGCATCTCTGTATGAGTTTGTATTTTACATTATTCTTTAGTACGTACACAATTCCGAAAAGGGAGTTTTATAAAAAACAGATCTTCCCTGAGAAATTGTAATTCGGGAAAATTGTAAAGAAAAAATACTTGACACATGAATCGTTTTATGCTAACCTGCTAAAAGAATTACCGATTCAGGCATTTGATTGATTGCCGTGATGATGCGGCGGGTGTTAGCATGGAAGACAAAATCGAACAGGCATATCTCTATGATTTTTACGGAGAGCTTTTGAACGAGCATCAGAAAAGAATCTATGAGGACTTTGTATTTCACGATTTATCTCTCAGTGAGATTGCGGATGAAGAAGGAATCAGCAGACAGGGCGTGCACGATCTGATAAAAAGGTGTACGAGAACATTAGAGGGCTTTGAGGAAAAGCTTCATCTGATAGAAAAGTTCCGTAAGGCAAAGGAAATGGTAGAACAGATTTACAGCCTGACGGAAAGCTTTCGGCAAAATCATGACGAGACGGTCATGAAAGAAATCGAGCGGATTTCCGGTCAGATATTAGAAGAACTTTAATCTGCTTTCGGCAGGGGGGAAGAAAATGGCATTCGACAGCTTATCCGAAAAACTTCAGAATGTTTTTAAAAATCTGCGCGGCAAGGGACGTCTGACGGAAGAGGACGTCAAAACGGCGCTGAAAGAAGTAAAGATGGCGCTGCTTGAGGCGGACGTTAATTTTAAAGTCGTAAAGAAGTTTGTAAAGGACGTGCAGGAACGCGCCGTCGGGCAGGATGTCATGAACGGACTGAATCCCGGACAGATGGTAATTAAAATCGTAAACGAAGAGCTGGTTTCTCTTATGGGTTCCGAGACGACGGAATTGAAGCTTATGCCGGGCAAGGCGCTTACGGTGATTATGATGGCGGGTCTGCAGGGAGCCGGTAAGACGACAACTGCGGCGAAGCTGGCGGGAAAGTTTAAGCAGAAAGGGAAAAAGGTACTGCTTACTGCCTGCGACGTTTATCGTCCCGCGGCAATCGAACAGTTAAAAATCAACGGAGAAAAACAGGGCGTTGAAGTGTTTTCGATGGGCGATAAAAATAAACCGGTGAACATTGCAAAAGCCGCGGTGGAGCATGCTCAGAAAAACGAGTGTAATATAGTAATAATCGATACGGCCGGACGTCTTCATATCGACGAAGAAATGATGGCCGAACTGATTGAAATAAAAGAAACGATTGACATTCATCAGACCGTACTTGTCGTGGACTCCATGACAGGCCAGGACGCCGTCAACGTAGCGTCTATGTTTGACGAAAAAATCGGAATCGACGGCGTGATCTTAACAAAATTAGACGGCGATACGAGAGGCGGGGCGGCGCTTTCTATCCGGGCCGTAACCGGAAAGCCGATTCTTTATGTCGGTATGGGCGAAAAGCTTTCCGATTTGGAACAGTTTTATCCCGACCGCATGGCTTCGCGTATTCTCGGTATGGGCGACGTGCTGACATTGATTGAAAAAGCGCAGGAAGAAATCGACGAGACGAAAGCGAAAGAACTCGAGCAGAAAATGCGAAAAAACGAGTTTGATTTTGAAATGTATCTCGAATCGATGGCCCAGATGAAAAAAATGGGCGGGCTTTCCAGTATTCTTGGTATGATGCCGGGACTTGGCCTGGGCAAAGGAAAAATGCCGGAGATTGACGAGGCAGCGGCGGAAAAAAATATGGCGCGTACCGAAGCCATTATTTATTCCATGACGCCGGAAGAACGTAAGAATCCCGCGCTTATGAATCCGAGCAGAAAGCGCCGGATTGCAAACGGAGCAGGCGTGGATATTTCGGAAGTGAATCGTCTGGTAAAGCAGTTCGACCAGATGAAAAAGATGATGAAGCAGCTTCCGGGTATGGGGAAAAAAGGAAAACGAGGACTTTTTAAAGGACTTCCTTTTTAAAGGATGGCAATGGGATTACGCGTCGCAAATACAATCAGAGACGCTTTGAATATCCAAATCAAAAATGCAGGAGGTGAATTAAGATGGTAAAGATTCGTTTAAGAAGAATGGGACAGAAGAAAGCTCCTTTCTATAGAATCGTTGTTTCCGATTCCAGATCTCCGAGAGACGGCAGATTTATTGAAGAAATCGGAACCTATGATCCGACAAAAGATCCAAGCGAGTATCATGTGGATGAAGAACTGGCTAAGAAATGGTTAGCAAACGGAGCAAGACCGACAGATACGGTAGCCAGAATTTTTAAGCTTGCCGGTATCGAAAAATAGGATTAGTGAGGTGGACCAATGAAAGAATTAGTTGAAGTAATTGCCAAATCACTAGTCGATTACCCGGAGGAAGTTGTCGTAACCGAGACCGAGAATGAGAAAGCCATTGTTTTGGAATTACGTGTAGCGCAGTCCGACATGGGCAAGGTAATCGGCAAGCAGGGCCGGATAGCGAAGGCAATCCGCGCAGTTGTAAAGGCCGCTGCCTCAAAGGAAGAGAAGAAGGTAATGGTAGAAATCATGCAGTAGGCCTGATTTAACTGCTTTCAAATCTGTAAAATCGTTCTGTCTTCCTGTATTTCGGACGGACAGAACGCCGCAAGCTATCTCAGGCACTGAGATAGCTTTTCTTCTTTTAGAGCAGTCGATAAGCGAATGGAGGTATTGGATGGAGGATTTACTACGGGTAGGCGTAATTACAACAACGCATGGAATAAAAGGAGAAGTAAAGGTTTTCCCAACGACGGATGATCCGGAACGATTTCGGAAGCTTCAGTCTGTTCTGCTTGATAACGGAAAAGAAAAGAAGGAGATGGAAATCTCCGGAGTGAAGTTTTTTAAGAATATGGTTATATTGAAACTGAAAGGCATCGAGAACAGGAACGATGCGGAACAATATCGGCAGGCAGGTCTTTATGTCACAAGAGAAAATGCCGTAGCGCTTGGCGAGAACGAATATTTTATTGCGGATTTAATCGGACTGCGCGTGTACTCCGACGAAGGGGAAACACTGGGGAAGATAGAGGACGTTCTGCAAACCGGAGCCAATGATGTATATGTGATAAAGAATGACGGAAAAGAGGAAATACTGCTGCCGGCAATCAGAGAATGCGTCAAAGAAGTCAATATGACAGAGGGACGTATGACGGTTCATCTGCTGCCTGGGCTTCGCGAGATATATCAACATTAAAAAGCTTCGTATATTTGTAATCCATATATGAATTTGCGAAGAAACGGAGGGGAAAATGGCAAGATTAATCAAAGAGGTTGTGCTGAATCAGCCGGGGGATTTTGTACAGTATATTATGACTGATTTTTTAAGTAAGCATCGGTTTTCACTGGAGCAGTTTAAAGGGGAACAGGTTTACCGCGTCGGCAGCGGGCTGCTGGAAATGCCGAAGTTTTTGACATGGCGTTATCAAAACGGAGTGTTTCATCTGGAAGCCTGGACGAGGGCTGTATGGCTTCCGGGAGTGTACGGAAAAGAAAATGATTTGTCGGGATTTTTCGGTGCGGTACCGAAAAGCACCTATAAAAAAGATATTGAAGATTTGATGGGACTTTTATTTCAGCCCTTATCTGCAGGCGGTCCGAATCCGGGGATGGGGGCTGCTTCGCAGCCGGGAGGTTTGCAGTCCGGCGGGCCCAATACCGTCTATGTCAGAGGAACGGATATGTCCAGGTATGCGACGACATCGCTTATCTTTTCTCTGATCGCTCTGATTGGGATTCTTGTACCTCTTTTTGGAGTTATTTTCGGAGCGCTGGGAATTACATACGGAAACAGAGGCCGGAACTCCGTAAAACGGGGAATGGCAACGGCAGGTTTTGTAATCGGTATCATTGCAGTCATAATTTCCGTTGTCAGTTGGATATTGAATATTGTTTATATGATGTAGGAATAGAAACGGATCTCTTCTAACAGGCTCCGGCATGGAGGATTATTATGAATTTTCATATATTGACACTGTTTCCGGATATGATACTGCAGGGGCTTTCCACAAGTATTATCGGAAGAGCGGCCGAAAAAGGGCTGCTATCCATAGAAGCGGTAAACATCAGAGATTATACGACGAATAAGCATAAAAAAGTGGACGATTATCCGTACGGCGGCGGCGCAGGCATGTTAATGCAGGCGCAGCCGGTTTATGATGCGTGGAAATCCATTGCGGACCGGATCGGCGATAAGCCCCGGACCGTCTATCTGACGCCTCAGGGTTCGGTTTTTAAACAGAATATGGCAAAAAATTTCGCAAAGGAACGTGATTTGGTCTTGCTTTGCGGTCATTACGAAGGGATTGACGAAAGAGTGCTGGAGGAAATCGTTACCGATTCCGTTTCGATCGGAGATTATGTACTGACCGGAGGGGAACTGCCCGCGATGGTATTGGTAGACGCCGTTTCCCGTATGGTACCCGGTGTACTTACGAATGACGAATCATCTCTTGCGGAGTCATTTGAAGGCGGGCTGCTGGAATACCCGCAGTACAGCCGTCCGGAGGAATGGAGAGGAAAGAAAGTGCCGGAAATCCTGCTGTCCGGAAATCACAGGAAAGTGGAGGAGTGGCGCAGGGAGCAGTCGATTTTAAGGACAATGGAACGCCGTCCCGATCTGCTTGCGTCGGCGGAACTTACGGAGAAAGAGAGAAAAATTACGGACAGTGTTAAGGATGGAAAGAATGCGCCTTAAGACCGGCGTTCTATTGTGAGGGTAAGAAGGGGAGAAAGGTGTGACTGTCGGGATGGAAGAAAGAAGAGAAGACGAATATCTGACCGAGGCTGACGTGGAGACGAAATTTATTTACAGAGTTCTGATCCATGATATTTTGCAAATCCCTGAAAAACAGGTGCATTTTCATTTTCCGGTCAATATAACGCAGGGACGAGAGAAAAAGGTAAAAGAAGCGGATATTGTCATTAAAAATGAGAAGGATGAAAATGTAATTGTTTTTGAGTCGAAGAGTCCGGATGAGCCGCTGGAAAAATATATATCCCAGGTGGATTCTTATGCTTTTTATTTGGAGACTCCGATTTCCGTATTAAGCAATTATTACAGAACGATTGTCAGGGTGTATCTGTCCGGAAATAAAAAAGAGATTGTATTGGACAAAGAGATTGCTTCATTAAAAAAGGATCATTTTGAAGAATTTAAACGGCTTATAAATTTGTATCAGTCGGGTGGAAGCGGGCATGAAGGCGGCGAAAGCCCGGTAGAGGAAAAGCGCAAAAATATTGTTACGGATTACAGGCGGCTGTTTCGGCAGATACATACAAAAATCAGATCGATGGATAAGCTTGATCCATCGGCTTCTTTTGACGAGTTTTCCAAGATCCTTTTTATTAAAATTATTAACGACCGGATACCGGAGGAAGCGAGACTGACGGTAGAACGGATTCAGGTTTACGGAACGACACAGGCGCAGACAAAATATATTGACGACTGGTTTCATGCAAATGTCGAAGCATACTATCCGGGTATTTTTGCGGATAACGAAAAAATTGCCGCTTCTCCAGGCGCATTGTGCGCCGTGCTGGAAATTCTGGAAGCGCATTTTAATTTGAAGGATTCTTTTACGGATATCAAAGGGAGGGCGTTTGAAGAATTTTTACCTAGTCAATTAAGAGGAAAGGGGCTTGGACAGTTTTTTACGCCGCGCCCGCTTGTGGAGTTTATGGTTGAACTGGCGGATATTGGGATTACGGACCGGGTATTGGATTTCGCATCGGGTTCCGGCGGGTTTTTAATCAGAGCGTTTGACAAAAAAAGGCAGCTGGTAAACGAAACGCAGCAGCAGTATTTAGATTTGCTGCAAAAGTCGAGAGAAGAGCTATACGAGGAAATCAAACTTCAGATTTTTGGAATTGATGCGGAACCGAGAGCTGTGAGAACAGCGAAAATGAATATGCTGTTATGGGGAGACGGAAAGCAGATTCAGCACGGCAACGGTCTTGATACAAAAGACTTTAAGGGTGAATCCTATTTTGCGAAGGAATATAAAAAAGACGATCCAAATTCCGGCGTGCACATTATACTGGCCAATCCGCCGTTCGGTTCGACGGAAGAAGACCCGCATATTTTGAAAAATTATACTCTTTCAGGGAAGGAGAAGAAAAAGGGTGCGGAAGGAAAGGAATATATTGTCAATAAAAAAGAAAAGACAGAGAATTTGTTTGTAGAAAAGGCATACAAAATGCTCCGCCCAAATGGAAAGTTACTGATTGTGCTGCCGGAGGGAATTTTCTGCAATGGAGACAGCCGGGTAAGAAATTTTATCTTAAGCCATTTTCAAATAAAAACAATCGTAAAATTACCGAAGCATACGTTTGTAATGTCTGGAGTTGATACGATTAACACGGTTATTCTGATGGCTGTTAAAAATACAGAGGAACGGATGGAAAGAATCATCGAATCGGACAGAAAAACGTGGGTAAATGAAAAAGAAAGTATGGTAATTAATTTTGCACTGGTAAATCAGATCGGATACGAGCCTTCCGGTAAAACTCTGTTAAAAGGATATGAAAGCTCCGATTTAAAAGTAATAGCGGATAAGATTCTGAAAGAAGCGTATTCGGAAGTACTGGCGGACCCAATTACTTTTGCGGACTTGGAATTTGGGGATGATAATAAAGTGGAGGCTTATAAAAAGCCTATGATTAAATTTCTGAGAATGGAGTTTGACAAAGTTCCCGAAAGGCTTGACCCGACTTGGTACTTTTTTCATGAGGAAACGAAAGAAATTCTTAAGACATTTGTGCATTTGAATCTTACGGAAGAGAACATGCGGAAGACGAGGCTTACGGAAAAAGAGCTTTATGAAGATGTGGAGAGAATTTATAAGTATGTATCGGTTGTAAAAACGCCTGACGGCGCCATTACGGAAACAGAAGAAAAAACGGTGGATGAACTGCTTTCATCGAAAAAGGAAAGTATGCCGCAGAAGCTGTTTCAAAATGATATTGTCTTTAATCCATATCGGATAAATACGGGTTCCATCATTTATATTGACTCCGACGAGGAAAATTTGATTACAAGCCCTGCATATGTGGTTCTTAGAAATATGAATTTCAATGCGAAATATCTGGTGCAGCTTTTGAAAACACCCTTTTTTAAATATCAGATACAGGTCTTAGCGTCAGGTTCCGTAAGGGATAATTTTTCCGGTTCCGGGCTGTATGCTTTAAAGGTTCCCAATATATCGGAAGAAGAGCAAAGAGAGAAGCTTTTGGAAGTAGACGCTTCCCTCCGCCAGGTTAAGGAATGTGCGCTGGAAATAGAAAAACATATGGAACACATCAGCCGTATCCTTACCGAATAAATACGGAGAAGTGTGATCTGACTGGAAGTCCGAATAAACATGAGAAAAATACTTGCAGAATGTCTTATTATATGATAACATATCAACGTTGTGAAAAAAAAGATGGTCCTCTGTTACGAATTTGCGTATTAAGAACATCCATTTAACAGGAGGTCACAAAGTGAACGCAAACGAAATTATTAAAAGCATTGAAGCAGAACAGTTAAAATCTGAAGTAGCGGATTTCCGTGTCGGCGATACGGTAAAGGTTTACGGCAAAATCAAAGAGGGAAACCGCGAAAGAGTACAGGTATTTGAAGGGATTGTAATTAAGAGACAGGGCGGAAGCAACCGCGAAACCTTCACTGTAAGAAAGATTTCCAACGGCGTCGGCGTGGAAAAAACATGGCCGCTGCATTCTCCGAATGTAGAAAAAGTCGAAGTGGTACGTCTTGGTAAAGTTAGAAGAGCAAAATTATTCTACTTAAGAGACCGTGTCGGCAAGAGAGCTAAGGTAAAAGAACGCGTAAAATAATTTGAAAAAAGCAAGAGGGGCAGGATATCTTACTGAGAAGATAGCCTGCCCTTTTCGCGTTGCAGCAGGGATTTTGCAATTGCACTCGGGTCTTTCTTATGTTAGAGTAAAAACATCATAAAAAGCGGGAGTATAGACGTCGCAATGGCAGGGAGGGCAGGACGGTCATGTCAAGACGCAAAGGCGGATTGAATTTCGGAAGACAGAAGAAGAAAGTAAATATCGGAATTATCAGGGAAATTCTTATATGGGCGATAGAGCTGGCGATTACGCTGGGAGTCGCATTCACATTTGTATATTTTATCGGATTAAGGACGAGCGCAGTCGGGTCGTCTATGGCGGATACGATTCAAAACGGCGACCACATTTTGATTAATCGGTTTGTCTACGGTATTACAGACCCAAAACCGGGGGATATTATTGCGTTTCTGCCGAACGGGAATGAAAAGTCGCATCTGTATATTAAGCGCGTCATTGCAGTTCCCGGAGATACGGTGCAGATTAAGGACGGGACTGTCTATGTGAACGGAGAGGTGTTTTCCGATTCGGTGGAAACCGCTAATATTGAAGAAGCCGGTATTGCTGCGGAAGAAATTCTGTTAGGCGAGGATGAATTTTTTGTACTTGGCGATAACCGGAATAACAGTGAAGACAGCCGTTATGCCAATATCGGTAATGTAAAAAAAGAGCATATCATAGGAAAAGTATGGTTCTGCGTTTCACCGTGGAGCAGTTTTGGATTTTTATAGAAAGGCATGGGGAAAGAGTATGCAGTTTCAGTGGTATCCGGGGCATATGACGAAAGCAAGACGTCAGATGCAGGAAGATATTAAATTAATTGATTTGGTGATTGAGCTGGTGGACGCAAGGATTCCGGCGGGGAGCCGCAATCCCGATATCGACGAGCTTGGAAAAAATAAGGCGCGGCTGATTATCATGAATAAATCGGACTTATCCGACGAGGCGATAAATCGGGAATGGACGGATTATTTTAAAAAACAGGGATTTTATGTGACGGGACTTGATTCCCGTACAAAAACCGGAATGAAGGAAGTTACGAATATTGTAATGGAATCCTGCAGGGAGAAAATCGAGCGGGACAAAAAAAGGGGGATTGTAAACCGTCCGATTCGTGCGATGGTGGTAGGTATTCCAAATGTCGGAAAATCAACGTTCATTAACTCCTATGCGGGCCGCGCCTGTGCCAAAACAGGGAACCGTCCGGGCGTCACAAAGGGAAAACAGTGGATTCGTCTGAATAAGAATCTGGAACTTTTGGATACGCCGGGGATTCTCTGGCCCAAGTTTGAAGATCAGACGGTAGGTCTTCATCTTGCACTGATTGGATCGATCAATGATGAAATCTTAAATATAGAAGAGTTGTCGCTGTCGCTGATTGAAATTTTAACGGAGCGTTATCCGGGAGTTTTAAGCGAACGATATCAGATCGAAGAGACGGAGGAAGCGGCGGCGCTTCTCAAGCGGATTGCGGAGAGCAGAAAATGCGTGGTAAAGGGAGGAGAACCGGACTATAAACGGGCGGCTTCTCTTTTGCTGGATGATTTTCGCGGGAAGAAGCTGGGCAGAATTTCTCTGGAGCGGCCAAAAGGAGACTAATGGAAGAGAAGAAGATAAACCAAATCCGGGCGGAATGGAAAGAAACGCAGGAAGAAAATATGTTTGCTTTTATCGAAACGTATAAGGAGGATACCCGTGCCGGAGTGCAAAAGCTGGTCGGTCAGGCAGAAAAGCGGCTTAGGGAGCTTGCAGCGGAGCGGGAACGCATCGAGGGCTTAAAGCGTTATGAAAGAGAATATGCCGCCTGCGGGATAATCTGCGGCATTGACGAAGCGGGCCGCGGGCCTCTGGCGGGTCCCGTTGTTGCGGGAGCTGTGATTTTGCCGGAGGAATGTGATATTTTATATATCAATGACTCCAAAAAACTTTCTGCCGCAAAGCGGGAAGCGCTATATGAAATAATTATGGAAAAGGCGGCTGCAGTCGGGGTCGGAATGGCGGATCACAGGAGGATTGACGAAATTAACATATTACAGGCGACGTATGAGGCGATGCGGAAGGCTATAAGCAATTTAAACGTAAAACCCGATATATTATTAAATGATGCGGTTACAATTCCGGGAATTTTGTACCGCCAGGTGCCGATTATCAAAGGGGATGCAAAAAGCATTTCGATTGGAGCGGCCAGCATAATTGCAAAGGTGACAAGGGACCGATTGATGATGGAGTATGACAGAGCATATCCCGAATACGGTTTTGCCTCTCATAAGGGTTATGGTTCTGCCGATCATATTGAAGCGATAAAAAAGTACGGTCCGTCTCCGATTCACAGAAGAAGCTTTATTAAAAATTTTGTCAGGAATTAGCGCTTTTTGCGGCTGCGGAATTATTTCAAACAGAAGTACGCTTTGGCAGGCAGGAGCAGAAACGAGGGAAATCATGCATATTTCAGACATGCTTGGACAATATCAGAGAAATATTACGGGAAACAGCAGTGAGGAATTAAAAGGAGTTTCCGGGATTCAGAAAATGGTCTCAACGGTCGGGCAGCTTTCTGCCGGGAATATTTTTGAGGGAACGGTACAGTCCGTGCACGGCGGAAAAGTAACGCTGGCGTTAAGCAACGGTCAAATGCTTAGCGCCAGACTGGACGGAAAATTAAGCCTGCAGGCCGGGACGCCGATGTTTTTTCAGGTAAAAAGCAATGACGGCAGTACGGTTTCTATCCGCCCGTATATGGGAGGCGGAAATACCGGAAATCCGATTCTGTTAAATGCGCTTACTACGGCGGGAATTCCGGTCAGCGCAAGAAATCTTTCCATGATTGACCTGATGATGAGGGAGCAGCTTCCGATTGACAAGCAGAGCGTACTGGATATGGCGAGAATTGTCGGTTCCAATCCGGAAATTCCGGTGCAGACGGCTGTGGAAATGACAAAACTGGGGATTCCCGTGACAAACGAGCTGGCAGCGCAGTTTGAGAATTATCGAAGCGACGGAGCCGCAGTTCTGCAGGAAATGAATCTGGCAATGGATCAGCTCGCAGAGTTACTGGGGGACGAATCGGTTCCAAAGGAGGCTGCCGTAAAGCTGAATCAGGTTATATTGGAGATTATTTTAAACGGAAAGGAGTCTCTGCCGGAAACAGCGCAGAATGCGGACGGAGCGGACAATATGACCGCGGGAACCGGCGCGGCGGGAAACGGGCAGGAACCGGCCGCGATAGAGACGGCGGACGGCGGTTTTGCCGGAAGAAATTCCGCTCTGTCCAAAGAAGGCGTACCGCTGGGGCAGCTGTTAAACAGCGAACAGCTTGCCGGTCTCAATCGGCTGATACTTGACATACCGGCGCTGTCGCAGCAAAGCGAGCTTTTTTTGCCGGCAGAAGAGGACCTGTACGTAGATACGATGAAAGAGGATGGGCAGGAACCGGCGGGAGAGCAGGTATTAAAAAATACCGAACAGCTTCAGGAACTGGATTCCGATGTTTCTGCCGAACAGTTTTTAAAACTGGTTGCGCAAGGGTTATCCGAACAGGATGAGGCTTCTCTTCTGGGGGCAAAAAAGCTGCTGGGAAGCAAAGAATATAAAACACTGTTAAAGGCCGTAATGGAAAAGCAGTGGCTGGTGCGTCCGGAGGAGCTTACAGCGGAAAATAAGGTAAAAGAGCTTTATGAGCGGCTGCAGCGGCAGATGCGGCAGCTGGATCATGTTATCAAAGCGGCCGGACTGGAGCAGAATTCGTTTTCCCGGACATCAGCGGATATTCAGAATAACATAGAATTTATGAATCAGATCAATCAGGCGTATACCTATGTACAGCTTCCGCTAAAGCTTTCCGGACAAAATGCAAACGCGGACTTGTACGTTTATACCAATAAAAAGAACTTCAATAATCCGGACGCGGAGCTGACGGCGTTCCTTCATCTTGACCTGGATCATCTTGGATCTACTGATGTTTCCGTAAAACTGCAGCGGAAGCATGTACAGACAAAATTCTATTTTTCCGATGACGAGTCTTATGCGTTGGTTCGGGTCTATCTTCCGATGTTGGAAGAAAAGCTGAAACAGAAAGGGTATTCCTGTACGCTTTCCGTGGAGAACGAGGAGAAGCAGGTAAACTTTGTGGAGGATTTTCTGCGGAAGGATTATCCGACGGCCGGTACGCTTCACCGTTATTCGTTTGACGTAAGAACGTAGGCAAAACCGGATGAAAAAAGGGGAGGGAAGGCATTGTGGCTAAGTGGAAACAGGCCAGTTTTTTGACGGAAGAAGGGGAAAAAAAACAGAAAACGGCAGTGGCAATCGCCTACGAACCGGGAGATTCGGCTCCGAAAATTTTAGCGAGCGGGAAAGGCGCGGTTGCAGAGAAGATTATAGAAACCGCGAAGGCAAATGACGTACCGTTTTATCAGGACAACAAGCTGGCAGAGACGCTGTCAAAGTTGGAAATCGGGGACACGATACCGCCGGAGCTCTATGAAGTGGTTGCGGAAATATTGGTTTTTGTAGATGATATGGATAAGATGAAAGCGAAGCTTACAAAGGCCGGGTTAGCGTAAAAAGAAGTTCTGAGAATCGCAGCGGAGGCTGCGAGCCAGAAACTGCTAAAGCTTCTTATCGATTTGAGATTTAACAGAGCGAAAGTCATGCGGGGCGGTATTATTTCTATAAGATATTGGGACGGAGGTTATGTCTCTGAATAAGAGAAAAATGGGAACGGGCTTTGAAGAGAAAGCCGCAGCATATTTAGTCGAAAACGGTTATAAGATAAAGGGCAGAAATTATCATGCGGGCAGAGGGCCGGAACTCGATATTGTGGCATGGAAAGACGGTATGTTTATTGTCGTAGAATGCAAATATCGTTCCGGCCATTCTTTTGGAGATCCGCTGGAAGCAGTGGATGTTTGCAAGCAGAAACGTATCTGCCGCGCAATGCTTCGGTATTATACACAGTACGGTTACTCTTTGGATGTGCCGTGCCGGTTTGACGTAATTGCCATTTACGGAGACGGAAGCATCCGTCATATAGAACATGCGTTTGAATTTCGAATTTGAGATTTTGGGAAATAACATGATGGAGGATTCATTTGATACAGTTAAAGCGGAAAAATAATCAGGATGTGCTTATATGGGAGGAATGCGGGACGGACAGCAGGGTTGTGCTGCTTAAATTTCCTCTTTTGGAACAGACAAAAACAGTTACGCACTGTTTTACAACGCGTTTGGGAGGAGTTAGCAGGGGAATTTATTCCAGTATGAATGTTAGCTTTACACGCGGAGACGACGAGGAGGCAGTCAGGGAGAATTATAAAAGGATAGCCGACGCGCTTTCCGTTCCCGTTTCCGGCTTTGTCGCTACGGCGCAGACGCACACAATCAATGTGCAGCGGGTAGGTAGGGAGGATGCGGGAAAAGGAGTTTTGACGCCGCGTGAAGATACGGATATTGACGGATTAATAACCGACGAACCGGGAATTATGCTTGCCGCTTATTTTGCGGACTGTGTGCCGCTTTATTTTGTAGATCCGGTGCGGCGTGCAATCGGCCTGTCTCATTCGGGATGGAGGGGAACGGTTTTGAGGATGGGCAGAGAAACCATAACTGCCATGCACAAGGAATTCGGTTCCAGACCAAAGGACCTGATCTGCGCAATCGGGCCTTCCATCTGTAAAGAGTGTTATGAGGTCAGCGAAGATGTCGCGGAGGCATTTTTGGCTGAATTTTCCGGCCATGAAGATGAAATTTTTCAGAAAAAAGGAGCGGGAAAATATTTGCTGGATTTATGGAAGGCGAATGAAATCGTGCTGAAAGAGGCCGGAGTACTGCCGGAGCATCTGGCAGTGACGAATATATGTACGTGCTGTAATCCCGAACTGCTCTTTTCCCATCGTGCAAGCGGTGGAAAAAGAGGAAATCTGGGGGCGTTTTTAGGGCTGAAAGAGTAATAAAATAGCGCACTCGATTACGCTGCGCTGCATCTCGCTTAAGGGCATTCGCCCCAACAGCCGAAAAAGAAGCAACACCCCTCGTGCAAGCACAGGGAGTTGCCCCTTTTGCGTCTGGCACGGCTCAATTTTTAAAATTGGAAGAGAGGTCGACCGCCGTGCGCGCTCGATTACGCTGCGCTGCATCTCGCTTAAGGGCATTCGCCCCAACAGCGAAGAAAAGAACAAATTCCCCTGTGCAAGCCCGGGAATTAGTTCTTTCCCCCGCTGGCACGGCTCAATTTTAAAATTGGAAAAAGGTTCTCCGCCGTGCGCGCTCGATTACGCTGCGCTGCATCTCGCTTAAGGGCATTCGCCCCAACAGCGAAGAAAAGAACAAATTCCCCTGTGCAAGCCCGGGAATTAGTTCTTTCCCCCGCTGGCACGGCTCATTGCTTAAGAAAATCTTCATAATAATATAGGATTATCTTTATTGCGGGGGTGGGAGGGGCGTGTTATATTGGCTGTATCAAGGGGTATAGTACAGTTGGTACAGATGGGAGGCTATGCGTTGATTCAGTTAAATTACAGGGATTCTAAACCGATTTATGAACAGATTAAGGAAGGGCTTCGGAAACTGGTAATTTCCGGGGCGCTCTCGGCGAATGAGAAGCTGCCTTCTGTTCGGGAACTGGCGTCTTTGCTTGCGATTAACCCGAATACCATTTTAAAGGCTTACAGGGAGCTTGAAAGCGACGGATATATTTATACGGTAGCGGGTAAGGGGACATTTGTAGCGGAGCGGGAAGAAATATTTGACAACAGGCAGAATGAACTGCTGGAGGAATTCGACGAAATTGTATCGGAACTTTTGTTTTTATCGGTGAAGAAGGACAATCTGATAGGACGTGTCGACAGTCTGGCGGAGGGGAGTGCAAAGCAGTGATAAAGGTATCGGGACTTTATAAGTCTTTTAATAAATTTCAGGCTTTAAACGGTGTGGATATGCATGTCGGAACAGGCGAAATCTATGGGTTAGTAGGCCCGAACGGAGCGGGAAAGTCGACGCTTATCAGGCATCTGACAGGCGTATATCGTCAGGATAAGGGCGAGGTATTGATTGCGGGAGAACCGGTGTATGAAAATAAACGGATCAAGGCAAAGTTTGCGTGTATCCCGGATGAGCTTTTTTATTTTCTGCAGGCGGATACGATGGAAATGAAACGTTTTTACGAGGGCATCTACCCGGCGTTTGACAGTAAATTATTTTATCGTATGCAGGAATTTTTTCCGAATATTGACATTAGAAGAAGCATCAGAAGACTTTCCAAGGGGATGCAAAAGCAGGTAGCTTTCTGGCTTTCTATCTGCTGCAAACCGGAGCTTTTGATTCTGGATGAACCGGTGGACGGTTTGGATCCGGTGATGCGCAGGCAGATATGGAGTATCCTGATGTCAGAGGTGGCGGAACATCATCTTACGGTTCTGGTATCATCTCATAATTTAAGAGAGCTTGAAGATGTATGCGACCATGTCGGAATTATGAATCAGGGAAAAATTATGATTGAGCGTTCGCTAAGCGACCTGCAGGGAAATATTTCTAAAATACAGGTGGCGTTAAAAAGCGGCGTTCCAAAGCTTCCCGATCATTTTGAGGTGCTGCATATGACA
Source organism: uncultured Roseburia sp. (assembly GCA_947573605.1). Classification (GTDB taxonomy): domain Bacteria; phylum Bacillota; class Clostridia; order Lachnospirales; family Lachnospiraceae; genus Roseburia. The sequence goes on along the minus strand of CANPGM010000032.1, from coordinate 2,379 downwards.
AACACGGGCCGTGTTTATACACTGATTGTAAAGGGAAATCCGAAGGAAGCGGAAGCGGCGCTGAATCGGGAGAATCAGGCTTTTGCCGATATACTGCCGCTGACATTAGAGGAAATCTTTATTTACGAGATGGGAGGGGCAGATTATGAAGTCAAAGATATCCTTTTTTAATAAAACGATATTTAAGAAGAATTTTACGCACTACTGGCCCCTTTGGGCGGTTTATCTGCTGTATCTGATTGCAGTGATGCCGGTGAATCTCTTTAAAATCATGAGAAGCGATTTTTATGTAAATGCGCTGGATCAGAATGCTTTGGAGTGGCAGGTGATTTATGATCTGCTAAGAGGCGCGCTGAATCCGTTTCCGATCTTTCTTTTTTCTACTGTGGCAGTAATGGCTGTCTTTTCCTATCTGTATACGGCAAAAAACGCATTTATGATCCATGCGCTTCCGGTGAATCGCCGGGAATTATTTTTTACAAATGTTTTGTCAGGATTTTCATTTCTTGTGATACCTGAGGCAATTTCTTTTATCATAGCGGTTTTTGTTGGGATTGCCTGCGGGGTTGCGGGAATCCAGTATTTGTTTCTATGGCTGCTTTATGTGGTTGGGATTACGTTTTTTGCGGTTTCAATATCTACGTTTGTAGCAATGTTTACGGGCAATTTGTTTGCAATGCCGGTTTATTGCGTCGTTGCGAATTACTTATATGTTGGTTTGCTTTATACAATCAGCGCCATTATCGGAAATATCAGCTACGGGATTTCATTTACACAGGCTTGGAGACCCGGAAAATCGTGTGTGCTGTCGCCTCTTTATTATATTAATAATAATGTCAGATGCAGGACAGTTCGGAATCAGATTACAGGACAGATTGACAGAGTGGAAATGATCGGAGGCGGTCTGGTTCTGGGCTACGTAGCGGCTGCAATTGTCATTCTTGCTGCAGCTTTCTGGCTATATAAACGCCATCAGCTAGAGACGGCGGGCGACATTATTTCCATCCCTGCGGTTAAGCCGATTTTTCGCTGGGGAAGCGCGATTGGAGGCGGATTTCTGCTTGCAAATGCCAGTATCTTTTTTTCGATGAGTCAGTCCAAACAGAATTTCTGGATTCTGTTACTGAGTGTGGTTATGTTTGGAAGCATTGGTTTCTGGACGGCGGAAATGCTGATGCAAAAGAGTTTTCGGGTTTTTCGGAAGAAACGTCTGTTTGAGTGGGCGGCGGCGGCGGCGGTATCTGTTCTGATACTTGCGGTTTTTAAACTGGATGTGTTCGGCGTTGAAAAAAGACTGCCTGAGGCGGAGGAAGTGGAACGGGGATACGTTAATCTGGACTATCCGATTCTTTTTCTGGAGGATGAGCTTTCGGATATGATAGACATCCACGCACAGATTATTGATGCGAAGGACGAATACCTTTTGGCGGAAAAAAGCATGAATATGTCTCAGGTGACTTTTCGTTACTATTTGAAAGACGGCGATATTTTCGAGCGCAGTTATTCCATTCCCGTTACAGAGGAATATATCTATGCCGAAAATACTCCGACCGGCCGGATTATAGGGAAGGAGAAGGATGTAGAGAATCTGAAGAAAAACATATTTGGCAAATATTATGAAGAAAACGAGTATTATTCCGGTTATATGGAATTCTATGGGGAGGACGGATACGATTCGTACCGGTTCTCGGAAGAAGAAATGAACCGGATTGTGGAAGCGGCAATAAAGGATATGGAAGCGGGCAATTACGAAGTCTATCTGTTGTATTCGATCAAGGAACAGCTTGTGGAAGAGGAATATTTCAATTCCATTTCATTGAATTATGTCAACAAAATAAGCGTTTACAACGAATCCGATTACTACTATTATTATGATTACAACATGTACGATCCGCATGTTTCAACGCAAAGTATGGATTACATGAACGGAGGAACAGGAACCGTCTATTTAAGCTTTGGGAAAAAATGTACGAATCTGATCGAAACGCTTGAGGAGCTTAATATTGTGAACGAGGAACGCAGGCTTTGTACTTACGAGGAATACGAGACGTTTTATAACAGGTAAAGAAGGAAAGGGTAATAACGCGAATGAGCCAGAAACAGCATGTGATTTATAAAGTGGAGCCGGGCAGCATTGCGGAGGAAATGGAGCTTGCGCCCGGAGACGTTCTGCTTCGGATTAACGGGCGGGAAATAGAAGATGTCCTGGATTATCATTATCTGATTCATGACGAATACCTGACGGCTGTTTTTTTAAAAGCGGACGGGGAAGAATGGGAGCTTCAAATCGAAAAAGATTATGATGAGGATCTTGGAATCGTATTTGAGAACGGATTGATGGATGACTATAAATCCTGTCAAAATAAATGCATTTTCTGC
>CANPGM010000031.1 GCA_947573605.1 uncultured Roseburia sp. | reverse complement strand
CTGTCCTTCTAACGAAAAAATATGTTTCATGTTATGCCCTCTTTTTTCAAAATGTACAATCTTTCCGAATCGTGACCGTTTTATCCTGATTTTTATACGGAATAAAATATTCCGCATGGCCAAGACGCTCAGCCTTTGTCAGCTGTCCCCGGCAAATCTGCGATACATATTCCGCAAGTTCGAATGCAAGTTCTTCTGCGGAAATATTTCCGTCTAAAAGCGAACCGGCATTGAAGTCCATATCTCCCTTAAGTTTTTGGAAGGTCTCGCTATTTCCGGTTACTTTTATGACCGGCGCAACGGCGCTTCCCACCACATTGCCCCTTCCTGTTACAAGAATCGCAAGATGACTGCCGCAGCTGATTAAATCCATTAATCCCTCATTATCGTTCGGATTTGTAATGCCATACTGCACATCGCCGGGGTCAGGCGTACTGTCCAGCAGCCAGAGTCCTTTTTTCGGCGGTTTCATGCCCACTTTTAAAACACCCTGTATCGGTTTTGTTCCGCTCTTTATCACGGCTCCCATGCTCTTTTCCTCAATCGTGCTTAATCCGCCTGCAAAATTACCCGGACTTACCGAATACTGATGAACGCTCTTACAATATTCCAACGCCTTCTGATAAGTATAGACCAGCTCATTTTCGGCCTGCAAACTGGCGGCACGGCTTCGCAATAATTCTACCAGTCCCACCGCCTCCACAATCTCCTCAAAAACAGGCGTTCCGCCGCAGGATTCCAATAAGTCATAAAACCGTCCGACTACAACATTGCCTGCCAGACCGCTTGTAAAGTCGCTTCCGCCGCATTCCGCGCCGATTACCAAATCCTCAAATCCCATCGGCGCCTTCGGCGTATGCTTTCGTTTTTCCAGCATGGCGTTTACCAGCTCTATTCCTTTTGCAATACTTTCTGCCGTTCCGCCGCTCTCCTGAATATAAAAATATTCCCCCAGCCTTCCGTGCTTTTGCGCAACCTTTGCAAGACGATCCGCCCGCGTATATTCACAGCCAAGCCCGACTGCCAGAATCCCTCCCACATTCGGATGGACAATCAGACTTGTCAGAAGACGGACAGCATAAGCATTGTCGGTACAGCCTTCAAAACCAATCACTTCCACATCCGAATGATTCAGCCGCCGCACAATTTCCTTTGCTACATGAGAAGAACATGCAACGGTATAGATCACCAATATCTTATTTCGAATCCCTTTGCTTTTATCCTGGCGCAGATACCCCTCCCACCTTATTTGTTTTAATGCTTTCAGATCCATATTCTTTCTTCCTTTTCAGCTCTCATAATCCACATCTGTCGGTACGCCCGTATAGAGATCCAAATGGGAACTTCTCTCATCATAATTGCTCCGCATATTGTGCAGATGCACCCACTGCCCCTTTTCGATAGCCATCGTTGCTTTTCCAATCGGGACTCCATACTTAATAATCATTTCATCCTGTGCTATATCGCATAACGCCACTTTATGCCCCATAGGAACTTTATCAACTGCTTCCCTATCTGTTTCCACTGCTTCACCCAGTAATACAAATCTTCCGGCAGGAATCTCTGTTAACGCAGTCGCCACATTATCCTTCCTGTCTATCTGAAATGCCCGGCGGCCCATGTCCTTCTTATTCTGCTCCATTTATTTTTGCTCCTATAATACGCCAAATTTCTCAAAGGCCTCTGTTACTGACATTCCTCCTTCAACAGCTTTGCGAAGTCCTTTTTCCTTTGACGCCTTTTCTAAGGCCTCGTCCACCACTTCTTTTGCAATATCTTTCGGAATGACAAGTACCCCGTCAATATCCCCGAAAATGTAATCTCCGTCCCGGATTGTGACCGCTCCGATTTCAATCCGGCAGCGGAAATCCGCCACCTGGGTACGCACGCTGGAATCCTGTGCATAACAGCCTGTAGAAAATACCGGCCAGTTCTGCTCCAGCACCTGCGGAGTATCTCTGTGCCAGCCGTCTACGATTGCTCCGTTGCCGCCGCGTGCCTTTGCCGTTGCCGTCAAAAGTTCTCCCCAGTAAGCGCAGCGTTTCGTGCCTCCTGCGGCTATGTAGATTTCATTTGGACGAATCTGATCCAGACATTCGCATAACCTTCCAAACGGCTTCTGCTGCTTTCCAAACACATCTATCATAAGAACCGTCATTGCTCTGCCTGCAATTTTCATGTCGTCCCGCAGCGGACGGATGTTCTGCGGCAGAAACTGGTGCATATATCCCCTTTCATCCAGGATATCCCCGACAACTGGCGTATATAGTTTCGCTTTCATCAATTCAAAAAGTTCCGTTTCTCTCAATTTCTCCGTCTCCTTTTGTCTGTTCGTTCCTTTCAAAATTTCATATTATGAAGCATGTCCAGAATCAATGTGCTGCTCCATCCGTAATCCCTGACAGACTGGTATCTAATGCGAATATCATACGGTTCGACAACAGGTCCTTTCCGATTCAAAGACCACGGCTCCTTCCTGCATTCCGAATCGTAAAATTCAAACAGGCAGCCCGACCTTTGATAACAATCATTTACATTTTTTATTGTTTTAGTCCGAATCTGATCCGCCAGTTCTTCATATCCGTAATCCTTAAGTCCTGTCATAATAAGGTAATTATAATTCAGCCAGACGGGTCCTCTCCACATATCCGTTCCAAAACATTCATGTTTTACCGAAAGACAGGGAATCGGAAACGCTCTTCCAAAAGTTTCCGGATCCTCCAGCCACGATACAAGGCTCTTTGCCTGACTTTCGCTGCAGATTCCCGCAAAAAGAGGCAGAAATGACGCCACTGTCTCCACCTTATAAAATTCTTCGTCGCATACAGAGTAATCATAATAAAATCCCTGTTTTTCATCCCACAATCTGCTGTTCACCGCTTCCCGGATTTTTAAAAATGCTTCGTCGTACTTTGAAGCGTCTTCTCCCGTCTCCGAAGCGATCCTGCTCATATAACGCATTTCATTTGCCATAAAGCAGGAAAAATCAATGGCCTTAAGCACCTTGCCGCTGTCGAACCTGGGCGAATTATCCATGCCCGATTCACCGCACCTGCAGTTCGCGTCGTCTCTGACTTTCCATGCGTACAGCGGTTCGTCGTCGGGACGGCGGTTCGCCTCGCACCATAAAAGAAATATTCTGTTTTTCTCAAATACTGTTTTAAGAAACTCTTTGTTTTTGGATTTTTCATAGACCATCCATGCGCCCCACGCCAAAACCGGAGGCTGCGTAATAGAAGAACAGTTCACCGTATCCGCCATATGCGGTATCATACCGTTTTCGTATTGACTGTCAAAAACGGACAAAAGAAGCTGTTCCGCAATCCCTGCGTCAATATTGCGCCAGCCTACCGCATGAAATGCAGAATCCCAAAGCCAGAGATGTTTATGGGGCAGCCTGTCCGGGGTCGACCATATCTGACCGAATCTCCCTTCTGCTGAATAGAGCTGCGTCTTCATCACCGAAACGCATTTATTGTACAATTTCCCATATTCAGCATGATCGAGCCGATGTCCGTTATAATACTCCCGTTTTTTATGATAAGCTTCCTCCACGTCCGTTTCCAATCCGTTTCTGGCGCGTTCCAGCGCTTCTTCCGCGCTTTTTCCGAAGGCAAAAGCAAATTTTTCATTCTCTACTGCCAGCGCCGTAAAATCGCCGTCTTCCGTATCCTGCACAGATACGTTTCCCACACATTCCGTCCGGTTTTTCCCCTCCGTAAAAACAGTAACCGCAGTAGTATCCGAGCCTGTACTTCCCACGATAAGATTCGTATCATAATACAGAATGCGCAGATACTCCTTCTCATTAACCACAGCTCCTATACAGTCGCCCGTAACAATTTCGAAAGCAAGGTTCCACGCCCCGTTGGGGATCAGCGCAAGCTCTCTTCTCACCTTCGTAAAAAACCTGATCCCGATTCTGTCTCCACAAAGAATCCCGGCAAAATCATGTTCCGCACAGGTCTTCCCGTCCAATGCCGAAAAAGCAAAAATCTGCCCCTGGCCCCATTTATTCGCAATATACATATCCGTTCCCTCCCCGTTGACATCAATATGTTTCAATGTTACAATTCATTTGTATTTTATCGCCATTTTTTCCATTATACCAGTGTATATTTCGACTTATATTTACATTATTTCGATATTCCAGCCAGGAGATTACTATGACTGACAGCATTTATAAATTTGAACGATACCCGGACCGCAATTTTCCTGTATACTCTTCCGTACAACAAAAAAAGGAGCTGTTAGTCGCTCCTCATTTTCATGACGATATGGAGTTTATGCTGATTCAATCCGGTGAAGTAACGGTTTCCATCGGCATGGAAAAATACCGCTTTTGTAATAACGAAATCCTGTATCTCTCACCCCGCACGGTACATCAGGCTGTGTCAGATACTCCGGACGCTTCCCTGAGCGGTTTCGTTTTTCATCCCTCCCTTATAAAATCGTATCTTTCCGAAGACGGCGGCTCGCTCCTCTTTGCCTGCGGAAACAATATGATTTTTTCCGAAAAAAATACCCTGTATGAAGAACTTTCAAAAATTTTAAAGCGTACCATATCTATATTTCATGAAAGACCTTCCACCTACAAGCTGGAAATGACCGCCCATATTCTGCTTCTGCTTTCTCTGCTGTCCCGCAACAGCGCTGTTTCTGACTGCGAAAAAAAAGACCTCTTCCGGCGGATCGGACCGGCAGTCGAATATATTGATCAAAATTATAACCGGCGAATCAGCGTTTCCGATTTAAGCCGGCTGATAAACGTTTGTGACGATCATTTTATCCGTATGTTTAAAGCGGCTACATCACGCACGCCCGCTGCTTATATTACTGATGTCAGGCTGCATCAGGCATTGAGACTTCTCTCTCTGCACCAGGATTCCATATCCGAAATTTCCGACAGAACAGGTTTTTCGAGTATCCAATATTTCAGCCGTATTTTTAAAGAACGTTTGGGACTTTCTCCCTCCGAATACGCCAAAATATCCGACCACAAAACGTAAAGAAATAAAACGGATGACACGTATGCCCCATTTCCGATTTTAATTCCTGTCATATTCTTCCAGAAAATGATGTTTTACTCCATCCTTCTTGTATGCAATCACCGTACTTAAATTGACGTTTTCCATACTGCGAAAAATATTCATTTCAATATAGGGATTCGTTTTCTTTAGTTCTTTAATCAACTGCTTTACCTCAAAACGTTTCGATCCTTTTTCCGTTTCGCCTTTTGCAAGATTCTCGGTAAAACGGCAGGCACAGCGGATAAACTTCAGCCCGTTATAATTCATCCAGCGAATGATATCGTCTTCCCGCACCAGATAAAGCGGCCGAATCAGCTCCATTCCCTCAAAATTCGTGCTGTGTAATTTCGGCATCATCGTCTGAATCTGCGCGCCGTAAAGCATACCCATTACAATTGTCTCTATTACATCGTCAAAGTGATGTCCAAGCGCAATTTTATTGCAGCCCAATTCTTTCGCCTTGCTGTAGAGATAGCCGCGGCGCATCCGCGCGCACAGATAACACGGCGAATCTCCCTCGTCCGCAACAATATCGAAAATCTCCGATGAAAAAACGGTAACGGGCACCTGCAGCAGCCTCGCATTTTCTAAAATCAGCCGATAGTTCGCCTCATTGTAGCCAGGATTCATCACAAGAAAAACGAGTTCAAAGTTCTTTTTTCCGTGACGTTCCAACTCCTGAAACAGCTTCGCCATCAGCATAGAATCCTTTCCGCCGGAAATGCAGACGGCAATTCTGTCCCCGTCCTGAATCATTTCATATTCATTTATGGCCTTTGTAAACTTACGCCAGATTTCCTTTTTAAACTTTTTTATAATACTCCGTTCCACATCGTCTACTTTTATCATCGTTATTTCCTATTGATTAAGTCCTTTACAATTTCGCCCGCCATAATCAGTCCCGCCGCCGACGGAACGAAGGATACGGAGCCGGGAACGGCTTTTTTTCCGGGAACAGCCGCTTCTTCCCCGCCTCTTATGGGACGAAGCGGCGGCTCTTTTGAATATACCACTTTCAAATGCTCCACATTTCTTGCCTTAAGCTCCCGGCGCATCACTTTTGCAAGCGGACAGACCGACGTTTTATATAGATCCGTTACCTCGAAAGCAGTCGGATCCAGCTTATTTCCTGCGCCCATACTGCTGATAATCGGCGTTTCTGCCGCCTTGCACGCCAGAATAAGCGCTATTTTGGCCGTCACCGTATCCACGGCGTCCGCCACATAAGAATAATCCGTAAAATCAAAACCATCCGCAGTCTCCGGCAAAAAAAAGCATCTGTGCACCGTAACGGCGCATTGCGGATTAATGTCTGCAATACGTTCCTTCATTACATCCGTCTTATATCGTCCGATTGATTTTTCCGTCGCAATAATCTGGCGGTTTATATTTGTTATGGAAACCGTATCGCTGTCCACCAAAGTAATTGCTCCTATGCCGCTCCGCGCAAGCGCTTCCGCCGCAAATCCTCCGACGCCGCCAATGCCAAAGACCGCGACGTGCGACGCTCTTAATCGTTCCATCGCCTCTGCGCCGAGCAGGCGCTCTGTTCGCTCAAACCGTTCCAAACGTTATTCCTCTCTTTTACCTGTCATTACGATACGCCGCTGAACATACCGCTCCCGTCTCAATTCATACTTCCGGTTCGATACCCCTGCAAATCCAGAGATACATGGGAAAAACCGTATTCCAGCAGCCTTTTTGCAATTTCCTCGCGAAACTCTTTCTCAAAAAAACGATTGATTTCTTCAGACAGCACCTCGATACGGGCCGACGTCCCGTGAATCCTGACGCGAAACTGGCGAAATCCGTTTTCAGACAAAAGCGCTTCGGCCCGTTCTACCATTTGTAACTTTTCCTCCGTTATCGTCTCCCCATAGACAAAACGGGATGCCAGACAGGCAAAAGAAGGCTTCTCCCACGTTGGCAGGCCGAACCGTTTTGAGAGCAGCCGTATCTCCTGCTTGGACAAATCCGCCTCACGAAGAGGACTTCGAATGCCAAGCTCGGAAACTGCCTTTAAACCCGGCCTGTAATCTCCCAGGTCGTCGGTATTCGACCCTTCCGCCACGTACTTACATCCGCATTTTTCCGCAATTGCCGTCACATGCTTTAACATCTGTTTTTTACAGATATAGCATCTGTTTTTCGGATTTTCCGAAAATCCTTCGATTTCCAGCTCTTTCAACAAAAATACTTCCTGACGTATTCCTTCTTTCATGCAAAAAGCGGCTGCCTCTTCAAATTCCCGCTGCGGAAATACATGCGCTTTTGCCGTAACTGCGATAACGCCGTCCGAAAGCGCTTCATGCGCCGCATAAAGCAACAATGCAGAATCGACGCCGCCGGAAAAAGCGACCGCCGCACTTCCCATCTCCTTTAAAATCCTGATTAACTTCCGATATTTCAAATCAATTTCCGCGTTCTCTGTCATTTTTGCACCATCCGTCCCAATTCAAACGTTCCCGGATTCAGCTATGCGCTGCCGGACTTTCTTCTTTTTCACTTACGATATTTCGGATTCCCTCGCAGATCCTGCGCGCTACGGTCGGATTGTTCATGGTATATAAATGAATCCCGTCTACGTCGTTCGCCAGCAGATCAATGACCTGGCTTAACAAATACGCCATCCCCGCATCGAAAAGCGCTTCTTTCTTATCTTCATACTTATGGATAATCTTCAGAAACCGCTCCGGCAGCGACGCTCCGCACATCGTAACCATTCGTTTAATCTGCGCCGCATTGATGACCGGTATCACGCCGGGCGTAATCGGTACGTCAATTCCGCCAATCCGGCAGTCTTCCGCAAAACGATAGAAAAAGCGGTTGTCAAAAAAAAGCTGTGATAAAAGCAACTCCGCGCCCGCGTCCACTTTTTTCCTTAAATTCCGTATTTCATCTACGCGATTTTCCGATTCCGGATGGCACTCGGGATAACACGCTCCCGCAATACAGAAATCGTCCTTTTCTTTTAAATAAGTAATCAGATCGGACGCATGTTTAAAATCCTCTTTTTCCGGAATGTTCGGATTTCTGTCTCCGCGGAGCGCAAGAATATTATACAATCCCTCCGACGCAAGCTGCTTTGAAAATTCATCGATTTCCTTTTTGTCGTAACAGAGGCAGGTCAGATGAACCACAGGCTCAACCCCGTATTCCTCTCTGATTTTTTTAGCAAGCTCTATCGTTTTGTTTCGATTCGCGCTGCCTCCCGCTCCAAACGTTACGCTGATAAAATCCGGTTTCAGCTCGCATAAAATTCCAAGCGTTTCGTCAATATTTTTCAGTTCGCTGTCTTTTTTCGGCGGAAAAATTTCAAACGAAAGCACATTTTTTTTCTGTTTATGAATATCAGATATTTTCATTCCGTTCCTCCTTGCTTTAAACCGTATACTTCATATGCGGGGTACGCTCTGTCACAGACATACCCCAGTTTTTCCGCCAGCGAAGCCGACGCCTGATTCTGCGCGTCCCAGCTCGGATACAGACCTCTGTTCTGACATTCCAGAATCAGTTTCGCTCCGCAGATATAAGCCAGCCCGTTTCGCCTGTACTCTTTCCGCGTATCGATTTCAATTTCAATTCCCTCCCGGTAAGCGGTATACGAGGACGCTCCGGAAACAAGTTGGCCGTCTTTTAATATTACGGCTCCGAGACCTGATTTTTTGTATAACGCATAGTCCGCAAAATTTGAAACGAGGTCCCTGCTCCAGTCGTTTTCTCTGCACAGCCCAAAACACTCCTCATCCATCATCCGCAGCGTATATTCCGGACTCAGGGAATCCACCGCGCGCGAAAGCTTTTCCGGATCGAAAACCGTATTCTTCTTAAAAGAATAGCGCGTCACCTTTTTGACGGCGTCCTTTAGAACCTCCTCAATCAGCGCTTCCCATGCCTGATTCTGCGGTGTCAGAATCAAAAAGTCCCTCCTGCAGACAAAAAGCAGCAAATCCGCATCCGGTTTTCCCGCCAAAAAGCAGAAATCACCGAGAAGCGCCGCAGCGGACGAAACATGTTCCACATCGGAAACGTAAATCTCTCCCATCACGTTTTGAAGGCACGACCAAATCATCGTCTCCTGCCAGCCGTCAAACAAACGCTCAGCTCTCTGCGGCTTTAAAAGCCTAACCGCCATTTCCCCTCACCTCATTTCTGTATCGAAAGCTCACTTCGCTTTTTCAAACCCGTGTACCCAGTCGGAACACAGATAATAGACGAGGTAAATCACGGAGCTCAGGCCCCACGTAAGCGGATACGCCCAATAAATATTATTAATGTCTTCAGTCAGACGCATTACTATGATAATATAGGCAATCCGAATGACGCACCAAATCGAAAGCATAATAAACATCGGTACAAACGCTTTTCCAGCCCCGCGGCAGACCGCCGCAATCGAATGCGAGTACGCCAGCAGAAAATAAAACAGCGCTACCGTGCGCGCCTGCTGCACGCCATAAGTAATTACACCGGCCGTGCTGTCAAACAGACCGATGAACTCAGGCGCCCAGATAAAATAACAAATCCCGATCAGCTCCGCCAAAACCACCGCGGCAAGGATGCTAAAGCGCGCCCCCGATTTGGCGCGGTCATACTGTCTGGCGCCCAGATTCTGACTGATAAATGTGGTGCTTGCCATATTAAAGCTGGTAATCGGCAGAAACGCAAAGCCCTCAATTTTCGCATGTGTGCCGTAAGCCGCCATCGCAAGCTTGCCAAACGAATTAATCTGAGACTGTACAATCACGTTTGCAAAACCGATCACCGAATTTTGTACTCCTGCCGGCAGGCCGTATCGCACGATTTCTGTAAGCATCTCCTTATGGAAACATATTTTTTTCAGTTCTACCGTAAATATATTTCCCTTGCGGAGCAAATGTATCATACACAGCACAACGCTCGCCGCCTGGGAGACAACGGTCGCCGCAGCGGCCGACCAGACGCCCCAGCGAAAAACGCCGATAAACAGCAAATCGAGCGCAATATTGATCAGAGACGAAAAAATCAGGTAATAAAGCGGACGTTTGCTGTCTCCGAGCGCATTCATAATACTGCGGCAGACATTATACATTACCATTGCAAGCGCTCCAAGAAAATAATAACGAAAATACTCGACCGCCTCCGGCATGACCTCCGGGTCTGTCTGCATCCAGGTTAAAAATGTCGGCGTAAATACGACGCCCGCCACGGTAAGAATCAACCCGCTTACAATTCCGAAAGCGAAAATCGTATGTATGGCTCTCGAAACCCGTTCCTTATCCCCCGCTCCGAAGTGCCGGGATATCACGACCCCGCCTCCCATTGCAATTCCGATAAAAAAGCTCGTCATCAGAAAAATCAGCGTACCGGAAGAAGTGACTGCCGCAAGAGCGTTCGTACCTAAAAATCTGCCTACAATAAACGCGTCCGCCGTATTATAAAGCTGCTGAAACACCTGACTCAAAAAAACCGGCATCGCAAAGCCAAGCATCAGCGAGTATGGATTTCCCTGCGTCATATCCTTTGTATTGGAAAACTGTTTTTTCTCTGTTTTTTCCTGTAATTGCGACATAATCTCTTCCTTTTATTCAAAGTCCCTGCGATTTCTTTGTTACTTTTTTATCAAAATCTCTCCGTGCGCGTCAACATCATCCATAATTATTTCTCCTACAGCAGGGGCACAGATTCGTCCGGCCGCGGGATTTTTAATACTTATGACCGCAGTAAGAAGGTTTGCTTCTACCTCGGATTTTTCAAAACAGAGATCGGCCTCTTCCATTTCACAATTTATCAGTTTTAAATTCTTACAATAGCAAAGCGGCTGCGTCCCGATAATTTTACAGTTTTCAAACGTAACGTTTTCACAATACCATGCAAGATACTCTCCCTTTACAATACTGTTTTTCACCGTTACATTCTTTGCATGCCAGAAAGCGTCTTTGGTCTGAAAATCACAATGATCAAAGGTCGAATCTTCAATATACTGAAACGAGTATTTTCCCTCCAGATGCACGCCGGAAAACGAAAGCTGCTTTGAGCGCATCATAAAATATTCGCTTTTTGCGCTGCAGTCGTTCATTTGTACTTCGTCAGTAAACCATCCGAACTCCGGTGAAACAATGTCGCAGCCGCTCATTTTTATCCTGCTGCATTCCCGAAGCGCCTTTATTCCGTGCAGTTTCGTATCCGAAATTTCTATGTCGGAAGAATACCAGAGCGCGGCGCGGCAGAGCTCGGTCATCTTTGAACCGGAAATTTTAAGCCTGTGGTCATGCCAGAACGGATACCGGAGGTTAAAAAAGCAATCCGTTACCTCTATATCCCTGCTTTCTTTTAACGCGCTTTCCCCGTCCGCCGGTCCGTCAAAAGCACAGTGATTGATCGATATCCCGCTGCTTCCGTATAAAGCGCGTTCCTCATCAAACGTTTTATTCTCTATTATTCCCATCTTTTCCTCTCATTCCGCCGCGCAAGCGGCATCTTAATCAACAAAAACTTCCGGACGCTTTGCGTCGAAAAGTCCAATCCCCATTCCTGCATCTGTGTGAAAAAAGCCGCCTTATTCCAAACCGGTTGCAGGCAGCGCACGTTCCTCACAGCAACGACGGCAGACAGGCGCAACGCGCCCGTCTGCCGGGAAATATGTTACTGTTCTTTATTCTATTGCGTTTTCGGGATTTTGTAAACCTAAGATTTGGAAATTTTTGCGGAAATATGCGAATCCGCCCGATATCAGCCTCTCTGCCGCTGTCTCAGTCGTTCGTTCGCACCTTCCACATTCATCTGAGAAAGAATCACGGTAATAATAACGCTGATTAAAAGCGGAATCCATAGATATATTACATGAAGCATCCGAATACAGGAATCCGGCTGCACAGCAAGACTCCCTTCAAAACCGCTGATATCCAAAAGCCATCCGGCAAGTGCGGTTCCCAGTCCGCCGCCTAACTTAATGCCAAGCGACGTACAGGAATACATCGTTCCGTCTACTCTTTTATGCTTAGTAAGAAACGTATATTCGGAGCATGAAGCGATTACCGCATTCATGTCTCCCTGCCAGGGACCCTGCCCCAGAGCCGCCACTCCGGTAAAGAAAAGCATCAGCGGAACGCTTCCCATATATCCGGCTGCGACTACCATCGCACGCCCGAACGTTCCCAGCAGATAGCCTCTGACATTTAGCTTATACAATCCATTCCATTTTGCCACAAGCGCCGGGGTAAATACAAGCGCCACAATCAACGGAATATTCACGGCCCACGAAAATACGCCAAACAGATTTTCGTTCTTCAAAACATACGTCATGTAAAAAAGTCCCATATTTATCATTGCCGTATAAACCTGCTGTAAAATATAGACGCCGCAGATCATCAGATAAAACCGATTGGAAAACAAAAGCTTACCGGCCTCAAAAAGACTGTATTTCTCCTTCGGATCCTCTGCAAATGCGCCTTTTTCCGCAAGTTCTTCCTCCGGGAGTTCCCTGACGGAAAACACGGAAATCGTATTGACAATCAATCCGATTCCCGCATAGAGAATCGCAACATATTTCCATCCGGCCGCTCCGCCGCCGAAGTACGCAACCGCTTTTACCGTAACCGACTGAATCAAAAGACTTGTGGCAAAGGCAAAGATAAAACGGCAGGAACCCATCTGTACCCGTTCCTTACTGTTTTTGGTAACTAGCGCGGTCAGAGCCGAATAAGCAATATTATTCGCCGTATAAAAAACAGCGTTTAACATCGTATAAGCAATAAAAAACCAAATATACTGCGATGTTTTTCCCAGATTAACCGGTACCGCAAAAATCGCAATCAACGTAATCGCACAACCGATATAGGCAAAAAGCATCCACGGTCTCGCCTTACCGAGCCTGCTTTTTGTCTTATCAATCATCGCGCCGAAAAAAACGTCTGTCACCCCGTCGAATATCTTTGAAGCCGCAATCAGGGTTCCGACAATTCCCGGCTTTAAGCCGACCGTATTTGTCAGATAAATCATCACAAACGAAGATAAAAACGCATATACGACGTTTCCTGCAATATCTCCCGAACCATATCCCACTTTGTTATACCATTTTAAATAAGTTTTCTCCTGCATAAGACCCCCTGTTCTTATCCCTGTTTAAACGGAATCAGCTTCATGCGGAACGCAAAGCTCTCCTCGTCCAGTCTGTACTGCTTTAACAGTTTCGGTCCGCAGCTGTTAGAACCGATCCCGTTTAATGCGTAATCAAGACATAAAACCGTACTTCCCGACGGCTCCAGTTCAAAATTATGCGCCTTTTGTTCCAGTTCTTCCTGCGTATACGCCGAAGCCTGAAACGAAAAACCCGATTCGGATACCGCTGAAATTCCGTAACCGCCGCCCTCGACCGTTACAAAGCTGCAGTCTGCGCGGCTGCCGTTTTCCTGCGGACGAATATAATCTTCGTGAAGGTCCAAAAGATTGCTTTGGAACAACCCATGATAAGACGCCTGATGTTTATCCCGATAATTTTCATACGGCCCCATACCGTAATACCTTACACTCTGCAGCGTATTATTTAAAAACATCCGTAGGCCGAACCGCGGCAGCATCGGAAATCCGGGATTCCGATTGACAAATAACGAAACTCTGACCGCGCCGTTTCCCGTCAGTTCCCATACTGACTCAACATCCAGAATCCGCTGCAGCGAAGGCGCCGAAACCGACATCGCGCCGTGGATTTTCAGCAAATGCTCTCCTCTGTATCCCCTGGTCCAATAGGCTCTTGTTCCCGCGCGATGATACCCCGCACGCTTCCATTCCTCCTTCAGATACATGTCGTTATCGGTAGGCGCACGCCAGATATTCAATTCCATCGGGCCATTTAGCAGCCGCACGCCCGCATAAATCATTTCCCGAAACAGACCGGTTTTTTTATCAAACGTATAGGTAAACTGTTCCCCCTGACAAACCAGTTCGGCCTCCGTTTCAGAAACCGAAACCGGTTCTTTTAAGTCTCCCGCTGTTTCAAGCAGCCGGACTGCCGTTTTATTTCTGTCGTCCGCCGTATGCAGCAAAATTTCCTCATACCCCATCAAACATCCGGCAGGAACCGGCCCGACTTCTCTGCGCGTATAATAATACAGCCTTAAGTACGTACTTCCGCAGCAGGTTTTCGTAATCGGAAGTGAAAATTCCTTTGTCTGCCGCGGTTTTACGGAATAAGCGGGGAGCGCTCCTTCTTCCATGCACACGCCGTCGCAATTTACCTCGTAGCGGATTTCCAGATAATCCTTTAAATCCGTAAAATCCAAATAATTTTTCATCTGAAGCGTTCCCGTCTCCTGACAGTAGGAAACTGCCCGCGCAGGACGATAGA
Source organism: uncultured Roseburia sp. (assembly GCA_947573605.1). GTDB lineage: Bacteria > Bacillota > Clostridia > Lachnospirales > Lachnospiraceae > Roseburia. The sequence continues at coordinate 27,649 of CANPGM010000031.1, read as the reverse complement.
CGTTCCGGTATTCCAAAAGTCCGGTATGCGGTCTTCTGTCCGGAAATACCAGCCCGTCTACACAGAAATTTCCATCGTGGATTTCCTCACCGTGGTCGCCTCCGTAGAGATAGACTGTTTTTCCTTCCTGCGTCCTGTCTGCGACGGCATGGTCGCACCACTCCCACACAAAGCCCCCGCACAGAAGCCGGTTTTCCTCAAATACTTTGAAATAATCTTCCAGATCTCCCGGCCCGTTTCCCATCGAATGAGAATATTCACAGAGAATCAGCGGTTTATCCGGCTTCTTTTCCAGATAATCATAAATCTCTTCCAATGCAGGATACATTCTGCTGTATAAATCGAGACAGGAAAAATCATACTGTCGTTCTTTTTTTCTGAACCTCGCTCCTTCATAATGCGTCAGCCTGAACGGATCCAATTTCTTTGTCCTTCGCAGCGCCTTTTCAAAATTACAGCCATAAGCGCATTCGTTTCCCATTGACCAGATCACGACGCTCGGACGGTTTTTATCCCGCTGCACCATACGTTCCACACGGTCTAAAATGGCCGCTTCCCATTCCGGATTGTCCGCAATCGTCTCATTCCAGTGATAAAACCGGTTTTCCTCGCTGCCATCCTCATAGTAAAACTCCATTGGACCGTGGGCTTCCACGTCCGCTTCATCCATAACCAGAAACCCGTATCTGTCGCAGAGCTGATAAAAGTACGGCGCGTTCGGATAATGGCTGGTACGAACCGCATTTATATTATGCCGCTTCATCAGGATTAAATCGCGCTTCGTCTGTTCCGTATTAACTGCTGCAAATGTAACCGGATCAAATTCATGACGGTTTACGCCGTGAAATTTTATTTCCGCTCCGTTCAGCAAAAGCGCTCCGTCCCTGATCCCGATCTCACGCAGCCCTATATATTCCGTAATCGTTTCATGACAGGTTTCCAAAAGAAGCGTATAAAGATACGGCTCTTCCGGATTCCAGAAAACCGGGTTTGAAACCTCCAGACAAAGCTCTGTGGTCCGCTCTTTTTCTTCCGGCTCTATTCTGGCAAAAGCAGCCGCTTTCCCGGCTTTGTCATAGATTGCCGCCAGTGTAGGTATTGCTTTTCCGTAATACCTGATGCGCAGCAGTATCTGCGCGTATTCCTTTTTGCATACGGTCCGCACCTCATAATCCCACACCGCATGTTCCGGCCGTTTCAACAAATAAACGTCCCGGAAAATTCCGCTTGTGCGGAATTTATCCTGATCCTCAAGATAGCTCCCGTCGCACCACTTTAAAACAAGTACGGCAAGGCGGTTTTTTCCCTCTCTGACCATATTGCTTATCTCAAACTCACTTGTCGTATGAGATCCCTGACTGTAACCGACGTACTTCCCGTTTAACCAAACGTAAAAACAGGAATCAACCCCCTCAAAATTCAAAAACGCATTCGGCGCCGTCCGATCGGCATGATATTCAAATTCATGCACATATGCGCCGCATGGATTTTCAACCGGGACGTACGGCGGGTCAAACGGAAACGGATAACGAATGTTTACATATTGGTGCGCGTCATGCCCATATGCCTGCCATACGCCCGGAACCGTGATCTGCCCAAAGGCCGTCGTGTCAAAATCTTCCTTATAAAAAAATTCCTCCACTTCGTCTGCACTTTTATAATACCCAAATTTCCAATCCCCATTTAAAAGCTGCATACGGTCGGAAGCTTCCCTGCGTTCCACCGGATCCTGCAAACGCCCTGACGCCGGAATATAGTATGCTCTCGCCGGCAGCACATTTTCATGCAAAATATGCATATTTTCATAATGCCCTGGCAATTTCATGATAACCCCCTCCTTCTCCTCCTCTCTTTCTTTTCCGCGTTGTTTCAAGAATAATTATAAATACAGACCCTAAAACAGTCCATAAACCGGATTGGACAAAACATGCACAAAATGATACAATGATAAAAAAAGAAAGGAGCAGGCATTTTCATGTATACCAATTCCGCCTATTTGAACAATTCCCTCATAGATTTTATGGACAAAAGCAAACCGCTGATTGTCGGCAGTTGCGGAACCTACCGCCTTTACACGCGTCCGAAGCTCCCCACCCATCGTCCGAAGGGCAGAATCGATTTCCAGCTTCTGTATGTCGCTTCCGGAAAGACGCATTTTTATTTTGACGGAAAAGAAAAAGATACTGTCGTAACAGCCGGACATATGGTAATTTACCGCCCGAAGGAACCGCAGCGATACGTCTACTACGGCAGCGAACAGGCGGAAGTTTACTGGGTTCACTTTACCGGCAAAAACGTCAGGCAGCTTTTGAAAAGCTACGGCATTACAAATGAGATGCGGGTGCTTAAGACCGGAACTTCGCTTGAATTTACGAATCTTTTCAAACGAATGATCCGCGAGCTTCAGCGATGTCAGGACCACTACGAAGAAATGCTTTCCCTGCTGCTGCGTCATCTTTTCATCGTCATACAACGCAGGCTAAGCACCAAACAGAAACTTAGAAACGAATATTTGGATGCGGAAATGGAAGCCGCCATTCAATATTTTAACGACAACTATAACAAAGAAATCAGCATAGAAAAATACGCCGCCCAAAGAGGCATGAGCGTAAGCTGGTTTATTCGCAATTTCAGACAGTATACAGATACAACACCTATGCAGTATCTGGTATCCTTACGAATTGCCAATGCACAAATGCTGTTAGAAACGACCTCGTGTTCCGTAACGGAAATCGGAGCCATTGTCGGATATGACAACCCGCTTTATTTCAGCAGGCTTTTTAAAAAACAAAAGGGGGTATCCCCTTCCGAATACCGAAAACAGGGCCCCCGGCGCGACGGTATGTCCAATTTATAACCAAAAAAAGACATAAAACCAAAAGCTCTCCCATGCTCCGGTTTTATGTCTCTTTTTTTCCATGCGGATTATTCCAGCAGAGTATTCCGGCGGATTAATCCGCTGCAGTCTCAAGCGTTTCCCAATACTTATCCAGAATCAGTGTTTGAATACGGTCTCTCGTTCCGGAGTTAATCGGATGTGCAATATCGCGGTACTCCCCGTCCGCCGCTTTCCTGCTCGGCATTGCGATAAACAGCCCCTTCTCGCCTTCAATAATCTTGATGTCGTGTACAACGAACTCCTCATCAATTGTAATGGAAACGACTGCTTTCATTTTACCTTCTTTTTCCACCTTTCTGATTCTCACATCTGTAATCTGCATAGCTTTTGTCCTCCCCCTTAGCGACTTATAATACATACCTTTCATTATTTTCGTAAACTACTTTAATTTCATTTTCACCGCAATAATAAGTATTCGCCTTTAACGTATCACGGCTTTCTACAATGCAATTTTCAATATGTGTGTTGTCCCCGATATACACATCATTTAAAATTACAGAATTTTTAATCACACAGTTTTTGCCGACAAAAACCTTTTTAAATAAAACGGAGTTTTCAACCTTACTGTTAATAATGCATCCGCTTGCAATCAGGCTGTTGCGTACATCGGATCCCGCGTTGTACTTTGCGGGCGGCAAATCATCAACCTTAGAATAAATCGTCGGCTCCTCACGGAAAAAGTATCTTCTCACCTCCGGCTTTAAGAAATCCATATTCGTCTGATAATAAGAATCTACGGAAGCGATATTGCTCCAGTATTCCTTCATCTTATAGCCGAAAATTCGTTTCATATTCTTATAGCGGATTAAAATATCCGTTACAAAGTCCCATCGGTCCTCGTCTGCGCTGCGCTCAAGCATTTCAATTAACTGTCTTCTCCGTACAATATAGATTCCGGCAGAAATCGTATTGGAATGCGAAACCATCGGCTTTTCCTCAAATTCTACAACACGCGCATCCTCGTTCATACGAATCACGCCGTAACGGCTGACGTCGATTCCCGGTTCCATATCCTTACATACAACGGTAATGTCCGCTTTTTTGGATATGTGATAGTCCAAAACCTCATTAAAGTCCAATTTATAAACGCAGTCGCCGCTGCTGATAATCACATACGGCTCATGACGTCTCTTTAAAAAGTTGATATTCTGATACATAGCGTCTGCCGTTCCGCGGTACCACCAGCTATTGTCCACGGTTACCGTCGGATTAAACACATACAGTCCGCCCTGCTTTCTTCCGAAGTCCCACCATTTCGAAGAACTTAAATGCTCGTTTAAAGATCTCGCACTGTACTGCGTCAATACAGCGACTGTCTGTATATGAGAATTACTCATATTGCTGAGTGCAAAATCGATGCTGCGGTAGCTTCCGCCGACCGGCATTGCCGCAATTGCCCTTTTATTGGATAATTCCTGCATCCGGCTGTTATTCCCGCCGGCTAAAATAATCCCTACTGCCTTCATTCCGCATCACCTGCCTTAATAATTACTTCACCGCTAAAAAGCGTTCCGGTCGGATAGTCCTCCTTCGTCGTCACGCCGGATACCGCCGTATTCTTTCCGATCGACACATCGGACGGAATAACGGAATCCTCCCCGATTGTAACAAGTCCGAAGGCGTAAACCTTCTCATTAAATTGATTCGGCGCTTCTTCCCCCACGCCGATCCTGACGCGATCCCCAATCACGCAGTTCTCGGCAACAATCGCCTTATCAATCATAACGTTTTCCCCAATACAGGTTCCCTTCATAATGATGGAATCCCTTACCACGCTTCCTTTCCCAATGGAAACTCCCGCTCCTAAAACAGAACTGTGAACTTCGCCAAGAATCTCGGAGCCTTCCCCAATAATGCTCCTTTCCACAACGGATTCCGACGAAAGATACTGCGGCTCAATGATGTCGCTCTTCGTATAAATCTTCCAGTATTCCTCATAGAGATTAAATTCGGGAATCAGGTCAATCAGCTCCATATTCGCTTCCCAGTAAGAGCCAAGCGTCCCGACATCCTTCCAATAACCGTTATATTCATAAGCAAAAAGCCGCTTTCCCCCTTCATGGCAGTACGGAATGATGTGCTTGCCAAAATCGCAGCTTTTCTGATCCTTCATTGCAATCAGCGCTTCTTTTAATACCTTCCAGCTAAAAATATAAATTCCCATCGACGCAAGATTGCTTCTCGGATGTTCCGGCTTTTCTTCAAATTCCAGAATTTTCTTTTCTTCGTCCGCAATCACGATACCGAACCGGCTCGCCTCTTCCATAGAAACCGGCATTGTTGCAATCGTTACGTCCGCCTGATTCTCCTTATGAAAATCGAGCATTACTTCATAGTCCATTTTGTAGATATGGTCTCCGGATAAAATCAGAACATATTCGGGATGGTACTGCTCCATATAATTCATGTTCTGATAAATCGCATTTGCCGTACCGGTATACCACTCACTGTTGTCGCTTTTTTCATACGGCGGAAGTACGGTAACGCCGCCGTTGTTGCGGTCCAAATCCCACGGTATTCCGATCCCGATATGCGTATTTAATCGCAGCGGCTGATACTGCGTCAATACGCCCACCGTATCAATCCCCGAATTAATACAGTTACTGAGCGGAAAATCAATAATCCGGTACTTCCCGCCGAATGCGACAGCCGGTTTGGCAACGCGTGCGGTCAGTACGCCCAGGCGGCTTCCCTGCCCTCCTGCCAATAGCATTGCTATCATCTCTTTTCGAATCACGTCAATCACCTCTCGTCACTTTTCAGTCTATATAGTAATCTTACTGTATATCATGTAGTATAACACACTACTTGTCTATTGTACATCATTTTTAACAATATTTTCCGACATTTTTCCTGTTTTTTGGCTATTTATACAAATCAATTCTTTTCTTCGGAGAAAAAAATATAAACCCGCCGAATATTTCCGGACATTTTTCCCGATTTCCGACATAATATGCAAAACATGTTTTATATAATCGAATTGTGTCATATCATCAAAACAACGCGGGCAGGCTTATATCAACGCCCCTATCCTTATATCTTCCGGATTTTGGCCCCTTCGCTGCGGCAGGATTTTGAAAAAAATTTGCAAATTCCCGAAGTACGGTTATAATTAGTATTACGGAACAGACAAAAAGAAAGGCATGGTTATCAGAAAAATGTATCAGATTAATTTTAGTCAGCCCATACATATCCATTTTATCGGTATCGGAGGCGTCAGTATGAGCGGCCTCGCAGAAATTCTGAACGACGCGCATTTTACCGTTTCCGGTTCGGATTCCGTTGAATCCGGCCTTACGCACCATTTAGAGCAGTTAGGAATTCGTATCTTCTACGGCCAGAGCGCTTCCAATATTATTGACGGTATTGACCTTGTCGTATACACAGCGGCGATTCATGAAGACAATCCTGAATTTGTCCGCGCAAAAGAAGTAAACATTCCGATGTTAAGCCGCGCCGAGCTGCTCGGACAGATTATGGACAATTACAATCGTTCCATAGCGGTATCCGGAACACACGGAAAAACTACTACCACGTCTATGGTAAGTCAGCTTTTGCTGCAGGCGGGATGTGATCCGACGGTAACGGTAGGCGGCATTTTAAAATCCATTCACGGAAACCTCCGGGTCGGCAAATCCGATCTCTTTGTTACGGAAGCATGCGAATATACAAACAGTTTTTTAAATTTCCGTCCGAAATACAGCATCATATTAAATATAGAAGCGGAACATCTGGATTTTTTCAAAAATCTGGAAGAAATTCGCAGCTCGTTTTGCCGTTTCGCCGGAAATACGAAAGAGGACGGCGTAATTATAATAAACGGTGAAATTGAACATTATCCGGAAATCGTATCGCAGACATCTGCAAAAATCGTTACGTTCGGCCTTACGGACGCCTGCGATTATTATCCGGCCGATATTTGTTTCAACGACAAGGCATGCGCCTCCTTTACCGTTATGCACGGCAAAACAAGGCTGACGGAGATTACCTTAAATGTTCCTGGCATTCATAATGTTTCCAATGCTCTTTCCGTTGCCGCGTTAGCAGGAGAACTCGGTCTTTCCGCAGAAGAAACAGCCGCAGGCATCGACTCTTTTGCCGGAGCCGACCGGCGTTTTGAATACAAAGGCACAGCAAATGGAATTACAATCGTAGATGACTATGCGCATCACCCGACCGAAATCCGGGCAACTTTAACGGCGGCGAAAATCTGTCCGCACAAACGCCTCGTGCTTGTCTTCCAACCGCATACCTACTCAAGGACAAAGCTGTTTTTAGACGAACTGGCGAACGCCTTATCAATGGCGGACATCGTTGTCCTTGCGGATATCTATGCTGCCAGGGAAAAAAATACATACGGCGTCAGTTCCTTAGATGTCTTAAAAAAGCTAAAGGAAGCGGGAATTGACTGTCACTACTTCCCCACTTTTGAAGAAATAAAAGAATATTTATTAAAAAATTGTATAAACGGCGATCTGTTGATAACTATGGGAGCCGGAAATATTGTTACTGTCGGCGACATGCTTCTTGGAAAATAAGTTATCCACATTATCCACATTCAATTCGGAGGAAAACAAGGCTTTGAATGTGGATTTTTATAGCGGGTAAACGGTTCCGCCAAATCGCATGTTTTACCATGATTTTCCGTTTATTTGGATATGTCGTTCCCCGTTTTCCACAGTTTCCACTTACGGACGCCCCCGCTTTCGCCCGGCGCAGCCGTTGAAATTCCTCTTCTCTTTTCAAAATTCCTGTGCAATAATCTTGAACAGATTAAGGAATTATCCTAAAATTAGCCGTCCGAACGGCAATCAGCCTTCGGGTAAAATGAGAAAGGAATGGTTATCCTTATGGCAAACATTAACCTGTACAGCGACCGTCATATGTCCGCTACCAGCGTCTCCAATATTTTTATCGATGAATATATGTCCGACGCAAACGGCGAATTTGTCAAAATCTATTTATACCTTTTGCGCCAGTTAAACGCACCGGATTCCGTTTTTTCTCTTTCCGCCATTGCGGACAAGTTCGAACATACGGAAAAAGATGTCAAACGTGCGTTAAGCTACTGGGAACGAATGCAGCTTCTCCGTCTTGATTATGACGAGAGCGAGAATCTAAACGGCATTCATTTGCTGGATACGCATTCGAAAAAGGCAGGCGTACCTGTGCAGCCGCAGAATACCGGAACCGCCGAATCCGCGCCTGCAAAGAAAGATACGGCCCCGCCGCCAAAAAAAGACGCAGCCGCAGAAAAAAAAGCTTATTCCGCCGACGATATCAGGCAGTTCCGGGAACAGGAAACAATTGCCGAACTTTTGTTTATTACGGAACGGTATCTGGGCAGAATGCTGACTCCGACCGACTTAAACCTTATCTTATACTGGTACGACGGCCTGAAGTTTTCAGCGGAATTAATTGAATACCTGATTGAACACTGTGTCAGCAAAGGGCACAAGAGCATTCGATACATAGACAAAGTGGCGCTTGCCTGGGCAGCCGAACAAATCCAAACAGTAGAACAGGCAAAGGCGGCTGCCGGACAGTACAGCAAATCCTGCTTTGTCGTTATGAAAGCGATGGGAATCACCGGGCGCAGCCTGGTTACCTCCGAAACGGCGTTTATTGAAAAATGGAAGTCCGAATACGGGTTTTCCCTTGAAATGATTGCCGCTGCATGTGAAAGAACCCTTTCTTCCATCCATCAGCCCAGTTTTGAATATACGGATACCATTTTAAGCAACTGGAAGAAAAACCAGGTCAAAACGCTTGAAGACGCCGCAAAATCGGACGATGCCTTTCAGAAAAAAAAGAAAACTTCCGCAGCCGGAGCGCGGAATGTTTCCAAAAATAAATTTAACAACTTTGATCAGCGTTCCTATGATTATGACCAGATGGAAAAAATGCTTTTAACCACATCGTTACAAAAGCTTCGGGAGGAACCTACATGCCTTTAAGCAATTCTCAATATGATGAGATTTTACGTGAATATGACGCAAGGCAGTTAGAAAACAAACGCCTGCTCGACACCCGCAAAAAAAAGGCCTACGAGGAGGCTCCTTCCTTAAAGGAGATCGACCGTTCCATTGCAGAATACTCCGTCGCATCCGCGCGAAGACTTCTCGACGGTGAAGACGGCGCCTTAAAAGACCTGAAAGCAGAGCTTTCCTCTCTCCGCAAAAAACGGGGACAACTATTAGAGGAACTCGGATATCCTGCGGATTATTTCGAACCGGTTTACACCTGCCCCGACTGCAGGGACACCGGTTATCAAAACGGCGCTCGTTGTCATTGCCTGACGCAGCGCATGATAGATACGGTTTATACCCGTTCCAATTTAAAGGAAATTCTTGCGTCGGAAAACTTCGATACGTTTTCTTTTGAATATTATTCCGACACGACCCTTAATCCGGCGACGGGGATGACTTCGCTTGAAACAGCTAAAGCGGCTTACCGGCTCTGTAAGAACTTTGCCGCTGATTTCGACCGCATTTTCTCCAATCTCTGTTTCTATGGAGATACCGGAACCGGAAAAACGTTTTTATCCAACTGTGTGGCAAAAGAACTTTTAGACACCGGCCACTCTGTGATTTATTTTACGGCATTTCAGTTATTTGAAATGCTGGGAAAAGGTATTTTTGATAAGGAACGGCAGGCAATAGCTTCGCACCGGAATATTTTTGACTGCGATCTGTTGATTATCGACGATCTCGGTACGGAACTTGCCAACTCGTTTACTACCTCGCAGCTCTTTCTCTGTTTAAATGAACGAATGCTGCGAAAAAAGTCCACGATTATCTCTACGAATCTGAATATGAGCCAGATCGCAGACATTTACTCCGAACGGGTACTGTCGCGCATTTCAAGCAGTTATACGATCATTAAGCTCTTCGGAGACGATATTCGTATGAAAAAACGGATGCATTAATTTATTTATCTATTATATTATGGAGGACCCTCAAATGCCAAACGATGAAAGAATTCTGGAAACGGTTCCTGACGGTACACTTGGTCTGATTCCGCTCGATAGTTGTAAAAAACTTGGTGAAAAGGTCGATCAATTTTTAGTCGGCTGGAGAGCCAAAAGAGAGCTGGAACACCAAAACGATGCCGCTTTTAAGGATTATCGGCGCGATTCATTCATTATTTCCACCGCCGTTCCGCGCTTCGGAACCGGTGAAGCCAAAGGAGTGATCAAAGAATCCGTTCGTGGTTATGACCTGTATCTGATGGTGGACGTAACAAATTACAGCCTGACTTACAGTGTCTGCGGCAATATCAACCATATGTCCCCGGACGACCATTTCAGTGATTTAAAGCGCATTATCGCCGCAGTAGGGGGCAAGGCCAGACGTATTACCGTAATCATACCGTTTTTATATGAGGGCCGCCAGCATAAGCGCACGGCCAGAGAATCTCTTGACTGCGCCCTTGCACTGCAGGAGCTTATTTCAATGGGCGTGGATAATATTATTACTTTTGACGCTCACGATCCCCGCGTACAGAATGCGATTCCGTTAAAAGGCTTTGAAACGGTCCAGCCGGCCTATCAGTTTATCAAAGGCATATGCAAGAATGTGAAAGATATAAAATTTGACAGTGATCATTTGATGATTATCAGTCCCGACGAAGGCGGCACGAATCGGGCCGTCTATCTCGCAACTGTTCTCGGTGTGGATATGGGAATGTTCTACAAACGCCGTGATTTCAGCCGCATTGAAGACGGGCGAAATCCGATCGTAGCTCATGAGTTTTTAGGAACCTCCGTAGAGGGAAAGGATATGATTATCATTGACGATATGATTTCCTCCGGAGAAAGCATGATTGACGTGGCAACCGAATTGAAAAAGCGGAAGGCGAGACGAATTTTTGTGGTAGCTACCTTTGGTCTGTTTACGAACGGTCTCGAAAAATTTGACCGGGCCGTAGACGACGGCACCATCTACCGTGTCGTTACCACGAACCTCACTTATCAGTCGCCGGAGCTGTTGTCAAGAGACTATTATATTGACTGCGATATGAGTAAATATATCGCCTATATTATTGACACTTTAAATCACGACTCGTCCATCAGCGATCTGCTGAATCCCTACGACCGAATCAAGCGTCTTGTTTCCAGATATGGAAAAACAGAAAACCAGACGTCTTCCGGAATACAATAACGCAAAAAAGCTGCGGTATCGGTAAAACGATACCGCAGCTTTTTATGTTCTCTGCGATTTAAAATAAATCCACTCTTCCTGCATACTTCTGATTAATGACATAATATGCCGCATTCTCTTCCGGCTTTAAATATATCTGGAACGACTTGATCGCTGAAATCCTGTGTCCTTCTGCTTCGTATTCCTTTTTGGCTTTTTCAGTCACTTCCGCTACAACGGCTTCCTGATCTCTAAACTGAACAAATACTTCCGGTCTTATTTCTTCTTTTTTCTTTGTATCTGCTTTCTTTACTTCTGCCTTTTCAACCGCTTTTTTCGCGGCAGCCTTTACCGTTTCCACTTTCTCGGCTGCTTTCTTTTCTACTTTCTTCGCAGCTTCCTTTGTTTCCGCCACTGCTGCGGCTGCGGTTTCAACCGCCGTCTTTGCCGCATCCGGCTTTCCTGTAGTCTTCTTTTCCATAATGAGATCCTCCCTCTGCTAAAACTACTCACATACTAAAAACTTTTCCATTGCTACCAGTGCTTCCTGTTCGTCGCTGCCGCTTGCTTCAATATTTACTGTCATTCCCTTCGACGGATTGAATGCCATAATGCCCATAATGCTTTTTGCATTAATTCTGCGATTATTGCTTTCCAAAATAATCTCACTGTCATAACGGCAGGCAACCTGAACGAGTTCCGCAATCGGATTGCTATGCCCCTTTGAAACATTTGATACTACTATTTCCTTTTTGCTCATGCCATTCATTTCCTCTCATAGATTACTTCTTAGAATATACTCCATTAAGATGTAATTTGCAATACGTCCAAATGAAATCTGTTAAACTTGAACGAAGGAACGGATGTTGTCCTTTTATTTTTATGCACTTTTTGTATCCGATTCTGGCATAACCGGTACCTTTACACTATTTTTTTCCTGACTGTAAAAACCGTTTTTTCTCGCTCCCTTTTTTCCGTTCGGCTTTTATCACCGCCTGAAACTGCTCTGTCTGATCCGCCGCCGTTTTACTTAAAGCAAGAAGACAGATCAGATTTGGAACTGCCATTAAAGCGTTCGCAATATCCGAAAAATTCCAGACGATATCAAGCGCCGTTGTTGCGCCGACATATACAAGCAGACAAAAAAGAACCCGGTAAATAAAAGTATGCTTATTTGTTCCCAAAAGATACTCGAATGCTTTTTCTCCCTGATACTCCCAGCCCAAAATTGTCGAAAATGCAAATAGAACGATTCCAACTGTCACCAGACACGCGCCCGTTTCTCCGAGTCCGGTACGAAAGGCCGCAATCGTCAGCGCAGCTCCTTTTATGTAAGCGCCTTCGCCGTCTGTAATTCCAAGTACGCCGGAACATGCAATACAAAGTCCCGTTACCGTACACACAACGATCGTATCCCAAAACGTCCCTGTCATATTAATGTAACCCTGCCTGACCGGACTGTCGGTCGTTGCCGCCGCCGCGCTGATTGCCGCCGAACCCATTCCGGCTTCATTGGAAAAAACGCCTCTCGCCACTCCGAAATGTACCGCATGCATCATGGAAGCCGTTATCGATCCGCACAGACCGCCTCCGACCGCTTCCACAGAAAATGCCATTTGAAAAATCATTGCCATCCCAGTCGGCAAATTTTTATGATTGACCAAAATGACAAGCAGCCCCGCCGTCACATAGAGAACCGCCATGAAAGGAACGATGATGGAGGAAATTTTAGAAATGGACTGTATTCCCCCGATAATTATAAACAAAGCCAGCACCGTAAGAACCAGTCCCGTTATCCATGCCGGAATCTCGAACGTAGTATGTACTGCATCCGAAATTGAATTTGCCTGCGTCATATTTCCGATCCCGAACGAGGCAAGAACGGCAAAAAAAGCAAACATGGTACCCAAAGCAGCTCCGGTTTTTTTGTTTCGAAAACCCTTTTTCATTGTGTACATCGGTCCGCCGGACATTTCTCCTCGTTCGTTTTTCTCCCGGAAATTCACAGCCAGCATACATTCCGTAAACTTAGACGTCAGACCGAAGCAGGCGGAAATCCACATCCAAACCAATGCTCCTGGACCTCCCGACACCATTGCAGTCGCAACGCCGACAATGTTTCCGGTTCCGATTGTCGCCGCCAAAGCGGTCATAAGGGCCGAAAACGGCGAAATGTCGCCTGACCCTTTCCCTTTGGCCCGCGCCTCTTTGCTTAATACCGACCGCAGCGCATAACCCAGATTTCTCCATGTCAAAAACTTAAGTCGAAAAGTCAGGTAAACTCCCGTACCGACAAGCAGCGCAAGCATGGCCGGTCCCCACACAAGTCCGTCGACAATCTCCAATGCTTTCGCAACCATTTCCATAAATCAATACTCCTGTTTTATTCTTTTAAATACGTAAAAAAGATTCTGCCGGCATCCGAAAACAATTCGTCCGCCTCTGTCATTGTTTTTCTTACGGGTATTCCTTCAGACGGCGCAAAAACGGTTATGCCGCCCGTATCGTAGCCGATAATCAAAACCGCTTCCTTTTCTCCCGTCATAGCAAACACCGGATAACCGCAGCTGACATAATAAAGCGTCTCTTCTACCGAACAGCCGGTAAGATCGAGTACCTCCGCCTCTTTCAGGGCATTGTTTAAAATTTCCTTCGGCGTATCTCCCTGGGATATCAGCGCGCTGACACTGATATTAATCCCTTCTTTTTCAAGCATAGCATTAATACATTGTGTAATGCTGTCCGCCTCGCTGTCTTCCTCTCCTACATGAATGTCATCAAATGCATTCTGCAGCGTTTTTCTTGCACGTTTCCAGATATATTGCTGCCCGTCTCCCACTACTACGCCCATTCCTGCATTTGCGGCCAGTACTGCCTCCGTAACGTGATCCGTCGTAAGAATCACGTCGCCTTTCACATACACATAATAGCGCGGACGGTCGCTTCTGTCTTCAAGCAAAATCTCTCTCTCTTCCGCCAGGATCGTTTCTTTCGGCGTTAATAGCTTTGGTGATTTTTTGCCTGTTTCCTCCGGCAGAATCAGTTGTATCTCTCTTTGTTTTTCTGTTTTGGACGATGTGCCGACAACGACAGGCTTCGCGTTTCCACCTTCACGATTCATAATCATGTCCTGATCCGCATCCGCATATACAGTTCCGTTATGTCTGATTCTGTTCAGGTACATCGTGGAGCCGTCAATGACGACATCTTTTACAAAGTATCCCTGCTTCTCATACGTTTTTAAAATTTCCTGTCTTTTGGACGACGTATTCATGATTTTTACCTGGTACATGGGAACCGTTATATTCCCCGCCGCGTCGGTTACAACATCGGAGGCCTTTAAAACACCGTATACAAAATCCTCCTCCATAAACCCAAGCGGCTTTACATATTCGCCTGCGCTTCCTTTTACAGAGGATACCTTTCCCGTCACAAAATCCATAATCCGAATCTCGGAGCCATATCCCTCATTCCCGGCTTCCGTCCATGCAAAAAAACGGTTGTGTTCGGAAACTGCAAATTCATCGTCGCTAAGTCCTTCTACCAGTCGATTTGTTTCCAGCGTATTCAAATCTATTTCATAAATATTACCGTCGACCATAATATAGAACAGTCCGTCTTCATTTATAAACATTAAATGACCCAATTCGGACTTCATCACCTCGTACGAACGACTGGACGGAAGAAATACTTTTTCTTCATTTGTATTAGAAACGCTGTCATAATGATATACGGCAATTCCGACCTCTCCCTCATGAAGCCCGCGGTTCATATAGCCGTATACAATATAATCAATCCCTCCGTTTTCATCCACGTTTACAATTCTGATATCGTGTTCTCCGTAGTTTTCACGCTCGTCAATCCCCTCATAACCGCGAAAACTGAATACTTTTACCATAGTATGTTCCGGCCGGCGGTACGACCACAGTTCGCCCTCCTGCACAAAAGCGGTAATCTCTCCGGCTTCGTCTGTCAGATATTCCACCTCCCCGGAACGGATTCCCAGATGAATATACTTTTCGTAGAGACTGCCGCTTTCCTTGCGGAAAATCTGATTTACCGTACGTTCAAAATTCAAAACGTACATTCTTTGCGATGTATAACGGATGCGGTAGTATTCTTCCACGTTGTAATACGTATTTTCTCCTTCTCCGTCTGTTCTTGTAATCACATAATCCAGGACAATGACATTATAGGAAGATGTAATTTCTTTTACGGACGGTATAGGCATGACAAGCCGCTCCGCTTCAAAATCCGCCCATCCGACCTGGTTTAATGAATTATTCAGCGTCGTATAATGAAGCGTCGCATTGTCGCCGGTCGCCCGTTCCAGGTACGTTCCGAGCGTACCTACCGTTTCTTTATTAAATGTTTTATTATTAAAGTCTTTCACAAACTCAATGCATTCCGTCACATGACAGTCCACCGGCTCTATGATTCTCGTATAATAACGGACGGTTTTATCGCCGCTTTCCAAACAAATAACAAGCAGATATTCTTCTCCCTCGTCTAACAGGTTCTGAATCTGAAGCGTCAGCTCAATCGTACCTTTTTTGGACTTAAAATCCGAGACTTCCGCGTCCGCAATTAAATGCCTGGCATCAAGGCTTCTAATTTCATAAGAAATTGCATCAACCGGCATCTGATATGTTTTTATTTTCAGGGGAAGCAGCAAATCCTCGCGGATTGGCGTAACCGTATCCCGCATAAACGCCGCGTCCATTTCCGTCAGATACCCGTGCAGCTCATTGATTGCCGTATTCCCCTCATATAACGTAATGACGGGAAGCGTCGCCTCCGTCATCTCTATTGTCAGATCCTCGTTTGTCCGGTTTGTCATAAAACTAAACGCAACAACCGATATCACAAACGCCAAAAATAATACAACCGCTTTTACAATTCCTTTCCTCACACGCAATTCCTTTCCTAATCTATTCAAAAATCCCGTTCATCCGCTTTTACGCGATAGCTATATTGTATGCACTTTTTTCAAAATCTGCAATCATTTCTTGCAAAACTTTTCCAATTCCGGCTTTGTATCGGCTGAATCTTTCCCGCAAATTTTTTTAATCTTCTTTCTGTTTTAGAGTGAAAGAAAAAGCAGGAAACCTTTTTTCAAGATTTCCTGCTCGTGAAGACCTTTCTTTTTCTCCCTGCGGCCTAAGCGCGTTTTTCTTTTTTTACCACCATCTTCTGCATCTGCGATGGCGGCATCTTCTCCGGTACATTTCATTATTCAAAAGTACGCCGATTAAATTTCGGAAGTCGTCTCCCGGCCTTCCCGGCGGCGGAGGCGGCGGTCCCCCCGGTCTTCCCGGCCTTCCCGGCGGTGGCGGAGGCGGTCCTCCCGGCCTTCCCGGTCCGGGCCCCGGACCTCTGCGTTCTTCAAGCGGATTCCTGCCTCCCCAATACTGCTCAGCCGTTATACTGTTTTCCTGACCCTTTATATTCTGATAAATCCGGTCAATCACTCGCTCAAGCATCAAACGGTCAGGATATTCGTCGAACATCAGGCTGCCCTCATATTCCATTTTATCGCATTCATCTTCTACAAAATCGAGAATTTTCTTTACATCCCGCGGATACAGCTCCTTCATACGGTCCATATCCTTCTCATACTCCATCTCTGTCAGATAAAGGTTCTGCATCGGATAACTCATATAAAAAGGCATTTTAGGCGCATCAAACTGCTGCATACGGAAAAACTGTTCCTGATTATACTCCACGCAATACTCCTCAACTGTCACATCCCTATATCATATGCCCGAAACGGAATATGGTTACCGGACATATTCAATCTTCCGGTATGGCGTTCCATAGCCTTCCTGCAGCATCCGATGACACACCTCCCCGGATGCGTCCTGGCGGAATTCATAGAGATTGTACGCGCCGTCTCTGTATGCAAAATCCGCACCGTTATCCTGGTAATGCACGTAAACGCCTTCCCCTTTAAACACTTTAAGCTTTAACGTGTCATACGGTTTTTCACCTGTATACTGCATAACTTCCCAGGTCGGAATCATACTCCCCGCCTTCGCAAAAACAGGACAGACATCGAGCGGCGCACTCACCAGATCATACTCCCCGCCGGAGTATTCTTTGCCGGTAAAGAAATCATACCAGATACCCTCCGGAAAATAGACCATACGCTTTTGCGCGCCCTGCGTCAGCACCGGAGCCACAAGCAAATGTTCTCCCACCAGAAATTCATCGTTTAAATTCCATGTGTTCGGATCCTTTTCATAATGGAGTACCAAAGGCCTTATCACCGGAAGCCCCGTTTTTTCTCCCTTCCAGAACAAATCGTAAAAATACGGCAGAAGCTGATAGCGCAGACAAATGAACTTGCGATTTATTTCCAGTGTCTTTTCATCAAAACGCCACGGTTCCTGAAAGATGCTTCCGTTTGACGAATGATTGCGAAACAGCGGGGAAAATGCGCCAAGCTCTACCCAGCGGCACAACAGCTCAGGCGTACAGTCGGCGCCAAAGCCTCCGACATCCGTTCCCGCAAATGAGAGTCCGCTTAATCCCAAATTACAAAGCTGCGGAACCGCCATCTGAAGGTGCGCCCACAGACTCTGATTGTCTCCCGTCCAGACCGTAGCATATTTCTGCGTCCCGGCATAGCAGGCTCTGGTAATAATAAACGGCCGCTTCCCGTCGTATTTTTTCAAACCGTCATAAGTGGCCTTTGCCATCAGATGGCCGTATACATTGTGTACCGCACTGTGCGGCGAAGGCCGATCCTCATCCGTAAACATGACGTCCGCCGGAAGTTCTCCCCGGAAACTTGCCGGTTCGTTCATATCGTTCCAAATGCCGCTGGCTCCAAACGAAAGCATACATCTTTGATTGTCCGCCCACCAGTCTCGAACTTCTTTCTTTCCGAAATCCGGATAAACCGCCTCTCCCGGCCAGACTTCATTTACATATACTTCTCCCTCCGGCGTTTTGGCATAATAATCATTCGCTACACCTTCGTCATACTTCGCATAGCCCTGTTCCCGCTTTACTCCCGGATCTACAATACAGACCGTTTTAAATCCGCTTCTTCCGATTTCCTCAATAATTCCGCCCGGCGTACCGAAATCTTCCTCATTCCATGTGAAAACACGGTAGCCGTCCATATAATCAATATCAAAATGTATTACATCGCACGGGATCAAAAGCTTACGGTACGTCCCTGCGATTTCACGAATCATTTCCGCAGAATCATAGCCCCATCTCGACTGTTGAAAGCCCAACGTCCAAAGCTGCGGCAGCGGCGTCGTTCCGGTCAGATACGTATAGCCTTTTACTACCTCCGGCATTTTTTCCCCATAGATAAAATAGTAATCCAGATTTCCTGCAGCGGCTCCGTAAAAATAGTAACCTTCGTTTTCTTTTCCAAGATTGAAACAGGATTTATTGGTATTGTCAAAAAACAAACCGAATACGCCGCAGGATTTCAGCGTAATCAAAAACGGCACTGATTTGTAAAGCGCTTTAAAGCTGTCTGTATGCGCCTGCGGAATATCGGAATTCCAGTTCTCGTATTCATAATCCCGTTTATTTAAAAAGCCCGTTTTATCGCCAAGTCCATAGAACTTTTCGTCGCCGTCCATGACTTTTACGGTCTGTACCGGATAAGACAGCGATTCTCCTCCGGAAACGTCATGTCCCTCCGCTTTTAAAACCGCCAGCGACTTTTCGGACAAAGCGGGACGGGGCTTCCGTTCTTTCCTGCTGTCCGCACACAACAGCGTTCCGTCCGCTTTATAAAAATCGACGTAAAAATCATCAAATACCTTTACCGTCAACTGCTCCGTCTCTACAACAACGACGTCCGCTCCCTGCTCCCTCTTCCCCGTTACCGAAAAATCTACGGGAATCGCTTTTTCTCCCTCAATTGCCTTTGAACGGTGATCCTGCGTTTCACAGGGCAGAAACACATTCACTATATTTTCGCAGATTATTTCCAGATACGCCGTTCCCCGTTCATACGTAAAGCAGACCTTATTCGCCTGCTTCTCAAACTCGCATAATTTTCCAAGTCCCATCCTCTTTCCTCTCAATCTACCGTTTTCGCTGCCGGGCCATTTCGTTTTTTACAGTTTCAGCTCTCGGAACAGTTCCAGATCCGACTGTAAAACTTTCAGATTTGTCGTAATCGGCTCTTCTCCGGGTCGTGTCACCGTAATTTCAATCACGGTTCCCTCCGTAACTCCCTTTGAAAATACAGTGTTTATGAATGCCGAAAATTTCGGATGATTTGCCGTAAATCTGTTTTTCGCCTCCATAAACTTCATAATTCCTGACGGATTCATCATACCGATTTTCACTCCTTTCTGCATCGCCGGCCGACATAGCCGGCTTCTTTTCCGTTTTCCCGTTCCGATTGTTATTCATTCTAGCATACCGCTTTCTTTTTTTCCAGAGAAATTCTATACCGTTATCGGCAAAGAGACGGCTATGTAAAACTGCTGATTTACGACGTTGCCTCCGTTCCCGCTCCCGAAAACGGCAAAGCGCGGCAGAAAAACGGAAACTCCTGACGATATCAGGCCTGATATTCCGGGAATGAGGCAAAATTCCGCACGTCTTTTTGTTTTCCTTCTATAATATAACATTAATGTTAGTTCCGGCGTACATACAGACAGCTTTCGTACGCCGAAGGAAAGGAGCATTTAAAAACTATGGCAATCGGTTATTTGACCATTCAGGCGCGTACCGCTCACGACGCCGTACCCTTAAGCGGCGTCCGCATTCAGGTTTTCGACAGCGGAGGAAACCGCGTCTACGAACTTACCACAGACGAAAACGGAGAAACACAGCCCGTACCGCTTGAAACGCTCGACCGGGGATTTTCACAGAATCCGTATTTTACCGAAACACCGTATTTCAGTTACAATGTACTCGCACAGGCCGACGGCTTTCAGTCGGTTTATGTGACTGACATTCCTATTTTTGAAGGCGAAACGGCGCTGCTGCCGTTGACCCCCGTACCGCTGTCAGATCCGGCAAGAACTCCGGCACAAAACGATATTACGGTCGGCGGACCGGCGGTTTCAATGCCCGGCGACCGCAGTCAGGACGGAATGTACCGCAGCCCGTATGTACTTCGTCAGGTCGTCATTCCGAACCCGATTACGGTCCATCTCGGTCGTCCGGACGCCTCCGCTTCCAATGTGCAGGTCTCATTTCCCGACTATGTAAAAAATGTGGCCAGCAGCGAAATCTATCCCACCTGGCCGAGAGAAGCGCTTACCGCCAATATTTACGCAATTATTACCTTTGCGTTAAACCGGGTTTATACCGAGTGGTACAGAAGCCGCGGATACAATTTCGATATCACAAACAGTACTGCCTACGACCAGTATTTTATTTATGGAAGGCCGATTTACGACAGCATAAGCGTAATTGTTGACGAGATCTTTAATGAATATGTCAGACGGCGCGGACAAAACGCTCCTTTTTTTACTTCCTTCTGCAACGGAACGACCGCAACCTGTCCGGGACTTTCCCAATGGGGAACTGTCACGCTTGCGAACCAGGGGCTTTCTCCGATTCAAATTCTGCGTTCGTATTACCCCAACGACATAGAAATTGCAGAAACAAACATAATAACGAATACGACGACCTCTTATCCCGGAACGCCGCTGAAAACCGGCAGCACCGGTCTTGATGTAGAGACCATTCAAACCTACCTGGGCAGAATCCGTCGAAACTATCCCGCAATTCCCGTAATTACTGACAGAGCAGGCGTTTTTGGCGACAGCACAAGAGCCGCCGTAACGTCCTTCCAGAATATTTTCAATCTGTCGCCCGACGGCATCGTCGGAAAAGCGACCTGGTATAAACTTTCGAGTCTTTATACCGCAGTTACGAGACTTGCCGAACTTGACAGCGAAGGAACGACGCAGGGAATCGGAACCGTCCCGCCCTCTTCTGTCTTACGTCCCGGTTCCAGAGGGCAGGACGTCATTACTTTACAGTATCTGTTAGACGTCATTTCCGAATATTACCCCGGCATTCCGGCGCCTGCACAGGACGGTATTTTCGGCGGCAATACCTCACAGGCGGTTATAGCGTTCCAACGGGAAATGAATTTAAATCCCGACGGCATTGTAGGCGCTCTTACCTGGAATGCACTTTATGACGTTTATCAGGGAATCCATCAAAATGTCCCGATGCCGGAACCGGACGACAGTGTAATAAATTATGTAGTAAAAGCAGGCGATACGCTTTGGCTGATTGCACAAAGATATAATACAACCGTCGAAGCCATTCAGCGTTTAAACGGTCTAAGCGGAACGCTGCTTTCCATTGGTCAAATCTTAAAAATTCCCGTTTCCGGCAGCGCGCCCTATTTTGAATATACGGTCCGCCCCGGCGATACGCTTTGGCTGATTGCAAGAAAATTCGGCACAACGGTTGACGATATTAAACGGCTGAACGGTTTGTCAGGAAATTTGCTGAACATCGGTCAGATTTTAAAAATTCCCGCATGATAAAAAGGAAGCGCCGCAGTCTTTTCCATCTGACTGCGGCGCTTTCCTATCTTACTTCATTATGCAATGCCTTTAAAAGCATCATATGATATTCCTCGTCCTGAATCATTCTTGCAAGTACCGCGTTGACACAATCGTCCTTTATCATCCTCATATGCATTCGATACTGCCTGATTGCCGCTCTCTCCGCTTCAATATCCGCCGCAATCATTTGTTCCGCGTGTACCGGCAGAGTCAGATATTCCGGCGTCCACATTTTCATTCTGCCGTTTCCCGTTCCGGCCGAGTACCCAACGCTTCCTCCTAGTAAAACGATTAATTCCCCAAGCTTTTGCAAATGCATCATTTCCGCCATTGCAATTCCCAGAATGGTTTTCGCCGCAGCGCAATTTTCACATGACAGCCGGTTTTCGTTATTGATATACTGCGTAATCGCCGATAGCTCAGATACGGCGCCGCAATAATCGACGCAAAGCAGCCCGGCATACGCCTGATTTTTTTCCCTTACCTGAATCGGCGGATAAGGCAGATCGGCCATATAAGGACGGATTCCCGAAAAATTGCAGTGATTTGTAACAGGTGTCTGCACTTCTCCCATTAATGTCTTCTCTCCTTCTCCCTTTTCTTATTAATATATCGAAAAGAAAAAAGAATGTGTCTTTTCGTCTTTGCCGCTTTTGTCAGTCCGCAATTTTTCTGCCGATATGGAACATGTAAACATCCTCAAGACTGAGATCTTCCTTTGCCGGCAAAAACCCTTCCGGCTGTCTTTCTTCTGCAATCCGGTAGACCAGACCGTCTCTTTTCTGAAGGACATTTCCGTACGGATATTTCGTTCTGACTTCGTCGATTTCTTCCTTTTTGCATTGCCTTTCAAAAATGCGGGATTTCACTTCGTCTATCAGGTTGGCCGGCGTGTCTATCCGTAACGCCTCTCCGCGGTGCAGAAGAACGACATAATCCGCAATGCATTCAATATCGCTTACAATATGCGTCGCAAATAGTACAATCTTATCCTTTGACACTTCCGTAATCAAATTTCTCATACGGATTCTTTCTTTCGGATCCAGCCCCGCGGTCGGCTCGTCCAGTATAATCAGCTCCGGCTTACCGAGCAATGCCTGCGCAAGTAAAAGACGCTGCTTCATTCCCCCGGAATAGCGGCTGATTCGCTTCCCTGCAGCGTCGCTTAAATTAACCTTCAACAGTAATTCCTGAATCTGCCCTTTTGCTTCCTTCAAAGAAATCTCTTTCAGCGACGCCATATAAAACAAAAACGCTTTGCCGGTAAACTGCTCGTACAGGCCCTGCTGCTGCGGCATATAACCAAGCTTCCGTCTGTATTTTTTACCGAGCGTTAAAATATCTGCGCCGTCGGAAAGCACTTCCCCCGATGTGCGCGCCACATTATCCGTTAAAAGATTTAAAAACGTACTTTTTCCGGCGCCGTTTTCCCCTAAAATTCCGTAAATGCCCGCTTCAAACGTGATACTGACGCCGTTTAACGCTGTCTTTTGTCCATAGTTCTTTTTCAGATTCTTTATTTCAAGCTTCATAAAAATAACCATGCCTTTCTCTTAGTCTGCGAACTTTGGGCCGCAGGCACAAATTCGTAAGTATGCATACGTTTGACATTGCGGTTCCCTGTAAAAAAAGCGCGGACAAACCATAATCATCCGCGCCAGTTTTTACGCGACAGCGCCCCGGTTCCAAGTAAAACAGCCAATAATACAGCCAGTTTTCCAAACGTCCACGCCGGTTCTGCACGTCCTGTAACAATTCCGTTTACATTGAATAATTCAAAGAGAGACAGCTTTCCCCATACCGCATGTCCTGTCCGTTCCAATAAAACAGGTACAACTACTATCATTGTCGCCCCGATCAGCAGCGCTTTCTGTTCAAGCACTGCAGAAAGCTGAAACAGGCAGACTCCCGCCAGTGCATAAACGATCATGCGGGCCGCATTGATTCCGGTCAGATATACAACCAGACTGACCGGCAACGGAAAATCCTGCAGCGTCTTTACGCTCTGCACCGGGGCGGACAGCTCCGGCAGGCCGTATTGTTCTGCGGCGGCATAAATGTGTATCGCATAGAATAGCACTGTTACAAATACGGATAACACAACGGCGCATTTTCTTTTCGCCCGGAACAGTCCGGTCCTCCCTTTTGGCGCAGAACGCAGTAAACGGACCATTTGACTGGTTTCCTCATATTGAAAACTGCCGGAGAGAAGCACCATCTGCGACAGCAGGGCAAAAACTGCAATTTTACGTTGTGTATTTGCTCCCGCTTCCGTAAACAGCCGCTGATATCCTGCGGTATCAAACAGACAGATTTGAATGCCTCTTGCTTCCTTTAGAGCATCCGCACGTCTGACTTCGGAATCTATAAAGTCCAGTCCCTGCAGCGCAATCCCCGCTTCCCTCGCCGCAGCCTCGGCTTTATAGTATTCCGTTTTCTCTGTTTTTCCTTCCCTGTAAAGTTCGTAAATTCTTTTATATTCCCGTACCAAAAACTCCGCTGTTTCCCGCTCCGACAAAAGATACTCCCTCATTTCCTCCGTTACCGTTCCCGCATATTTTTCATAAAAATCATGGATGTACTGCTCCGTCTCCGTAAATACCCTTGTCCGCTCGGTTACGGTTCCTGACGCCGCAAATGCAAGAAACAATAGAACCCAAACTCCTTTATTGCATACCAATGTCTTATAAAGCTCCGCCGGAAACAGACGGCAGCATTTTCCGACATACCGTTTCGGCTTATCGGCGGCTTTGCATATGTACACACTTTTCACGCGCGTTCCAATGAAATGAGAGACGCTTTGGAAAATTGCTTTGATTCTGCCTCCGCCGGACGGCCTGCTTAAAAAAGCGGCCGATCCGCAGATCGAAAAAAGAAGAAAAAAAACAATCATTCCCGCTTTCATCACAGTAAGAAGGCCGACGGCCCCGCCAAAAATACCGAATCCGTAATAGTGAAACAAGTATTCATCCGTTCGCAGATATTCCAGCACATTCATATATTTCAAATAGCGAAGGCTGTGCTGCAGCGTCAGACTTCCCGCAAAACTCTGTTCCGCCAGAAGAAACGCACTGACTGCCAGCGCAGCCATCGCCGTATGTGGAATCAGACTTATACACATCCAGACAAATACTCCGATAATTGCAATTGCAAACGATGTAATCAGATAAAAGTGAAACACAAAACCCGCAGTGGATATACAATACGTTACATCCGAAAACATTTCAATGGATTGTATGCTTCTGCCGAAATCGATTTCTCCATAAAGTCGGACAGACAGCAGACAAAGCTGCAGCAGGCAAAGCGCATGAAGCAAAAACGAAGAGGCGCACAAACAGATACACCTCTTTACGCCAAGCTTAAACCTTCCTCCGGCCGTACTGTAAATCACCTGCGGCATTCCGTTTTTCTGTCCGCGCGCCATAACAAAAGCCGTCAGAATTACCATAACCAGCGGAAAAACAAAAAGATACCGATAACCGATCAACCGCACAAGAGGTTTGTCGTTCCCCGGAACAAGCGGAACTCCTTCCACACGTTTGTATGCCCTAACGGTATTTTCTGCATTTTGCTTTGAAAATCCGCTGCTTTCGGAATCAAAAACAGAGAATCCTGAAATTCGTTCCGCTCCCGCCAGGATCCCCTGCACATAATCTTCATATCCGCGGAGATACTCTGCCTGCTCCGCTATTTCCATAAGCGCGTTCCGCCTGCTCTCACTGTCGGCATACGCCTCTGCAGCCGCAAGATATTCCGTCCACTCCGTATCGGAACGGACGGACAGCGCTTCCGACAGCTTCAGCCTGAAATCTGTTTCCTCCCTTATCTCAATATAGGAAGACCCGCTAAGCTGCTCCCGCAAAAACAGCGCCCCGTTCAGCAAAAACAGCGCGGCAAAGAGCAGCAATATTTTTTTGTGATAGAAAAAGCGATAACATTCCATGCTCATCCGCCTGTCAAAACAGTTCCGAGATCGAAGCGCATCCACTGTCTGTCCTCTCCGCCAAGCTGTTTTTTATCCATAATCCACATATTGCGCTGAACCGATTCTCCTTCCTGCGGTTTTATTTCCGTCTCGCTCCCGGGCTCTGTCGTACCCTTTATAAACAAATAATCTTCATCTCCGAACAATACCGTTCCGCTGTATGCAAAGGCGTCAACCCGGTTGCCGGCTTCATCATAAACAAACAACATATACGAATCGTCAAAATAAAGATAGTTACCGTCCGAAGAAATTTTGCTTATATCGGAAAAGCCCTCCGCAAACAGCGACTCCTCCCCCGTACGCAGGTCTATTACAAAACATTTATTCTCTGCATCAACATAATACAGATGATCCTCACCCAGAAAACAGTAATCCGTAGAGCCAAACTCTTCCAGCACCGTTTCCGTTTCTCCTGTTTTGGTGCGGTACCGTTTTAACTGACGTACACGGTCGCCTGTCTCTCTGTCGCTCCATGACGCCTCCATATAGACGTCGCTGCCCACGCCTTTTATCCAGAGGTGCGGCGACTCCATTTCGCTCATATCATACACAAGCGTAGTTTCCCCATCCAGTCGGACTTTGCTTAACCCGTAATCTCTGTCTTCATCCATAAAGACCCCGTAATAACAACCGTCAATCATTACCCAGGAATAGACCCATCCAAAACCGCCGTTATTATCCTTTTCTCTCGTAAACAGATAGCACATTCGATCGCGCCTGCCGCCGTCCATGCTGATCCGGTACGCATAAAAATCCATTGCATCATCCTTATATTCATAGCCCAGGGTATAGAGATTTCCGTTATAAACTTCCAGACCCAGGAAATCGTACCCAAACTGATATTCGTCCCCGTAGGCCCCGAAATACCCGCTGCAGTAGGGCCCGCTGTGGTCGCAGTTGAGCGCGGAACAGACAATTGTCCCCTGTTTCGTCTCTTTATCCCAAAAATACAATTTTGAAGAATCCCAGAAGTAATAACCGCCGTCCGTTTTCTTTATATCATCACGCCCCCAAAAGGGCTGCGCCGGATACTCCCTGTCGGCGGAATAGAACTCTTCTGTCCCAAAACTCTCTTTCCCCGCATTACCGCAGCCGGAGCAAAACAACAGCGCGGCAAGCAAAACATAAAAATATTTCTTATTCATATAACCACCTGATGCAAAATCACAGGCATACCTGTAATTTTTCTAAGTCAATTCTTATAAATGCTGAAGCTGCTGTTGTACGAACCCGCTCTTGCATCCATCTGAACCGCGGCGGAAGCGCCTTGACACATACTTAACAATAAAGTCGCTACAGCAATTCCCGAAACGTATTTTTTTCTCATCTTTCTATCTCCTACATTCTTAATTTATTTATAATCAAATCCTAACATATCTGATATAATCTGTCAATTGAAAGATAAAAATGTATATTGAAGTAAAACTATATACATGATTATTAAATTTAAAAAATATTTTTATAGCCTTATTTTTTCATATAATATCGAAATCACTCCTATCTAAAGTGGACAAGAAACTGATGTGCAGGTGGCTCTTATAAAATAAAAAGGTTATTGTGAAAATGTCGTAAAACGGGCTATTTTATAGAGTTATGCACATATTCATCATGCAGTTTTTATAATAGCTATGCCGATTTTACAGAGACTTTACAAAAGTTGTATTTTTTATTTTACAGGCAGCGCCTATCATAATATGCGTACAACAAAATATCACAAAGAAAAGGAGAAGAATCATTATGAAAAAGTTTATCACTCTTATTATTCTTGTATCACTTGTGTTTGCAGCTATGACAGGATGTGGGAAAAAAGACAGCGGCACAGTATCTACGGATGGCTCAACGTCTATGGAAAAGGTAATCGGCGCTTTGGGAGAATCCTTTGAGGAAAACAATTCCGGCGTAACCTTTACCTATAATCCTACCGGTTCCGGCTCCGGCATTACGGCAGTCGCAGAAGGACGCTGCGACATTGGCCTTTCCAGCCGTTATTTGAAGGACGAAGAAAAAGCACAGGGATTGACTGAAACGGTACTTGCCCTTGATGGCATTGCTGTTATTGTAAATCCTGATAATCCGGTAAATGACCTTGACCTTGAAACGATTGGCA
>CANPGM010000030.1 GCA_947573605.1 uncultured Roseburia sp. | reverse complement strand
CTTGAGATATTACGTTTTGCCGCTTCATTTAATCGCTTTGTTTCTACTTGATACAGCAGCGCTAAATCACTGTCTATCATAACCTGCTGGTTACGGATAACATATATCATACTTTTTATATCGGACTCTGCTGATTCAATACTTATTTCTTGGGTATCATTATTTGCCCTTGTCAGAGCTGTTTGTTCTGTATCAGCCATCTTTATCGTCCTTTCTATTATGAAGTGCCAGATTGGAACCTCAAAACTATGAGTAACTTGAAATCACAATTTGCGACTTCAAGTTCTGTTACTTCGTCTATCCATAAACTCGAAATTCCAAATCGGAATATCAAATTTTATGTACGCTTATTGTTTACATTTAGAGTATATCATACATTTTTTTATGAGGATAGCCATAATCTTGCCTTCATCTTAATAAGTTTGATATCAAAACATTTTTTCTGCATATTTTGAAGATGTTCCTACACAATAATTTTTAACTTCGTCCCAACTTGTGACAAAGTTATAATCTTGAACTTGAAACTCTCGCCTTTTCAATTAGCAAGATTTTCAGCAAAATTTTTAGAATAATTAGCAGAAACGCCATTTTGATTAGCAAACTCAGATATAGTAAAATGCCGAAAACTCTGGAAATCCAGTGTTTTCGGCATTTCTGAAAGCGTCGCTAAGAGGATTTGAACCTCCGGCCTACCGCTTAGGAGGCGGTCGCTCTATCCAGCTGAGCTATAGCGACATTTATACAATGATAATCTTGTATCTTACAGCTTTATTATTTTATCACACTTTTTTCAAAAAAGCTACCTATTCCTGATATTTTATACTTCCCTGAAGCCATATATTTCCTTTAAAGCGTCTGCCGGCAGCCGGTTCGCCGAGTAAATCTTTTTTATTGATGCAGATTCCGAATAACATATCATTACAGGAAATATCAATCAAATATACCTCTTCGCCGGTATATTCATTCTGCTGCAGTTTCCAGTCCGTAATTTCTCCCAGAACAGAATACTGGTCGCTTTCGATTCCATACGGCATAAAATAATTTTCCACAATGCTTAAAACATCCTCGTGAAGGATTCTTCTGGACAAAAGGGAATACATATCAATATCTTCCAACGTCAGATTTTCAATTGCATCTTCGTCTCCGTTTCTGGCGGCAGCCATCAGATGATTTCGTTCGGCTCTGTTTTGTTCATTTCTTTTTTTCTTATTTTCATTTTTAATGACAGGCAGAATGATTTTTCCTTCCGTAGACAAACCGCTTAAAATAATTCCGTTTGGCTTCATCTGATATACCTTATTATTTTTCACGGAAAGATATTCTATTACATTCTGTAGATAAAAAATCAACGTTACGCCGATTTTGATTTCATCGCAGACTCCCGCATAGGATTCTTTTTCGGCATGTTTTTCCACGTCAGGAATCTCATTTGTGGAGATCGTATTTCCGCAATAAAACGGATAATAATAATCCATGTCGAACGTATCGTCTTCCTGATACGTTCCGCGAACGGAAATTCCAAAAAATTCTCCGAAGTTTTTGGATAATTCGGCAAATTCGTTTCCTTCCGAATCTTCCGCAGCTTTTTGCGTCGTCGGATGCTCCGTTATGTTTTTAAAAATCTGTTGCAGCTCTTCTTTCTTTATATTTGAAAAACCGACTGATCTTAAGAATTTATGCAAGCCACTGACCCCTTCCTGTGTTTCCTTTGTTACACGCGCTATTATATAATATGTGTCTCTTTTTTGCAAATACTCTTTTTCTGTTTATTCCGGCAATTCAAGAATAACAATATTTTTATCATCCAATAAATTATATTCCTCTCCGCTGATTACTCCCTTTCGATTTAAAACTGCGACAATCGGATGTACGGAGTCTTTTGTCTGTTCCGTAACGACTCCAAATTCTCCCGTATTCAGTTTTACCTTTGTACCGACCGGATAACGGGCGATGATTTTTTCCAGAACGTCCACAATCTCTTTTTCATATAAAATGTCAGATGTCTCTGCAAAATACTCCAAAACGGATCGTACATTTGTTCGCCTGCTTTCAATGCCTGAAATCATACGGTCAAACGTATCGCATGTCTGTAAAATCTTACATTCAATTTCTGTTGTCTTTTGATGCAGCGGAAATCCGGAACCGTCTTTTTTCTCATGATGAGATAAAATCATTTTTTTGACAAGAGGACTAATCCAATTTTCTTTTTCCAGTACCGTATATGCAAAAACAGTATGCTTTCTGTATTCCGACAATTCCAATGGAGAACAGGAATCCATATGCTGATTCTGATACGGAACGGAAATATAGCGAAGTCCCAGATCGTGAAGCAGACTTCCCATAATTAAACTGAAAACTTGTTTTTCTTTTAACTGTAAATTTTTTGCCGTAAAAATTGTTAAAAGCGCTGTTATAATCGTATGGTCATAGAGCGTGCCGTTTCGTTCTTTCAGATCAAATACTTTATCTGATGCAATCTCTTTTGTCTGTTGAAAAAGATCCTCGGCAAGCAGTGCTGTTTCTTTTAATCCTTCTTTTCCGCTGTAAATATGAGACTCAAGGATTTTTTTTATTGATTCAATAAAATCCTTAGTCTTGTCTTCCGTAAGAAAGAAATGAGGTCTTTCGTACGCCGCATAAGGATCTTTAATGCATACTGCGTCGATTCCTAAAAACAACAGCAAATCCAAATATTCCGGTTTTAATTCTGTATCCTTTGCAATCAGAATTTCTTTTTCTTTTGTAATCACGGGTTCCGCCAGAACTTCGCCGCCTATAAGATTTTTTACATGTTTTATTATCATATTCATCCCCCGTAATAAGCAGCTTAGAAATCGGATGTAACAGATTCTTTCATTCGGAAAGACATCCGTTCTTTAACGGTTGTGATCTTGCATTTCCACTTTCATAGCCATAGCCAAAGCTTCCTGCTCTTCTCCCGATAACACAATAACAGAATTTCCGTCCACAATTTCTTTGATATAAGTATAGCACCCTTCCCTTGTATGCATTGCATTAATAATAAAACCGTTATTTTCCGCATCAAGCATTGCCAAAGAAAAACTTAATTTTCCGCCCATTTCCTGAAACGCATCATATTTTACAAGTCCCATCTTCTGATACGTAAACTGCATATTTTTAGAAACCGCTTTGATATGTCTTTCGTTCTCCAGGTTTGCTTTAATCAGATCATCTACCTGATTTAATTTTACAATTAACGTATCTTCCAGACTTTTCACATTTTTACCGCTCATGAAAATCTTATAACTTTTTTTCAGTTTTCTCATCTGTACTGCATGAACAATCATTATAATAATTAAAATAATGAGCAGAACGCCCAGTCCGATTATAATATAATCCGAATCAAAACCCAAATATTGTGAAATCATATTTCCTCACATTCCGCCGTCCATACGGCTCCTCCTTACCCTGATAAATAGAACAGATGTTTTATTTCTGAATGGTTCTCATTAAATCCATAATACGATCCAATTCATCCATAGAATAGTATTCTATTTCAATCTTTCCTTTTTTATCATCTTTTTGATTAATAGCAACTTTTGTTCCTAAAATTACTTTCATCTTTTCTTCCAAGTCATTGATAATTGCTTCCAGTTTCGGATCCGTTTTTTTACTTTTCAGTTCCTGGTTTTCGTCTTTTTCCTGCTGAATTTTTTTCACCAGTTTTTCAGTTTCCCGAACGCTTAATTTTTCATCAAATATTTTCTGCGCGGTTGTGAATTGTTTTTCAGGATCTTCAATTCCAAGTAAAGCTCTCGCATGTCCGGTAGAAATCAAATCATCGATTACCATTTGCTGTACTTTTTCATTCAATTTCAAAAGCCGCATGGAATTTGTTACAGCTGTTCTGCTCTTAGAAACACGCTCCGCTACTTCATCCTGCTTTAACTGAAATTCGGTTAATAAACGCTTATAGGCAATCGCTTCTTCAATTGGATTTAAGTTTTCTCTCTGTATATTTTCTATCAGGGAAATTTCAACGACTTCCTGATCCGTTAAATTTTTTATAATAACAGGAACTTCCTTTAAGCCGGCAAGCTTAGCCGCTCTCCATCTTCTTTCACCTGCGATAATCTCATAATAACTGTTTTTATCCTGAACAAGGAGAGGCTGTAATACACCGAATTGTTTGATGGATTCTGATAACTCTATTAATGCGTCTTCGTCGAAATTTTTTCTTGGCTGTTCTCTGTTCGGTTCTACTTTTTTGATGTCAACAAGAGTTCCATCGGCTGATTTTTCACCTTTTCCATCGATTTGATTTTCCTGCGTACTCGGTTTGTTTACCTTATCTGAAATCAGAGCATCCAACCCTTTTCCTAAACCACCTTTTTTTACCGCCATATTTTATAAATCCATCCTTTCCATTACTTCTTTTGCAAGCGCTCGATAACTTTCCGTACCTGCCGATTTTACATCATACATATTAATCGGAAGCCCATGCGACGGCGCCTCAGCAAGACGAATATTTCTTGGAATCAATGTTTTATAAATATTTGCTTCCAGATTGGATTTGACATTTTCAACTACCTGATTGGATAGATTCGTCCTGACATCATACATAGTAAATACAACACCGTCAATTTTTAAATTCGGATTCAGTCTTTGCTGTACAATATCAATCGTATGTATTAACTGACTTAAACCTTCAAGTGCATAATATTCACACTGTATCGGTACCAGTACAGAGTCTGCTGTCGTCATAGCATTAATCGTCAGCATATTCAATGACGGCGGACAATCAATAATCACATAGTCATAATCATCTTTAATATAATCAATAGCATTCTTTAATATATATTCCTTCTCATTAATTCCAAGTAATTCAATTTCTGCTCCGGCTAAATTCACATTAGAAGGTATAATTTTCATTCCATCTACTACTGTGTCCGTCATACTTTCTTTTACAGAACATTCGTCTAATATTAATTCATAGACCGTATTTTCCAATTCATTCTTATCTACTCCAAGACCGCTTGTCATATTTCCCTGTGGGTCCAGGTCAATTGTCAATACTTTTTTTCCGGCCTCAGCAAGACAAGATGATAAATTAATTGCTGTTGTTGTCTTACCGACACCTCCTTTTTGATTTGCAATTGCAATAACTCTACCCATAATTTTTTCCTTTCTTATCTTTTCCTGTATGAAAAATTATTAAATAATATTATGTAAGGTCAATTATATCACTTATTCATTTTTATTACCAGTTATTTATAAAAATAGCTCTGTTTTTCTTGATATAGAATGTTTCACGTGAAACATTTCGATATTATTACAAATCCTTGTATTCTTATTTCCTTTGATCTACTAAATATTGTAGAATAATGCGTGAAACAAAAAATAAGTAATAGATGTTTCACGTGAAACATTTTCCAATTTTATAATAAATAGGACTTGGGTATCAAGAGACAGTCTTTTCATGTTACACAAAATAATTCATGAAGTTGTTTTGTGCAGGAAAATGAGATTCTTCTCATGCTCTGTTCCATACCCACAAACTCGGTACATGAATGTAGCGAATAACCCGCAATGAGCCGGGATGGCAATTGACGGGAAACATTTAAAGAATCATTTTCCGGAATATACATTGAATGGATATTTTGTGAAATTTAACAGCCAATAACCAGAAAATATGCCTTTTGATACCCGCATCTATATAGGAAAGACATATAAAAAATTCCCTTTTCAACTATGTTTCTATCCATAACATAATTAAAAAGGGAAGATTTCATTTTTATATACTAATCAAATTATTGCGAATTGCAAAAACAGCCGCCTGTGTCCGATCCGTTACCTCTATTTTCTTAAAGATATTTGAAATATGATTTTTTACAGTCCGCTCGCTGATATCAAGCTTTTCCGCAATTTCCTTATTATACATTCCGACAGCCAGAAGCTTTAATACCTCAAGCTCTCTTTTCGTTACATTTTCAAGTTTTATTTGATCCTTGTCTCTGTCAATCATCTTAGAATTTAATACAGGAATAAGACTTGGCTGTATATAGTTTTCTCCATTTACAACTGCTGTTATAGCTTTCTTTAAAACGGAAGATTCGGAGTCTTTTAAAAGATATCCGTTCACACCGATATCTACTGCTTTTAATAGATATTCAACTTCACTGTGAACAGTCAGGACAAGTACTCTGACTTTCATTTTCTTTTCTTTCATTTTTTCGAGCACCTGTAAACCGTTCATATTGGGCATATTAATATCTAATAATAAAATATCAGGAAATGTTTTTTCCAATTTTTCAATACATTCTATTCCGTCGGAAGCTTCCTCCACAACTATAAAATTTCCTTCTAATTCCAAAAGCTGTTTTAAACCTTCCCGAATCATGGAATGATCGTCAGCGATCATAACGCGAACTGCCATCCTCTCACCTCATTTCCGTACGCATCCATATCAGTACGTACAAATTGTAATTTATTTTTCTATCACAAACAGATTAGCCTTCTTCCTCTCCCTTATTTGAGATTGGAACAATTACTGTAATTTTTGTTCCCTTATTGATTTCCGATTCTATTTTGATCTCCCCTGACAATAAATATACTCTTTCCCTCATAATGGACAAGCCAAAACCGGAATTATCTGTTCGTTCTTTCTCATCTATACGATTCACATCGAATCCTTGTCCATCATCTTCGATTACAATCAGGACCTCATTTTGACAATATCTCATCAAGACCGAAATAGAAGCTGCTTCGGAATATTTGACGGCATTATTACATGCTTCCTGAATAATGCGTAATATCGTAATTCCAATTACTGGCTTTATTTCGTACGGCTCGCCTTCTACTTCAAAACCAATCTCTTTTTCACTTAAATTTTTTATTTTATCAATGGCCCGTTCTATCGTAATTTCTAAACCGATATCATCAAAAGACATCGGCCTTAAATCATAAATCATTGCACGAATATCATTAATATTATCCCGCAAAGTTTTTGCCATAACAGATAATTCTAATTTGCAGCGAATCGGATCAATGTCAATTAGCTTACTGCATAAATCTGCTTTATGTACAAGTCCGGTCAGATTTTGTACGGTAGAATCATGAAGCTCTCTTGATATACGCTGCCTTTCATTTTCCTGTGTCTCAAGCAGAATTAAACGATAACGGTTCTGATTCATTTCCTCATAATCATCCTTAGAAATCAGAACAGATTTTGCTTCCCTGATTACCTGCGTTATTTCCTCCAGCTTTTTTTGGGAATCGTCCAGCGCAGCTTTCTTTTGATCTAATTGTTCGGTAAGCAGCTTTCTTTCAGATTTTAATTTTTGCAAATCTTCTTTATTTCTTAAGCCGGCAGACCTGGGTGTAAACAATTCATAACTGGAAGCATTGTCTTCTTCCAGCCTCCTGGTAAACTCCTGATTCTCTTTTAGTTTACATCGAAGAGCCGCTTCTTCCTTTTCAATTGCAAGCTTTCGATCCAAAGATTCGGTCTGCAGTTTTTCAAGATAAGCATATAACATAACATCTACCTCGAACATATGTTTTGTACTATATCTAAAGTACTACAATAATTTTATACTATTTTTTTCTGATTGAAAAGAATTTTTTTGCAGTTTTTCAAATGAAAAATTTGTAAAAGTTGTATAAGAGAAAAAAAACAGTTATAATATATGTATAGGATTTTTTTATGATCTGATTTTTCAATTGGATAAATATGCGTATTCAATTGTATTAAAAAAGCACATCGCAATGTGCAGACAGGCTACATGATGAAAAAAAATGTGCGTCATTTTATTCTGTTATCTATTCTTGCAGCGGGAACCGTTCATTTTATCAACCGGTTCATTGAAGCAACGGCAGAAATGAAAAATATTCTGAAATCGGAAAACGGAAATTATTATGACTGGAAAAACGGAAAAATCTACTATACGAAACGAGGAAACGGTTCTCCTGTTCTTTTGCTCCACGGCTTAGATCCGATCCATTCTTCCTGTGAATGGCATAAGCTGATAAAACAACTGGAAAAACATCACACCGTTTACTCCATAGATTTATTGGGCTGCGGCAGATCTGAAAAACCGTATCTGACTTATACCAATTATATCTATGTACAGCTTTTGACTGATTTTATTCAAAATATCATCGGTGAGAAGACGACGGTTATTACAAGTGAAAATTCCATTTCGTTTGCGGTACTTGCAAATACCATGAATAAAGATATCATTCATAAAATTATTGCAATCAATCCGCCGGAGCTTTCGGACTTTTTACGTACGCCGGACAGATTTTCCTTTGTGAAAAAAATTCTGATAGAATCGCCGATTATCGGAACCTTTCTTTACAATCTGCATATGAGCAGCAACAATATTACAAAGAAATTCCGAAATGATTATTTTGCAAGACCGCAGTTGGTTTCCTCCAAATTAGTGGATATTTCATATGAAGCTTCTCATATGGATAAAAGCCGCGGTAAATATCTGCTCGCCAGCATGGAAAGCTGCTATACGGAAAATAATATTACCCATGCGTTAAAGACACTTGATATTCCGCTCTGCATTATCCAAAGCAGAGAAATTAAAAATTACGCTGCAAAGATCGATGCATACTGTCATAAAAGCAAATATATTGAGACCGCTTATCTGTCCAACTGTAAAATACTTCCTCAGCTTGAAACACCGGACAAGCTTTATGACGTGATCCGCATGTTTTTAGAAAACAACAAGTATTCTATATAAAATTATATCCAGATATAACTTTATACCATTTATTCTGACAAGCTGACCTCATTAGTCATTCAAAGTACAATCCGAATGACACGATTTTCTAAAAGATAAAAAAAGAATAATTATACCGCTTTACGATAATTGTTGCGGTATAATTATTCTTCCGTCTTTTGACTTCTTTTTATAGCGGCATTTTTCCGGGAAGCCCTGCCTTCCTGGGATATCCTTTCGGAGTTTTCTTTACTTTATCAATCAGGATAAAAGACCGCTTCTGTTGATACAACGCAAATTTATAAATTTCTCTGCATTTTCCGCCCGTTAAAAAAATAGCTTTTTCCGCCTGTTTTGCCTCTTCCTCAATTTCGCCCG
Organism: uncultured Roseburia sp.; assembly: GCA_947573605.1. Taxonomy (GTDB): domain Bacteria; phylum Bacillota; class Clostridia; order Lachnospirales; family Lachnospiraceae; genus Roseburia. Next base: position 33,750 of record CANPGM010000030.1, on the reverse strand, counting down.
ATTTATAGGATACAAAAGTTCCTCCAATTCGTAAAAAAGGAATACAATACTCGCTTAGTGTGGATAAATTTGCCACGGCACGAGATACACAAAGGTCAAATTGTTCCCGATACATTGAATTTCTCGCCATTTCTTCGGCTCTTCCATGAACGGCCTCTATCCGTTCCAATCCCAGACGAGCAATTACATCTTTTAAAAATAAAATTCGTTTATTCAGGGAATCCGCAAGTACAACAGAAAGATGCGGAAATACAATCTTTAAAGGAATTCCCGGAAATCCTGCCCCGGTACCCATATCCAATACTTTTTGTTCTCCGTTTAAATCATAAACCTTATATAACGACAAGCTGTCTAAAAAATGTTTTTCAATGACTTCGTTAAATTCAGTAATTGCCGTTAAATTCATTACTTTATTTTTTTCAGTCAGCAATTCAAAATAATCCATGAATTGCGAAACCTGCGTTTCACTTAAAGAAATTCCGAAGTCTGTCATTTTTTGCTTTAATAGTTCCAAAGATACTTCCATAGTTCCTCGCTTCTGCCTTATAAAAATTTTAATATGTCCGATTCTTATTTTTTCTGTTCCATATATACCAGCAGCACAGAGATATCCGCAGGAGAAACTCCGGATATTCTGGAAGCCTGTCCAATTGAAAGCGGCCGGTAAAGCTTCAATTTCTGACGCGCTTCCATTCTCAAACTGGGTACGTCGTCATAATTAAACTCCTCGGAAATTTTTTTATTTTCCAACTTTTTAAAATGTTCTACCTGTTTCTTCTGTCTTGTAATATATCCGTCATATTTAATGCGAATATTGACCTGCTCCGCTACATCATAAGACAGGTTTGGCCTTTCTTTATCAATGGCAGAAAGAACCTCATAAGAAAGTTCCGGTCTGCGTATTAATTCAGTCAGAGAAGTTCCGGTATTCAGAGGAATGCTTCCCATACTCTCCAAAAATTCCTGCACTTCCTTTCCCGCTCCGATTCGAACTTTCGATACCCGCTCTATTTCTTCTTCAATCAAACGTTCTTTTTCACAGACATAGTCGTAACGCTCTTTTGAAACTAATCCAATTTCATATCCTTTTTTCGTCAGTCTTATATCTGCGTTGTCCTGTCTCAGCAACAACCGATATTCCGCTCGTGACGTCATCATACGATAAGGCTCATGAGTTTCCTTCGTCACCAGATCATCAATCAAAACGCCGATATAAGCCTCCGACCGATCCAACACAACCTGTTCCTTTCCCAAAACAGACATCGCCGCATTAATCCCGGCCAAAAGCCCCTGGCAGGCCGCTTCCTCATAACCGCTGCTTCCGTTAAACTGTCCGCCGGAAAACAGTCCTTTTATCTTCTTAAATTCCAAAGTTGCATACAATTGATTCGGATTAATGCAATCATATTCAATTGCATAGGCATTCCGGACGATTACCGCATGTTCCAATCCCGGAAGCGTTCGGTACATTTCCTGCTGCACATCCTCCGGCAGAGAAGACGACATTCCTCCGACATACATTTCATTCGTATGTAGTCCCTCCGGTTCAATAAAAATCTGATGACGGTCTTTATCAGCAAATCGAACCACCTTATCCTCAATTGACGGACAATAACGAGGTCCGGTTCCTTCAATCACCCCGGCATAAAGAGGAGAACGATCCAAATGATTTCGAATTATCTCATGCGTCTTCTCATTGGTATAAGTCAACCAGCAGGAAACCTGATCAATCTGTATCTCTTCCGGATTTGTGGAAAAAGAAAACGGAACAATTTTCTCATCTCCCTTTTGTTCCTGCATCTTCGAGAAATCAATAGAATTTTTATCTATTCTTGCCGGAGTTCCAGTTTTAAAGCGGAAAATTTCTACCCCGTTTTCTTCCAAAGAGTCCGTTAAATATGTTGCTGCCATTAACCCATTAGGCCCGGTATACGTAATCATTTCCCCTGTCAGACAACGGGCTCTTAAATACGTTCCGGTACACAGAATCACCGCCTTACAATGATAAGTCGCCCCCGAATACGTGCGGACGCCTGTGACCTTCTTTTTTTCATTCTCTTCCTCTGTGATTAATTCCGATACTTCAGCCTGGCGAATCGTCAGATTTCTTTCCGATTGCAGCGTTCGCCGCATTTCCATACTATAATCCGCTTTATCCGCCTGCGCGCGGAGAGAATGTACAGCAGGTCCCTTTGACTTATTCAACATCTTAGACTGAATAAACGTCTTATCAATATTTTTTCCCATCTCCCCGCCAAGCGCGTCAATTTCCCGTACCAAATGTCCCTTCGAACTTCCGCCGATATTCGGATTACAGGGCATCATCGCAATACTGTCAATACTGATTGTAAAAATAATTGTCTTAAGACCAAGCCTTGCACATGCAAGCGCCGCTTCGCATCCGGCATGTCCGGCTCCGACTACAACTATATCATAATGTTCCTCCAGCCTGTTTTTATCAGTTGAACATCGTTCTTTCTTTTCAAACATTGTCTTTCCTCTCATCATCCTCTTATGCGCCGCATTATTTTCCCGTACAAAATTTACGGAAAATCTCATTCACCAAATCGTCTTCTACTGCTTCTCCGAGAATCTTCCCCAATTCCTCATATGCATTCATCAAATCCACAGAATAGAAATCTTCCGGCATTCCGTCCTCAATACTTTGCAGAACAAATTGCAGACTCTGCTTTGCTTCCTGTAAAGCGGCTTTGTGTCTTAGATTTGTAATAAATACTTCGTCATTCAAATCGATCTGACCGGAAAAAAACAATTCCCGAATCATTTCTTCTAATTCAGACATTCCGGACCGTTCTTTTGCGGAAATAGAAAGATAGCGAAACGTTTGACTTTCCTTTGTTCTCTCTTTCAAATCTTCAATCGTCGTAACTGTATCCAAATCGGATTTGTTCAACAGGACAATCACATGCCGCCGTTCCAAACTCTTTAAAATCTCATCATCATTTTCGTTCAGCTTTTCAGAAGCATTTACCACAAACAGAACCAAATCCGCCTTACGTAAACAGGTTCTTGCCTTTTCCACGCCGATTCGTTCCACAACATCATCCGTATCATGAATACCGGCTGTATCCGTAATATTTAAGCATATTCCGTTCAATTGAATCTGTTCTTCCAACACATCTCTTGTAGTTCCGGCAATATCTGTAACAATTGCCCGCTCCTCATTCAGTAAAGCGTTAAGTAATGACGATTTTCCCACATTCGGCCTTCCGACAATAACGGTGGATATCCCCTCTTTCAGCAATCTGCCGTTCTCACTTCCACACAAAAGACTGTCAATTTCCTCTGATAAAAGAGCGATCTTATTTTTTAACTTCTGCGGATAACCTTCAAGGCTGATATGCTCCGGATCATCCAAAGCGCTTTCAATAAATGCAATCTCGTATAACAGTCCGGCTCGAATATTTTTTACGGCAGACGACACGGCTCCGGACAACTGATTCAAGGAACTTTTTCTTGCAAATTCATTTTTTGACTGAATCAAATCCATAACAGACTCCGCCTGCGACAAATCAATTCTTCCGTTTAGAAATGCGCGCTTTGTAAATTCGCCCGGTTCCGCAAGCCTCGCTCCATTCCGAATCACTGTCTCTAAAATCCGCTTCATCACATAAACGCCGCCGTGGCAATCAATCTCAACCGTATCTTCCCTGGTATAACTTCGCGGCCCCCTCATCAAAAGAACGATTACTTCATCTATTTTTTCCGCGCCGTCAAAAACAGCGCCATAGTGTATCGTATGTGATTCCGCCTCGGCAAGTATTTTTTTATCTTTTCCTTTAAAAATTCGATCCGCCGTCTCAATCGCATGTTCGCCGCTGATCCGAATTACTCCGATTCCCGCATTCGTCATCGCGCTTGCAATTGCCGCAATTGTATCTGTTTTCATTTTTTACTCCCATTTAAACAAAAAAAACGTCTGCTAAAATGCCAAAATAAGAGGAAAAATGGGCATCCAAATTGGACACCCATTATGATTCTTCTGAACTTATGCTCTGTCTCTGTTGTCTCTTTTTAAAGTAACTACTACATGTCTGTAAGGCTCAATTCCTTCGCTGTGCGTAGAAACAAATTTATCATTCTGCAGCGCGGAATGAATGATTCTCCGCTCAAACGGATTCATCGGCTCTAAGGAAACCGGACGCTTTGTCCTCTTCACTTTAAATGCAATATTCTTAGCAAGATTTTCAAGCGTCTCTCTTCTTCTCTTACGGTAATCTTCAGTATCTACCTTAACCTTAACATACTCTTCCGCATTTTTATTCACCGCGAGATTCGTAAGATACTGAATCGCATCCAAAGTCTGTCCTCTTTTTCCAATTAACACACCCATATCGGCGCCCTTTAAATCTACGTCAAACACCTTTCCTTCTTCATCCTGGCTGATAAGGATTTCAACCTCTAACTCCATTGCATGAAATACCTTATTTAAAAATTCACGTATATTGTCCTCTACCGAATATTTCTTCCAAACCTTAATAACGGCATCTTTTCTGTTAATTCCCAGAAATCCGGCGCTTCCCTTGTCAATCACTTCATATTCTATCTTATCACTGGTTGTCCCTAATTTAATCACAGCTTCCGTTACCGCGTCTTCTACCGTTCTGCCCGAAACCTCAATATAATCCATTTTAACCCTCCATACTTATAAAAAAGCATTCCAAACATTAATTCTTCTTATTGTTTCTCTCATTAAAATCTTTTACCATATTTGCCTTAGCCGCCATACTTCCCGGCTTTGCATTGGATTTAGCAGCAGCGGCTTTCTCCAGCAGCAGCTCTTTTTCTGCAGAAGTCTGCGTCTGCTTCTTTTCTTCCATTCTTCTTGTATTCATACGCGCCGCATTCGAAATCTGATTTTCGGCAATTCCCATTTTTTCGCGCTTTTTCTTAACCTTCTCCTGATTCTTTTTAATAATATCTTCCAAATCAATTTTGTCAAAATGCTTATTTAGCAGATACTGCTGCACTCCTCTGACCAAAGCGCTTGCAATCCAGTAAATACCAAGACCGACCGGCACCGTAAAACAAAGGACCAGAGAAAACAACGGCATAATGTTATTCATCATTTTCATCTGATTGGCCATCGCATCTTTTTCGCCGTTCGCGGAAGCATTCGGAGCGGCGGGCATTAATTTAATATTTAACACCTGCGTCAGATATGAAATAACCGGAACCAAAAATGCCACAATTACCGTAATCAATGCATATGTTTCAAATCCGGACGAAAATCCTGATTTGATAATTCCCCACGGAGTATCCGAAATATTTAACGGTCCGAAGGAATTGACATGAGAAATTTTATCAAATGTTGAAGTAATCGTATCTGTAAGAGACGGAAATACTTCTTTTAAGCTTTCCCAGCCAGATGTAGTAAGTTTATTCAATACATCTACTACTCCGTTAAATAGAGTCGTATGATTTTCTGCCGTATTTTCCAGCGTAAAATTAGCCGCAGGCTGTGTAAAAACTCTCAAATCCTCCACCAGCGATATCATTTTCTCCTGAAATCCGTCGGCAGCCATAATCCCGTTTACCAATTCGCTGAAATTTTCCTTTACGCCCATAACGTAAGCCGGAACATTCATAAAGACACGGTAAAGCGCCAGCAAAATCGGCATCTGTATCAACATCTGCACACAGTTGCCCATCATAGAAACGCCGTATTTCTGATAAACGGCCTGCGTCTCCTCCTGCATAGCCATTACAGACGTTTGATCCTTTTTCCCCTGATACTTCTTTTGAATCGCCTGAAGTTCCGGCTGCATTTTTTGAGACAGCTTCGAAAACTTTTGCTGCTTGTACGTTAAAGGCAGCATAAACGCATAAATTACAATTGTAAAAATAATAATCGTCAGGCCTACATTCTCAATACCGATCATTGCCATGACATGATAGATTCCGTTCATAATCAGTCCGAGCAGCTTTGCAATCGGACCCAGAAACGCTCCGTCATAAGCAGTTAATAACATTTCCGACACTTAATTACCTCCGCTATGGAACTGGATCATATCCACCTTTTGAAAAAGGATTACATCGTAATATCCTCCATAATGCCAATGCTCCGCCTTTCACGGCTCCGTATTTTTCAACCGCTTCCAGTCCGTAAGTCGAACAGGTCGGATAATACGGACATTTTGTAGTTTTCATTGGAGAAAGATATTTTCTATAAAATTTAATTAAAGCAATTAAAATTTTTTTCAAAACGATTCCATCTTCTTTTCTGTATTATTTCTTTAAAATTTTATGAAGACTTCCAAGATGTAATAAGGCACTTTCCACTTCATGATACGAAATATCCTTTGCCGTATTTCTTGCAACGACTACAATGTCTAAACCATTATGAAACATGTCCTCCTGCAGTCTATAACTCTCCCTGATTAACCGGGTTAAATGATGTCTTATAACACTGTTTCCTACTTTTTTACTTACTGATATTCCCAAACGATTTCCATTGGTATCATTTTTCCAAATATACATTACAAGATACCTGTTTGCATAGGATTTTCCTTTCCGATAAACATTCTGAAAATCCCTGTTCTTTTTCAACGATTCTGAAAACTTCAATTTTATACCCCGTCAGGTAAAGGAAAAGACCACATATGCTGTGGCCTAAGCTGATAATCTCTTTCTTCCTTTTAACCTTCTTGCAGCCAATACTTTTCTTCCGCCTGCCGTACTCATTCTTTTTCTGAATCCATGAACTTTAGACCTCTGTCTCTTTTTCGGTTGATATGTCATCTTCATCGTAATCCACCTCCTCTACATTAAAAAACATCATTTTCAATTATAACAAAAAATACTGCCAAGTCAAGCAAAATCGAACGAATTTCAGCCTTTTTCAAAAAACCACTATATATATAAGGAAGAAACTCATTTCGTCTATATCTAGTTACTAAAAAATTCTACTCCATTCCAAAATTGCAAAAGAAAAAACGCTTCTTTATAAGTTATCCTCATTTTGTGGATAACTTGTGGAAAAAACACCGATAGATTGTGAATAGACAGGTAGAATCCTTTAAAACAGAGGTCGATAACTATCGTTTATTTATTCACAATCCGCTCTTTTCCTTTGCCAAAAGCCATATTAAGCCCACAGAGGCATTTTTTATTTTCACATTATCCCCAGTACATGAACATATTTCTCTACAATTTCAAGTTGATTTAAACCTTAAAATAATGTATGATATTAGATAAGAATGTTTTTAGAAAGCGGAGTTTTGGAATGGACAAAATTTTAGAAAAATGGGACGAAATTTTGCAGACAATCAAAACGGAACACGATATCAGCGATATTTCGTTTGAAACCTGGATTCGTCCCCTTGAGGTTTACAGTGTAGAGGGAAATAAGCTATATGTTCTGGTTCCGTCGGAACAGATGACTTTGAGCTATATTTCAAAAAAATATTCTCTTCCCTTAAAAGTAGCCGTTGCGGAAATTATCGGAATCGAATATGAGATTCTGTTTATTCTGCCCGAACAGGCCAAAAGTATGAAAGCAAAAAAGGCCGGAATAAAGAACAATGCCTCGGACGGTGCGAACTTAAACCCCAACTACACATTCGATACCTTCGTTGTCGGGAACAACAATCGATTTGCACAATCCGCATCTCTTGCGGTAGCCGAATCTCCCGGCGAAGCTTACAATCCGCTTTACATTTACGGGGGTCCGGGACTTGGCAAAACGCATTTGATGCATTCCATCGGTCATTTTATTTTGGAGCAAGATCCGGACGCTAAAGTACTGTACGTTACATCAGAAGAGTTTACAAATGAAGTTATTGAATCCATTCGAAGCGGTAATGCAGCCGCAATGAATAAACTTCGGGAAAAATATCGTACGATTGACGTCCTAATGGTCGACGACGTACAGTTTATAATAGGAAAAGAAAGCACACAGGAAGAATTTTTCCACACCTTCAACGCTCTTCACGCGGCAAAAAAGCAGATTATTCTCACTTCGGACAAGCCGCCGAAAGATATGGAAACTCTGGAAGAACGCATTCGCTCACGTTTTGAATGGGGTCTGATGGCCGATATCGGAACACCGGACTATGAAACAAGAATGGCTATTCTCAGAAAAAAAGTGGAAGCGGACGACATTGACTTAAAAGATAATATCCTTAACTATATTGCAACCAACATTAAGTCCAACATCCGTGAATTGGAAGGAGCGTTAAACAAGCTTCTTGCTTTTTCCAACCTTGAAAAAAAAGAAATTACAATGGAAATTGCAATTAGGGAACTGCAGAACATTATTACTCCTGATAAGCCCAGGGCTATTACGCCGCAGCTTATTGTAGAAGTCGTATCGGAACATTTTCAGATTTCCGTTGACCAGATGATTTCCAAGAACAGAAGTACCAATATCGTAAAGCCCCGGCAGATCGCCATGTATCTGTGCAAGAATATGACGGACGCTCCGCTTGACTCAATCGGAGCGCTTTTAGGAGGCCGCGATCATTCGACCATTATCCACGGAGTAAATAAAATCGGGGACGAATATGAAACGAATGAACAGACGCGAACCTTAATCGAAACCATAAAGAAAAAAATTAACCCAAACTAAACTGTACACATTTTTTTGTGGATAAGCAGTTTAATTCATGTGAAGAAGCTGTTCATGAACGATGAACCTGAGAATCATTTGAAACAACCCATTATATATGTAAATTTTTATTCACATGTTATCCAATGGAAATCCTCTCTCTTTTCACATGGTTATACCGGCTGTTTTTTTCTGAAACGTCTTTCTTTATCAGGCTTTAGAGGGTTATTCACTTATGAACATCCCCTATGAATAAGACTTTTAATATCTTTTTATAAATATATTTATCTGGCATCAGCCACACAGGAAGGAGTTATTCACAATTATGAAATTAATCTGTCCAAAATCAAATCTTCTGCATGGTGTTAACATTGTTTCTAAAGCCGTGCCGACTAGAACCACGATGGCGATTCTCGAATGTATCTTAATCGATGCTTCTACGAATGAAATTAAGCTTATGGCAAACGATATGGAACTGGGAATCGAAACAAAAATAGAAGGCACCATCGAGGAACGCGGTATTATTGCATTAGATGCCAAGATTTTTTCTGAAATTGTGCGTAAGCTACCGGATAATGATGTCGTAATCGAAACCGACGCGTCCTTTAAGACGATTATCACCTGTGAAAAAGCAAAGTTTAATATCGTCGGAAAATCAGGAGAAGATTTTTCCTATATTCCGCTGATTGAAAGAAACGAATGCATCGAGATTTCACAGTTTACGTTAAAAGAAGTCATTCGTCAGACGATTTTCTCGATTGCAGACAACGATAATAATAAGCTTATGACCGGCGAACTTTTTGAAATAGAGGAAAATGCGTTAAAAGTCGTTTCTTTGGATGGTCACCGCATATCGATCCGCAATATTGAACTGAAAAACAGCTATGACCATAAAAAAGTAGTAGTTCCGGGCAAAACGCTGCAGGAATTAAGTAAAATCCTGCCGGGCGGAACAGAGGATATGGCGGCGATCTTTCTTTCGGACAATCATATTGTATTTGAGTTTGACCAGACAACCGTTGTTTCGCGGCTGATTGAAGGAGAATATTTCAGAATAGAGCAGATGCTTTCCTCCGATTATGAAACAAAGGTAATGATAAATAAACGGGAATTATTAAATTGTATTGATCGTGCAATGCTTCTGATAAAAGAAGGCGATAAAAAGCCGATTATTATGAATATTTCCGACGGCAATATGGAACTCAAAATCAATTCCTTTATCGGATCAATGGACGAAGAGATTGACATCGACAAAGAGGGGAAGGATATCATGATTGGATTTAATCCTAAGTTCTTTATCGATGCGCTGCGGGTAATCGACGACGAGGAAATCAGCCTTTACATGGTGAATCCGAAGGCGCCGTGTTTTATCAAAGATGAAGCGAACAGTTATATTTACCTGATTCTTCCGGTAAATTTTAACGCCGCCAATAACTAGAAGCGGAAGAAATATCCGTTTTCTCTTATAAAAACTGCGTTGTGAAACGCATCAGAATGTGGGTAAATATGATAAAAGTAGAAATCAGAGCAGAGGAAGAATTTATAAAATTAGGGCAGGCGTTAAAAAAGGCGGGTCTTGTGGACTCCGGTGTTGACGCAAAGTTTGTAATTACAGACGGTCTTGTTTCGGTAAACGGAGAAACAGAGACAAGACGCGGAAAAAAACTCTATCATGGAGATATTGTTTCTTATAACGGAGAAACAATTCAGATTGTGAAATGACGATACAATCAATTGAATTAAAGAATTTTCGCAACTATGAAGATTTAAATATTTCATTTGATAAGGGTACGAATATTTTTTACGGCGACAATGCGCAGGGAAAGACGAATATCCTTGAAGCTGTCTATATGAGCGGAACGACAAAATCTCATAAAGGAAGCAGAGACAGGGAGATGATTCGGTTCGGAGCGACGGAAGCTCATATTCGTATTGTTGTTGTAAAAGACCAATTTCAGTCATCCGGAGCGGAAAAAGAATACAGAATTGATATGCATTTAAAGAATAATCGTTCAAAAGGCATTGCGATCAATCGGGTTCCGATTAAAAAAGCAAGTGAATTGTTCGGGATTTTACATATGGTGTTTTTTTCGCCGGAAGATTTGAATATTATTAAAAACGGACCTGCAGAACGGCGCAGATTTTTAGATTCGGAACTATGCCAGCTTGATAAAATCTATTTATCCGATTTGACGAATTATAATAAAATTTTAAATCAGCGGAATAAATTGTTAAAAGATATGGTTTACAGACCTGATTTAAAGGATACACTATCCGTATGGGATTTGCAGCTGGTAGAAACTGGAAAAAAAATTATTCGACGCAGAAAGCAGTTTATTGACGAGCTGAATGAGATTGTTCGCAAAATTCATTTTCGGATTTCGGGAGAAAAGGAAGAGCTTGCGATTTGTTACGAGCCGAATATTGACGATATTTTTTTTGGCGACGAATTAAGCCGTGCAAAGGAACGGGACAGAAAGCTTTGCCAGACGTCTGTAGGACCGCATCGGGACGATATGAAGTTTTCCATACAGGAGATTGATATCAGAAAATTTGGATCGCAGGGACAACAGCGTACGTCGGCTTTGTCATTAAAGTTGTCTGAAATAGAACTGGTTAGAGAAAATATTCATGAGACGCCGGTGCTTTTGCTGGACGACGTATTATCGGAGTTAGACGGCAGCAGGCAGAATTATTTATTAAACAGTATATATGATACGCAGACGCTGATTACCTGTACCGGTCTGGATGAGTTTGTAAAAAATCGTTTTCAGATTAACCGGGTATTTCGGGTTGTAAACGGGGAAGTTTTTGAGATAGGAGATGTTGCGAATGGGTGAAGAAAATAAGGAAGCGCAGGTGGAATACGGCGCAGACCAGATACAGATTTTAGAAGGACTTGAAGCGGTTCGGAAAAGACCCGGTATGTATATCGGAAGTACGTCCGCAAGAGGTCTCCATCATCTGGTATATGAAATTGTGGATAATGCCGTAGACGAAGCGCTGGCCGGATACTGCAGCAATATCGACGTTACGATTAATACGGATAATTCGATTACCGTTTTTGACGACGGTCGTGGAATTCCTGTCGATATCAACCATAAGGCAGGCGTTTCCGCGTTGGAAGTTGTCTATACGGTGCTTCATGCCGGCGGAAAATTCGGCGGCGGCGGATACAAAGTTTCAGGCGGACTTCACGGAGTAGGCGCATCCGTCGTAAACGCACTTTCTTCCAGACTTTCAGTAGAGGTATACAAAGAAGGGAAAGTGTATTTTCAAAGCTATCAAATCGGAAAACCGGATGAGCCGGTAAAGGTAATCGGCGAATGCGACAGAGAAAAACATGGAACAAAAGTGACATTTTTACCCGATCCTTCCATATTTGAGGAAACCGTATATGATTATGATACATTAAAACAGCGTCTGCGTGAGACGGCTTTTTTAACGAAAGGCCTTCGTATCTCCATAACGGACAGCAGAGAGAATCCGGTGAGGAATCATGAGTTTCACTATGCGGGAGGAATCAAGGAATTTGTCACTTATCTGAATAAAAGCAAAGAAGCTCTTTATCAGGAGGTTATTTACTGCGAAGGAGTCAAAGACAACGTTTATGTGGAAGTCGCCATGCAGCATAACGATTCTTATAACGAGCTGACGTTAAGTTTTGTCAATAACATAATTACGCCGGAGGGCGGTACGCATCTTGCGGGTTTCCGCAATGCCCTGACAAAAACATTTAATACGTATGCAAGAGCGAATAAACTCTTAAAAGAATCCGAACCGGCGCTTAGCGGCGACGATATCCGCGAAGGACTTACCGCGGTAATCAGTGTGAAGTTAGAAGAGCCGCAGTTTGAGGGACAAACAAAGCAAAAACTTGGAAACAGCGAGGCGCGCGGGGCAGTCGATTCCATTGTAAGCGAACTTTTGACGTATTTTCTGGAACAGAATCCTTCGGTTGCAAAGACAATCTGCGAAAAATCGCTTCTTGCACAGCGCGCGCGGGAAGCGGCGCGGAAAGCTCGTGATTTGACCAGAAGAAAGACGGCGTTAGAAGGAATGTCGCTGCCCGGAAAGCTGGCCGATTGTTCCGATAAAGATCCGAAAAAATGTGAAATTTTTATCGTTGAGGGAGATTCCGCGGGCGGTTCTGCAAAAACGGCAAGAGACCGGGCGACGCAGGCAATCTTACCCCTTCGCGGTAAGATTTTAAATGTGGAAAAAGCAAGACTTGATAAAATTTACGGCAATGCGGAAATCAAAGCTATGATAACGGCGTTCGGCACCGGTATACATGAGGATTTTGACGTAGAAAAATTAAGGTATGACAAAATAATTATTATGACGGACGCCGACGTTGACGGCGCCCACATCAGCACGTTAATGCTGACGTTTCTTTATCGTTTTATGCCGGAACTGATTAAGGAGGGGCATGTTTATCTTGCGCAGCCTCCTCTCTATAAAGTTGAAAAGAACAAAGGCGTCTGGTATGCCTATAACGACGATGAATTAAATGCGCTTTTGATGGAGATCGGACGCGACGGAAATAATAAAATTCAGCGTTACAAAGGTCTTGGAGAAATGGACGCCGATCAGCTCTGGGAAACTACAATGGACCCGGAAAAGCGTGTGTTAAAGCGCGTAATGATTGATGAGGAAAACGCTTCCGAAATCGATATTACCTTTACGACTTTGATGGGCGATAAGGTAGAACCGCGGCGCGAATTTATAGAAGAAAATGCGAAATACGTTCAGAATCTGGATGTATAACGTATTTGCCGGAAGGGAAATTATGAAATGGATGATAAAATCTTTGATCAGATTCATGAAGTGGATCTGAAAAAAACAATGGAAACCTCTTATATCGATTATGCCATGAGCGTAATTGCAGCCCGCGCGCTGCCCGATGTAAGAGACGGTTTAAAACCGGTGCAGCGCCGCGTTTTATATTCCATGATAGAATTGAATAACGGACCGGATAAGCCGCACAGAAAATGCGCTCGTATCGTCGGCGATACAATGGGTAAATATCATCCGCACGGAGACAGTTCCATTTACGGCGCGCTGGTTAATATGGCGCAGGAATGGTCCTTCCGCTATCCGCTGGTGGACGGTCACGGCAATTTCGGTTCCGTCGACGGCGACGGGGCCGCGGCCATGCGTTATACCGAAGCCAGATTAAGCAAGATTTCAATGGAAATGTTGGCGGATATCAATAAAGATACCGTTGATTTTATTCCGAACTTTGACGAAACGGAAAAAGAACCGACCGTTCTTCCCTCCCGTTTTCCAAATCTTTTAGTAAATGGTACCACAGGTATTGCAGTCGGCATGGCTACGAATATTCCGCCTCATAATCTCCGCGAAGTAATCGATGCCGTGGTAAAAATTATAGATAATGAAGTAGAGTATGATCGTGATACGGAGATTGACGAATTACTTTCTATCGTAAAAGGACCTGATTTTCCGACCGGAGCTATGATACTCGGAACGGCCGGAATTAACGAAGCATACCGGACCGGACGCGGAAAAATCAGAGTAAGAGCGATTACGAACATTGAGCCGATGCAGAACGGAAAAAATCGAATCGTCGTAACGGAGCTTCCCTATATGGTCAATAAAGCCCGTTTGATTGAAAAGATTGCCGAGCTTGTCCGTGATAAAAAAATAGACGGGATTACTGATTTACGCGACGAATCAAACCGTCAGGGAATGAGAGTTTGTATCGAACTTCGACGCGATGTAAATCCGAACGTCGTCTTAAACCTCCTTTATAAACATACGCAGATGCAGGATACGTTTGGCGTTATTATGATTGCGCTTGTGGACAATCAGCCGAAAGTCTTAAATCTCTGTGAAGTTCTGAAACTTTATTTGAATCATCAAAAGGATGTAGTAACAAGAAGGACCAAATATGATTTAAATAAAGCCGAAGAACGGGCGCATATATTGCAGGGATTGTTGACGGCGCTTGACAATATAGATGAAGTCATTCAAATAATCCGCAGCAGCAGAAGTACCGCCCAGGCGAAAGAACGCTTAATCGAACGTTTTTCATTTACAGACGTACAGGCGCAGGCAATCGTAGATATGCGTCTGCGCGCACTGACCGGACTGGAACGGGAAAAAATTGAAGCAGAGTATGCGGAATTGATGGAACGTATTGCGGAGTTGAAAGCAATTTTAGCCGATGAGAAGAAACTGCTTGGTGTGATACGGGAAGAAATTCTTGCAATTTCCGATAAATACGGAGACGAAAGAAGAACTTCAATCGGATTTGACGAATATGACCTTTCAATGGAAGATTTGATACCGGTAACGAATACCGTAATCGCTATGACAAAGCTGGGTTATATTAAACGAATGAGTCTCGACAATTTCCGTGCGCAAAACCGTGGAGGAAAAGGCATCAAAGGAATGGAGACGCTGGACGATGATTACATTGAAGAGTTGTTAATGACTACGTCTCATCATTATATGATGTTCTTTACAAGTACCGGACGCGTTTACCGAATCAAAGCGTATGAGATACCGGAAGCGGGAAGAACTTCGCGCGGAACCGCTATCATTAATTTGCTGCAGCTTTTGCCAGGTGAAAAAATAACTGCGGTGATTCCGATTAAAGAATATACGGAAGGCCACTACCTTTTTATGGCGACACGGAAAGGTATCGTAAAAAAGACGTCGATTACCGATTATTCCAATGTCCGCAAAACCGGACTGGCGGCGATTACTTTAAGAGAGGACGACGAACTGATTGAAGTGAAAAAAACCGACAATAATCAGGATATTTTTCTGGTTACGAAGTACGGACAGTGTATTCGTTTTCATGAGACAGATGTAAGAAGTACAGGAAGAACTTCTATGGGTGTCATTGGTATGAATCTTGCCGACGGAGACGAAGTTGTCGGAATGCAGATGGAGTCCCAGGGAGAATCTTTAATGATTGTTTCGGAAAAAGGGCTTGGGAAATGTACGGTTATTTCAGAATTTACCTGCCAAATCCGCGGCGGCAAAGGGGTAAAATGTTATAAAATAACTGAAAAGACAGGAAATATTGTCGGCGTAAAGGCGGTAAATAAGAAAGATGAGGTAATGCTGATTACCACGGAGGGAATTATTATCCGTATAAAAGTAGATCAGACGACGCTTCTTGGAAGAGTAACTTCCGGCGTGAAACTCATGGATCTTTCGGAAGATGTGACGATCGCAAGCATTGCAAAGGTCAGAGAAGATAAGACGCTGATTGAAGACGCCGATACTTCCGAGCTTTTAAGCGAAGAAGAAGAAGCGGAGAGTGTGTCTCATGCGGCCGAAGCCGCCAGAATGGCTGCGGGAAAGCATCCGGAAATAAATGACGAGCTAATGAAGGAATTGATTGAACGCGCCGAGGCGGATGCCGAACCGGATCAGGAAGACTAAAATAGAACAGGCTCATTAAAACTGCTGCATAAAGCAACATCATCGGATTAAAATATTGCCGTAAATGTGCTTTTTGCAGCAGTTTTTTCTTTCATTACAGTGAATATAACGGTAAAACAACGATTTTTCATACGAATATTTGCAATTTTGAATAAACGATACTATAATGAAAAAATAAAACTATTTATTTAGTTGAATCAGGCATATTTTGATTTACAAAAGAAAAAACCTTTGTCTTTTAATAGGGTGGGATGAGAATGGAACCAAATACATTGGGAGTTGTTTTATTTTATTATAGAAGAAAATATCGCATTACACAGGGTGAACTTTGTCAGGGAATCTGCTCTATTGCAACGCTTTCAAGAATAGAAATGGGTTTTAAAGAGGTAGATTCATTAATGAGCGAGGGACTTCTTGGCCGGTTCGGAAAAGAAGTAACGAGGTTTGAGATTATTTTAAATGACAAAGATTATTATTTATGGGAAAAACGAAATGAAATTGAAGCGTCGATCGAAACAGAGAATTATGAGAAGGCTTTTCAGTTCATAAAAAACTATAGAAAAATAACGAAAGAAGAGCATAATCTGCATTTGCAATTCTGTCTCCTTTCCCATGCAAAAATCGAATTAGCGCTACATAACGACAAAAATGATATATGCAGGATGTTAATCAGGGGATTAGATTTATCGAAACCTTACTTTAAGATTAATAATGAAACGAATTATCTTTTTAATCAAATGGAAATAGAGATTATTCTAATGCTGATTCATTTGGAGTACAAGGGTTGGGAAAAATACGAAAAAGAGGAATTACTTCTTTCAGTATTTAAGAACGTCAGTAAGATGTATTCCGAAAATCAAAAAGAAAACATAGGCATCAGGATTTTACTTGCTTTGCTGGAAATCGAACAAAAGGATGAAAACAATTCCAAGATTATAAAGTATTCGGATAAGGCGCTAGATTTTATTTCACAAAGCAGAGGAATCCAATCCATTGCAGACATTCGTTTTCTGAAAGCAAAAGCTATGGAAGAACACTACAGAAAAAAGAAAAGCTGGAAGAAATATAGAGTATGTTGCATGGAAGAATGTCTGATGGCTTATTATGTGTTTGATCTGTTACATCGAAAAAGAGAAAAAGAAGAAGTATGCAGATTTTGTGAGGATAAACTGGAATGGCAAATTACAAAGCAGGAGATATCATCAGAATGACGAGAATAGCGTCCGGAATCAGTCAGGAGGAACTGTGTTTCGGAATCTGTTCCGTAGAAACATTGTCAAGAATCGAAAATGGCAGACATAATGTTAAAAAAGAGACATACGAACGTTTAATGATGAAATTGGAACGAATACCTGAAAAAAATTACGCCATCTGTACCAGCGATGATATGGAATTGTTAGAGGAAAAGACACTGTTAGAAAATGCGCTGGTAAAATATGACTATAAAAAAGCAGAGTTATACCTTAAGATATTAAAGGAAAAAGTATCCGATTTTATTGTAAATGAACAATATATAAGAAATACGGAGGCGCTGCTGGATTTTTATAATCATAGAATCAATGCGGAAGAATGTGTCAGAAGATTGGAAGATGCTTTACGTCTGACTGCGCCTGGCTATGATAAATTTATTGATAAAATATATCCTTTTACAGAACAGGAATTGAGAATTTTGATGAGATTGGCAAATTCTTATGCAAGAATTGATGAATTTGAAAAAAGTATCTCCATTTATCAAATGATTTTAAGATGTTTGGATGAAGGATATATGATTGGAAAAAATGTTAAGACATTTCAAATTGTTGTAATGAGAAATTATGCTAATACATTAGCATTACTGGATAAATTTAAAGAAACAATTGATTTACTGAAAGAAATATATGATTTATCTTTAAAGTATAATTATGGTTCTATGATACCAATTATTTTGGATGATATGGCATGGACAGAAATGCAGATAGATAAATTAGAGAATTGTTATTTAAATATAGAGGACATAAAAAATAAGAAGCGGCAGGCATATTATATCGCCGCCGCTAGAAATGATAATAATATAAAAAAAATAATTAAAGAAACATTTGAAGAAAGTTTTAAAGAAAAAATAACGTTATTTTAATTTTGTTCCAATGGTCCAATAGGAAAACCGCTTGATAACGGATCTATCGCGTTATTGTCCGGTTCAGACGGGACTGTTGAAAGAATTAAAGATGCAATCAGCAGTGTGGTAAATACTTTTTTAAAGTTTTTAAAGAAATTTTTCATAAGGTTAGTTCCTTTCGTTTAGATTACGTCAGGTCAATATAAATTAAGACCCGGCTGGATTAATAAAGCACTGCAGTTCCATGAGGACGGAAAGAAGTTTATTTGCTACTGGCCTGGATTATCGGCACATCTGCTTTGCATCTCTCAATGCACATATCTTACTATGAAGAAACACGAAGCACCACGCCAAAATCGGAAAATGTCGATTTTCCGATTTTGACGTGGTGTTTTATATTATCGATGTTTATAATAAAATCTGACAAAAAATCAATCGAATTATCAAAAGCAGACAAAGCTTTTTGATAATAGAAACGGCGCCGTTTAATAAGCGACAGAAAGAAGGTGCAGATTTTAAAGAAAGTAATCAGAAATGGAAAGATTTTCAATAATAAATGATAATAAAATATAGAAAGGGGTAAATGAGACAATGAAGAAATTTAAAAATGTCGTAGTTGCTCTGGTTTTGACAGCTATGGTTATACTGCCAAGCGCAGTTACTTATGGAGATACTGATACATTTTCTAATTTTTCATTTCGCGGATACGCTGGAACAGAAGTTTGGTATGGTGTTGCAGCAAGCAGTAAAGCGGATAACGAACAGAACTGGTATCTAACAATAACAAAAAGTTATGGTTTAAGTGATACAGAAGTAAGAGCAATTGCAATGGCATATAACGAAGAGCCATATCGAATAAATAGAGGTTATGTAGCTCTTACAGCTTCTTCTGGCGCTTTCGGAGCAACACCATATAATATGGAAGTAGGAAAAGGACAAATATATACGTTATATGTCTCTGGTAATGAAAATAATAGAGTAGATCATTATATGGTAATTTCAGGTCGGTTTACGTCGTAAATAAATTGTTATATATAAGACCGCCAAATCTCAATATTATTTTAAAAATTAGATAGTCTAATAAAAAGAGATATTTAAAAATAAATATTTTAGGAATTATGGCTATGAGATCTATCTAACAACTAGGTAATCCATAAACTAATTTGTCTAATCTAGTAGTGATAAAAAAATATGAAAATAAAAATAATAAAAATTTCTGCTTTCTTTTTTATTTGTTTTATTTTACTTGGTATTTTGTGGTATCGGACTCATCTTCCATATTATTCAGTTTATGAAAAATCATATAATTTGGACACTGTAATAGAAAGTAAGGAAGATAGTATTAATAAAAAAAACATTGACGAATTACCGGTAGAATTTCCAAAGAGAGTGGAGAGAGAAGTAAGTGAAGATTTTTCTTATAATGCAGATATCATAGTTGGGGATAAATTTGACAAGAATCAATTCTATCAATGTACGGCAGTTCTAAGAAAGCCCGATCCGCAGAAATGGATGGATTTTTTTCAGGTTGACAGTGAAAACTGGGAAATATCCGAAAAAGAAACGGGTGGTACAAGGCATGGGGGCTTGAAAAAGGAAATTGACTGTTTTTCTAAAACAGGAGATGTACTTTATATTGGATGGGACAATGTGTTGTACGCTGTAGATGATATGAAATATATTAATCATACTTTTAATCAAAATCTATATAGTCCGACGAAAAATAACGACCTGTTTTCCAAAGATTCGGATTTGCCATTTGAAAACAGAGAAGAAAATTGGAATTACCTGAAAGAAAATCTATCCAAACTTGATATATTTTTAGATGAAAGTGTTGTTATCTCAGTGTACAGTCTGGATTTGAATACATTACAAGAACAGGAAGAAGTAAGATTTTTAGACGGTAATTTTCGTGCAGAAGAAAAAAATCCTTTGTGGAACAGCAGGGATGAAGGATATTATTATTTTTTAATGCAGGAATATCAGGGACTTCCTATATTCAAATACGAATCTACGGCAAAGTGGGAAAAAGAAGATGACAGAACGACTTCTGCTATAGAAATTTATTGTACAGAGGCTGGAATTCGCAGAATATGGCTGGAATATTGGTTTGATTTTCAAAAAACCGATCAGAAAATATCATTGGCTCCATTTGATAAAATCATGGAAACAATTGATAAAAAATATGGTAGTGTGAAACAGGATTATGAAATGATAGTTACGGAATGTCGGCTTATGCTTTATCCTAAAAATATTGGAAAAGAAAAGTTAGAAGTTCTTCCAGTCTGGCTATGTACAATAGAAAGCGACGATCCTTATTTTAAAACAATCTATCTTTCAATTCATGCCGTTACTGCGGAGGAAGTATACGAAATGGAATATTATACATGAATAGAGTAGGTAATGTAAAAAGAAAGAACAAGAAGCATGAAAGTAAGAATTATAAAAATATTCGTTTTCTTCCTTGTATCCGCACTATTTATCAGTATTCTCTGGCGTCAGACGCATCTTCCCTATCAGGCAGTTTACGAACCGCCTGCAGAATTGGAATTTGAAGAAGCATTCGATGAAGAAAAAATGAATAAGGAATCTTCTGCAGAATTTCCGACAAGAGTCGAGAGAGAAGTAAGCGACGTATTCTCTTATAATGCGGATATTACAGTAGGCAAAGATTTTGACAGGAATCAATTCTATCAATGCACGGCAGTTCTAAGAAAGCCGGATCCGCAACAATGGATGGATTTTTTTCAGGTTGACAGTGAAAGCTGGAATATATCCGAAGCTGAGGACGGAAATACAAGAGACAGGAAAATTGGAACACAAGTAAATTGTGTAAAAGGAAATGAAGAAACGCTCTATATTGGGAAAAATTTTGTGCTTTATAATGTACATAATATGCATTATACAAATTTATCTCAGAATTTTGCGAAAAACGAATATGTCCTGCCCGCCGACCAGACATTTTCCAAAGACTCGGATTTGCCGTTTGAAAGCAGAGAGGAAAACTGGAAAAATATTTCCCGTAGTTTGTCCGAACTTGATCTATTGATAGACGATTGTATTATGATCTCGGAATACAGTCTGGATTTGGAGTCCTTACAGAAACAGGAAGAAATATTGTTTCAGGCGGGTCTGAAACGAGAAGATGAAAAAAATCCTTTCTGGAGTACTGCGGACGAAGGCTATTACTATATTTTGATACAGGGATATCAGGGACTTCCCGTATTTTGCCATAGAACAACAGCCGGTTTGTCAGAAGAAAATGAACTGTCAAAATCTTCACTCAATTTATATTATACCGATGCCGGATTTCGCATGATAGATTTGAGGTATTGGTTTGATTTTCAAAAAACCGATCAGAAAATAACATTGGCTCCATTTGAAAAAATCATGGAAACGATTGATCAAAAATACGCTAACGTAAAACAGGAACAGAAACTGGAAGTTACGGAATGTCGGCTTATGCTTTATCCGAACGATACGGGAAAAAAAGAAATGGAAGTGATTCCGATTTGGCTGTGCACCATAGAAAGAGGTTTGTCAAGACCAATCTATCTTTCGATTCATGCCGTAACGGCGGAAGAAGTATACGAAATGGAATATTTTACCGGAATTTGGTAAGTAACGAATTAGGATTAGAAATATGAAATTGAAAGTAGTAAAAATTGTTATTATTTTTCTTATTTGTACGGTGGCTATCGGTATTCTCTGGCGTCAGACGCATCTTCCCTATCAGGCAGTTTATGAACCTCCTGCAGAATCCGACTTTGCAGAAGTCACAGAGGAAGAAAAAAACAATATTGAAATATCGTCAGAATTTCCGACAAGAGTGGAGAGAGAAGTAAGCGACGTATTCTCTTATAATGCAGATATTACAGTAGGCAAAGATTTTGACAGGAATCAATTCTATCAATGCACGGCGGTTCTAAGAAAGCCGGATCCGCAGAAATGGATGGATTTTTTTCAGGTTGACAGTGAAAACTGGGAAATATCCGAATATGAAGACGCAGAAACAAGAAACGGTGAAATCGGAACACGGATAAATTGTGTAAAAGGAAATGAAGAAACGCTCTATATTGGGGAAAATCATTTGCTTTATTGTGTAAATAATATGCATTATATAAATTTATCCCAGAATTTTGTAAATAACGAATATGTTTTGCCCGCTGATCAGACATTTTCCAAAGACTCGGATTTGCCGTTTGAAAGCAGAGAGGAAAACTGGAAAAATATTTCCCGTAGTTTGTCCGAACTTGATCTATTGATAGACGATTGTATTATGATCTCGGAATACAGTCTGGATTTGGAGTCCTTACAGAAACAGGAAGAAATATTGTTTCAGGCGGGTCTGAAACGAGAAGATGAAAAAAATCCTTTCTGGAGTACTGCGGACGAAGGTTATTACTATATTTTGATACAGGGATATCAGGGACTTCCTGTTTTTTGCCGCAGAACAACAGCCAGTTTAACGGAAGAAGATGAGACATCGAAAGCTTCTTTGAATCTGTATTGCACGGATGCCGGTTTTCGTTTGATCGATTTGATATACTGGTATGATTTTCAAAAAACCGATCAGAAAATTACATTGATGTCATTTGATAAAATCATGGAAACGATTGACCAAAAATACGCTAATGTAAAACAGGAACATAAAATGGAAGTTACGGAATGTCGGCTTATGCTCTATCCAAAAGATGTCGGAAAAGAAGAGATGGAAGTGATTCCGATTTGGCTATGCACGATAGAACGCGAATTTTCAAGGCCGATCTATCTTTCGATTCATGCCGTAACGGCGGAAGAAGTATACGAAATGGAATATGGTTTATGACAAAATATTTAAAAACAGACTTATACAGAATGTTTACATCAAGATCCTTGAAAATAGCAATTTGCGGCGTGGTTTTTGTTTTTCTAATCGGTTGGGTAGAAGTTTGGGGCAGCGAAGATGTATTTTCCATACTTTTTGGTTTAAAGCTTTACAGTATCCTGATTTTAATGTTTGCGTTCGGAGCGTCTGCATACGCCAATGCTCTGGTAGAAGATGCGGAACAGAAATACTGGACGCTCATGGTGCAGCGGGGAAAAATAAATTCCTACGTCTGGTCCAAAATACTGGTCTGTTTTTTTGGTTCGGTTTTTGCAATTACGGCGGGCGTCATGCTGTTTTCCCTGATTGCAAGATGTAATGTGCCGTTTTTATCCGAAACAGACAATCTGGCCAGAAATGAAATTGATTCCGATTGTTTCGGAATCTTTATCAACCAGAGACAGATAGTACTGTACTTATTCTTTACGGCAGTAAGAATGGGATTATTATGCGGCATTTTATCTGTTTTTTCCATGTGGCTGTCGCTTTATGTAAGAAATAAAATGTTTGCGATATGTATTCCGGTTATCGGATATTATTTCTGGATCAATTATTTTGGCAGAATATTCGGAGATATTTCCCTCTTTAATATAAACGGAATTTATATGGGAAGCGGAAACTTGTTTTTTCATCCGGTATTCAATTTTTTATACGCAGCCGGATTTGCGCTGTTCTTTGTCTGTATAATAGGGATCATGATTCAGTCTAAGGTAAAAAAGGAAATCGAAAAGTAAAAATGAAAACAGTTATCAAACAAACGATAAACAGATTTTGGTCGGTTCGGACACTTACGTTGCTGATGGTATGGATCTTTATGCTCGATATGTCTTTGTATCCTTATCGTTCTTCGGCAATGGCTCTGCAATTGAAAGATGCGGCTTGTGTGCTGCCTCATTTACAAAATGATTTTTATTTCGACAAAATAATGCTGCTTAGCGCCGCCTGTTTTTTTTCCAATGTTCCTTTTATGAATCAGGATGAGATGTATGTGGTTTTAAGAACCGGAAAAACGAAATGGGGTTATCGGAACATCGGCTATATCTGTGTCTGCGGTTTGCTTTTAAGTGCGATTCTGACAATATTAAGTATACTGATCGCCTTACCCGCAATAAATTTTTCAAATGAATGGGGGAGCCTTTTTCAATCATTTGCAGTAAACAGACAAGGAGGGCTGATGATAAATCAGCAGGCTATGAGTGAATACACTCCTTATTTGCTGCAGTTCCATATATTCCTTATCGATACGCTTGCATTTATACTGATTGGAATGATTTTATACACCGTCAGTCTGTTTTTGCCGCGCATCTGGGCATATGCGATGATTGTGGTAATGGTTTTCCTTCCTTCTTTTATCGGAAAAGCGGGAATCGGAAAGGATATTTTTTCTCCTTTTTCATGGATTGAAACGATTCACTGGAGGTTTGGATATGATAACGACAAGCCGGATTTGATCTATATTTATACGGCTTATCTGTTTTTGATTTTTTTGCTCGCTGTGATGAGCCAGATAAGGTTAAGAGGAAGCGACTGGATGGATCGGGAATCAAATAAATAAAAGGAGTAAAGAATACGTGTCAATTTCTGTCAATAACGTTACAAAAAAGTTTAAAAACCATGTTGTACTGGACCGGATAAGCTTTGACTGCGAGCCGGGAAAAATATACGGTTTTGTCGGATACAACGGCTCCGGAAAAACCGTTTTGTTTAAATGCATTTGCGGCCTCTTAAAGCCCGATTCCGGAACGATTGTCATAAACGGTGAAAAGATGGGAGACCAGATGATTCGAAACGCCGGAATCATTATTGAAGAACCTGCATTTATCAGAAATGAAACAGGAAAGAAAAATCTGGAATTTCTATATTTGTTAAATCACAAACGCGAAAATAAAATAATTGAGGAGGTTATGGTTCAGTTAGGACTTGATCCAAAGTCAAAAAAGAAAGTTCGGGAATATTCTCTCGGAATGCGTCAGCGCTTAGCGCTTGCTCAGGCAATTATGGAGAAACCGGACATTTATATTTTAGACGAACCTATGAATGGTTTGGATAAAAAAGGTGTAGATGAGATTCTGCAGTTATTGCTGGAATTAAAGAATCAGAAAAAAATGATTCTTTTAGCAAGCCATAACAGGGAAGATATCAGTATTCTGTGCGATGAAGTTTTCGAAATGGAACATGGACGGATCGAAAAGATAAAGTAACATTCAAAGATGGAAAAACATTTACACTCCCTTGTGTTTTTTATATAATAAAATGCAAGGGATTTTTTATCTGAATGAAAACAAGACAGTCATATTTTACATAAGATGAAAATCCGAATAAAAGTTACCTGAATATTAAATAAATTGTCAAAAAAGTAAAATTTAAGTAACAATTCGAGCTTTTTTGACAAAAAAGGATAAGAACATATGATAAGCTATAAAAAAATAGATGAAAAAGAACAGATTTTAGAATCTTTAGGAGAAATAGCTCTATTAATTATGCTCGTAGACTTAAGCCAGGATACGTTTCGTGTGATACATACCGGAAATGACGACTATTTTCACAATCTGCGAAGCGGTAGTTTTCAATGGTTTATTCAATGCTATATGAAAAGACATACTTCGGAAGATTCTTATCGAAAACTGGATCTGCTTTATCATCAATTTTTTAAAAAGCGAAAAGAATCCGAGTGCCGGAACGAGCTTGAATTAAAGCTGGTCGAGAAAGAAAAAACTCACTGGATTCGAATGCAGTTTATTCGCGGTAAAAAAGATCACGGAACGTCAGATAAAATTACAATAATAGTACAGAATATTGATGAGATAAAATACAGAAATAAGCGGCAGCAGGAAGAGATAAGAGAAAGGCATATAAAGGACAATCAGGCCAGAAGCACTTTTTTATTAAATCTTTCTCACGATATCAGAACACCGATAAACGCTGTATTAGGATTGACGCAGATAGCGCTGCTGCATCTGGACAATCAAAAAAAGGTAAAAGATTGTCTCGAAAAGATTAATATGTCAACCGGCTATCTGCTGAAAATGATAAATAAAGTTTTGGATGTTTCAAGAATTCAAAGCGGCAAGATTGAACTGGAAAATGAGAAAATCTCCTTAAAAGAAATTATACAGGATATGCTGGATATGACACAGGATGATGTCAGAAAGAAACAACTGACACGTACGGTGGATATGGAAGAATTTACGGAGGAATGGGTTTACGGCGATAAAGCCAGAATTCAGCAAATTTTTCTGAATTTGATGACAAATGGAATTAAGTATACGGATGTCGGGGGAAATCTGTATTTTAAGGCCGCAACGCTTCCGAAGAAATACGGCAAATATAATACCTACCAGTTTATTTTTAAGGACAACGGCATCGGAATGAGCCGTGAATTTCTGAATAAGGTATTTGAACCGTTTTCAAGAGAAGAAAATAAATGTACGCAGAATATTCAGGGAACGGGTCTTGGGCTGAATATTGTAAAGTCAATTGTTGAATTAATGCAGGGAAACGTTATTATTGAAAGTGAACCCGGAAAAGGTTCCTGTTTCCAGATTTATATCCGTTTAAAACCGCTTGAGATGCAGCAGAAGAATAAAAAGGAGGCGAAAGAGGATATTAACGAAGTAATAAAACAAAAACGTTATCCGGGAGTCAGAATTCTTCTGGCAGAAGATAATGAAATTAATCGTGAAATAGCGGCTGAGCTTATTTCTTATGTTGATATTGAGGTAGATGAGGCTGAAAACGGAGTTCAGGCTGTAAAAAAATTTGCGGACAGGCCCGAACAATATTATCAAATGATTTTAATGGATATTCAGATGCCGGAGATGAACGGCTATGAAGCAACCGATTTGATTCGGAAAATAGAACAGAAGCGCAAAAGCAGAATACCGATTTTGGCCTTAACTTCAAGTGTATTTGATGAGGACAGAGAAAGGGTATTGCAGCATGGAATGGACGCTCATATCGGAAAACCGATTGCACTTCCGAAACTGATTCATATTTTGGATGAGTGGTTAAAAATAAAAGATTCATAATACAGCAGATAATACGGAAATGAGGATGTTATGATTAGAGAAATGGATACGAAGCTGTTGACGGAACAGATAAAAGAAATGTGCATGGAAGTGAACCATCAATTATCGGATGATATGGAAAAAGCGATGAAGTGCGCATTTGAAGAAGAAAAGTCAGAATTGGGAAAAAAGATTCTGAGTCAGCTTCAGGATAATTTAAAGATTGCAAAAGAGGAAAGGATTCCGATTTGCCAGGATACGGGTATGGCAGTCGTCTTTTTGGAAATCGGACAGGATATTCATTTTCAGGGAACGGCGGTAGAAGATGCCGTCAATGAAGGAGTGCGTCTCGGATACCAGGAGGGATATCTTCGTAAGTCCGTAGTGGGAGATCCGATTTTCCGTGAAAATACAAAAGACAACACGCCGGCGGTCATCCATTATTCTCTCGTACCGGGAGATCAGGTAAAAATAACGCTTGCTCCGAAAGGTTTTGGCAGTGAAAATATGAGCCGTGTATTTATGCTGAAACCGTCAGACGGAATGGATGGAGTGAAAAATGCCATTTTAACAGCGGTAAAAGATGCAGGTCCGAACGCATGTCCTCCGATGGTAGTCGGCGTCGGTATTGGCGGAACATTTGAAAAGTGTGCCATTCTTGCAAAAAAAGCGCTTACAAGGCCGGTAAATGTGCATTCTGACATCCCGTATGTGAAAGAGCTGGAAGAAGAAATGCTGGATAAAATAAACGGTCTCGGAATAGGACCCGGCGGTCTTGGAGGGACGATCACCGCGCTTGCCGTGAATATTAATACGTTTGCGACGCATATCGCAGGACTTCCGGTAGCCGTAAATATCTGCTGCCATGTAAATCGCCATATCGTAAGGGAAATCTGACAGGCTGCGGAAACGGACAGGAGGGAATCAGCATGGATCAATTTATCAATACACCGATTACGGAAAAAATCGCTTCCGGATTAAAAGCAGGGGATTCTGTTTTTATTACCGGAACGATTTACGTTGCCAGGGACGCCGCTCATAAGCGGATGACAGAGGCGCTGGAACGCGGAGAAGAACTTCCGATTGATATAAAGGACAGTACGATATATTATATGGGTCCTTCTCCGGCAAGAGAAGGGCGCCCAATCGGTTCAGCAGGGCCGACGACATCCTCCAGAATGGACAAGTATGCTCCTGTTCTTCTTGATTTGGGTGAAAAAGCCATGATCGGGAAGGGAAAACGTTCCAAAGAGGTTATAGACGCAATGATACGGAATCACGCCGTTTATTTTGCGGCAATCGGAGGAGCCGGAGCCTTGCTTTCCAAGTGCATTACATCTTCTGAGGTCGTATGTTACGAAGATTTGGGAGCCGAAGCAATTCGAAAGATTACGGTGGAAAATTTTCCGGTAATTGTCGTAATTGACAGCGAAGGAACTAATTTATACGAAACGGCGGGAAAGTTCTCCTCCTGATTCTTTCGTTTTCAAATAAGCTTGTTCTACAGAATCAAATGAGGGTTTCGGAATTTCTTTATTTCCTGAACTCTGTTTCGATTTAAGCTGGAAAATCTTGCAATTTTTGGATGTGTGTGCTATATTGCTATTAATTATAAGGGATGCTAAGACGATAAATAGTATATAGTAAAGCGAATAGTAAAGACAGGGAAGTTCATATTTTTCAAAGGAGTGATGATTATGGGTACTAATATTAACTCGAACATGTTCTCGAATTTTTCATTCGGCGGCGGGAACCAGAATTTTTTCTCGGATTATGCCAGCATTAAGAACGGCAGTTACTCCAGGCTTATGAAGGCCTATTACGGCAGAGGATATGAGTCGGATACATCGACGAACGGCGGCACAGGAAGACGTTCCAGTAATGTAATTGAGAAACTTATAGAAGAGCGGATGAATCCGAAAGTTTCGAAAGAAGTGCAGGAAGCAAATGCGAATCTGACAAGCGGGATTTCGAGCCTTAAAAGTTCTGTTTCCGTATTACAGAATGAAAAGACTTATACTGACACGGAAAAAGGTCAGACTGCAGAAGAAAAAGTTGTTTCTGCAATGAAAGATTATGTGACGCAATACAATAATGTTGTTATGAATGCAAAACAATCCACATTATCAGGCAAGACGTCGCATGTGGCAGGCATGATGCGCAGTACCGCTGAGAATGCCGATAAGCTCTCGGAAATGGGTATCACGATCAATAAAAACGGAACGCTTCAGTTGAATGAAAGAAAGCTGAAAGACACGGATATTTCGAAAGTGCAGGATCTGTTTTCATCCAAAGATATCACAGGTTACGGCGCAACAGTTATGTCGCGTCTTCAGTTTGCGGGCACTACGTCAGGCACATCAGGTACGACAAGTACTGATAAGACAAACAGTACGCCGGGTACCGCCGCAGCTTCGCTCAAGGCGGACAGCGAATTGCTTGCATCCGGTAAATTATTTGACATGATAAAGGATAAAGACGGCAAGGAGACATATGATTTTGATAAGATTCTTGCTACAGCAAAGAGCTTTGTAAGCAATTACAACAATATGTTGGATGCGGCGAAGACCAGTTTCAATTCCGGCGTATCGGCAAATCTGGCTCGTGTAAAGGAAAAAACAGCGCAAAATGAGGATGCGCTTAAACAGTTTGGTATCAGTGTGGACAAAAATGGCAAAATGAAGATGGATGAAGAGATCTTTAAAAAATCAGATATGTCCAAGTTGCAGAATTTCTTCAAAGATTATGGTTCTTCCATTGCCAGCAGCGCATCGCTTGTAAATTATTATATGACTACTCAGGCGAACTCTGCCAGCGGTTATACGGCTGCCGGTGCATATAATGTACAGGGAAGCGCCCGCTATGCGGATTCCATTTAATCTGTTTAAAGAAAAGATAAGGCAATAA
Source organism: uncultured Roseburia sp. (assembly GCA_947573605.1). Classification (GTDB taxonomy): domain Bacteria; phylum Bacillota; class Clostridia; order Lachnospirales; family Lachnospiraceae; genus Roseburia. The sequence goes on along the minus strand of CANPGM010000030.1, from coordinate 3,883 downwards.
ATAAAGGATGCGAATCGACCGGAATTGGTCTGGGGATTCGCATCCTTTTTTTTCAGGCAAATGTATTTTGGGTGCAGGAAGGCAGTGAAATCGCTTTGGTATTTTTTCTTGTCATTTTGTATAATTCCTCAGCGGCAAGTCTTGTTTTTGCTACAATATCTTCTTCTATTTTCGGAAAACAGTAATATAGAATATCTGTTCCGCCGATACAAATCACATCTCCGATTTCATACCAGTAGTAGTCGGAATAAAGACTGTAAGATGCGGCCGGTTTTTGAACGTAATTCAGTCTATCGTTGCAGCCGGTAAGGTGAAAGCCCTCTGTTGAGTGGCGCAGTCTTCCCGTTCCTACTCGATAAATGCTTTTTGTATTTACCATCATACAAATATCAACGGGAATATCCAGCAAATAGGTACCGCTCAATAATTCATCCCGTACACATTTCCGTTCCCACTGATACCAATCGGGTATATGGTCAAATTCTGTCGTTCCGCTTTGTGCGCGGATAAAACCGTATTCCGTCAGTTCATATTTTTTTCCACAGGCGCTGCAGCCAATTTCCGTTCCTTTCCCGGACATTTTACCCTCTGTTTGACAATTCGGACATTTATACAAAACTCGGTTTAAATAATCCGCTCGAAAGTCCTCGGAAATGCAGATTTTATTTTCCTGCTGCCAGCGAAAATTATCAAAAGAAAAATTTTGTTTTAAAATCCTGTTTAATTCGGCTACTGAAGTCTCTTTGATTTTTTCCGGCGACAAAAGGTATTCTATATCTGCGGATACTTTTACCTTTCGCACTTTTAAATTATTATATAACGGATCTCTTGCAAAAGCGCCGTAGGTACGGATCATAATTACTGGAACGTCAAGCAGTTTTAAGCATTTTCCCAGACTTTCCGGCAGAGGCGTGGCAGTACCGTCGAAGCTGTAGCTTGCTTCGGGATAAATCAGAACGGAGCTTTTCAGTTTTTTTACGGCATATAGCATATCGCGTACTAACACGGCGTCCGTCACAAATTTTTTTGCGGGAATGCAGCCTGCGGCACGCATGAGACGGTTTTTTCCGACAAATCCATCGGAGGTGCAGACGATATGAAAAGATCTAGGGTATAGCAAAGTTGCGGCAATTTTTAAATCAATAAAACTGGAGTGATTCATTAACACCAGACAAGGTTCGTTTTTTTTCAGTTGATCCATGCCGATATTTTGATAACTGAAATGAGTTGCCTTTAAGTCCGAATAGGAAAAGGCTTTCATTAACAGTCGTAGAAGTTTTTTTGATTTTAAGGGTTTTTTATGGGTCTCTGCGGGAAGTTTTAATACGTCTTCATAATCCATATCTTTTACCTTTATTTTCATGTATTCCTGCCTCCCCGTCTTCTGAATTCGTTCATTTATACGAATATTGTACCATAGATGAGCGTAAAAAGATACAGATACTGGTTCTTATCAGAAAAGGAAAAAAGAAAGTCCGAAAGACATAGAGAGAATATTTATGGATATCTCATGTCTTAAGGACTTTTTTTAAATGTAATGACTATTGCAGCATATTTAACAACATTTGCGGCTGTTGATTCGCCTGCGCCAGAACAGACATGCCTGCCTGCATTAAAATATTTTGAATATTCTGCGTTACCAGAGTTTTTGCCATGTCGCAGTCTCTGAGAATGCTTTCCGCACTTTGCGTATTCTCTGACGTATTCGTTACAATTGCATGGGAATGTTCCAGACGGTTCTGCCATGCGCCTAAAGCGGAACGTTCATCATTTAAGATTTTCAGAGCTTCATCTGCAAGAGTAATCCCTCTGTCGGAATCCTGCTCCGTCAGCACGGAAAATTTGTCAAGCCCCAGTGTGTCGCAATTAATTACCGAAAGCGGAATTAATACGGCATCGCCTTCTAACGCTCCTGTTTGGATATGAAGTTCTCCCTGAACTTTAGTAGGATTGGAAGGGTCCGGTATCCAAACGTTATTCCCATAGGTATAAACTCCGGAATTAAAAAGACCGTATTCGGGAAAATAGGTCGGATTAATGAAGGAACCTCTTTCTTCACCGGTGGAGATAATCATCAGCCTGCCTGTTCTATTGCCGTTACTGTCCAGTTCCGCAGCGTAATCCGAATAATGATTATTTGGCTTTGCGGAAGTGATATAGGTTCCGACACCGACATCGTATTTATTCTGAATCGAACCGTTCCATCTGGCGTCGCCCAAAACACTGACAATCTTATCAATTAATGCATTGCCGTCCGTTATTCCGCTGATATCGACCGTATAAGTATGATGTCTGGTATCAGGACCGGAATATGCATGACCGTCGCCGGTTCCGCCTTTATCTACAAATTCAACGCTGTATCGTCTGTCGCACATGGTACAGGTAGTATAAAAACCACTGCCGACCAATTGCTTGATATTTCCCGCATTAATACCGCTGAAATCAATAAACGCAGATGCATATTTATCGGAGTCAAATTCATATTTGCTGGTAACTACATAAGTATTCTTACCAATTGTTATACTGTCGGTCCTGGTCTGACCGTTTGTCACGTTTAATGTGTCCATGCCGTGTACTTCTCGCTGCGTTCCCATAAATCCGGGTTCGCGGACAGCAGTATTTGCCTGGTAGACGCGTCCGTCTGACGCCACGATCTCTCCCAGGTACGGTTTACCGTTCAATGTAATAGAAGTACAGTTCAAACGCCAGTAATTGATGGAGGTATTCTGCGACAAATGTCCCATTGCAGTCGTGCCGCTGCTGTTCGTAATAAAACTGGGCATTCCTCCTTTGACGTAATATCCCTGTCCGTAGTGTCCGTTGGAAGAACTGCCACCGACAAGGCGACTGCCGCCGTCTAATACGCGGATTTCATTAAATTCTGTTTTATCGTGAATATCATCAATCTCAAGCAGCAGGCTGTCGATTTCATTCTGGATCGTCTTGCGGTCTTCAGGCGTATTGGTTGCATTGGCTGATTGAATACTAAGTTCCTTCATTCGATGAAGCATGTCGCTGATTTCATTCATCGCTCCGTCTGCGACCTGAATCAGAGAAATTCCCTCTTGAATATTAACGGAGGCCCGATCCAAACCTCGAATTTGAATACGCATTTTTTCGGAAATCGTAAGTCCCGCCGCATCGTCAGCGGAACGATTTATACGGTAGCCGCTGGAAAGCTTTTCTGAGCTTTTTGCATATTTTTTCTGATTTATTTTAAACTGTGTTCCGGCATTCTGTGCGGAAAGGTTGTTTTTTACGGATAACAAAATTCAACCTCCTTTCTATTTGAAAAACGGAGGATTTTTCAATAAACGATAGTATATTACATTAAATTATATAGAAAAATAATGAAAACGTCAATTCTTTTTCATTATTTTGGCATTATTCTCTAAAAATTAAACACTTTATAATAAGGTAAGTATTTTATTACCAATACATGTAAAAATAAAATCAAATATATTTTTGGAAAATTTGCTTCAATTTGTAAAATTTTAATTGACAAGCTAAAATAAATCTGTTAGTATTATCTATGCGTTATAGCGCAGGGAACAATATCAGATTTGGAAAATACCTTTGGAGAAGTACTCAAGTGGCCGAAGAGGTGCCCCTGCTAAGGGTATAGGTCGGGTAACCGGCGCGAGGGTTCAAATCCCTCCTTCTCCGTTTCTCATTTCGGTAATCGGATATTGTCTGATGTTTTCGATTTACAAATCTGTTTTTCGAAAATGAAAAAAAGTTGTTGACAGACAGATGAAACTATGATATCTTATAAAAGTTGCTGAAAACAACACCGAATTTGCAATGCAGAGACAAGCTGCAGCGCAAAAGAGAAATCAGAACCTTGATAACTGAACAGTGAAATAACCTTGAAAGATTCAAA
>CANPGM010000029.1 GCA_947573605.1 uncultured Roseburia sp. | reverse complement strand
CTGCATGACCTTTCCAAACAGGAAATCGTTGGATATGCTTAATTCTTCCCATTTTGTCTGCTTTGTTTCCATGTTTCCCATTTTGTCCACCTGCTTTCTTTCAACAAATCACTGCCGGAAAACTCTGCATGTTCCAAAAACCCTGTTATCTATTTCTATTATACACAGCCATTCGGTAAATTACAATAAGCCAAGAACCTGTCTCCTGGCATTTTCCTTTAATATCCGGTGTTCCAATTGCCACAAACATAATATGTATTCTTATTTTTAGAACCATCTTTTAGTGAATCTTAACTATAAGTCCATAATACTACCCCCATAAAAGCTACAAACTCTCAGGAGGTAAAATACAACACTTATTCTCTTTTATTTCCAGAATATCCGTTCTCTTCCGCCCTTACTTATGATACGGTTCTCCATTCATAATCCGATATGCCCGATATATCTGTTCCAGCAATATCACCCGCATCAATTGATGCGGAAACGTCATTTTAGAAAAACTGAGCGCAAAATCTGCGTCGCTTAAAATGCCGTCTGATAATCCCAGAGACCCTCCGATCAGAAAGATAATGTGGCTGACGCCGGAAGTCCCCAGATTTTCCAATTTTTCGGAAAGTTCCACCGAATTAAGCTGCTTTCCCTCAATTGCAAGAGCAATCACATATGCGTCCTGATTCAGATATTTTAACAAACGCGACGCTTCCTTTTCTTTGATTTGCTTTTCCATGAGCGATCCGGCATGATCCGGCGTTTTCTCATCCAACACCTCAATTATTTCCAGCCTGCAGTAACGGCTTAAACGTTTTTCAAATTCACAGACTGCTTCACGATAAAATTTTTCCTTTATTTTTCCGATGCACATAAGTGTAATTTTCATGGTTTCAATGCATTCCTTATCTTATCTGTTCTCTTCCTGCCGCCCGTCCTTTGAACCCGAAACGAGCGAATCTTTTATTTTCCTATTGTAGCACATCATATTTCTATTGCCAAGAATCCGGGAATCTTTTATACTTTAGTTAAGAATAAGAAAGAGGTAACATATTATGTCACATATTTATATTTCAAAGGATAACAAAAAAGAGGATTTAAAATCCACCGCCTATAGTTTTTTACTTGTAAGTATCGCCGGATTTATATTCCTGGGACTTTTTCTTACAGGCGTACTTCCGATTCAGGCGTCCTCCTATACGAAAATCATGCTCGGCGTTATTTTAGGAATCATGTTCCTTATCTTCTTTGCTATCGGTATCCGCTCTTTTCTTCAGATCAAGAAGGCCAGAGAGGAAGCGGAAGAAGAACAGGAAGCGTATACGGAAATTACCGGCTGGTTTAAGAAAAACTATTCCGCTTCCGACATTGACGCCAGGATCGAATCCGAAACGGAACCAGAGCAGCTTTACTTCAACCGATATGAGATCATGTCGGAACTTCTTACGGAAAAATGTGACGACAGAGAAGAAGCATTTCTGGATTATATCATAGAACAGCTTTACGGAGAACTGTTTCCCGATTAATCCGGCCGGGCTTACTATTTATAAAAACGGGAGGGGCTTATGAAAGAACTGAAAGAAAGAATTTTAAAAGACGGTTATATCATTAACGAAGATATTTTAAAAGTGGACAGCTTTATCAATCATCAGGCGGATCCCGGTCTGATGAAACAAATCGGCGAAGCGCTAGCGGCTCATTTTAAGGATAAAGGCGTTACAAAGGTCGTGACTATTGAAAGTTCCGGTATCGCTCCTGCGTTAATGACTGCGCTTGCTTTAGAAGTTCCGATGGTAATTTTAAAAAAAGAACCTTCGAAAGTGTTAAATGAGGGACTTTTACAGACAATGGTCACTTCGTTTACGAAAGGGACAAGTTATGAGCTGACGCTTTCGAAGCGCTTTATTACGGAAATGGATCATGTACTGATTGTCGACGATTTTCTGGCAAACGGAGAGGCCGCTACCGGAGCAATCAGACTGCTTCGAATGGCGCATGCTACCGTCGCCGGTCTGGGTATTTTAATCGAAAAATCCTTCCAGCCGGGCAGAGAAAAATTGATTGAACAGGGAATTGATGTCTATTCATTGGCAAGAATTTCCTCATTGAAAGACGGCGCTATTACATTTATCCCGGAATCCGAATAAGCCTGTGTTGCAGAACGAAAAAAGATGCGTCGTCAAAAACTCTATTTAAGCAGGTAAGACAAAAAAGCGTAGAATCCGAATCCGGATTCCACGCTTTTTATAATTTATCACGTTTTCAATTGTTGTCCCTTTTTCCAAACATCACCGTATAAAAACTTCGTATCCGTTCTTTAAGGGTTAAATCCGGATACCGGTTCCGTCGGCGGATCATAAATATAGTTCGCACGATAAATCTTACTGGAAAGACCGGAACGGCTGTCATACACAATCAAAGATAAAATATTGTTTCCTTCCGGCACGAGAATCGGTTCACTGTAACATTCCGACGATGTATTGGGATCCGTTCCATCCCAGGTATAATAAACGGAACATTCCTCATCCGCATCTATCGTTACATATGTCGGTTCCGTAAAACTGCCTCCGTTGGGGTCAATATTCGGGTAGCCGGGAGCCTGAATCGAGACCTTATATTTATGTTCCACAACATCACTGTAGATACCGCGTTCATTTTTACAGACCGCCTTTAATACATACGAATCCGATTTCTCCATTCGGATTCCTTCAGATTCATAAAGCACTCCATTCTCAATCGGATCCGTTCCGTCCAGCGTATAATATATTTCGGCTTCGTCCTTTACGGAAATCAAAGTTACCATTACATATGTATCATAGGTACCTCCTGAAGGATAAAAGACAGGCGTCAGAACCTGATAATCCGCAAATAATTCCAAAATGCTCTCGTCCTCTACCCCTTCCGACAGCTCCTTTATTTTATGAAAATCCCCTTGTTGATCATAGATGGAAATCAGATTTTCATAAGCGGATTTGTTGTTTTTATCCAGATTGATGATCTCTTTCAGTAAAACTGCCGCCGCATCATAGTTCTTTTGCTGCAGGTAGATTTCCGCCATTTTCATTCGAGCCGTAATATCACCGGATTGAAGCGTAAGCGCTCTGGAATAAAAACCAAGCGCTTTTTCAAAATTGAGATTTTTTAATTCCTGCTCCGCCATGTCCATTTGAAAATCATACGAATGATCGTTCTCGTAATCGATATACGTTTTCACGGAAATGCCGGTTATCATTGCGGCTGCAAGAACGCCTGCTACGATTATCATTGGCAGCATCTGTCTGATTTTCTTTTTCTGCTCCGCCGCCTGTTTTTTTTCCTCATCCAGATGAGGCGATGCCGTAATTTTTCGTCCCTGCTTTTTCTCCTGTTCGGTTTTTCCTGCTTCCTCTTTTAAAATGGAACGCAGATAATCATCCTCCAGATCCGAAAGTCCGTTTATAAGCTGTTCCTTTCCGCATATAGAACAATATACACATCCCTCTTTCAGCTCTGCGCCACAGTTTGAACACACCATAGAAAACATGCCTTTCTTTCCGAATATGACCTCTTACATCTGCATGGACGCAACGCAATTATGCATTAGCATTGCGATTGTCATTGGTCCGACGCCGCCCGGCACCGGAGTAATTGCAGAAGCAAGCTTTGAAACTTCCTCATATTTTACGTCGCCGCAAAGCTTATTGTTTTCGTTCCGGTGAATTCCGACATCAATTACAACAGCTCCCTCTTTAATATATTCCGCGGTGATAAACTGCGGTTTCCCTATAGCCACAATTAAAATATCCGCTTCTTTGCACAGCTCTTTTAAATGCTGCGTTTTGGAATGGGCAACGGTTACGGTCGCATTTTCACGAAGCATCAGAAGCGCCATCGGTTTTCCGACAATATTGCTACGGCCAACAACTACACAATGTTTTCCTGCAATCTCAATACCGCTTCGCTTAAGCAGCTCAATAATTCCCGCAGGCGTACAAGAGACAAAACCCTCCTCGCCGATTACAAGCCTTCCTACATTTTCGGGATGAAATCCGTCGACGTCTTTTTGCGGAGAAATTGCTCTTATCACTTTGTCCGCGTCGATTTGCTCCGGTACGGGAAGCTGTACTAAAATTCCGTTTACCCGCGTATCTTTATTCAGCTTATCGATCAACGCAAGCAAATCTTCTTCCGTCGTATCTTCCGGCAGTTCATACGAAAGAGACGTAATCCCGATATACTGACACGCTTTCTTTTTATTATTTACATATACGCAGGAAGCCGGGTCGTCGCCTACCTGAATGACCGCTAATGCAGCTTCTTTTCCCTGTTCCTTCAGGCGCAAAACACGCTCTTTTAATTCCTCTTTTATTTCCTGTGAAATTTTCTTTCCGTCAATAATCTCCGCCATATTCCCTCTCATTCCGCCGTATGAACGGCACTGTATTTATTCATCGATTTTAAAACAATCCGGTAATGACGCCGTTATCATCTACGTCAATACTGTATGCCGCAGGAGTCTTGCCAAGCCCGGGCATTGTAGTAATTGCTCCGGTTATTGCAACGACAAACTCTGCGCCGGCAGACACATAAACTTCACGGACGTTTATTGTAAATCCTTCCGGCCTTCCAAGCCTTAAGGCATCATCCGACAGCGAATACTGGGTTTTTGCTATGCACACCGGAAATTCCGACATTCCAAGCTCCGCAATCCGCTTTAACTCCCGTTTTGCCGCAGGAGAATAAGTCACATGACCGGCGCCGTAGATCTCTTTTGCAACCGTTTCAATTTTCTCTTCCAGGCTGATTCCGTCTTCATAAATGGGCTTAAAATGACTTTCTCTGGTTTCAAGCGTTTTCAGTACCTGCTCGGCAAGCGCGATTCCGCCCTCGCCGCCTGCTTCCCAAACTCTTGACACCGCAAACTCGCAGCCCTTTTCACGGCAGAATTTTTCTACGAAATTTGTCTCGGCTTCGCTGTCCGTCACAAAAGAATTTAAACCCACAACAACCGGAACGCCGTATTTCTGAAGATTTTCGATATGTTTTTCCAGATTTACGATTCCGTTTCTTAAAGCCTCTAAATTTTCATTATTTAATTCCGCTTTTGCAACGCCGCCGTTGTATTTTAATGCGCGTATAGTTGCTACAAGTACAACCGCATCCGGTTTTAAGCCCGCCTTGCGGCACTTAATGTCAAAAAACTTTTCAGCTCCTAAATCCGCGCCGAAGCCCGCCTCCGTAATTACATAATCGGCAAGTTTTAAAGCGGTTTTCGTCGCCCTTACACTGTTGCAGCCGTGCGCGATATTGGCAAACGGTCCGCCATGTACAATTGCAGGCGTATGCTCTAACGTCTGAATCAGATTGGGTTTTAACGCTTCTTTTAACAGCGCCGCCATTGCGCCCGCCGCTTTTAAATCTTTAGCCGTAACGGGTTTGCCGTCATACGTATATGCCGCGATAATTTTTCCGAGGCGCCGCTTTAAATCATGCATATCATCCGAAAGGCACAGAATCGCCATTATTTCCGAAGCAACGGTAATGACAAAATGATCCTCCCTTACCGTACCGTCCATTTTACCGCCCAGACCCACTACAATATTACGCAGGACACGGTCATTCATATCCAGACAACGTTTCCATACAATCTGCCTCGGATCGATTCCGAGTTCATTCCCCTGTTGAATATGATTATCCAAAACAGCCGCCAGAAGATTATTTGCGGATGTAATCGCATGAAAATCACCCGTAAAATGAAGGTTTAATTCTTCCATCGGAACGACCTGCGCATATCCGCCGCCTGCCGCGCCTCCTTTGATTCCGAAACACGGTCCCAAAGACGGCTCTCTTAACGCAATGACTGCTTTTTTTCCAAGTCTGCCGAACGCCTGACCCAATCCTACACTTGTAGTTGTTTTTCCTTCTCCCGCAGGCGTCGGATTAATGGCCGTTACCAGAATCAGCTTCCCGTCGGGTCTTATCTTTATGCGTTCCATTAAATCGTCGGACAGCTTCGCCTTATATTTTCCGTATAATTCCAAATCATCCTCTGCTATTTCTAATTTCTCCGCAACTTCACGGATTGGCAGCATCTTTGCTTCCTGTGCAATCTGAATATCGCTTTTCATCATCCTCTTCACTCCTTTTCATATTGCTCGAACTCTTCTGCCGTCATTAAAATACGCCGCGGCTTTGTTCCTTCCTCCGGTCCCACAATTCCCGCTTCTTCCAACTGATCCATAATACGCGCCGCGCGGTTAAATCCTATTTTAAAATACCGCTGCAGCATACCAATAGAGCCTTTTTCCTTGTCAATCAGAAGTTTCGCCGCCTCCGTAAAGTAAGAATCCCGTCCGTCCGTACTGTCTCCCTTACCGTCAATGGCAACGGCTCCGCTTCCCGTATCCATGCTGTTTACCTTTTCCTCAATCTCTTCACTGTAAGAAACGGAACCGTTTTGTTCCTTTAAAAACTTAACGACATCCGATACCTCCTTATCCGAAACAAACGCTCCCTGTACGCGAATCGGTTTCGGCGCTCCCTGCGGATGAAAAAGCATATCTCCTTTTCCAAGCAGCTTTTCTGCACCGTTCATATCAAGAATCGTTCTCGAATCAATACCGGAGGTAACCGCAAATGCAATCCGGCTGGGCATATTGGCTTTAATTAATCCGGTGATCACATTAACGGACGGTCTCTGCGTCGCAATAATCAGATGAATGCCGCAGGCTCTTGCAAGCTGTGCCAGACGGCAGATCGCCTCTTCCACATCTCCCGCAGCTACCATCATTAAATCCGCAAGCTCATCCACGATAATTACGATCTGCGGAAGCTTCTGCGGTTTATCTTCTCCTTCTATTTCATCCAATTCCTGTATTTTTGCATTATAACCCTTCAGGTCACGAACCCCCGTCTCCGCAAACTTCTGATAGCGGTCCATCATTTCCGCAACAGCCCAATGCAGCGCGCCCGCAGCCTTTTTCGGATCTGTTACAACCGGAATCATCAAATGCGGAATCCCGTTATACACGCTTAATTCCACAACCTTTGGATCTACCATAATCAGTTTTACGTCTTTCGGATCGGCCTTATAGAGAATACTCATAATAATGGTATTGATACAAACCGATTTCCCGGATCCGGTCGCGCCGGCAATTAACAGATGCGGCATTTTAGCGATATCCGCTATCATTACTTTACCGCTGATATCTCTCCCGACGCCAAATGCAATGTTTGAAGTCTGACTTTCAAACTCCTGCGACTCCACGAGTTCGCGGAATGAAACAACTACATTCTCCTTATTCGGAACCTCAATTCCGACCGCCGCCTTTCCCGGAATCGGCGCTTCGATTCGAATATCAGCGGCAGCCAGATTCAGTTTAATGTCGTCTGTCAGGTTTACAATTTTGCTGACTTTTACTCCCTGCTCCGGCTGTATTTCGTATCGGGTAACTGCGGGGCCTTTGCTTACATTAGTAATTGTTACGTTTACACCGAAATTCTTAAGTGTCTGCTGCAGCTTTACAGCCGTTTCCTGAATCTGCTGTCTGGAATCTCCCCGCTTATTTGCCGCCTTCTTTAACAAATCCGGCGACGGATATATGTATGGTCTGAAAGAATTTGCCTGAACCGGCTCCGTTTCCGGCTCGACGGATTTCTCTAAAAGCTTTGTCTCGGACGCTGCTTTCAGAGGCATTTGCTCCGGCGCCGCAGAAACCGCAGAAGCCTCTGACAGAACAGGAGCTTCCTCTGCCATCCTTTCAAACTCCGGCATTTCCTCCAGCTTCGTTTCACGGATTATATCCAGGTCGAGTTCCGGAAGGGCTTCGTCCAGAACGGTTTCTTTCCTGCCTGATATGCCGTGTATTCTGTCCACCCGTTCCGCCGCCCGTTCGATCTCTCTTGGCATCATATTAATGGAAGGAATATCAGGCGCCGCTGCCGCCGGTTTCTTTGGCTCCTCCGATTGTACGGAAGTTAAGGTAACATGATGTTCTTCCTTTACCTCCGGCACATCCTGAAACTGTTCAATATGAATTTCGCTGACTTCATCGGAGATACCCGTTTTTTTCTTTTCCGGAATCGTCGTATCAAGCGCCACGCCTTCGACTTTTTTATCCATCCGCCGAAGCGCTCTCTCTTCTCTTCTGGTTTCTGAGATCTCCCGGCGTCTCTCGCTGTTTTCTTTTGCCGTCTCGTATACTTTTCTGCCGCCCTTTTGCACGCCCCGAAGCGCCGAACGCTCCGTAACAAGAACAATACAGATAATCATCACTATAATGTCAATTACATAGGCGCCGATCAATCCGAAATTGGGACAGCACAGCTTTGCTAAGAATCCTCCGAGCAGGCCGCCGCCCACTTTCGTTTCAAAACATTCCTGAAACACTTCCATTGCGCCCGGCGCATCTTTTCCACGCACAATCAATTCGAGAAACATACAGAAAAACAGGACGAATATACAGGCCGCCGCAATCTTTACGGCTGCTATCCGATTTCCCCTGTTTGAAATGAAAAAAAAGGTTCCCACCACTAATACAATGGGAAATATATAGGCAACCAGTCCGAAAACTCCAAAAAAGAAACCGCTTACCGAATTGCCGACCTTGCCTCCGATGCCGAAATTACTGATAAATAAAAGAATAGACGCCGCAAGTACAATCCACAACAGAATCTCTCCTGTAAAATTTTCATGGACTGTTTGTTCCTGCCTGCCCGCCTGTTTCTGTCCCGAGTTCGATTTTCCTCCGGGCGCCTTTTTCGAGGGCGATTTCTTCCCGGAAGAAACACGATTTTCTTTCCCTGATGCCAAAATATAACCTCCGTTTTATTAAGAAATATAGAAATATCCAATTATCGAAACAAGCCCGATCACAAGACAATAGACGGAAAAAATGCGAAAACTTTTTTTCCTGACAACAATTAACATCATTTTAATACAGATATATCCGACAAAAGCCGCAACCGCCGTTCCGACCGCATAATAAAAAATCTGCGTCCCGTCTAAAGACAATTCTGAAAAATCCTTAAGCTCCAGAATCATTGCTCCAAGTATGGCAGGTACAGACATTAAAAACGAATACTTTACCGCAAAGCTTCTGTTAAAACCGCTAAAAAGACAAGCGGTAATGGTCGTACCGCTGCGTGACAATCCCGGCAGCGTTGCAATCCCCTGTGCAATTCCGATTCCGAAAGCATTGGTATATGTAATATCCTTTGGCAGCTTATCGCCGCCTTTCATTTTATCCGCAGCAAATAACAGCACAGCCGTTATAAGCAGACAGATCCCCGGAACAATTAAAATCTCCTGGGCCAGCTCCACCGCATTTTTACCGAATATTCCGATAATTCCGGTCGGAACCGTGGAAATAAGAATCAAGAGTACAAATTTACGATAGCTTCCTGTTACAATTTTTCGATATTCTCCATAGATGACTTTCTCTTTTTTTTTCCGATTCCCTCCGGTTTTATGTTTTAAAAATAAAAAGGAGTTATTGAAAAACAGCGCCGTATTTACCGCCGCATCGCAGACGATACCGCATCCTTCGAGGAACATTTTCCAGATATCCTTATAGTACACCGCAAAAATTGCAATCAGAGTTCCCGCATGAAGCAATACGTCAAACAACATCCCTGTCTCCGTCTCCACATGAAACAGAATTTTGAACAATGCGAGATGGCCGGAGCTGCTGACCGGCAGAAATTCAGTCAGACCCTGAATGATTCCCATTAAAATTGCCTGAAACAATGACATAGCTGTCTCCTTTGTATGTCCGCTTTCCTCTGTATCTTTTACATAGCGTCTATGAAAACCTGCAGTCTGACTGCTCCCTGCCCATAGACGCTATGTAGCTATGATAACATATTTCTACCGGATTGTCATTAAAAGCTTTCGATTCCGGCTCGAATCACCTGTTTTTGGTTATTTTTTCCCAATAATCTCATGCAGTTTCCGAAAAGCTTCGTGAATTCCGCCGACTTCATCAATCAACCCCTCTTTCACAGCCTCTTCTCCTACAAGTATAGTTCCCAAGTCCTTTGTCAGCATTCCGGTATTCATCATCAGCTTCTCAAGCCTTTCCTCCTTTGCCTTTGAATGCTTTGCAATAAATCCCAGAATTCTGGTCTGCATCTGTTTAAAGTAATCGTAAGTTGGCTGCGCCCCGATTACCGTACCGTTCATGCGTACCGGATGAATCACCATCGTACCGGACGGCACAATAAAAGAATAATCGGTTGAAACGGCAAGCGGCACGCCGATCGAATGACTCCCGCCAAGAACAAGTGAAACCGTCGGTTTTTCAATTGAAGCAATCATTTCTGCAATTGCAAGGCCGCTCTCTACGTCTCCTCCTACCGTATTCAGCAGCAGCAAAAGTCCGTCTACGTCTTTGTTTTCTTCTATTTCCGCAAGTTTTGGCAGCACATGTTCATATTTTGTCGTCTTTGTTGCGCTTGGAAGACACTCATGTCCTTCTATTTCACCTATTATGGTAAGCAGAGAAATCCGGTGTTCGTCGTCTCCCACTTCAATTTCACCGAATTCTCTGATATTTTCGTTTTCTTCCTTTTTATTTTTTTCCTTCTGATTCTCTTCCTTTTGATTCCCGTCCATTCTCTTCCTCCCAATTTTTCTCGTTCTGCCGCTATCGCATATGTCATACTGCGTAATTCTCTATATAACAAAAACAGGATACCGATCGGCATCCTGTTTTTATACTCACCATTCCTATTAAGTTTTATTCATTCAAAACATCCGGGAAATCAAAATTAATAGCCAAGCAGATAATTATAAAGTCCTTCGTATCTGCCCTTTGAAGTATACCAGGAATAATCGTTCGCCATTCCCCGGTCTACCATCTGATTCCACTGCTTTTTCCTGTCAAAGAACACATGCTTGGAATAATTGATTACGCTAAGCATTTCTTCTCCGTTATAATTTGCAAAAGAGAATCCGTCTCCCGTATTCTCATATTCGTTAAACGGCTGCACCGTATCTTTGAGACCTCCCGTCTCTCTTACGATCGGCACTGTTCCGTAACGGAAAGAAATCAACTGCGTCAGCCCGCAGGGTTCAAACCTTGACGGCATTAAAAACGCGTCTGCAGCCGCATAAAGCTTGTGCGCAAGATCATCGGAATAACAGATATTCGCGGATATCCGATCGCCGTATTTCCATGCATAATGGCGGAACATATTCTCGTACTTCGTATCGCCGGTTCCGATTACTACAAGCTGTGTATAATCATCCACGATACGATCGATTACATAATTGATCAGATCCAATCCCTTCTGATCGGTCAGACGGGAAATCAGTCCGATCATATACTTTTTCTTATCGACCGCAAGCCCCAGTTCTTCCTGCAGCCTCGTCTTGTTATTCGCCTTCTTCTTTCTGAAGTCCTCCGCATTATAAGTGGTATAAATCTTGGGATCCGTCTGCGGATTGTAAACATCGTAATCGATTCCGTTTACAATACCCTGCATATCGTAATGTCTCGCCGATAAAAGACCGTCCAACCCTTCTCCGTACTGCGGCGTCTGAATCTCATTTGCATAAGTTTCACTTACTGTCGTAATGTAATCTGCATAAACCAGTCCGCCCTTTAACATATTGGCGTCTTTCTTAAACTCCAGCTTGTCCGGCGTAAACAGGCTGGCTGCAAAACCGGTCAATCCCTTTATTGTTTTAATATCCCATACTCCCTGGAATTTTAAATTATGAATCGTCATAATCGTTTTGATATTCCAGTAGAAAGAATCGGCCTGAAACTCATTTTTCAAAAAAACAGGGATCAGACCCGTCTGCCAGTCATGGCAGTGAATCAGTTCCGGACGGAAATCAACCTGCTTTAACATAGACAGAACCGCTTTGTCAAAGAAGATAAACTTTTCGATGTCATAGCGGGTATCGCCGTAGGGGGTATCGCCCGAAAAATATTCCTGATTGTCAATAAAATAATACGTAATCCCGTTATAATAGTATTTCAGAATTCCGACATACTTATTGGCATTGTAAACCCCTGTTCCCATATAAAAATGCGAAACATATTCAAACTGGCTGCGGAACTTCTCTGGAATACATGTGTAGTTTGGAATTACAACGCGCACATCCCATTCCTCTTTGTTAAATTCCTTTGGTAACGCACCGCATACATCGGCGAGTCCTCCTGTCTTTATAAAGGGGACACATTCCGAAGCTGCAAAAAGTATATTTTTCATCGCTTACCTCCACAGATAGATTATCTGCTTTTATCATATAACATTTTTACAGAAAATACCACTTTTATTTTTTGAATTTTCCAAAAATTCAAAGCGTCAAACGAAACTACTCGTCCCAGTTATGATATACCTGCTGTACGTCGTCCTCTTCGTCAAGAAGATCAAGAATACGATTTATATTTGTAATATCTTCATCTGCAGAAAGCGCTACATAATTCTGCGGAAGCATCGTCACCTCCGCCTCCACCATCGGAATTTTTTCTGCGTCAAGCGCACTCTTTACCGTTTCAAAATCCTCCGGAGACGTTAAAATCTCAAAGCTGTCTTCTTCCTCTGAAAAATCTTCCGCGCCTGCGTCAAGCGCCATCATCATGAGATCGTCCGCAGAAAGCGCTACCTCCTCTTTCGCTATAATGATCTGTCCCTTTTCGTCAAACATATAGGATACGCAGCCCTGCGTCCCGATACTGCCGTGACCTTTTGTAAACGCATTTCTGACATTTGCAGCAGTACGGTTCTTATTATCCGTTAAACATTTCACAATAATCGCGGTTCCGCCCGGTCCATACCCCTCATATGTACAGAACTCGTAATTGACGGCCGCTCCATCCCCCGCAGCTTTCTTAATTCCGCGTTCAATTGTGTCGTTGGGCATATTGTTCGCTTTCGCCTTAGAAATCACCTGCGCAAGCTTAAAATTATTCGCCGGGTCGGGTCCCCCTTCCTTAACCGCAACGGCAATCTCTCTTCCGATAATCGTAAAAATCTTACCCTTTGCCGCGTCGTTTTTTTCCTTCTTATGCTTAATATTGGCAAATTTTGAATGTCCTGACATTGGCATTTCCTCCCAAAATATTAAAAATCTGACTTATTCTACCATTATTTCTCTGTTCTGACAAGGGCTGTCCGTCTCTCCTGCCTCTGCTTCCTCAGGAAGCTTTTGGACTCTGACGCTCTTAATCATTTTATTTTCAACGGACAGAACCTCAAACAGATAACCGAACGCCGAAACTTTAAATTCCTCTTCCTCGTTCGGAATCTTGTCAAGCAGCGAAATCAAAAGTCCGTTTAACGTTTCAAATTCATCCTCTTCCTGATAAGCGGCCCCTAGTGCTTCCATCGCGTCTTCCACCGGTGTCATGCCCGCCATCAGATACGAACCGTCCGAAAGCTTTTCTATCAGCTTTTCTTCTTCATCGTGCTCGTCTTCGATATTTCCGACAATCTCCTCTAAAATATCCTCCATTGCGACAATTCCGGATGTCTGCCCGTACTCGTCAACTACGATCACCATATGTGTTTTCTCGGTCTGCATCATTTTAAAAAGGTTATTGATATTTCTTGTTTCCGGTATAAAATCCACCTCGCGTACCAGCCCCTGAATGTCCTTCACCGGACGTTCAAACAACTCATGCTCCTGGCTCATTGCCAAAGCTTCCTTGATATGAAGCACGCCGATAATGTTGTTGATGTCCTCCAGGTAAACCGGAAATCGGGAATAATTATTCTCCTTTAAAAAATCCAGCATATCAAGGAAGGTCATCATTCCGTCCATCGCTATAATATTTTTGCGATGCGTCATAATGTCCTTCGCTTCTTTATCGCCGAATTCAAAAATATTATGTATCATTTCGGCCTCACTGGCTAAGAGAACTCCCTGTTCATGGCCTTCCTTGACCATAGAAATAATTTCTTCTTCCGTGACGTCCTCTCCAAGCTTCGACGGGTCGACGCCAAATAACCGGGAAATCAGGCCGGACAGAAAATCCATACCGATCACAAGCGGGGAAAAAATGATTTGTATCACACGAAACGGCGTTACAAGCGCAAGCGCCCATTGATTTGCTTTTCCCGCCGCAAGCTTTTCCGGAAAATAAATTCCGAAAATCAAAGTCAGAATCATAAGCGCCGCAAAAATCAGAATGCTCTGTAAGACGGAAAGCCAGTATGGCGTCCCGTTCGAGAAAAAAAACGCCTTCCACAACGGAATCTCCACAAGTCCCATCGTCATATGTACTGCCAGCGTCAAAAGCTGGCAGATATGCGTATATCCGGAAGTTTTGTCCAGATAATGCATTAAGCGTCCGGCTTTCTTATCTCCGTCCTTCGCCTTCTTTAAAACGGAAGCCTCATTCAGATTCTGCATCGCGGCAAGAAAACCGAAAATCACTATATCCAAAAACAATAACACAAAAAATACAACTATCCCCGTACTGGGACTGACACCATCCTCCATAAGCTTCTCCTTCTTCTCCTATGACAATGCCTACAATAAAACCTTTGAAATCATACCATTTCACGGCGGATTAGTCAAGCAATGTCATATTGTTCCTTATGTAAGAAGCTCAAGGCTGATTTCAAGCGCTTTGTCAATCTGAAACAAAATCTGGTTATCCAAATGGCAGACCTTATCCTTTAACCGCTTTTTGTCAATTGTGCGAAGCTGCTCTAACAAAACAACCGAGTCCTTTACCAAATCGTATTTCTGGCAGTCAAGCTCTACGTGAGTAGGAAGTTTTGCCTTATTCATCTGTGAAGTAATTGCCGCGCAGATTACCGTAGGACTGTGCCGGTTTCCTACGTCGTTTTGAATTATGAGAACCGGTCTTACGCCGCCCTGTTCGGAACCGACAACCGGCCTTAAATCCGCATAAAAAATGTCACCTCGTCGAATCATCATATACTCTTACTCCATAAATCATTTTTTTCTGTTTACGGATAGTATTGCCAATTTTTACGGGTGTATTCTGTTTTATTCCGAAAAATAATCTTTCGTACAAATTTCTTTTCCGTTTTTAAAAAAAATACGGGGAACCCGTTTTCCGAGCGCACATGCAAATTCATAATGAAACCTGCCCGAAATATTTCCGACCTCTTCCATTGTAATCTCTTCCGCCCCGTCCCTGCCAATCAGAATTACTTCGTCTCCGATTTTTACATTTTCTATGTCCGTTACGTCCACCATAAACTGATCCATGCAGATTCTTCCTCGAATCGGAGCCGATTTCCCGTGAATCAGTACGCGTCCCCGACTCGACAGTCCGCGGCAGTAGCCGTCGCCGTAACCAACCGGTATTGTCGCGATTATCCGCGCCTCCGTTGTCGTATACGTACCGCCATAGCTGATTTCACGGCCTGCGGGAAGCCGTTTTACAAAAGCCACATGGGATTTTAAAGATAACGCAGGTTTTAAATCCATATGCGACCGGTCAACCTCATCGGAAGGCCACATGCCGTAAAGCGTAACGCCCGCCCGCACCAGATCAAGCGCTGCTTCCGGAAGCTCTGCAATTCCGGCGCTGTTCGCACAGTGTTTAAACGGTATAGAAACGTCTCGTTCCTCCAGCATCTCTATCATTTTAAAAAAGCGTTCCATCTGAAGATAAGAAGGCGTTTTATCCGCTTCATCCGCCCTTGCAAAATGTGTAAAAATCCCTTCTACTATGATATGAGGCAGTCGGGAAATCCGTGCCATTTCCTCTGCCGCTTCTCTTGTGACCTGATACCCGATTCGGCTCATTCCGGTATCGACTGCGAAATGAATCCGACAGCTTTTTCCTTCCGACTCCGAAATTTCAGACAACTCCTTTGCCATTTCATACGTAAAAACGGTAGGATCAATCTCTTCCGTTATTACCCTTTGATAATGCTCGGGAAATACATATCCCAATACCAGAATCGGCTTTTTGATTCCGTTTTTTCTTAAAATCAGCCCTTCCTCCACGGTTGCAACCGCATAGCCGTATAAATATGGCAGTTCTTCAAGCACTTTCGCAATCGGGACAGCGCCGTGCCCGTACCCGTCAGTTTTTACTACGGCCATGATTTTTGTATGTTCCGGAATTTTTTTTCTCATAGATTCCATATTATATAGAATGGCGTCCAGATCAATTTCGGCGCAAACCCTGCTGTGTTTCTCCATATATCCTCTCATTCTGCCGCTTTAACGGCTCTTCCGTTTCGGAAGCACCCATTCGCCGGAGACATTTTCCGGTTAATCTATGATTATCATATTACTCGTCGTAAATATGGTTCCCGTCCCTCAAAGAATTTCATGAAAATAACCCGGAAAGCGTTTCCGGACAGGTCGTTTTCTCCAAATCTGCTAAAACATCCCTGATTCCCCAGATTAAGTCGGAGGCCATTAGCCCTGCTTCTCCGGTCTTTTCCGCCGCCGCATCTCCGGCCATTCCATGAAGATATACGGCAAGCGGAGCGGCCAGATTTCCGCCGATTCCCTGTGCCAATAAGCCCGAAAGCAATCCGGCGAGCACGTCTCCGCTTCCTGCCGTCGCCATTCCGGAATTGCCAGAAAGGTTTAAACAGGTCAGAGCGCCCGGTACGGCGACTGCCGTATGTTCGTCCTTTAAAACGCAGATTATGTTATATTTTTCCGCCGTCTCCCTTGCCTTTTCAAGAAACGCCGACGCAATATCGGAAATATCTTCCCCGGTCAGCCTGCTAAATTCACCCAAATGCGGCGTAATCACGGTTTCCGTTCGAATCTGTGAAAAGAGTTCTCTCTTTTTCGCAATCAGATTGAGCGCATCCGCATCGAACACAACCGGAGATACGGCAAAATGTAATACCGCTTCCACCAGCCGCATCGCCGCCGTTGTCTGCCCAAGTCCGGGACCGCATAAGACCGCGTCGGCCCAGTTCATCGCACGTTCCAGTTCCGCCATATCCGGATTCTTCGCATCATATACGGTTAGTACCGCCTCCGGCAGTCCGGTTTGAAGGATCTGTCTGTTTTCCTCCGGCGTAAAAATACGTACCAGTCCCGTTCCGCAGGCATACGCGCTCTTCGCGGCCAGATATGCGGCGCCTGCCATTCCGGGACTTCCGGCAATCACCAGCAAATGACCGAACGTACCCTTATTGGAATGAGACGGACGCTTCGGAAGAAGCGCAAGGTCCGCATCCTCCAGCACGCATACTGCAGGCTTCTCTCCGAAAAAGCTTTCTTCCGTTATCCCAATCTCTTTTAATACAACCGTTCCCGCCGCCCCGCATCCCGGCCAGAGATACAAACCAGCCTTTTCAAACGCAAACGTAACGGTTACGTCTGCACGAAAAGCCGTTCCGAGTATCGCTCCGTTGTCGGCGGATACGCCGGAAGGAATATCGAGCGCCACCTTTAGTCCGTGCAGCGTATTCATGTATTCAATCAAATCGTAATATCCGCCCTCTATGGGCCTTGTCAGTCCGACGCCAAATACCGCATCCACAACCATTTCATATTCGATTCCTTCCGGAATCCGCTCAGACAGTTCAAATCGGTAGGCCGCCAAAATCTCCTGCTGCTTTTTGTTCTCTTCTGTCGCCTTTCCACGATTGCCGTATAAAACCAGATCTGCGTTTATTCCGGAAAGTTTTAAAATACGACCGACCGCAAGCCCGTCTCCGCCGTTGTTTCCCGTTCCGCATACAATCAGCACACGTCCCCCTGAAAGTCTGCTTTTCAATTCTTCCGCCGCCGCAACAGCCGCACGCTCCATCAAAAGCAGAGACGGGATTTTAAAATATTCTGTCGTATTAGCGTCATACCGCTTCATTTCGCGACTGTTTACCAGATATCTCATCGCAATTTTTCCTTTCAAAACACTCTGCTGCGGGGACACGAAAATCTGACTTTCCGTGAAAACGGACGCATTAATCGTCCTGATTAATCCGCCCGTTTTTTCCTTTCGCCGATTGTGCCCGCTACCCGTTCTTTTTTTTATTCTTTTCAATATTATAGGATAATTGCATCAAACTGTCGGAAAGATGCACACTTTCAACGACAACATCCTTATCAATCAAATCCAGATCGACATGTGCAAAATTCCAAATGGCATGAATACCAAGACTTACAAGTCGGTTTGCAATTGCGTCCGCCTTTGCCTTAGGCATTGTAAGCGCCGCAATGTCTACACGATTTTTTCCGCAGTAATCCTCCAACTCATTTAACATATGAATCTTTATCCCACGTACGGTAATCCCTTCCATCGCCGGATTTACGTCAAACAAGGCGGTAATGACAAAACCAAGTTTTTCAAACTTTACGTAATTCGCAAGCGCCTGTCCCAAATTTCCCGCACCGATTACAATGATATTATGCTGTTGGTTCAAGCCGAGTATTTTACCGATTTCTTCATATAGATATTTTACGTTATAGCCGTAACCCTGCTGTCCGAAACCGCCGAAATTGTTCAAATCCTGACGGATCTGAGATGCGGTAACATTCATTCTGCCGCTTAAATCGTTGGATGAAATTCGTTCCACGCCGTCTTCTATCAGCTCGCCCAGATATCGGTAATACCTCGGCATTCTTCGGATTACCGCCTGAGAAATCTCTTTTTCTTCCATAATTCCTCTCATTCCGCCGCTTCAGCGGCTTCTTCGCCATATAGGAAATTCCTTCAAATTGCCGAAACGAACAGATCTGAGTCCCCGTAATTCCTTCTATTTATATTTAATTATAGTGATTACATCTGCTTCTGTCAATGTGTGAAATGTTTCACTATCCGTCCGGACATTAACGGCCGGCGCAGTCTTCCAGTTCGACAGATAATTCCTCCCATCGTTCGTAACAGTTTTCCAGCTCTTTTTTATAATCTTCCTGACGTTTCACCAATTCCCCAAGCTTCGCGGAATTTACCGCGTTTTCCGGTTTTGCGCACTCGGCGTCAATCGCTGCAATCTGCTCTTCAAGCTGCGCGATCCGTTCTTCTGCTTTTTTTTGATCGTTATGTAACTTTCTGATGCGCGCCTGCTCCGCTTTTTTTGCCTGCCAGTTCACCTTCTGCTCCGATGCAGCCGCCTGGGTATTCGAAGTAAGATCCTCTTTTTTCAGATATACTTCGTTTAAATGTTCCCGTTTTTCGAGATAATAATCGTAGTCTCCAAGATAGTTTACAAGCGTTTCTCCCGTCAGTTCCAAAATCCGCGTACAGACACGGTTGATAAAATAACGGTCGTGCGAAACAAAGAAAACCGTTCCCTCGTAATTTCTGAGTGCATCCTCTAAAATTTCTTTAGACGTAATGTCTAAGTGGTTTGTCGGTTCATCCAAAATCAGAAAATTGGCATCCGAAAGCATTAGTTTTGCAAGCGATACGCGCCCGCGCTCGCCTCCGCTCAAATCCCCGATTCTTTTAAATACGTCGTCGTCGGTAAACAAAAATGCGGCGAGAACGTTTCTCACCTTTGTATTATTCATCAGCGGATAGGCATCGGCAATTTCTTCAAAGATGGTTTTTTCCATATGCAAAAGCTGATGTTCCTGATCATAGTATCCGATATGGACATTGCTTCCTAATGCAACCGTACCGCAGTCGGGACGGATTAACCCGTTTATTATTTTTAATATCGTCGTTTTCCCCGTTCCGTTATTACCAATCAGCGCGATGCGTTCTCCTCGCTTTATTTCAAAGTGAAGTTCCGAAAACAGCGTGACAGGCGAATACGATTTGGAAAGCCCGTCAACAGTCAGTACGTCGTTCCCGCTTAACACATTCGGCTCTAACGCAAGCTTAATATCTGTTTTTTCTTCTGTCGGCTTTTCCAGACGCTCGATTTTATCAAGCATCTTTTCCCGGCTTTCCGCACGCTTAATCGATTTTTCCCGATTAAAGGATTTTAGTTTTGCAATGACTTCTTCCTGATGTTTAATCTCACGCTGCTGATTATAGTACTGTTTTAACAGCGCTTCGCGGACCGCTGCCTTCTTCTTTGAAAAATCCGTGTAATTCCCCTGATAAACAGCGCCTTTATGCTGAAATATTTCTATAATTTTTGTTACGATTCGATCTAAGAAATAGCGGTCATGAGACACAATCAATACGGCGCCCTTATAATTCATCAGATAATTTTCCAGCCATCGGATGGATTCAATGTCAAGATGATTCGTCGGCTCGTCCAAAAGAAGAATATCCGGCTTTGTCACTAAAAGTTTTCCGAGGGATACCCGTGTCTTCTGGCCGCCGGAAAGTTCCTCCATTTTCTTTTCAAATTCTTCTTCCGTAAACCCAAGCCCTTTTAAGACGCCTGTCACTTCACTTCGGTAGGACAACCCCCCGGCCTGTTCAAACTCGCGGCTTATTCGGTGATACGATTCCAAAAGACGCTCCAGTTCCGGGCCAAAACGCATGTTCATCTCTTCTTCCATTGCGCGCAGTTTCGTTTCCGCCGCCGTAATTTCGGGTCTTGCGCAAAGCGTTTCTTCATAAATTGTCTGATGCCCGGTAATGTCCTGATACTGCGATAAATAGCCTACGGTTTTGTCTTTTGCAATAACTGTCTGGCCTTCGTCCGCACTCTCCTGCTGCATAATAATTTTAAGCAGCGTAGATTTGCCGGCGCCGTTGATGCCGACAATCGCAGCTTTTTCGTTTTCTTCCAAATGAAAACTGATATTTTTTAATATCTCGTCTGTCCCAAAGGACTTTGAGATATTCTGACACGATAAAATCATGATCCCAAAAGCTCCTCAAGGTTGGCGCGGATTGCCCGGATAAAGCCTTCGCTGCTTAATACGACCGGATTCTGAATCGTGGTCATAAGCGCAAGGTCTTTTGTCATTTGTCCTTCTTCAATCGTCTTAATACATGCCTGCTCCAGTAAATCCGCAAATGTTTTCAGCGCTTCGTTTTCGTCAAGTTCTCCTCTCTTACGAAGCGCGCCGCTCCATGCAAAAATCGTAGCCACGGAGTTGGTTGATGTTTCCTCTCCCTTTAAATGCTTATAATAATGACGCTGTACGGTTCCGTGAGCCGCTTCGTACTCATAATGTCCATCGGGGGATACCAGAACGGAAGTCATCATTGCAAGCGAACCGAATGCGCTTGATACCATATCGCTCATTACGTCGCCGTCATAATTTTTACAAGCCCAGATATAGCCTCCCTCCGACTTCATCACGCGCGCTACCGCATCGTCAATCAGCGTATAAAAATACGTAATGCCTGCGGCTTCAAATTTATCTTTAAATTCCATATCGAAAATTTCCTGAAAAATATCCTTAAACGTATGATCATACTTTTTGGAAATTGTATCTTTCGTCGCAAACCATAAATCCTGCTTCGTATCCAGCGCATAGTGAAAACAGCTTCTTGCAAAGCTTTCGATCGATCCGCAGAGGTTATGCTGTCCCTGTACGACGCCTGGGCCTGCAAATTCATGAATCAGTTCTCTTACCTCTGTTCCGTCTTCCCCGGTATAAACCAGTTCGCATCTGCCCGGCCCCGGAACTTTCATTTCAGTTGCTTTATAGACGTCGCCGTAAGCATGTCTTGCAATCGTAATCGGTTTTCTCCACGTTTTTACATTGGGTTCGATACCTTTTACAATAATCGGCGCACGGAACACCGTACCATCCAGCATCGCGCGAATCGTCCCGTTCGGACTTTTCCACATTTCCTTTAAATCGTATTCCGTCATTCTCGCAGCATTCGGCGTAATCGTAGCACATTTCACCGCCACACCGTATTTTTTTGTCGCATTCGCAGAATCGACGGTCACCTGGTCGTTTGTTTCGTTTCTGTGTGCAAGCCCCAGGTCATAATATTCCGTATTCAGTTCCAGAAACGGCGTAAGCAGCTCGTCCTTAATCATCTGCCAGAGAATCCTGGTCATTTCGTCTCCGTCCATTTCTACAATCGGGGTTGTCATCTTAATTTTATCCATTTTTACCTCTCATTCTGCCGCTTTAGCGGCTTCTTAAATAAGGAGGAACTTTGTGCGTCGGCACAAATTCCAAGTTGAAAGCGATTTTCTTTCAGATATGCCGTTCTTTTACGGCTGTGTCACACATCGTAATTCCGGGAATCGATACAGAAAGCGCCTTCGCGCATTTTTTTGTCACCGCGTCAAGCTCAGCGTCCGTAATTACCGTTACCCGTCCGTCCTCATACTGCTTATCCACCCATTGCTTGATTTGCTTTACAAGCTCACTGCTTTTATCAAGGCCTTCCTCCTTCGGAAGCCGGTAATATGTATGAAGCCAGTGCGCAATTCCCGCAAGCCCGGAAGTGTTGGAAACCGCCACTAACGGCGGACGGTTTAAAAACCGCTCCGTATCGAATATATTATATATTTCCTCATTTTTCAATAGACCGTCTGCATGGATTCCCGCCTTTGTCACGTTAAAGTTACTGCCTACAAACGGCGTTTGAGGAGGCTGAACATAGCCCAGTTCTTTTTCAAAATACTCTGCAAGTTCAGTAATAACCGTAGTATCCATACCGTCGAGCGTCCCTTTCAGCTGGGCGTATTCAAATACCATCGCTTCCAGCGGCGTATTTCCGGTACGCTCCCCGATTCCGAACAGCGAACAGTTGACCCCGCTCGCTCCGTAAAGCCATGCAGTCGTAGAATTGTTAACCGCCCGGTAAAAGTCATTATGTCCGTGCCACTCAATCAGCTCGGAAGGCACTCCCGCATGTGTCGTCAAACCATAGATAATACCCGGAACGCTTCTCGGTATAACGGCTCCCGGAAAGTTTACGCCGTATCCCATTGTATCGCAGGCGCGTATTTTAATCGGTATCTGATATTCTTCCATCAGCTTCATTAGCTCCAGGCAAAACGGAATAACAAATCCATAGATATCAGATCTTGTTATGTCTTCCAGATGACATCTCGGACTGATTCCGGTTTCCAGACACTCTCGGATTACACTTAAATAGAGGTTCATAACCTCCCGCCGCGTCATCTTCATTTTATAGAAGATATGATAATCCGAACAGCTTACCAAAATACCGGTTTCCCGCAGCCCGATATCCTTAACCAGCATAAAATCCTGTTTACTTGCCCGAATCCAGCTTGTCACTTCCGGAAACTGATAACCTCTTTCAAGACATTTATAAACAGCATCGCGGTCTTTTTTGCTGTATAAAAAGAATTCGCTCTGGCGTACCAGTCCGTTTGGCCCTCCTAACTTATGCAGATAATCATAGATCGTCACGATCTGTTCCGTCGTATAGGGTTCTCTCGACTGCTGTCCGTCCCGAAACGTCGTATCGGTAATCCAGATCTGCTCCGGCATATTATGCGGAACAATCCGGTCGTTAAATGCAATTTTGGGAATCTCATGGTAGGGAAAGAGATTATGGAACACATTCGGTTCCTTTACGTCCGCAAGCTGGTAAAAATGCTCTTCCAGCTGCAGCAGATTTGTCTTCTGATTCACGATTACTTCTTTCATAGCTGTCACTCCTTCACCCAAATATCTGATCGTCATAGATGTACCTGTGCCGTCCCCATTTTACGCGTAATCCGCCGCTTCTGTCAATGCATAATAATTTATGCCGGCTATAATACGAAGTTATAGACGCTTCCCTGCCGAACCCGTTTCTATAAAAATCCTCTCTTTTTTATCTTTTAAAAAATATTGTAACACATTTCCTCCTGCCTCATAAGATAGAGTGTAAATAAAAAAACCTGGAGGTTATGATATGAGTGATTTAGCTGCAACAAACTGTGGTGGAGGATGCGATTGCAACAACGGATGTGGCTCCATTCTCTGGATCATTCTGTTACTGTGCTGCTGCGGAGGAAACGGCGGCGGATTCTTCAACAACGGCGGCGGTGACTGCTGTGGAAACAACAGCTGCCTGTGGATTATCCTGCTTCTTCTTTGCGGCGGTGGAAACTTTGGCGGCGGATGCGGCTTTGGCTGCTAATTTCGCTAATAAGAAAAGAGCGGTTTTACCGCTCTTTTCTTTTATGATCGGCCGCGGCGCACAGGCTCCGCTTTTCTTTTATTTTCCTTTTCTCCCGTCTCGTTCTGCCGATTTGCAAACCGTTTGTAAACCTCGCATTCCGCCGGCACTCTTTTCTTTTTCAAACATTCCTCATCTATTTCATAAACGCTGTTTTTTTCAATTATCAGCATCGTTCCCGCCATCCCTTTCTTTTTTAACTTCTTATTACCCTTATATCTTATGCAGAAACGGTTATAAAGTAATTGGCGCATACATAAAATAAAAGAAAAAAGGTACCTGGATGGAAGCGGAAAACGATATTAAAATGACTGCATTTGACAATATTACGCAGACCCGTGAAATTCAAATGCTGAAAACAGTAATTCCTTACATGAAAAACGCACAAAAAAAACAATTCGCCATATTAATAAAATATATGGAGCTTCAAAAGACCATTCAGCTTTTTTCTACCGAAGAAAGCGCTCTCTCCATATGTTCTCTCCCGGAAGAAGAAAATAATACGGTAGCAATGTTAAACGATCTGCGAAAATTCTGTACGCCGAGAGAGGCGGAAACGATTGATATGCTGACAAATATGTTTTCTATGTTGGAAACCTACGAAACGATTTTTACAACTTAAGTAAGGAAGTATCAGACGATGGATATGAATTTTTTTAAAAACAATCCGGCATTGGGAAATCTTTCCCCGGAAAAACTGGAATTTCTGATGAATTTTGCAAATGCCGGAAAACCCACGCAAATGAAAGATATGGCTCCTTTTCTATTCGGAACTTTAAACAATGCAAAAAAGAAAAATATTCAGTTTTCTCAGTCGGAAACCGATTTGCTGATTCAGATTTTAAAGCAGAATATGTCTCCGGAAGAGGCGCAGAAAGCGGATCGGATTATTGCACTTATGAACAGTAACAAAAAGGGCGGTTGATACCCCGCCCTTTTTTTGTTCTTTTTTACTTATTCGTCTATATTATCCAGCTTGCTTGCCCTGCTTGCCACTTCTTTTTCCTGTACGTCGGACGGAGCCTGCTCATATCTTGCAAACTCATAAGAATAGTTGCCGCTTCCTCCCGTCATAGAACGCAGATCCGTATTGTAACCGAACAATTCCATAAACGGAATATCGGCGCAAATCTCCTGGTAACCGCCTTCTACCGGGTTCATGCCAAGCACGCGGCCGCGGCGCTTATTTAAATCGCCCATAATATCGCCTGTATATTTGTCCGGAACCAGTACCTTTAAGGACGCAATCGGCTCAAGCAGAACCGGAGACGCATCCATAAAGCCTTTTTTGAACGCCTGGCGCGCAGCCGTTTTAAACGCCATTTCAGAAGAATCGACCGGATGATAAGACCCGTCGTAAAGCACCGCTTTCACGCCGACTACCGGATAAGCGGCAAGCGGTCCTCTTAAACAGGACTCCTGCACTCCCTTTTCAACCGCCGGAAAATAATTCTTCGGTACGGCGCCGCCGACTACAGTCTGTTCAAATACATACGGCTGCTCCAGATCGCCGGAAGATTCAAATGTCATCTTTACATGACCGTACTGTCCGTGTCCGCCGGACTGCTTTTTATATTTATATTCCACATCAGCTTTTTTACGAATCGTCTCCCGGAACGCAACCTTCGGCTTCTTTAATTCCACTTCGACTTTATATCTGTTTAATAATTTGCTGACCACAACTTCCAAATGCTGATCGCCCATGCCGTAAAGCAGCGTCTGTCCGTTTTCGCTGTCGTTCACCGCGCGAAGCGTCAAATCCTCCGCCATAAGCTTCTGAAGAGCCTGGGAAATCTTGTCCTCGTCTCCTTTGTTCTTAGCCGTATACCTCATATATGTATACGGTGTGGAAATCGTCGAGCGGATGTAAAGGATCGGATTTGCCTTTGTCGACAAAGAGTCCGTCGTTGCAGTCGCCGTAAGCTTTGCGAGCGCTCCGATATCGCCTGCATGCAGTTCCTTTACTTCTTCCGGCTTGTTTCCGGTCAGCACATAGAGCTTACCGATTTTCTCTTCCGTTTCTTTATGGTGATTAAACAGAACATCGTCCGTCTTTAATACGCCGGAGTTCACTTTTATCAACGAATATTTTCCGATAAACGGATCAACAATCGTCTTCCATACATATGCGGATTTCGGCTTTGCAAAGTCGTAGTCCGCGCTGTAAACTTCGTTTGTTTTTGCGTTGATACCGGTACAGGGACGCTTTTCCGGGCTCGGAAGGTATTTTACAATGTCAACCAGCAGTGTATAAACTCCGCGTGCAAGCGTGTTCGAACCCATTAAAACAGGAACGATGCTGCCTTCCGCTACGTTTACACGCAACGCCTGACGGATTTCGTCCTCGGAAAACTCCTCGCCGCCGAAATAACGATCCATAAATTCCTCGCTCGTCTCCGCCACGGCCTCCATCAAAGCCTCTCTGCAGATTTCAAGATTTTCTTTTGAATAATCGGGAACGTCGAATTTTTCTACCGTACCGTCGTCCTTCCAGCGTTTCGCCCTCTGCTGGAGTACATTGACATAGCCGACAAACTTTCCGTCCTCGCGCACCGGAAGATGGAACGGCGCAATTTTTTTCCCGTAAAGCTGCTGCAAATCCTCGACAATCTGGCGGTAGCTTGCTTCGTCAATATCCATATCCGTAACGAAAACCATACGGGGGAGCTTATATTTCTCGCAGAGTTCCCATGCCTTCTTTGTGCCGACTTCAATTCCCGCCTTGCCGGATACAACAATAATCGCCGCGTCTGCAACGCCTGCAGCCTCTTCTACCTCTCCCACAAAATCGAAATAACCGGGCGCGTCCAGAATATTAATCTTCGTATCCTCCCAGATAATCGGAACAACGGAAGTATTAATTGAAAACAGACGCTTTGTCTCTTCTTTGTCATAATCACTGATGGTATTTCCGTCCGTTACTTTTCCCATCCTCGTAGTCATTCCGGCAAGATAAGCCATCGCTTCCGTAAGACTTGTCTTACCGCACCCGCCGTGGCCTAAGAGAACCACATTTCGTATTTTGTCAGTTGTGTAAACATTCATAGAAAATCCTCCAATACTGGTTTTTTTGTGGAACGCATAAGACGAACAACACGCCGCCTGCCCCCGCTCTCACCTGATGGTTATATTCTACTAAATCTCTGCGTTTATTACAACAAATTTATTCACTTTTACCAATATATTTTACCTGGTTGACTTATTCGTGTTGACTGCGGTATAGTAGCGTGAGAAGAAAAAACGGGGGAAACAATTATGTCCTTTCAGAAAATCGGATTTATCGGGCTTGGGCTGATCGGCGGTTCTATCGCAAAAAGAATCCGCTCGCTCTACCCGGATACCGAGCTTATCGCAACAGCGGGCCGTCTCTCTACAATTGAAGAGGCCTATCGGGAGAAACTGATTTCAAACCGGACTATCTGCGAAATAAGCGATTTCTATCATTGCGATTATATTTTTTTATGTACGCCGGTACGGAAAAATATGGAATATTTAAGACAATTAAAAAATCATATCAAAGACGGCTGTATTATTACAGATGTAGGTAGTGTAAAAACGGAAATACACCGGGAAGTGATTTCACTTGGAATGGAACACTGCTTTATCGGCGGCCATCCGATGGCGGGTTCCGAAAAAACAGGCCTTTCCAATGCAAATGAATACCTCTTGGAAAACGCCTGGTATATTATTACACCGACTGCCGCCACAAACCGGGAAAAACTTGCGGAGTTTCAGACATTCATCGCGTCTCTCGGAGCGGTTCCGCTTGTACTTGATTATGAGGCGCACGATTATGCGACTGCCGCAATCAGTCATCTGCCTCATATTATTGCATACAGCCTTGTCAATCTAATTAGGGAATCGGACGATAACGATGAAACTATGAAAACAATCGCGGCAGGAGGATTTAAAGATTTAACCAGAATCGCCTCTTCTTCTCCCGTGATGTGGCAGAACATCTGTCTCTCCAACCGGGAACAGCTATTAAAGCTGTTAGACGCCTATCGTGCGTCTCTTACGGATATGCGGGATAAAATCGCAGCGGAGAACGGGGACGCGCTGCTTACCTCCTTTCAATCCGCCAAAGATTACCGCGACTCATTTGCCGTCACGGGTCCAAGCGTGATAAAGGAAGTCTACGAACTCTACCTCGATTTAATCGATAAAGCAGGCCAGATTGCGGCTGTCGCTGCAATTCTTGCCGAAAGCGGCATCAGTATTAAAAATATCGGCATTATTCATAATCGGGAATTTGAAGACGGCGTTCTGCGGCTCGAACTCTACGACAGAGAAGCGCTTGAACGCTCTGTCATGCTGCTTCAAACGCATCATTATGTAATTTATAAGAGATAAAAGCACTGCATCTTTCCACCTATTGATTTGGTATAAAAAAAGGAACTGCCTCATGCCGGAAATTTATCATCCGGCGCCGCAGTTCCTGCTTTTTTCTTTCTGTGTTGTCTTCTGTATCAATCAGAATCACGGCCGGCTTACGCCGGCGCAGCAAATCGGATTGAGCGCTTCACACTTACACATCTTTAAAAATCTGATAGATATCGATTTTTAACGCATCCGTGTCCATCATTCCAATAAAGACACAGCCATATTTATAACCGTCCTCTTCCTTATCCGCACGAACGATTTCGATTACGACGTTTATAACCTCTTTCGTCCAAATCTGGATTTTTGTATCATAGTAGGTACCGATTGCAAGCTCCTGACTGGATTTAAAGCCAAGACCGCTGCGTGAAATGTCCGTCACTTCCACATGAATATACTTCAAGGTAGTGACCCCGTCCTGATTCAAACGCTCCAGCTCTACGGATACGTCCAAATCCAGCCGCTTATGTTTTCTCTTCTCTTCCATTGCTTTTTCTCCTTGTTCTTTCGCTCCGATGCGCATTTGACGCGCCGATACAGGTATATTTTATAACAAGTCACGGCCTGTGACAAGAAAAAATTCATCTTTTGCGTTCCAGTCCCGCTTATCATAACTGCAGTCTGCTACAAAGGCAAAGAAGCATTTACACTGCGTTTCATGCCGTTAAATATAATGTACAATTAATATTATGACAATACCCGGTTTACATCAAGGCTAAATAATACATTCGGCTTCGAATCCTTCCCTTCTCCTTATCAAAATTTTCTGCATAGAACCTATGGCAATAGACATTTTGCGGCATAAACTCCGTCATAACAGATCCGCGTTTTGACTTTACCTGAATCGTTCAAAAAGTACTTTTTTTTCTTTACAATTTATGGTATATTGTTTTACAAAGTCTATCGTTCGCTGATTCCAAATAGCCTGACGCTTACCGGAAGAAGGACGAGCGGCTTTTATTCTGTCTATAGACAAAAAATAAGACAAAAGGAGAGACAGGAACGTGACGGGAAAACATGCAGACTCCCTCGCCGATCGGGGGAAAAAACGAAGCCTGAATGGACGGATATTGCGAAACACTACGCTGAATATTCTGATTTTGGTAATTATTTGCTGTGCGATTATGGCCCTTTCCATGCAATCACTTGCCAACAACATTTTGTTGGACAGCCTTCAGCCAATGGCCCGGCAGGCAGCTAAGACAGTGGAGGCCAACATCCATATGCTGGCGGACCGCATGATGACCATTGCCGGCGATCCCCGGATGTATCCGACGTCCGTCGGATCAGACGGAACCGGTGCATCTGATTCGAATACTGACGCCGTTACGGAGAGCCGCAATGCGGTGCTGGAAGAAGCGTCAGAGATTTATGAACTTTATACCATTGCACTGTACGACTTAGACGGCCGGCAGGTACAGGGGATTCACAATGCTCCTGAAAACCTGGACAGCGGTTTCTTTGCGCTTTTAAAGGAAACGGATAATCTGACAATCGACTCCTCCACCATCTATCAGGACAATCTGGGCATTACAATCGGAATGCCGGTGAAGGCGGACGGCGAAACAATTCTTTATGTAATGGGCGTATATAAATACGACACGCTCAATGACGTTATTAGCAGTATCAATTTAGGAAAAAACGGTATGGCCTATATGGTCAACCGGGAGGGAATCGTTACCGGTCATCCGAACCAGTCTTTGGCGCTTAGCAAAAGTTCCCTGGCTCAACTGAGCGACGGAAACATAAATGCGGTAGAGCGAGTCACGACCGGAGAAACGGGAGCAACGGAATTTCCCATCGACGGGGAACAGATGCTGGTAGCATTTTCCCCCATTCGAGGAACACAATGGTCACTTGTGATTCAGATTCCCAAGTCGGATTACAATCATTTCATCAACGGAGCCATGCTTGTATCAATTTTGGCAACGATGGCGATTCTGGTTATCTCCATACTGCTGGTTCTCCGCCTTGCCCGCTCCATCTCTAATCCGGTAAAGCGCGTAACGGATCGAATGGTCGCCCTCTCCGACGGAGATTTGCACACGGATGTAGTCCCTGTTCACACCGGAGATGAGCTGGAAGTTATGACACAGACGCTTGATGCCACGCTGGAAATCCTGAAGCGATACATATCCGACATTCAGCAGGTATTGACGCATGTTGCAGACGGCGACCTGCGTACCGGACCCCAGGTTGACTACAAAGGCGACTTTGTATTAATCCGCAACAGCCTGTACACAATCACCGGTTCCATGAACGAAACACTCTCCGGGTTCCGCGCCGCCGCAGACCGGCTTACAGAAATGGCTGAGCAGTTAAGCAGTCAGTCCGTACAGCTGCATCAGGCTTCTTTGGAGCAGAATCAATCTACCGAAGAGCTGGTTCACGAAGTGACCCATGTAAAAGATCGGCTGGCGGACGTCACGGATAGCAGCGACAGAACACGTTCCCAGACAGAGGAAATCACGCAGCGTATCCAAACCGCCAACGAACAAATGGCTGCTCTGTCCTCCGCAATGGACGAAATCAGCGCCAATGCGCAGCATATTACAAAAAGTGCCAAAGACATTGAAGACATTGCGTTCCAGACCAATATCCTGGCTCTTAACGCCTCTGTGGAGGCCTCCCGCGCCGGATCCGCCGGAAAAGGCTTCGCCGTTGTCGCGAATGAGGTTAAGCAGCTGGCTGCCAGAAGCGCCGAGGCCGCGCAAAGCGCTACTGAAATGGTCAATAATACCAAAACAATCATTCAAAACGGCGTTGTGCTGACAGCGAATACAGCCGGTTCGCTTCGTGCAATTTTCGATGTTTCTGCACAGATCAGCACTATTTCGGATCAACTGGCGGAAGCAGTGCAGAGTCAGGAGATTGCCCTGTCCGCTATGGAAGCGCGAATTGCGACCATTTCTGACATCGCAGACCGCAACCTGCAAAACGCAAAAGAAACAGAACAATCCAGCGGTTCGCTGGCGAGAGAAGCCGAGGCGCTCCAGTCTCAGGTACAGAAATTTATTTTAAAGGAGAACTGCAGCAGATGAAACGGATTTTTGCCATATTATTATGCCTGTTGTCGATGACATCTCTACTGACGGCCTGTGGAAAGGAAGCAGGACTTCAGGACGGATATTATACCGCTCAGGTATCTGAGTTCAGTCACGGGTGGAAGGAATATATCACGATTTTAGTAAAAGGTGGGAGTATTATCTCTGTAGAATACAATGCTGAAAATGCCAGTGGTTTCATCAAGAGCTGGGATAACGCCTATATGCAGACAATGCTCCATACCAACGGTACCTATCCCAATGAATATACCCGCTATTATGCAGGCCAGCTCCTTGAGGGGCAGGGCGAAGGCGGCATCGATGCCATCTCAGGGGCGTCATCTTCTCATGCAACCTTTCAGGCGCTGGTTCAGGCTGTTCTGGAGCAGGCCCGGAAAGGGGACTCCAGTATCGTTATCGTAAACGCCGCACATTAAAATCCCATCAAAAAAGAGTACCGCAGTCTTTCATTCTGCAGTACTCTTTTTTTCTTCCCCTGTACAAGGAAATCAGATGCAAAATAGCACTATAAGGATTCGGGTTTCAAAAGGCAGTCTTTTCCTTTTACGGTTCTGTCAGCGCTTTAATCGTCTCATCCGAAATTACCGCGCTTCCTCCCATAAAATAAGTATCCCTGATCCTGCTCTTTTTTAAGAATTCATTTGCCATTCCATAATCCGCATTGGAAATCAAAAGCACCGGGGCGTTCATTTCCGCCGCAAGCACGCCGCCTGTCAGTCCGTCCGGGAAATTTCCGCCATAAGCAAATACCGCGGCATTTGCTTTTTCCATGCCGAAATATTCCGCAATCTTTACAGATGTTTTGTACCGGTTCTCTCCCGCAATCCTGACAACCGCTCCGCCTGTCTTTCCAAGCTGTTCTTCCGTTTCTTCACTGACCGCCGCCGTACCGCCGATAACAAACAGATTAGACGGGCGAATCCGGTCAAGAAGGTTTTGCTGCTCTTGTGTCAGCGTCCCCGACGTCAGGAGTATCGGCAGGTTTTTCGCCCCTGCAATACCGGAAACAGAGAGGCTGTCCGCATAGTTTTTGCCGCTGACAACGACGACGTCCGTGCCCTGCTCCCATTCCATTTCCTCAATTATCTGCAGATTAGTCTCATAACGGTTGTTTCCGGCAAGACGCTTAACTTCATATCCCGCTTCCGTAAGTTCGCCGCTTACCGTTTCCGGAACCGCACCCGTACCGCCAAGCAGATAGACCGTGCCGCCGGATATTACATTTGTTTTAATATAGGAGATCGTTTCTTTTGTGCCGTCCGCCGATTTCCCGGCCAGAAGAATGGGCGCGTGTTTCTGCGCCGCCAGCGGGCAGCCCGCCAGCGCGTCCGGAAAATTATCTGCACAAGCGACTACAACGGACGGAAATCCTTCAAACGTTTCGTTCCCGATTTTCTTCATCTGTTCCGCGCACTGAATTGCAGTCGCATAACGGGTGATTCCCGCAATGCGGACCGTCTGCGGTTCTTCCGGCGTATCCGGCTCCGAATCTTTCAGCACCCGGAAGGAAACGCTTTTTGTTCCTTTATAAAGGCCGGTTCCGTTTACCGTCACCTGATACGTCCCTTCTTCCCTTACGCCGTAATCTCCGCCCAGCTCATAGTCCACTCCCTCAACGAGCGTATTTCCGTTCAGCGTTACCGCCGGATTTACATATTGCAGCTCTCCGGTATAGGGCAGATCTTCCAGCACAACCTGCGCCTGCGACAGATCGTACTGTTCCATCGGAACAACAAAACATGCCGCTCCCTCCTGCTGTCTTACCGGCAGATAGGAAAGTTTTAAAACGCCGCTTTTGTCCGCCCTCTCCTGCGTCAGATACAGCAGATTCGCAGAACCGAACGGCTCCGCCGCATCTTTGTTCTCCATAACGTAGAAGTTATAGATTCCGTTTGGCGTCAGACCCGTAAATTCCGCCTGCGGTAAATTTACTGCAGATTCTGCAACCGTATACGGATCGAGAGGATGAGACGACTTCATCTGTTCCTCTGCTCTATTCGTTTGTATCGCGAGCGGAAATTCTACTTTTGTCGGTACCGTTATACGGAGCTCTTTACTGCCGGTTCCTGTCTGACCGCAATCATTGTAGCCCCACATATACAGATTTCCGTCTTTTGTTAATGCTGCGCTGGTACTACGTGCAACGGGAAAATTGACATCTCCGAAAATTGACACCGTTTCCACGTTTTCTAAAACTTTAAACGGTTCTTTTACCGTATCGATCCTGCCATTTCCTACCTGGCCGTACCTGTTATCTCCCCACATATACAAACTGCCGTCTGTCGTAACTGCCACACTGGTACCTTCATAGGTTGAAGCAGTTTCCACACTTTCTAAGACTTTGAATGGTTCGTATACTTTTGTATCACTGCCATTTCCTACCTCGCCATGAAAACTATATCCCCACATATACAAGCTGTCATCTTTGGTAACAGCGATACTGGTACCGTTATATAATGAAGCGGTTTCGACATTTTCTAAGACTTTAAATGGTTCTCTTTCTACTCCAGAACCTTTCCCATTTCCGACCTGACCATCTATATTGCTTCCCCACATAAAAAGACTGGCATCTTTTGTAATCGCTATAATGGTAAACCCAATTTGGTCCGCTGACACCGTTTCCACATTCTCTAAGACTTTACAAGGCGCTGTGATATATTCTTCATCGCTTTTTCCAACCTGACCATATTTATTGTTTCCCCATATATACAGATCTCCATTATTTGTAATCACTACATATGTAGATTCATATATCGAAGCCGTTTTCACATCTTCCATTATCTTTGTAGGTATTGTTACATTTTTGCCCCATGTATATAAGTCATTATTCTCTGTAACTGCCATACTAAAACTATCGCTAATATCAACATATTTTACATGATCCAATACTTTTACCGGTGCAGCCACAATATCTGTCGTTCCATTTCCTACCTCGCCGGACGAATTCGCGCCCCACATATATAAACTGCCATCCGTTGTAATCGCAGCCCCTGTATGATAACCAAATTCAGCGGTTTCCACATTATCTAATATTTTTACCGGTACGGCTACAAACTCTGTCGTTCCGTTTCCTACCTCGCCATACGGATTCCTGCCCCACATATACAAACTGCCGTCTGTCGTAATCACCCCTGTTCTCTCTGCAGAAATATCCTGATTTGTCAGCACAGTTTTTGCATGATCCAATATTTTTGCAGGTATTGGCACATCTTCTGTACTACCGTTTCCTACCTGGCCTCCACTGTTGTATCCCCACCTGTATAGACTGCCGTCCTTTGTAATTGCCGTACTGGTGTATTGATCTATGGATACGGTTTCCACATCTTCCAATATCTTTGTGGGTACCGCTACATCCTCCGTACTGCCGGTTCCTGCCGTGCCATTACATCCCCACATATACAGACTGCCGTCTGCCATAATCGCAGCCGAATTTTGACCGCCAAAAAATGTTTTCATTTTATCCGGCTCTTCGCTTCCGTCGCCGGGTTCTTCCTCGCTTCCATCACCTGGTTCTTCCTCGCTTCCGTCGCCGGGTTCTTCCTCGCTTCCGTCGCCGGGTTCTTCCTCCGGGATACTCTGTTTCGTAAGCAAGACTCTGTACGACTTGGCCTCGTCAGATATCTGAATATTCACGCTCCTCGTAACATATCCGTCTGCGCGAACCTGCAGAGAATAGTTCCCCGCCGGAAGATATCCTTCGGACTTTCCCCCGGAGCCGGCAGTCAGCTCCTGCGTCTTCACTTTCTCTCCGTTTGCGGCAAAGATTACAAAATCACCTCTGTTTATATGAATAGAAGCATCCTTTAACCCCACTCCTTTGGCGTCTGTAACCGTAAATCCCGTTTTATACCGATTGTGCGGACAGGAACCGAAATCAAACTCATTAAAGTCAAAGGAATAATAAAAATCCTTCAATTTTTTCACAAGATCAATCGAATATTCCCATTTCAGTCCTGTCTCATCCCAAAAGCTTAAAAACTCCGCTTCAAAATTTATTTCTAATTTCGCATTGATATCGCCATCCAGACAGGATTCGCACTCATGATATTCCATACCGGGCCGGGCGCCGAACTCAATCGTATAAACAATTGTTCCACATATCTCGGCTCCGAGTTTCGCTTCCAGACTTGCGTGCGCAATACAGTCATCAATAAACGTGATTTCCGGTTTCAAAGCAAGACCGATAAAAATCGTTACCTCTCCTTTCAGCTCCGTCTTAAACTCCGGCATGGTAGAGAGGTTTGTTATCCCTTCTTTTTTGTCCGCACGAAATCCGACAGAACCGCTTAAC
This sequence comes from uncultured Roseburia sp., assembly GCA_947573605.1. Classification (GTDB taxonomy): domain Bacteria; phylum Bacillota; class Clostridia; order Lachnospirales; family Lachnospiraceae; genus Roseburia. Next base: position 9,697 of record CANPGM010000029.1, on the reverse strand, counting down.
GTTCCGCTCAGTTCTACCTCCGCGCTAATTTCCGCCACAAAAGAAGGGGTAAACTCCAACGTTACTCCCGGAACCGGTACGGCAATAAAATAACCGATCGGCACGCTGCAGGACGCTTCACCGGAAAAAGTAACCGCCGCTTTCGCGGAATAATCCAATATCACCTCCACGTACTTGCTTCCCAGAGCTTCATAATAAAACTTCACCGAAGTTGTGATTTGGACATTGAGACTTCCGGTTAATTTTGCATGATTTCCCAGTTCTTTATCAAAGTCGAACTGATGCTCATAGCCGATACTGCCATCCCCCTCCAGCTTATTCGGCAGCAAAACGCCTTCTGACCCATCCTCGTGTGCTTCAACGACTCCTTTATAAGTAACACCCTCTTCACAGGCGGAATCGTCTACCGTAATATCCTCCGTATATGAAGTTTCGTTTATTTTAACGAATTGAAAAACTTCCTCCAAAGAAGTCTCGGCTCCCGTAATTACAGCAGTCGTTCCTTTTATTTCGATCGAAGCAATTTTAACAATTAAGACTGTCCCGGCTTTGTATTCATAGACAAAAATATCTCCGGCTTTGCACGACGCTACAGATTCGTCGATCTTTTCAATTACATATGTATTAGTCTCTTCCCGAATTTCCGTTACGATATTCGTACTGCCGTTTTCGTCCAGAATCACGGTTTCTTCTCCGTATACGGCAAAGTTATTGGTCTGATCTGCGTCAAAATTTAACACTCTGTCCGCATCAAAGTCCGCTGTCGTCTTTGCCAGAAATTCCTGCATCTCCTTCGTATAATTCGGAGAGCCATAAACGGTACACAACGGACGCTTGCACTCTTTATCCGCCAGAAACCCTCTGATATAAAAATAGTCCGGCATACGGTCCGTTTCTATTAAAACCTCGGCATACGTTTCCCCCGGAACGGCCTCCGCCGTGCCTGTAGCAAACAGCGCCGTACCCTCATCGTCATATATTCCGATCACAATTTCCGCATACTGCGTCGTTTCATACGTGACAGATGCTGTGTTTCCGTCCATCTCCACAGAAAAAATATTGCAGCCGTTATTCTCCTCCTGCTCGTCCATCTTTTCCCAAAAAGAGTCGGCAAGCAGCGCTCCCGCGGAATTTGTCCCCTTTATTTCGACCTCTCCCGCTCCGTCCTGCTGCGTTTCCGTTGGCATCGATTTTATTTCCTCTGCATAAACACTCCCGGTAAAACCGCTGTTTGCAACCAAAAGCGCCAATAAAATCAATACTGACAGTAACCGCCTCGTTTGTTTCATAACTTCTTCCTCCTAATCATCTTCCTTTGTTTGATTTTAAATTCATCCGCAGCATATCGGTCGGCTCTGTGCCTCCTCCCCGGTCTGAATATGACAGGTCCGAAAAACAACGTTCCGGTCTTCTGCCCTGCGTTCCATTCGATATTGCACAGCAAATGTGCTCGCGGTCAATATTCTCATGCGTTAACTTTACAAGTTCCAAAATTCATTTCCTCCTGCTTTGATATCACTATGATAAGAACGATACTTTCTTTTTCCGGTACTCGGTTGGCGTTAAACGATAATGCTTTTTGAATAATCTGCAAAAATAATCTACATTATTAAATCCCGTTTCATTCGAAATGGCGGTGATTTTTTTCTCAGTTTTTGAAAGCAGTAAAGCAGCTTCATTTAAACGATAATTTATCAGATAATTTATTGGCGTAATATGTAAATATTTATGAAAAAGATTCAACGCAGTGCTCTTGCTAATCCGTACATGACAGGCAATCTCGTCCAATGAAATATCATGCGTATAATTCTGATGGATGTACTGCAGCATTAGCTGTAATCTTGCCTGAGAAGAAGCGGAATCATGAACCTGATCCTTGCTAAAGGAAAAATCCGCATTTTCATATATTTCCAGCCAAAGCCTTTGCATAAGAGCGGCTGTCGCAAGCTCGCCGGTTGAAACGCAGTCCTGTACTGCAATGATCTGCTTTATAATGGATAAAACCTTCTCCTGCCAGGGAATTTCAGCATAAAAAGTCTGAAAAGGGAAAGAGGAAGAGAGAACAGGTAAGACATATTTCTGATATATAAAACTGTCAGGCGCGGCAATAAAAGAAGGCATACATACAAAATTTGGTATAACGGCTTTATCCGGAGAAGAAAAACGGTGCAGAATTTTGGAGTTAATAAACAATCCGCATCCTTTAGATAGCGTAATCTGTTTTTCTCCAATCTGGAACATTACGGTTCCCGATTCAATGTAAACAAATTCTAATTCGGTATGCCAGTGCCATTCGATGCAGTTAAATTCATATTGCGCTAAATTGTCATAATAAAAATTGAATGGATAGCTATTACTGCCGTGTTGAATCGTCTCCATTAAATTTTCATCCGTCATAATCTTATTATAGGACGTGTTCTCATTCATAAGCAGACTATCTCTCCAAATAAGTTCTTACGATATTATACAACAAATATAAGATATAAATCAATGAAATCAGGATTTTCATAATATATAATGCAAAAAAACAAAATGAGAGGTGTTTCTGATGCCAAACTATCGAAAAACAAAAACAGCCTGTTATTTAGGATTTATTACACAGGCAATAGCAGCTAATTTTGCACCGCTGTTATTTTTAAAATTTCATAATGACTACCAAATATCTCTCGGGAATATTGCATTGATATCTACCTGCTTTTTCTTTACACAGATTTTGGTAGATTTGTTTTGCGCAAAGTTCGTGGACAGGATTGGATATCGCGTATGTATTGTAGCCTCTGAGGTATTCGCCGCAGCCGGACTGATCGGTCTGGCATTTCTCCCGGAAATTTTACCGAATCCGTTTACGGGAATCTTATGCAGTGTAATCACATATGCAACCGGAAGCGGATTAATTGAGGTGCTCTGCAGTCCTGTTATAGAGGCATGTCCGTTTCAAAATAAGGAATCGACCATGAGTCTCCTCCATTCCTTTTATTGCTGGGGGTCGGTAGGAACGATATTGATTTCAACCTTATTTTTTATGGTATTCGGAATGAACAGCTGGAAATGGCTTGCTGTATTATGGGCGCTGATTCCTGCCGTAAATATCTACAATTTTGCAACATGTCCGATGGAACATTTGTTAGAAAAAGGGGGCGGAATGGGAATCAGAACACTGTTTCAAAAACCCTTGTTCTGGCTGGCCATTTGTCTGATGATTTGCTCCGGCGCATCGGAACTTGCAATGGCACAGTGGGCGTCGGCGTACGCAGAGGCGGCGTTGGGATTGTCAAAAACGACAGGAGATTTGGCGGGTCCCTGTCTGTTTGCGGCAACAATGGGAATTAGTCGTGTAATCTATGGAAAATACGGTGAAAGACTGAATTTGATGAGATTTATGACAGGTTCCGGAATCCTGTGTGTGGTATGTTATCTTCTGGCGTCGTTTACGTCCCATCCATTATCAGGGCTGATCGGCTGTATCGTATGCGGGTTTTCCGTTGGAATTATGTGGCCCGGAACAATTAGTATTTCCTCCAAAAAATTTCCCACAGGCGGCACCGCTATGTTTGCATTGCTCGCTATGGCAGGCGATTTAGGAGGCAGCATCGGACCCGGCATTGTTGGACGCATAACGCAAAAGGCAGGAAACAATATTCGCGCAGGAATGAGCGTAGGTCTTCTATTCCCGATTATCTTATTAGTCATGCTTTTTATCCTGGACAGAACAAATAAAAGACCGGAAAAATGAAAAAACCGGTATTTTGTTATTGACAATCTATGATGTGAATGCTATTATTTCAAACAAGTCAACATAAGAAAAAGCGATGACGGAAACAAGTAGCATATTAATTGCAGACAGAGAGAGCATCATTTGGTGGAAGATGTTTATGCGGATGATATGTGAAAACCATTCCCCAGCTGTAATACTGAAAGTAGAGTAAGTATTATCGTACACCTGCGTTAAAGGTTAGGATTTGATAGAATCTGAAGTAAAAAATTAAGGTGGAACCGTGCAATAAGCACCCTTAGAGATACATAATAAGTATCTTTAAGGGTGCTTTTCTTATGTTTGCTAATATCTTTATTTTAAGAAAGGAAATAAGAATATGAAAGTTAAAATGAAAGACGGTTCCATCAGGGAGACTGGCTTCGACGAAGAATTGGGAAAAAATGCATTCCGGCATACGTCCGCACATATCCTGGCACAGGCAGTAAAAAGACTGTATCCATCGGTCAAATGCGCGATAGGTCCGTCTATTGCAGACGGTTTTTATTATGATTTCGACTTTGATTTTCACTTCTCGGAGGAAAACTTTGCCGAAATAGAAGCAGAGATGAAAAAAATCGTACAGGAAAATTTGCAGTTAAAACATTTTACGACGGACCGGAAAAAAGCAATACAGTTAATGGAACAAAGAAAAGAAACCTATAAAATCGAACTGTTACATGAATTACCGGAAAATGAGGAAATAAGTTTTTATCAGCAGGGCGAATATTTAGAGATGTGTGCCGGACCGCATGTGGCATACACCAGTGTAATTAAGGCATTTAAGCTATTGTCCGTTGCGGGCGCATACTGGCGCGGTGACGAAAAAAACAAAATGCTCACCAGAATTTACGGCACGTCCTTTCCAAGCGAGGCTATGTTGGAGGAATACCTGAACCGGCTCGAAGAAGCCAAAAAGAGGGATCACAGAAAATTAGGAAAAGAATTAGGCTTATTTGCGCTATTTGAAGAAGGTCCGGGATTTCCCTTTTTTCTTCCAAAAGGATTGATTTTAAAAAATTTACTGATTGACTATTGGAGAAAACTGCACATACGAGAGGGATATGTCGAAATATCCACTCCGATTATGCTCAACCGGCAGCTTTGGGAAACATCCGGCCATTGGGAGCATTATATGGATAAAATGTATACGACGTCAATTGACGGGGCAGATTTTGCCGTAAAACCGATGAGTTGTCCGGGCGGTATGCTTGTATATAAAATGGAACCGCACTCTTATCGTGATTTTCCTATGCGCATCAGTGAGCTGGGACTGATACACAGAAACGAAAAATCAGGTACTTTGCATGGTCTTATGCGCGTCCGCTGCTGCACGCAGGACGACGCCCACATTTTTATGACGCCGGAACAGATACAGGACGAGATAAAGGGAGTCGCCCGCCTGATAGACGAAGTATATTCAAATTTTGGATTTAAATATCATGTGGAGTTATCCACAAGACCGGAAAATTCCATCGGAAGCGACGAAGAATGGAAAACGGCGACAGACGGTTTGAAAAATGCGCTGGAAGATCTGAACCTGCCCTATGTTGTAAACGATGGAGACGGGGCGTTTTATGGGCCGAAAATTGATTTCCACCTGGAAGACTCTATCGGAAGAACATGGCAATGCGGGACAATTCAATTGGATTTTCAGTTGCCGCAGCGTTTTGAGGCAGAGTATATCGGAGAAGATGGAACCAAACATCGTCCCATTATGATACACAGGGTTGTATTTGGTTCTATTGAGCGGTTCATAGGTATTTTGATTGAACATTTTGCCGGTAAATTTCCGTTATGGCTTTCACCGGTACAGATAAAAATTTTATCCATTTCGGAAAAATACACTGAATATGCAAAACAAATTGAAATGACCCTGAAAAAAGAGGGATTACGTTGCGAAGTGGATGGAAGAGCTGAAAAAATAGGCTACAAAATAAGAACTGCACAACTGGAAAAAGTACCTTATATGCTTATCATTGGCGAGAAGGAAGTTGACGCTGACAGTGTTTCTGTCCGCAGCAGAGACGGCGGCGATTTAGGAAGTATGCCAATAGAACGACTAATGGAAATTCTTCATGAGGAAGGTATCCGAGAATAATTCTTTCAACCAAAAGCAGGTATCCCGAAACCAAAATGGCCGGGATACCCGCTTTTTTACGAAGCGCCAAAAGCCAAAAAATACTGCTTACACCAAAAACATCGCGTCTCCAAAGCTGAAAAAGCGATATTTCTCCCGTACGGCTTCCTCGTACGCGGAAAGCACATGCTCCCTTCCGGCAAGCGCGGAAACAAGCATTACAAGTGTAGACTCCGGCAGATGAAAATTGGTAATCAAAGCGTCTATCACTTTAAATTGATAACCCGGATAAATAAAAATCTCCGTCCATCCGCTTTTTGCGGTTAAATATCCGTTTTCATCCGCAGCCGATTCCAGCGTTCTTGTACTGGTCGTCCCGACTGCAATCACACGACGGCCTTCTTTTTTCGCACGGTTGATTTTATCGGCAGCCTCCTGCTCAATCCGATAAAATTCCGAATGCATATGGTGCTTTAAGACATCTGTCTCTTTCACCGGACGAAAGGTCCCAAGTCCCACATGAAGCGTTACTTCCGCAATATCGACACCAGCTTCCTTTATCTGCAAAAGCAGCTCCGGCGTAAAATGAAGGCCTGCCGTCGGGGCGGCGGCGGAACCGTCATATTTTGCATAAACGGTCTGATAACGGTTTTTATCCTCCAGTCGATGCGTAATATAAGGCGGCAGCGGCATCTGTCCCAGCCGGTCCAAAATCTCCTCAAAAATTCCCTGATAAGTAAAACGAATCAGCCGATTGCCCTCTTCCACCACCTCGATTACTTCTCCGGTCAGTATCCCGTTTCCGAAAACAAATCTTGCGCCCGGCCGGCATTTTTTACCGGGTTTCACAAGCGTCTCCCAGATCCGCTCCTCTTTTCTCTTCAGAAGCAGAATTTCAACATTCGCTCCCGTATCTTCCTTTCTTCCGAAAAGTCTGGCCGGAATAACCTTTGTATTGTTCAGTACCAGACAATCTCCCGGCTTTAAATAAGTAACGATATCCCGAAAGCTTCTGTGCTGCGTTTCTCCTGTTTTTTTATCCAGTACCATCAGACGGGAGGCCGCACGGTCTGAGAGCGGGTCCTGCGCAATCAGCTCCTGCGGCAATTCATAATAAAAATCTTTTACATCCATATATCCTCACATTCCATTACGGCCTTTTCTCCTGACTATGCATCCGAGGCAAAAAAACGCCCGTTTGGGCTTATTTATATTTACTCCCGAAGCTTTGCCCCGATCCCTTCCAGACCGCCGATGATGCGCTCCATCGCGCCCGTAATGTCTGCCTCCTCCAGATTTCTGTCCTTCGCCCGGAAGGTCAGAGAATAGGCAACCGACTTGTAACCTGCCTGAATCTGCGCGCCCTCATAGATATCGAATAACTCGTATTTTTCCAGTAATTTACCGCCGCATTGTACAAAAATCCGTTCGATCTCACCAGCCAGCACCTGTTTCGGAACTACCATCGAAATATCACGCACCGCAGCCGGGAACTTTGCAATTCCTTCGTATTTCCGGTTAAAATCAGCTCTTTCTACGATTTCCGGCATGTCGATTACCGCAACGTAAACACGGTCCTTAATCGAATAATTGGCCGCCGTCTCCGGATGAATCTCGCCCAGATATCCAACGATCGTTCCGTCATAGATAATATTAGCCTGACGTCCGGGATGTAAAAACGGTTTTCCCGCATCCGGTTCATATTCCGGTTTCCGCCTCATTCCAGCCTTGTAAAAAAATTCTTCCACGACACCTTTCATGGTGTAAAAATCACCCGCTCCGTAAAAGCCGAGTGTAAACTGCATCCGCTCCTCGGGCAGTTCCGTCACCGGAACCTGCTTCGGCAGATAAATATTGCCCAGTTCATACAGACGTACATCCTTATTTCTTCGGTTATAGTTCGCCGACAGAGAAGTAAGCATCCCGTGCAGCGGAGTTGTTCTCATTACAGAAAAATCCTCTCCGAGCGGATTGCTGATATCCACCGTTTTTCGAAGCGTCGAATTTTCCGGTATCCGTAATTTATCAAATACTTTCGGGCTTTCAAAGGAGTAGCACATCGCCTGTGAAAAACCGCAGAACTCAGCTGTCTCCTTTGCGATATTTTCCACACGCAGTTTAAAGGATAATTTTCCGGTGGTTGCTTCTCCGCTCGGCAGCGTCGTCGGAATTTTATCGTATCCGTAAAACCTGGCTGCCTCCTCCGCCAAATCCGCATCGCACTCTAAATCCTGTCTCCACGAAGGAACCAGGATCTCGTTTGTATCGCCGTCGTACGAAAGACCGATTTTTTCAAAACAGGAAAGCATAAACGCCCGCTCCATTTCCGTGCCGAGCAGCTTATTATATTTTTCCGGTTCAAACGGAATCCTTCTTCCCTCTTTTTTCTTCGTATAGACGTCAACCGCTCCGCCGACTACCGTGCCCGCGCCGAGTTCCTCAATCAACTGGCAGGCGCGGTTCATCGCCTCCATCGCGTTGTTTGGATCAAGCCCTTTTTCGAATTTAGAGGAAGCGTCTGTTCTTAATCCGATTTTTTTGCCGGACAAACGGATATTGGTTCCGTCAAAGCAAGCCGCCTCGAACAGCATCGTCGTTACGCTGTCGGTAATCATGGAGTTTTCTCCGCCCATAATGCCTGCAATGCCGACCGCTTTTTCGCCGTCGCAAATCATCAGCACAGAATCGTCCATTTTGCGCTCCTGTCCGTCCAATGTCACAAAACTTTCGTCTTTCTCTGCTCTTCTTACGATAATTTCACGGTTTGCAATCGTATCTAAATCGTAAGCGTGCATCGGCTGTCCGTATTCTTCCATCACATAATTTGTAATGTCTACAATATTGTTAATGGGACGGATTCCCTGGGAACGCAGGCGTTTCTGCATCCATTCCGGCGACGGTGCAATCTTGATATTTTTTACAACTCTCGCCGTATAGCGGGAGCAAAGATCCGTATCCTTAACCGTTACTTTGATGTAATTATTTACATCGTCCTCATCTCCCGTTTTTGTTACGACGGGAGGAACAAAGTCTTTTCCAAAGGTTGCGGCCGCTTCTCTGGCTATTCCCAAAACCGAAAAACAGTCGACACGATTGGAAGTCACTTCATACTCTACAATTGTATCATCCAGTCCGAGATATGTGACGGCGCTTTCCCCCACCGGAGCATCGTCCGGTAAAAGGTACAATCCGTCTTCCGGAGCAAGCGGAAACATATCCCGATTGGAACCAAGTTCCTCAATCGAGCACATCATACCGTCCGATTCCACGCCGCGCAGCTTCCCCTTTTTAATTTTAATTCCGCCTTTTGTCCTGGTGCCGTCATGGCCTCCCGCAACGCTTCCTCCGCTTAAAACGACCGGAACCTTACATCCCTCTGTTACGTTAGAAGCGCCGGTTACAATTTGAATCTGCTCCGTTCCGATATCCACCTGACAGATAATCAGCTTGTCGGCGTCCGGATGCTTCTCGATTGTTTTCACCTGACCGATTACAATTTTATCAAGGTCGGCGTCCATACACTCATATCCCTCGGCTTTTGTGCCGGACAAGGTCATCGCGTCTATATATTCCTGGGGCGTACAGGACAGCCCTGGGACTAAATCTTTTATCCAATTTAATGATGTATTCATATCTTCCTCCATTCTGCCGCTTTTTAAACGGCGTTTCCGGTTCTATTACCGGCCTGGGACTTTCGTCCCGCCATTGTCCGGCTTTCGCCGCACAATCCGGTTGTGTGAAACGAAATTCATTGCGAATAAATTCGCTTGAATTCTTTCCCTTTCAGTCTCTTACGGGCAGATGACGGGACTTCGTCCCGCCATTGTCCGGCTTTCGCCGCACAATCCGGTTGTGTGAAACGAAAT
>CANPGM010000028.1 GCA_947573605.1 uncultured Roseburia sp. | reverse complement strand
ATTAGTAAATATGCCGAAAGTGAAAAATTGTTCAAAAAAAGGTTGAAATTTTTAGATCGAGACAGAAGTATTCATAACTATTGTATAATTAGGAATTTTCAGGTAAAATGTATTCATTCATCGCCCAAACCAGAACAGTTGCAGGGCGGAAGAAAAAAATGTCAATTCACGAATTGAATGATAATATGTACGCCGCCTGCAGCGGCAGAATGAGAGGAATTATGAGTAAAGTTAGAACAAGATTTGCTCCGAGTCCGACCGGAAGAATGCATGTCGGAAATCTGCGTTCGGCATTATATGAGTTTTTAATTGCAAAACATGAAGGCGGAGATTTTATGCTTCGCATTGAAGATACCGATCAGGAGCGTTTGCTCGAGGGAGCCGTTGACATTATTTATCATACGATGGAAAAGACGGGACTGCATCACGACGAGGGTCCGGATAAAGACGGCGGCTTCGGTCCGTATGTGCAGAGTGAGCGGATGAAAACCGGAATCTATATGAAATATGCAAAGGAGCTTGTGGAAAAAGGAGAAGCTTATTATTGCTTTTGCGATAAAGAGCGGCTTTCCACTCTGAAAACGGAAGTTGTTGAGGGAAAAGATATCGTTGTCTATGACAAGCACTGTCTGTCTCTGTCGAAAGAAGAGATAGAGGCGAATCTTGCGGCGGGTAAGCCGTTTGTCATCCGGCAGAATATTCCGAACGAGGGAACTACGACTTTCCATGACGAACTCTACGGCGATATTACGGTAGAAAATGCAGAACTTGACGATATGATTTTAATCAAATCGGACGGTTATCCGACATATAATTTTGCAAATGTGGTAGACGACCATACTATGAATATTACACATGTAGTGAGGGGGAATGAATATTTATCCTCGTCTCCAAAGTATCAGCGTCTTTATGACGCTTTCGGATGGGAATCACCGACGTATATTCATCTGCCGTTAATTACGGATGAAAACCATAAAAAGCTGTCAAAGCGGTGCGGCCATTCCTCTTTTGAGGATTTGCTGGAACAGGGATTCTTAACGGAAGCGGTAGTGAATTATATTGCGCTGCTCGGTTGGAGCCCCGAAGATAACCAGGAAATATTTACGTTGGAAGAGCTGATTGAGAAGTTTGATTACCACAGAATCAGCAAATCGCCCGCCGTGTTTGATTATGCCAAGCTAAAATGGATGAACGGCGAATATATAAAGGCAATGGATTTTGAAGTGTTTTATGAAACGGCGCTTCCGTATCTGAAAGAGGTTCTTACAAAAGAGCTGGATTTTAGAAAAATAGCGGCAATGGTAAAAACCAGAATTGAAATTTTCCCCGATATTAGAGAACATATTGATTTCTTTGAAACACTGCCGGAATACGACTGCTCTATGTATACGCACAAGAAAATGAAAACAAACGCGGATTCTTCGCTTAAAGTATTGACCGAAGTGCTTCCTCTGCTTGAGACGCAGGAGGATTTCAGCAATGATGCGCTTTATGAACTGCTATTGGGCTATGTGGAAAAAGAGGGCGTAAAAAACGGATACGTTATGTGGCCGATTCGTACCGCTGTGTCGGGAAAACAGATGACGCCGGGCGGGGCGACGGAGTTAATGGAAATACTCGGAAAAGAGGAGTCGCTTACGCGCATTAGAAAAGGCATTGAATTACTTTCACAACAATAGAAAGAAGCAGTGATAAGAGATGGAACAGTACTATAATGAATCACAGCGGGAAGCAATCCGCCATTTTAAGGGGCCGTGCATGACGCTTGCCGGTCCCGGAAGCGGGAAAACCGCCGTGATTACGGAGCGGACAAAATATCTGATTACGGAACATGGGGTAGAGCCGTCCAAAATTCTGGTCATTACGTTTACGAAAGCTGCAGCTGCGGAGATGAGAGAGCGTTTTTACAAAAGGATGGAAGGCCGCGCTTATCCGGTGACTTTCGGTACCTTTCACGCCGTATTTTTTCAGATCTTAAAGCATGCTTATCACTATAACGCCGGCAATATAATCCGTGAAGAACAGAAATATTCGCTGATGCGCGAATTGGTGATCAAACATAAGCTGGAATATGAGGACGAAACGGAATTTATAGCGGCTGTGTTAGGCGAGATAGCAGCGCTGAAAAATTCGGGAGCCGAGCTTGCTCATTACTATTCTACAAATTGTGCGGAAGAGGTTTTCCGCAGAATCTACAGCGAATATCATGAATATCTTTATCGGCACAGACTGATAGATTTTGAAGATATGCTGGTCTATACGCACGAACTTTTCCGCGAGAGAAAAGATATTCTCGGTGCATGGCAGAAGAAATTTCAATACATTTTAATCGATGAATTTCAGGATATTGACAGAAGGCAGTATGAGGTTATAAAATTGCTTGCCGCGCCGCATAACAATCTTTTTATCGTGGGAGACGACGATCAGTCCATTTACCGGTTTCGCGGTGCGAAGCCGGAGATTATGCTTCATTTTTTTGAGGATTTTCCCGACGGAAAACAAATAGTATTAGATATCAATTACCGTTCACAGGCGTATATTATAAACGCCTCGCTGAATCTGATTCGGCATAACAAAGAACGGTATGAAAAAGATATTAAGTCTTCAAAAGAAGGAACCGCGAATGTGGAGTTTGCATTGTTTCAGGATCAGAGAGAAGAGGGATTGCGCATTATCCGCGATGCGGCGCAGCATGTTGAGCGCGGCGGCAGGTATGAGGATATTGCCGTTTTGGTTCGCACCAATACGCAGCCGCGTCTGTTGATGGAACAGCTTTTAGATTCCGGTATTCCGTTTTATGCGAAAGATGCCGTTCCGAATTTATACGACCATTGGATTGCAAAGGATATCTTTTCCTATATCCGAATTGCACAGGGAAGCAGGCAGCGCTCGGATTTTCTGCGGATAATCAATCGCCCGAAACGCTATATCAGCAGAGAATCATTGGACGAGGAAACAGTAGATTTTGACAATTGGCTTTGGTTTTATGAAGAACAGCCATGGGTGGCGGAACGGGTGAAGCGGCTTTTTCACGATATCAGACTTTTGGAGCGGATGAATCCGTACGGCGCGGTCAATTATATCCGGCGCGGAATCGGGTATGACGAGTTTTTGAAGGAGTATGCGGACTACAGAAGAATTCGTGAGGACGATTTATATGATACGATAGAAGAACTTCAATCGGGCGCCAAAAACTACCGAAGTTACGAAGAGTGGTTTGACCATATTGAAAATTATACAAAAGAGTTGAAAACGATGGCGCAGGAACAGGATGCAAAAAAAGAGGGGATTGCGATTGCAACGTTGCACGGTGCAAAAGGACTCGAATATGACAGCGTTTACATTATAGATGTCAACGAGGGGGTAACGCCTTATAAAAAAGCGGTATTGGATTCCGAAATGGAAGAAGAGCGCAGAATGTTTTACGTCGGAATGACGAGAGCAAGAAAAAAACTGCACCTTTTTTCGGTCAGGCAGATCAACCATAAAGATGCAGAAATTTCCCGCTTTATTGCAGAGGCGCAAACCATATCATAAGGTTTGTCCAGATTCTAAAAACGTCGGATTATTCGGCCTCATCCTCAAATTCCGCTTCGTCAAGAAGTTCGTCAAAACGGTCGGCAACCGCTTCATATTCTTCGTCGTCTTCAATGTTGGACAGAGATGGATTTCCGTCTTTATCCTCCGCATACCGGTAAATATAGACTTCGCCTTCACCGTTTGGCTCTTCGTTCTCATCCACGGGCAAAAGAGCGATATAATCCTGTCCGCTTACATCAAAAATTGTGATAACCTGACATTCTGCCTGCGTCCCGTTATCCAGATCCAGTGTGACAAACATGTCTTCCTCTTCATCAAAAAGTTTGTTTTTATCAGCCATAAGCCACCTCACAGTTTTATTTCTTTCAGTATTGTAAATAATAATAGAATTGTCAAGTAAAAATTTCCGATGTGATAAAAGAAAGGGTTGTACAAACAGGGAAATAACAGGTATAATCAATTATATCGCTCGTTGTATGCAAAGATAATGGAGGCATCATGGAATATACAATTAAAGAGGGCAATTATAAAAATTTTGGCGCGTGTAAAGAGGGAAGCGGAATTACATTTACTTTTGCAGGAGAGAAAGAGGATGATTGCCGTCTTATCTTTTATGACGATAAAAATAACGTAATCAGGCGGATTGAGATACCGGCCGATTACTGTATGGGTTCTGTGCGTTCCGTGCATATATCCGGGATTACGGAAAAATATGTGCGCTATAATTATGAGATTAACGGAGAAATCAGGCAGGATGCTTACGCGGAAAAAATCATAGGAAGGGAAAAATGGAATGATGAAGGCCGGGGAAAGTATGAATTTCAGATCTGTTGTGGAATAGAAGATTCCGGTAAAGGCGTGACCTTTGACTGGGAAGAGGATCGATTTCCGGAAATTCGCAAAAGCGAAATGGTAATGTATAAGCTTCATGTACGCGGTTTTTCGATGGATGCGGGAATCCGGGGAAAAAGCAGAGGAACATTTGGCGCAGTGAAGGACAAGATTCCGTATTTAAAGGAATTGGGAATTACAACCGTTGAATTTATGCCGCTTTACGAGTTTGAGGAAATTATTTTTAAAGAAGCGCAAAAACTGCCCGAGTATCTGATCTGGGAGTCGGAGGAAGAAGACTTAATTAAGCCGGAAACCGGAAAAAAGGCTGCCGGGCTCAATTACTGGGGCTATACGGAAGGGAATTACTTTGCAGTAAAGGCTTCATACGCCGGTGTGCCGGATGCATCGCAGGAGCTGAAAGAGCTGATAAAAGAGCTTCATAAAAACCGCATGGAATGTGTAATGGAGATTTATTTCGGCAAGGAACAAAACTGTAATATTTTATTGGATGCGCTTCGCTTCTGGGTGCGCGAATTTCATGTCGACGGTTTTCATTTAACCGGAGAAGGCATTCCGACAGCCGAAATCTGTCAGGACATGTTTTTAAGCAGAACCAAGATTTTTTGCGAGCGGTTTTGCCAGGAAAATTTGGAGAATCGGAAAAATTACCCGAATCTTTATGTTTATAATGAAGAATATCTGTATACGGCAAGACGTATGTTAAACCATATTAACGGTTCTTTCTATGATTTTGTGAATCAGCAGAAAAAACAGAACGAGTCGCATGGCTTTGTGAATTTTATTGCGAACGTCAACGGATTTACTCTGATGGACGTATTCAGTTACGAAGAAAAGCACAACGAAGAAAACGGAGAGTCAAACGAAGACGGAAACAACTGGAATTTCAGCAGTAACTGCGGCGCGGAGGGCAGAACCGGAAAGAAAAGCGTAAATGAACTTCGAAAAAAGCAAGTGTGCAATGCATTTGCGATGCTGTTTTTGGGGCAGGGAGTGCCGCTGATTTTATCCGGGGATGAAATGGGGAATTCTCAGGGAGGAAACAATAACGCATACTGTCAGGATAATAAGGTCGGATGGATTAACTGGAAAAAAAATGAAAAAAACAGATGGCTGACAGAATTTGTCGCAAAGCTCATTGCATTCCGCCGCGCCCATCCGATTGTTTCGCTGGAAAAGCCCATGCAGATGAGCGACTATCTGCATAAAGGGTTTCCCGATTTGTCATATCACGGTGAAAATGCCTGGATTACCGGCTATCCGCATGATAATGCGGCTTTCGGAATGATGCTTTGCGGGAAATATGCGAAGAGAGAAAACAATACGACAGATGATTATATCTATATTGGCTATAATTTTCAAAACGGGATTAGCCGGCTGGCGCTTCCTAAGCTTCCTGAGAAAAAGAAATGGTATTTGGTCATGAATACGGAGCGGCCGGAGGAGGCGTTTTTACCGAAGGAGCAGGCGCTCTCCAATCAACAGCAGCTCATTATCAAAGCGCAGTCGACCGTTCTGCTGATCGGAAAATAGTATTACATGGGGGTTATAAGGCATGGCTATTATTATGAAGGCATGGAGGCATTTTCGTACGATTACGCATCATAAATTTCTTGTTATGGCGGGCTGCTTCCGGGTCGGTTTGTTTTGGCAGGGACTAATGCACGATTTGTCTAAGTATACTCCGGTGGAATTTCTTGTAGGCTGTAAATATTATCAGGGGACAATGAGTCCGAATAATGCGGAACGTTTAAAAAAAGGCTATTCTTCCGCATGGCTGCACCATAAAGGCAGGAATAAGCATCATCTGGAATATTGGATTGATTATGGCGTGCCGGATAAAAAAGGGCCGCGCAAAGGCGAAAAAAAAGGACTCTGCGGAATGAAAATGCCGCTTTGCTATGCGGTTGAAATGTATATTGACCGTGTATCGGCGTCCAAAAATTATCAAAAAGAGTTGTATCGGGACGACAGCGCGTTAGAGTATTATAGGAAAGGAAAAGAATTTCATATGCTTCATGCAGATACAAGAGCTTTATTGGAACTGCTTTTGGAGATGCTTGCTGTCCGCGGCGAGAAAGAAACGAACCGCTTTATCAGGACACGGCTTTTAAAAGGCAGGATTCCCTATAAGAAATCGGCTCTTGTTGTATTAAAAAAGCAATTATATCAGTAATATATTTCGGAAGGGATACGAGAAAACGCGAAAAAACGGCGTACGTATAAAAGAAGGGAAAAGAAAAAAATAAGGAAAAGCACGCGAAACATGGCCTAAACATAGAATGTAGAAAGAAGCTTTTAAGGTGCGTTTTGAAAACTTTTTTATCTCCCTTTACGCCGGAACAGGAAGCGGATTGCCTGCAGAGAATGAAAAATGGCGACCTTGAGGCAAAAAATGAACTGACCCTGCGGAATATGCGTCTGGTAGCACATGTTGCCAAAAAATATCAGAGCCAGGAAGAGGATCTGGAAGATTTGATATCAATTGGGACGATTGGCCTGATGAAAGCAATTGCGACCTATAAAGAAAATTATGGGAGCAGACTTGCCACATATGCAGTCAGATGTATCGATAATGAGCTTTTAATGTATTTCCGGGCAAAAAAGAAGAATTCAAAAGAGGTTTCTCTTTATGAACCAATAGGAACCGATAAAGAGGGAAACCAGATAGAGCTAATGGATGTGGTAATCAGTGAAGATGTAGATGTGGTAGAGCAGATGGAAATGGACCGCAAAGTGTCGCGTCTGAACGAGATTATTCCCAAAACACTGTCGGGAAGAGAGCTGTTTATCATTATTAACCGATACGGACTGTTTGAGAAAAAGCCGATGACGCAGCGGGAAATTGCTGCAAAACTCGGTATATCCCGTTCCTATGTATCTCGTATTGAGAAAAAAGCGCTTGAGAAGTTAAAAAGCGTATTTTAACAAAAAGTACTTTTCAAAAGAAAACTCATCTGGTATAATGTCGTCAGACATTATATCAGATACTGTCTATATCTGTAATCGGACATTTTCGACAACAGTGTCCATTTCTTATATACAGAATTCATACGGCGTTTCTGCCGGAATTTTCAGAAAAAATCAAATAACGAAAAGAGGAGTGCCTTTGTATAGTGTTGTATTAACGGCGATGATACAGGGAATTAAAAGTGTGCCCGTATCTGTGGAGGCGGATGTCAGCGACGGTCTGCCGCTTTTTGAAATGGTGGGATTTTTGGCTTCTGAGGTAAAGGAGGCAAAGGAACGGGTAAGGACTGCCCTGCGCAATATCGGGTTTACGCTTCCGCCAAAAAGAATTACAATCAATGTTCTGCCTGCCAATATCCGAAAAAACGGTTCCGGGTTTGACCTTCCGGTAGCGCTTGCTATATTGGCGGCAGTAGGGATTATTCCGAAAGAGGCCATTGCAGACAGTCTTGTCATCGGGGAAGTCAGCCTGAACGGAGAAATAAAGCCGGTGAGCGGGATTCTGCCTGTGGTGGCAGGGGCAAAGGAAAAAGGCATAAAGGCCTGCATTGTGCCTGGAAAAAATGCCGCCGAAGCGAGACTGGTAAAGCAGATGAGAATTTATGCGGTAGACAGCCTTACGGAAGTAATCCACATATTGAACGGCGGAGATTATGTAGAAAAAGATGAAAAAGTAAACCGAGAAAAACGAACGGAACTGCAGCCTGATTTTTCGGAAATACACGGCCAGAAGGTTTTAAAAAGGGCATGTGAAACGGCGGCCTGCGGAATGCATAATCTGCTTATCATCGGGCCGCCGGGAGCGGGAAAAACAATGGCTGCCATGCGAATGCCGGGAATTCTTCCGCCGCTTGATGAGGAGGAACAGATGGAGCTTTCCAAAATTTACAGTGTGTGCGGGAGATTCGAGAGCAGAGTACACTTGATGGAGGAACGGCCGTTCCGTTGTCCGCATCACACGGTGACGGCGCAGGGGCTTTCCGGCGGCGGCCGGATACCCGGTCCGGGCGAGGTTTCTCTGGCGCATAAAGGGATTCTGTTTTTGGACGAGCTTCCGGAGTTTCAGCAGAGCGCGCTGGAGATATTAAGACAGCCGATGGAAGAGGGGACCGTCAGGATTGTCAGGGTTGGAGGGACTTGCGAATATCCGGCGGACTTTATGCTGATTGCCGCAATGAACCCCTGTAAATGCGGATATTTCCCGGATATAGAGAGATGCCGCTGCACGGCCTCGTCAATGGAACGGTATATCAATCGGATCAGTCAGCCGTTACTGGATCGGATTGATTTGTGTACCTTTGCTCCGCAGATAAAGTTTGAAGAACTGACTGAAACGGCAAAGGAGGAGACTTCGGAACAGATCAGAGCGCGTGTCATTTTAGCGCACGAACGGCAGCGATATCGGTTTAGAAATGAAAATTTCAGGTATAACAGTCAGATCCCGTCGCAAAAAATAGCAGAGTTTTGCCGATTAAACGACAAACAGGAAAAAAATATGGAACAGATTTTTCATAGATTTCATTTGACTGCGCGGTCCTATCATAAAATTTTAAAGGCTGCCAGGACAATTGCGGATATGGACGGTTCGGACAAGATCGAAAACAGACATTTAAACGAAGCGGTGTGTTATCGAAATATTAACAGACATTTCTGGGAAAGGAAATAAGATTGAAATATCAGTACTGGCTATCAAATATAAAAGGAGTCGGCAGCCAAACGATAAAAAAGCTATTGAAATTTTCCGGTACGGCCGAAGCGCTCTATGCCATGCGTAAGGAACAAATTGAGAAAATAGCGGGGATTGAAATGCATACTGCCGCAGCTATCGCGGAAAGCAGAAAAAACTGGAAGCCGGATGAAGCGTATGAAAAGCTTACGGAACGCGGAATAAAATTTATATCATGGGAGATGGAACAATATCCGAAACGGTTTCGCACGATTGCAAATCCACCCTACAGTATTTACGTTAAGGGAAAACTGCCGGATGAGAGGAAAAACAGCGTAGCAATTGTAGGAGCAAGGATGAGCTCGGATTACGGTCGCGTAATGGCGTTGCGATTGGGCAAAGCGCTGGCGGAACGGGGCGTTTCGATTATCAGTGGGATGGCACGCGGTATCGATACATACGGTCACTGCGGCGCCATAAACGGCGGCGGCGAGACATTTGCGGTGTTCGGATGCGGCATTGATATCTGTTATCCCGAATCAAATCATAATTTGTATAATAAAATATTGGAAAGCGGAGGACTGATTTCGGAATATCCGCCGGGACAAAAACCGCTGCCGCAATTATTTCCAGCCCGAAACAGAATGATTTCTGCATTTAGTGATACAATTATTGTCATAGAAGCAAAAGAACGAAGCGGTTCTTTGATTACGGCCGATTTTGCGTTGGAACAGGGAAAGGATATTTATGCGGTTCCCGGACGAACGACAGATGCGTTAAGCAGAGGCTGTAACAACCTGATCAGGCAGGGCGCCGGAATTATTACAGATGTCGAATCTTTTTTGGAAGACCTCGGCCTTCCTGCAGAGAAAGCTTCTTCTCAAGAAAATCTTAAACATTTATCACTTGAAAAAGAAGAAGAGCTGGTGTATAGTTGTGTAGATTTACGACCGAGAAGTATGGAAGAATTAGCGTTTCGGACAGGTCTTAAGGCACAGGTTCTGGCGGATATTCTGCCTGTTCTAATGCAAAAAGATCTGATTATTGAAACGTTTCAGAATTATTACGTACGCAGCAGTTAAAGTCAGAAGTAAAGGAGAGGGACAAATGGCGAAGTATCTGGTAATTGTGGAATCACCGGCAAAGGTGAAAACAATAAAAAAATTCCTGGGGAAGAATTACGAAGTGGTTGCTTCAAACGGACATGTCAGAGATTTGCCGAAAAGTCAGCTCGGAATTGATGTTGAGCACGATTTTGAGCCGAAATATATTACCATCCGTGGAAAAGGGGATATTTTGGCAAAGCTTCGGAAGGAAGTAAAAAAAGCGGAAAAAGTATATCTTGCAACTGACCCTGACCGCGAAGGGGAGGCAATTTCATGGCACTTAAGTCAAACGTTAAAGCTTCAGGATAAAAGCGTGAACCGCATAAGCTTTAACGAAATTACGCAGAATGCCGTTAAAGCGTCTTTAAAGCAGCCGAGAGAAATAGATATGGATCTGGTGAATGCGCAGCAGACACGGCGTATCTTAGATCGTATGGTAGGTTATAAGATCAGTCCTGTTTTATGGGCAAAAGTGAAAAGGGGCTTAAGCGCCGGGCGCGTGCAATCGGTGGCGCTGCGCATTATCTGTGACCGCGAGGAAGAAATTAATGCGTTTATACCGGAAGAATACTGGACGCTTGAAGCAGAGCTTATGATTCCAGGAGAGAAGAAGCCTTTAACGGCCAAATTCTACGGCGATGAGGAAGGAAAGATAAATATTTCCTCAAAAGAGGAAATGGAAAACCTGCTTTCTTCTTTAGAAAAGGAAAGCTTTCAGGTATTAGAAGTGAAAAAGGGAGAACGGACTAAGAAGGCGCCGCTTCCTTTTACTACAAGTACGATGCAGCAGGAGGCTTCGAAGGCTCTGAATTTTCCGATTTCTAAAACAATGCGGATTGCTCAGCAGCTTTATGAAGGGGTAGATATTAAGGGAGAGGGTACGGTCGGTTTGATTACTTATCTGCGTACCGATTCTGTTCGCGTCTCCGAAGAGGCAGAGACATCGGCGGCGGAATATATTAAGGAAGTTTACGGGGATCCGTATCTGGCCGGGCATACCGTAAAAAAGAAAAGCGGCGCTAAGATTCAGGACGCGCATGAGGCGATTCGCCCGTCCGATATCAGGCGTACTCCTGCGGCAGTAAAAGATTCTCTTTCAAGGGAGCAGTTCCGGCTTTATCAATTGATATGGAAACGATTTACGGCCAGTAGAATGGCTTCTGCGGTCTATGAGACTACAAATGTGAAAATTGGTGCGGGGGTTTATCGGTTTACGGTTGCCGCGTCAAAAATTTCCTTTGACGGATTTATGTCCGTATATACTTCGGCAGATGAGGAAAAAGCCGAAAACAATGTGCTTGTCAAATCCATTGATACAAATACAAAGCCTGAGCTTAAAGAATTTCTTGATAAGCAGCATTTTACGCAGCCTCCGGCTCATTATACGGAAGCTTCTCTTGTAAAATCACTCGAGGAACTTGGAATCGGACGTCCGAGTACCTATTCGCCGACGATTACAACATTGCTCGGCAGAAGATATATTGTAAAAGAAGCAAAGAACCTTTATATCACAGAGCTTGGCGAAGTAGTAAACCAAATTATGAAAGAATCGTTTTCGACTATTGTAGACGAACATTTTACGGCAAATATGGAATCATTGCTTGACAGCGTCGGAGACGGAGAAGTCAATTGGAAAACCGTTGTCCGAAATTTTTATCCGGATTTAAAAAATGCTGTCGAGGCCGCGGAAAAAGATCTCGAAAAAGTAAAAATTGAAGACGAGGTATCGGATGTGATTTGCGATGTCTGCGGGCGCAATATGGTTGTCAAATATGGTCCGCACGGCAAATTTTTAGCATGTCCCGGTTTTCCCGAATGTCGGAATACAAAACCTTATCTGGAAAAAACCGGGATTCCCTGTCCGAAATGCGGAAAGGAAGTCGTGATAAAAAAGACGAAAAAAGGCAGAAAATACTTTGGATGCGAGAATAATCCGGAGTGTGATTTTATGAGCTGGTCGAAGCCGGTGAAGGAATGCTGCCCGAAATGCGGCGGATACATGGTTATAAAAGGCAATAAGGTAGTTTGTGCAAATGAAACCTGCGGATATGTGACTGCAGTAAAAGAAGAAACGTAATTCCGGCAGAATGACAGAGTTTCACAAAAAATGATGCAAAATAGTGTGTAATAATTGAATTTTCTGAAAAAACATGATAGAATACAGAATATCGGAAAAATGACGCAAAAATAATAGGAGGCGTTTGAATGAGCGTACAGTTGTTGGATAAAACAAGAAAAATTAATAAATTGCTGCATAACAATAACTCGCCAAAAGTCGTTTTCAATGATATCTGTGATGTATTAAAGGAAATTTTAACTTCCAATATCCTTGTCATCAGTAAAAAAGGGAAGGTGCTGGGCACCGGTATTTGTGCAGGGGTGTCAGAGCTGCATGAACTGATTGTAGATGAGGTGGGAGGTTTTGTCGATCCCTTGCTAAACGAAAGACTGCTCGGCATTCTTTCGACAAAAGAAAATGTGAATCTTGAAACACTCGGGTTCGTTGCAGACATAAAAAAGTACACAGCGATTATCACGCCAATCGACATTGCGGGAGAGCGTCTCGGAACGCTGTTTGTTTATCGTGAGGACGCTCCTTATGACATTGACGATATTATTTTAAGCGAATACGGAACTACGGTGGTAGGTCTTGAAATGATGCGTTCCGTAAATGAGGAAAATGCGGAGGAAAACAGGAAGATTCAAATTGTAAAATCGGCGATCAGCACGCTCTCTTTTTCGGAATTAGAGGCAATTACACATATTTTTGAGGAAATGGAAGGCAGAGAAGGCGTTTTGGTTGCCAGTAAAATAGCCGATCGCGTAGGAATAACAAGATCTGTAATTGTAAATGCGTTACGAAAGTTTGAGAGCGCGGGAGTTATTGAATCGCGTTCTTCCGGAATGAAAGGAACTTATATCAAGGTTTTAAACGATGTCGTATTTGACGAACTGGAAAAAATAAAAAGACAGAATGAACTGAAATAAAAAATTTTTCTCAGGAAGGAATATTTTGCAGGAAGGATTTATAGATTACTATAAATCCTTTTTTTGTTGTACAGGATTTTTTATTCGGATTTTTGTTTCGGTACGGATTCGCCCGCGGAATGGAATGGAGAAACTTCCAAAAATGGGAATATCTTGTACCTCAGAACAAAAAAATCTACAATATCATGCGATTATGGGAAAAAAGGACTTGTATTTTTTGTAATATTATTTATAATAAAGTAGGATGATGTAATTTTATGTAGATAAGAGGGGGAAAAGTATGTTTTGTACGAATGCATTTGATTATGTGAATATTCTGGACAAAGCCGCAGATGCAAGCTGGCTCAGACAGACAGTTATTACAAACAATCTGTCCAACATAGATACACCCGGCTATAAAAGAAAAGATGTGGATTTTCAAAGCGTGCTGAAAAAGGAGCTTGGTTCATCCAGATTTTCTTCGGTGGATAAAAAGGTTCGTTCGTTAAACGGTAATCTTGGTTCGCTGAATGTGTCATCATACATAGATTCCTCAAATTTTTCCTATCGGCTGGATCGGAATAATGTGGATGTGGATACGGAGAACGTAGAATATGCATCCGAGGAGATTCGTTATGAGACGCTGACCTCATGTATCAGCTCGCAGTTTGCCAGAATGAAAGCGGCGCTTGCATAGAAATAGCAAAGGAGAAATATTATGGGATTATTTCAGTCATTTAATATCTGTGCGTCAGGAATGTCGGCAGAGCGATTTCGCTATGACACGATTGCACAGAACATAGCTAATCTTCATACGACAAGGACGGAAGACGGAACGCCGTATCGCAGAAAAGTGGTGACATTTCAGGAAAAGACGGTAACGCCTTTCACGAAATATTATTCGTCTGCGAAAGCACGGTTTGTTGGAAACGGCGTGAAAGTGACGTCTGTTAAAGAAGATACGGATACGGATTTTATAATGGAGTACGATCCGGCGCATCCCGATGCGGACGAAAACGGTTATGTTTCTTACCCGAATGTGAATACCGTTACGGAAATGACGAATTTAATTGACTGCTCAAGAGCTTACGAAGCGAATGTAACCGCTTTTGAAGGCTGCAAGAGTATGGCGAAAGCGGCTCTTTCAATTGGAAAGCAATAATTTTAAAAGGAAGGAATGAGTTATAATTTATGGATATATCTGCTTTGACATCAATACAGAATGACTATTTAAATTCTTTGACGCAGAGCAATGCGCGTACGGAGACAAAAAGAAACTCTTTTGATTCTATCCTGGAATCTGCAATGAAAATGATTACAGAGACGAATGAATTACAGCAAAAGGCTAACAACGAGGAAATCCGTTTTGCGCTGGGAGAATCAGAGAATCTGCACGATTTGCTGACGGCACAGACGAAAGCGCTGACCGCTGTGCAGTACATTACCGCAGTGAAAAACAAAGCGCTTGAAGCATACAAAGAAATTATGAATATGCAAATTTAATCAGATTAACGGGGTGGAAAAATGCCAGAACAGTTGCAGAAAATTTTGGAACGGATTGTAGAATGGTGGAAAAAATTTAACACTAAGCAGAAAGCACTTCTGGCCAGCATCAGCGCAGTTCTGATTTTATCGCTGGTTATTCTTGCGCTTTTTGTATCAAAGCCGGAAATGGTGACGCTTAGAACCTGTGCGACAATGGAAGAAGCCGCTAAGGTGCAGAAGTTGTTGGACGATAATCATATATCTTATGAATTGGAGTCAAACGGAACAGAGTTTAAAATTGATCAGAAGAATCTTGCAAATGCGAAAATACTTCTTGGCTCAAACGGCATCCCTTCGGATACGGCGGATATTAACGATGTGTTTGAAGGCGGTTTCAGCGCTACGGAAGCGGACAAGGACAAGAGATATTCGCTTTACCGGGGAGAGGATTTAGCTAAGATTCTGGAAAAGATGCCTGCGATTGAGTCGGCTTCCGCAAGAATTGATTTCCCGGATAATACGGGTACGATTATTGCGAAAGGGGAACAGGCGAAAGCGGCTGTATTTTTAAAACTCAACGAAGAATTGGACGAGGATCAGGCTGAGACAATTGCTAAATTTGTGGCGACTGAAATCGGAAATGAAGATACGTCCAATATTACGATTATGGACGACCGTGCGAGACTTCTTTTTTCGGGAACGGATAATGAGACTTTTGAAGGAACTGCATCTTCTCAGTTGAAGCTGAAAGTAAAAACCGAGAATTACATTAAAAATAATATCCGTAATATTCTCGTCGGAGCTTCCGCTTTTGACCATGCGGAAATTGCTCTGGATCTGGACATGAACTTTGACGAAGAAATAGAAGAAACGGAAGAGTTTTATGCGCCTGATGGTCAGACAAACGGTATGATAGGACAGCAGAGCACCTATGAATCTGAGGCAAGAGGCGGAAGCGCCGCTGTTCCCGGAACGGATGCCAATGATGACGATACATATGTGATAGAGGACTCTGAAATCCAGATATCAACCGTATCACAGTCAGAGATCATATATCAGAACAACAGGAAATTTACCTCTAAAAAAACACAGCCCGGAAGTATCAGCAGAGAATCGTCTTCTGCCGCGATAACCGTATCGAAATATGTAATATATAATGAAGATGTTCTAAAAGCGTCGGGTGCTCTGGATGAAATGACTTTTCAGGAATATATAATGGCAAACAGCGATCCGGTTAAGGTGGAGGTAGACGAGGATTACTATGAACTGGTTGCGAATGCGACCGGTATTCCGCGTGATAAAATTTCAATTGTTTCACTGGAAGAACCGATTTTTGAATATTCTACCAACCGTTCAAGAAGTCTGTCAGACTATCTGCAGATTATTCTTGCCGTTCTGATTTTTGCATTACTAGGCTTTGTAGTATTCCGCAGCACACGTAAGGAAGTGGTGGAGGAAGAAGAACCGGAGCTTTCTGTTGAAACTTTGCTGGAGTCGACAAAGGAATCGCAGGAGTCCCTTGAGGATATTGGATTTAACGAAAAGTCGGAGACACGGCTTTTGATTGAAAAGTTTGTGGAAGAAAATCCGGAAGCAGCGGCTTCTTTACTCAGAAACTGGCTGAATGAGGAATGGGAATAAATCGTGACAAAATTAATGGAGGCTTATCATGGGCAGTGGGGAACGAAATGGCGTTCAAAAGGCGGCAGTATTATTAATTACATTAGGACCGGAAAAATCCGCTGAAATTTTTAAGCATTTAAAAGAAGAGGAAATTGAAGAACTGACGCTGGAGATTGCCAATACAAGGAGCGTATCTCCACAGGTAAAGGAGGACGTATTAAACGAGTTCTACCAGGTGTGTCTGGCTCAGCAGTATATTGCGGAGGGCGGAATCGGTTATGCAAAAGAGCTTTTAGACAAAGCGCTTGGCAACGAAAAAGCACAGGAGGTTATTACAAAACTTACCGCGTCGCTTCAGGTTCGTCCGTTTGAGTTTGTCCGAAAGACAGATCCAAGTCAGCTTTTGAACTTTATACAGGATGAGCATCCGCAGACCATCGCTATGATTTTATCCTATCTGACATCGGGACAGGCGGCAATGGTACTGGGAGCGCTCTCTCCCGAAAAACAGGCGGATGTTGCAAAAAGAATTGCAATGATGGATCGTACCTCGCCTGATGTGATTAAGGAGGTGGAGAGCGTTTTGGAGCGGAGACTTTCTTCTCTTGTAAATCAGGACTACACAATCGTCGGCGGCGTAGATGCGATTGTAAATATTTTAAATACCGTAGATCGTTCCACAGAAAAACATATTATGGAAACTCTTGAAATCGAGGAGCCGGAGCTTGCGGATGAAATCCGTAAAAAGATGTTTGTATTCGAGGATATTCTGCTTCTCGACGACAGAGCGATTCAGCGTGTGCTTCGTGATGTAGACAATAACGATCTGGCAATTTCGTTGAAAGCGGCTGCAGAAGATGTGCAGAATGCAATTTTTAAGAATTTGTCTAAACGACTTGCCGCAATGATTAAGGAAGATATGGAATTCATGGGACCGGTACGTATGAAGGATGTTGAGGAAGCGCAGCAGAAGATTGTCGGCGTTATCCGCAGGTTAGAAGATGCGGGCGAGATTGTTATTTCCAGAGGCGGAGGTGACGAAATCGTTGTCTAATCTTTACAAACAGTATTTTGTACATACGGAGCATGAAAATGCCAGAGTAATCAATTCTAATGCACTGTTGGAAGAACGTTTGAAGAAAGAGCTCGAAAAAAAGAGAAAAGAAGAATCTCATGGGGAATCGTCTTTTACAACCGGAATTGTCGGAGTGGAGACGGAAACGATTGAAGTACAGGACGTTATAGCAGAGGCCAGGGAAGAAGCCGAACGGCTGACAGAAGAGGCGCGCCGAACAGCGGATGAACTCTTAATGCAGGCCAGGGAAGAAGCCCAACGGCTGCTTGAAGAGGCGAAAGAGAAAGGATATCGGGAAGGCGCTGCTGTCCGGGAACAGGAACTGGAACAGACGGACAGACAGCGTGAACAGGAAACGCAGGAGAAGAGAGCAAAGCTGGAAGAGGACTATCGCAATAAGCTTGAGACAATGGAAAAAGAAATTGTAGATGTTCTTGTCGATGTGTTTAACCGGGTATTTCATATTCAGTTTGACGACAAAAAACAGATTCTTGTGCATTTAATCAACAATACGATATTGCATATTGAAGGCGACAGAAGATTTCGCATTAAAGTATCGGAGAAAAACGTGAATTTTCTGGAAGGACAGAAAGAGGACATTTTGGGTCGTGTCGGGCGCGGACTTGAGCTGGAGTTTATCGCAGATTCTTCTATGGGGCAGAATGACTGTCTGATTGAGACGGATTCCGGTATTTTTGAATGTGGATTGGACACACAGATGGAAAATCTGTTAAAGGACATAAAATCGTTGTGCTCGTAAGGATGGTTTGAAGTGACGAATAAATATGAAAAGTATTTGGCGCTGGCTGATAATACATATTTTAAGAGGCTGGGAAAAGTTGTAAAAATTGTCGGTCTGACAATAGAGTCTGTCGGACCGGACGCAAAGC
This sequence comes from uncultured Roseburia sp., assembly GCA_947573605.1. Taxonomy (GTDB): domain Bacteria; phylum Bacillota; class Clostridia; order Lachnospirales; family Lachnospiraceae; genus Roseburia. The sequence continues at coordinate 28,318 of CANPGM010000028.1, read as the reverse complement.
TGAATGATTTATGCCGTATTGTAATTGAACAGGACAGCGGGACTTCTATTATGGCAGAGGTAGTCGGTTTTCGTGATAAACGGCTGCTCTTAATGCCGTTTGAGAGTGTGGAAGGAATCGGTGTAGGATGTATCGTTGAAAATACGGGACATCCTTTATCTGTCTTAGTAGGAGACGAACTGCTTGGGCATACCTTAGACGGTATCGGAAGGCCGACGGATACGGAAGAGCTTTATATGAAAACGGAATATCCGGTAGAGGCGCCTCCGCCGGATCCGATGGAAAGAGAGATTATTAGTCAGGTTCTTCCGCTGGGTGTAAAAGCGGTAGACGGATTAATTACGATAGGAAAAGGGCAGCGTATCGGCATTTTTGCCGGTTCTGGCGTGGGAAAGAGTACGCTGCTCGGTATGTTTGCAAGAAATACGAAGGCGGATATCAATGTAATAGCGCTGATAGGAGAGCGGGGAAGAGAAGTAAGAGAGTTTGTAGAACGGGATCTGGGACCAGAAGGAATGAAACGTTCCGTTGTAGTCGTTGCAACTTCGGATAAACCGGCTCTCATTCGGAATAAAGCTGCAAAAACGGCTACGGCAATAGCCGAGTATTTCCGAGATCAGGGAAAAGACGTTTTACTGATGATGGATTCATTGACCCGTTTTTCTATGGCGCAGAGAGAAATCGGGCTGGCGTCCGGAGAACCGCCGGTGACGAGAGGGTATCCTCCGAGCGTTTATTCTGAAATGCCGAAGCTATTGGAGCGTGCGGGAACGTCATCCGTGGGTTCGATAACGGGGTTATATACGGTTTTGGTAGACGGCGATGATTTTAACGAACCGATTACCGATACGGCAAGGAGCATTTTAGACGGACATATTATGCTGTCGCGAAAGCTGGGACATAAAAATCATTATCCTGCAATTGATATTTTACAGAGTATATCGAGGGTAATGAGTTCCATTGCAACGAAAGAACATAAGGAGCTTGCGGGAAAGCTGAAAAATGTAATGGCAACTTATAATGAAGCGGAAGATTTGATTAATATCGGTGCATATAAAAAAGGATCTAACAGCGATATTGATTATGCGATTCGGAAGATTCGGGATGTAAATGCGTTCCTGTGTCAGGAAACGGACGAAAAATTTCAGTTTGAAGAAGAACTTGAATTGTTAGAGAAGTTATTCCAGGATTAAGGGGAAATGTTATGGCGAAATTCGCTTATCGTATGCAGAATATTCTTGATATCAAGGAAAAGATGGAGAGTCAGGCTAAGATTTCATACAGTATTGCAAACGGAAAGCTTATGGAGGAACAGGAGAAATTAAAACAGCTTATCGCAAGACGCGCCGGTTATGAGAAAGAGGCACGGGAGCTGGTAAGCGGAACGATTCAAGTACAGAAGATACGCGATTGTAAAAAAGCAATTGAGACAATGAAAACTTATCAGCGGACGCAAATGCTAAATGTACATGTCGCTGAAAAAAATCTGGAAGCGGCGAGAAAACGGTTAAACGAGCTGATGATAGAGCGGAAGACGCATGAAAAGCTGAAAGAAAAAGCGTTTGAAGATTTTAAACAGGAAATACAATATGCGGAAGGTAAGGAAATTGACGAGCTTGTAAGTTATAATTACCATGATGTTGAGGAAAGTGGTTCATAGACAAGCGGAAAGGCATGGGTTTTGTTATGGCGGATGAGAATATTACGGCGGCGGACAATAAAAAGGCAGAAAAAGAAAGAAAAAAAATGGAGAAAAAGAGGCGGAAGAATGCCGGAGCGGACGATCTTGAAAATGAAGAAGAGTCCACGGTCGGCGGAAAAATCGTCACCTTTTTTGTTACCGTTATTATTTTACTTATCTGGCTTGCAATCGTTGTACTTTTGATTAAATGGGATGTGGGCGGTTTCGGTTCCGGTGTGCTGGGGCCGATGATAAAAAATGTTCCCTATCTGAATCGGATTTTACCGGATTCGGTTTTTGAAGAGCTGTCAACGGAAGAAGACGGGTACGGATATAATACGATTGAAGAGGCCGTGAACCGGATTAAAGAATTGGAAATAGAACTTGCCAATGCACAGAATCTTTCGAACGAGGATGCAGGTCATATTGCAGAACTGGAAGAAAAGGCGGCGGAACTGGAACGGTACAAACAGGATGAGGCGGCTTTTGAGGCGATAAAGGAAAAGTGGTATGAAGAGGTTGTGTTTTCCGATGAAGCGCCCGATATAAATAACTATAAAGAGTATTATGAGAGTATTGATCCTGCAAATGCTGAAATATTGTATAAGCAGGTTGTAGAGCAAAGTGCATATGATGAAACGATACAGGATTATGTGAAGACTTATTCTGCTATGAAACCAAAAGAAGCTGCCGCTATTTTTGACACAATGACAAATGATTTACAATTGGTAGCAGATATTTTAATGAACATGGACACACAGTCCAGAGCAGATGTTCTTGGCAAAATGACAGCGGAAACCGCAGCGAAAGTAACAAAGATCATGGAGCCTTAAGAATATATATTATTATGAAGAAAGGAGGGTATGCATGGGAGAGGCAAAGATTTTGGATGCACGCACTGTTCAGTCCATAAAAGGCGCTTTTAAGTCAGACGCCGGTATGCAAAAAAAACAGAGTTCTGTTGATTTTGCAGAAATGATGGGTCAGAGCATGATGCAGCAGACGCAGATCCGGACAGCCGGTAAAATTCCGGAAAAAAATACGGAAGCAGACAGGAAAAGTTCGTCGGTGGAGTTTGAACGGAACAATTACAAGGATGGCGTCATTCCGTCAAAGACATCTGAATCGGATATCAGAGATGAAAACGTAATTCAGAAAACGGCAGATGAATTTGCGGAAAATGTAAATCAGGTGCTGAAAGAGGAACTTGGCGTTACGGACGAAGAAATTCAGGAAGCAATGAAAGCGCTTGGAATCGGATATCCTGATTTGATGAATCAGGGAAATCTGGCGTCATTGGTAGCCATGCTGACAGGGAGCGAGAATGTGAACCAATTGCTCTGCAGTGAGTCTTTTGTAAATATTATGCAGGAGGTAAGCGCAATCAGCCGTGAACTGTTGGAGACGCTGCAGATAAGCGCTGAAGAATTTAAACAGGCTGTTGCTGTACCCGATATGGAAGAAACAGCAGAATTGCCTGCAGCCGATCAGGAAGTTTCTAATGTGCCAGGCGCGGAGTTATCCGAGAATCCTGAGGAATTGAACGCAGAAGGCAAAGGGACGGTGCTTGCAGCGGCGGGAGTTTCCGGTGAAAGCCAGGAAAATGTTTCCGTATCCGCAGCCGATCAGCAGTCTGCGGACGAAAATGAGGATAAGATATCCGTAGTTGTACAGAAAGACACGACAGAAGAAACGTCCGAAGAGGAAATCGCTAACCAGAACGCCGGCAGTTCAAAAGAGGAGGCCGGAAATTCTAAAACCGGGACCGGGCTTCATGAGACGGTAGATAGTCAGCCGGGAATATCAACAGCCCAGAACGGAATTTTAGAGAGATTAAACGGGGTAGAGACAGTACAGGAGCTGCCGGAATATGTCAGTGTACGTGAGATTATTGAACAGTTTGTAGAGCGTGCCAGAGTGACATTAACGGACGATTTGTCTAAGATGGAGATGCAGTTGAATCCGGCGCATCTTGGGAAGCTTTACCTTGAGATTACTCAGCAGGAAGGCGCGGTTGCGGCTAAGATTCAGGCTCAGAACGCAGTTGTCAAAGAGGCTCTTGAGGCTCAGCTTGTAGATCTGAAGCAGAATATGGAACAGGCTGGAATCCGGGTTGATTCGGTAGAGGTAACGGTTGCAAGCCATGAGTTTGAACGAAATCTCGAACAGGATGCGAAAAGACAGGAACAACAGGCAAAGGAACAGGAAAAGTCTTTGAAACAGCACAGACTTTTCAGAAACAGTCTTGACGGGCTGACAGGGCTTATGTCGGAAGAAGAGCTGTTGGCAGCGCGGATTATGGCAGAACAGGGAAACAGTGTAGATGTAACGGCATAAAAGAAAGGAGTAGATTATGGCATTAATAGCACCGGTAAAAGACGGTCATCTTGTAGAAAATACCGACACAAAAAAAGAAGAAAAAACAAATGACCTCGGCTATGACCAGTTTCTGCAGATTTTATGCGCGGAAATGCAGTACCAGGATCCATTGGAGCCGACGAGTAATACCGAGTATATTTCACAGCTCGCTACGTTTTCGCAGTTGGAATCGACTTTGAGTATGCAGAATACCATAGAGGGGGCATCGGCAAATAATCTGGTCGGCAAATATGTAATCATGAAAGTAACTTCGCCGACAACCGGAGAAGTTTCATATCCGGCCGGGATTGTAGATTATGTGCTTCACCAGAACGGGAAGGTCATGTTATCTATTGGAGATCAGCTGTATGATCTGGAAGATCTTGATACAGTTGCAGATATGGACTATATGGAAGCAATTGCAATCGCACAGGATTTCAAAGATGCAGTTGCAGCTTTACCGTCTAAATATGAAATTACACTGGCAGACAGAGATACAATTGAAAAAATGGCGAAATTGTATGACAGCCTGACAGCATACCAGAAGTCCTTTATTGACGAAGACAGTCTTTTGAGTTTTGCTGAAAAACTGCAGCGCTTAAATGAGTTAATTAAGGCAGAAGAAGGATCAAAGCCCGATAATAAACCGGGAGAAGACGGTGATGGCGATGGAGACGATCCGGGAGAAGGCGGCGACGACGGTGGAGAAGGCGGCGAGACGACAAAACCGTAAGAAGAGGATACCGAAAGGAGAGATGAGGTTATGAATAAAATTAATAATCAATTCGCTTCCATTGAACAGATAACAGACCGGTATCTGAATCAGAGAACCACGGAGAAAACGGAGTCTTCGGGACTGTCGTTTCAGGAGATTTTTAAACAGAAACAGGATGTTGCTGATAGCTTTGAGCTGAAGTTTTCCAAACATGCCGCAATGCGGTTAGAAGATCGGAAAATCAGTCTTTCCGAGGAACAGAATGTACGTCTGGAAAATGGAGTGTTAAAAGCAAAGGAAAAGGGAATTCAGGAATCGTTAGTAATTGTGGATTCGCTGGCTTTTATTGTAAATGTACCGAATAAGACGGTTGTAACGGCATTAGACCAGAACGAATCTGATAATAAAATTTTTACAAATATTGACGGCGCGGTCATTATGTAGCTGGACCTTGCATGGAAGCTATAAGGTTTCCGAATGACAGAGGAAACTATGCGCCTTAGAATCAGGAGGTCATTTCACTATGATGAGATCAATGTATTCTGCTGTGTCCGGTCTTAAGACACATCAGACAAAGATGGATGTAATCGGTAATAATATCGCAAACGTAAATACGGTGGCGTTTAAGTCATCGTCCGTTACGTTCCGTGATATTTTATACCAAACGACATCAAGCGCATCCGGGGCAAACGCCAATACCGGAGCAGGCGGTATCAATGCAAAGCAGATTGGTCTTGGCGTTTCAATGGCGGCAACCAATATCAGTATTACGTCTGCAGGCGCATCTGAGACAACGGGAAATCCGTTTGATATTAAATTAACGGATAAGAATTCAACAAACTTCTTTATTGTAAGCGACGGTACACAGAATCTGTTTACCAGATCCGGTTCATTCTATGTAGACGGTGCAGGTAATCTCTGTATGACCTCTACCGGATATACGGTTATGGGATGGCAGGTAGATGAAACGACCGGCGCTATCAGAAAAGATACGGTGTCCGCACTTAGAATTATGCAGGAAAAGAACCTGACATCTCCGCCGGAAGCGACGATAAACGCCGTTATGGGAGGCGTTTTGGATTCTAATGATACGGATGTGAAGAGCGAAGCGGGAAAAGTGCTGAACTTAAACTTCTTTGATGATCTTGGTTATGCCTATACCGCAAAATTCGCCGTAAGAGATACCGATGAAAAAGGTGTTTATACCGTAGGACTGACAAGTATCTTAGACAGCAACAATAAGAATCTGCTGGAGGGAATGACGGCGGAGCAGATTTCAAAACTGTTTGGCAGCGCAGACGAGACTACAGAAGAAGTATATAAAATCGATCCGGTAGCATATGGATCTACAATTAATGCAAACGATCCGAACAATATTATCGTTGCAAACGGAAACGGAACTTTTACTTATAATGTTGCGAACGGTACGTTTAACAACGGTGCAACTTTGACAGATGTATTTGGTGATTCCAGTACAATGGTAGCTTTACAGGAAATGCTTGAACAGGAAAATTCACCGTATTCTCTTGTCTATAATCAGGAAACAGGAACGTTTTCCGTAAATAAGCAGACGGTAGCTCTTACAACAAGCGCTGCAAAAGTATTTTCATCGGATGATTTACAGGCAGGATACACGTTAAGCGAAACAACGCCGGGTACAATTGTAGGAGAAGATGGTTCGGAATATGTATTTAATTCGGTAACAGGAATGTTTGAAGGAACCGATAAAGACGGTAATTATTCCACAAAAACTGCAATTGAAATTTTTAAGATTTCCGATACGCTGCAAACTTATCTTGGCTTTAAGGGAACAGACGCAAATCCTGATTATTCATTCGTATTTAATGAAAAAGACGGTGCGTTTGAAGTAATCCAGCGTTCAGCAACTTATGATTTGGTATTTGATACAGGAGAGGGACTTTTCCGGTCGATTAACGGAGATCCGTCTTCCGCAGTATTAAAAATCGGTGACAGTACCGGTGAAGGCGGCGTAAACCAGTACGGTAATTTTAAAAATATCAGTATTGACTTTACCCAGTGCTTAAATTACAATAACGGCGGTAAATCTACGCTGAGCATGGATTCCGGTGCAGTCGACGGTACGACCGGAAAGGGACGTAAGCTTGGAAATATGATTGGTATTTCCATTGACAGTAACGGTAAGATATTCGGTTCCTACAGCAACGGTAATACCGAGCTTCTTGGTCAGATTGCGGTAGCGCAGTTTGCGAATGCTTCCGGTCTTTCCAAGATGGGAGAGAACTGCTATCAGACAACGTTAAACTCCGGCGATTTTGATGGAATCGGCGTAGAGGTAAATGCGGACGGAAGTACAATGACGTCCGGTGAGTTAGAAATGTCTAATGTCGACCTTTCTACAGAGTTTACACAAATGATAACTACACAGCGTGGTTTCCAGGCAAATTCACGAGTAATTACAACATCCGATACACTGTTAGAGGAGCTTGTAAATCTGAAGCGTTAATTTGACCGGGACTGAAACAGGTTTGCATATTCTGTAATTTTTACAGGAAAAGTGAAATATATATAGTAAAAGGTATTCCATCCTTACACTATATGTGGTATAATAACCGTGTTGCATAGTCCGATGTGCTATTGTGGGTGAATGCAGCACGGTTTTTATGATAGAATATATTTCCTTATGAATATTTTGTAAAAGAAAGTAGACAAGCGGTAAAAAGTTTAGTAAAATAATAATTGGTATTAAGACGGGAGGATGTGCTCTGGCCGTTTTAATATAGAAAAAAAGGATGGCAGGTGGATTGGTTTGGATATCGCTTCAATATTGGGGTTAGTGGTCGGTGTAATTATGTTTGCCGTCGGCGTTATATCGAGTGGCGGAATGGCCGGTTTCATGAGAATGGGAGATTTGCCCTCTGTAATTATTACAATTGGCGGATCGATTTCGGGTGTTATCGGAAGTAATAAGGTACCGGACATAATTACTGGTCTAAAGAGCTTTACGCTGATTTTTAAGGATGAAAAGGGCGACCCCGCAATCGTAATCAAAAATATTATTGATTTGGCCAATGTTGCAAGGAAGGAAGGCTTGCTTGCGCTTGAAGAGGCTGCAAACGGGATTGAAGACGCTTTTCTGAGGAAAGGTGTAATGCTTGTTGTAGACGGCACTGATCCTGAATTGGTTCGTGCAATACTTGAAACGGATTTAAATTGTATTGAGGGCAGACATAAAAAGGTGATCGGCTTCTGGGAAAAATGGGCCGAACTTGGACCTGCATGGGGAATGATCGGAACCCTGATCGGTCTTGTACTTATGTTAAATGATATGAGCGATCCGTCTACGATCGGACCTAAGATGGCAGTCGCACTTCTCACTACACTGTACGGCTCACTGATTGCAAACTGGCTTTGCGGTCCTGTAGCCGGTAAATTAAAAATAAATAATGATCTTGAGATGATGTTGAAGGATATTACGGTAGAAGGGCTTTTATCCATTCAGGCAGGAGAGAATCCGCGTATTATTGAAGAAAAGCTCAAAGCGTTCCTGTCACCTTCTGCAAGAGATAATGCGGCACAGGATTCAGGTGGAGGTGAAGAGTAGTGGCAAAAAAGAGAGCGGAAGATCCACCAAAAGGCTCACCTGCATGGATGAACACGTTTAGTGATTTGATGAATCTGCTTTTGTGCTTTTTTGTTATGCTTTTTGCCATGTCTACAATAGATGCAGAGAAGTTTGAAATGGTAGTGGCTTCTTTACAGAGCAGTTTCAGCATTTTACCAAGAGGCGGGGCCTCGATTGGTGAAGGGGAAATGGTATCTTCCGGCGTAAGCCAATTAAGAGATCTGGCTATTTATTACAACGATATGGCAAACAGTGTAGACGAGGAAGCCCAGCAGGAAGAAAAAGAACTGAAAGAAGCATATGAGGAACAGGCGCTTGAAGAATCCGAAGAAATGGCGGAAGAGATCGAGAAGCTTGTGGAACAGTATGACATGCAGGATTTAGTGGAAGTTAGTTTTAATGCGCAGTATGTATGGCTGGATTTAAACGGTACGCTGCTTTTTGACTCGGGAAAATCAGAGCTGAAAACAGAGGCTTATCCGGTTGTAGAGAAAATAGGTAAGATTCTTCAGCTTTATGAAGAAAACATGGTTGAAATTGAAGGACATACGGATAACGTTCCGATTTCTTCGCAGAAATATGCGGATAACAATGTACTTTCGATGTTCCGCGCACTAACGGTTGCGGATTACATAAGGGATCATACGACAATTACTCCTTCGCATATAAAATCGTCGGGCAGAGGTGAATATGCTCCGGTTGCAGACAATTCTACCGCAGAAGGACGTGCGAGAAACAGACGTGTGGAAATTAAGGTTTACAATTCCTACTATTCTGAATTAAATTGACAGGAAGGTAATTAATATGAAAAAAAATCTGATGAGTGTATTGATTTTTGCTTTGGTACTTGCAAATCTTATTTTAACTGCGATTCTTACGTTTACAATTATTCCGCAGACCAAGAAGTCGAACGAATTGATTGATCAGGTATGCAGCGCAATCCATATGGATTTGGAGAGCGGGCAGAATGGATCGAATCTTGAAGTGCCAATTGAGAATATTGAAGTATATAATATAGAAGATGAATTTACCATTAATTTAAAACGTCAGGAAGGTGATGAAAAAGAACGTTATGCGATCTTTTCCGTGGGGATTTCTATGGACAACAAGAGTGAGGGGTATAAAAAGGGAAAAGGCGCGGAGATGCTTGAAGCAAAGAAAACTTTGATTCAGGATCAGATTAATACGATTGTACAGGGTTTTACGCGTGATGAATTTGACGCAAACAGCAATTCGGATGTTAAAAATGAGATATTAAAGGCATTGCAGGCAATGTTTGGAGAGGACTTTATTGTCGGCATCAGTTTTTCCGGTGTAACAACACAGTAAATGTGTGATTAAAAAAGCTATTAGGTGGTGAGAGAGAATGGGCGAAGTCTTATCTCAAAATGAGATAGATAGTCTGCTGCAGGCATTAAGCTCCGGAGAACTTGATGTTGAGGAAATGAAGGATAAGGAAGAGAAACAGGTTAAGAATTATGACTTTTCCCGACCGGCAAAATTTTCAAAAGAGCATCTGCGTACGTTGGAAATTATATTTGAACATTATGGAAGACTCCTTTCGACCAACTTACCTGTATATTTGAGAAAATCGGTTCAGGTAGAGGTGATGAGTTCCGAGGCGGTTACTTATCAGGAATTTACAAATGCGCTGTCTAATCCTGTTATGCTTAATCTGGTAAATATTTCTCCTCTTCCAGGATCAATCGTAATTGAAGTTGCCGAGAAGATTGGATACGTTATGATTGACCGTATGCTGGGAGGTAAAGGAGCGGCTCTGGATAAAACAAGAGAATATTCGGAGATTGAGCTTTTGATTTTGGAACGGATTATGAATAACTGTGTTAATCTTTTAAGAGAGCCATGGGCGAATGTGTGTGAGATTAATCCGCGTCTGGAAAGAATTGAAACTAATTCGCAATATGCACAGGTCATTTCTCCAACTGAAATGATAGCGCTTGTGACGTTGAGTATAAAGATCGGAGATATAGAAGGGCTTATTAATATCTGTCTTCCGTATCTGACACTGGAGAGTGTTATGGATAAGTTGAATACCAAATTCTGGTATTCTAATCTTCAGGAAAAGGATGAACAGGAATATACAGAAACGATAGAGGCATTGATTTCAAGAGCTCAGATGCCGATTAAGGCGGTGCTTGGAGTCAGCTCTATTTCTGTTGATGATTTTATAAATCTTCAGATTGGGGATATTATCCGGCTTGATACAAAGGTAGATCAGGATTTAAATATCTTTGTTGGAAACATAAGGAAATTTACTGCTCTGCCGGGAGCCGCCGGTAATAATTATGCAGTAAGAATTACATCAGTAATCAGGGAGGAGCAGTAGTCATGGATGGTTTATCACAGGAAGAAATCAACGCATTATTGAACAATTCCGGCGTTGATGCTGCATCTGAAGATGTGTCGCAACTGTTGTCGGACAGTGAAAAGGATGCAATTGGAGAAATCGGGAATATCAGTATGGGAACGGCTGCTACTACGTTATTCTCTCTTGTGAACCGAAAGGTTGAAATTTCCACACCAGTTGTTTCATTTGCAAACTGGTCGGATATTTGCGACGCGTACGAAAGACCATGCGTATTTATACGTATTGCCTATACCGTTGGTTTGGACGGCAGTAATATCCTGGTTTTAAGGGAAAACGACGTCAAGATAATTACGGATTTAATGATGGGCGGTGACGGTACCAATTTAAGCGGGGAATTGGGAGAGCTGCATTTAAGTGCAATTAGCGAGGCGATGAATCAGATGATGGGTTCCGCAGCAACCTCGCTTTCTTCTATGCTGAATAAAGTAATTGATATCAGTCCGCCAATTGCTGATTTAGTTGATTTAAAGGAAACAATTGACGAAAGTGCAATAGATGAGTTCCTTTCCGGCACGTTTGTAAGGATTTCGTTCCGAATGGAGATCGGTGATTTGATAGACAGCGAGATTATGCAGTTATATCCGATTTCTTTTGCAAAGGAAATGTGTACAAATATTACAAATAACATGGAAGCGGATTCCAATTCAACGGCAAATGATGCAGAAACGGCGCCTCCGCAGGCCGCAGCACAGCCGACGGCGCCAGTGCAGCAAAACATGAATCAGATGGGAGGCCAGCCGATGATGGATCAGCAAATGATGAGTCAGCCGATGATGGGTCAGCCGATGATGAATCCACAGATGATGGGTCAGCCGATGATGGCGCCTATGTATGGTTTCGGTCAGCCTGTAAATGTGCAGCCTGCACAATTCCAGGCGTTTAACGGAAACATGCAAGGGGTATATGGTCAGGAAAATATCGGATTGATTATGGATGTGCCGTTAGAGGTAACGGTTGAACTCGGAAGAACCACGAAATCAATTCAGGAAATTCTGGACTTCGCACCGGGAACGATTTTAGAACTGAATCGTATTGCCGGTGAGCCAATAGATATATTAGTAAACGGAAAATATGTTGCTAAGGGAGAAGTCGTTGTTATTGAAGAAAGTTTCGGCGTAAGAATCGCTGAAATCATCAAGTAGAATTTTTTTAGAGGAGAGATAAACTATGGCAAAAGTAATGATTTGTGACGATGCAGCTTTTATGCGAATGATGATCAAGGATATTTTAACCAAGAATGGCTATGAAGTGGCTGCTGAGGCTGAAAACGGTCAGAAGGCAGTGGAAAAATATCCTGAGACAAAGCCGGATTTGGTATTAATGGATATTACCATGCCTGAAATGGATGGTATTCAGGCGTTGAAGAAAATTAAGGAAATGGATCCGTCTGCTAACGTGATTATGTGTTCTGCAATGGGACAGCAGGCAATGGTTATCGAAGCAATTCAATCGGGAGCAAAAGACTTTATTGTTAAGCCTTTCCAGGCGGAACGCGTTCTTGAAGCAGTAAAAAAAGTAGTGGGCTAATATGATCTTGCTGAGTTCTTCCTTAAATAGTTTTATACAACTTGTAGGTGTGCTTCTGATATTCTGTTTTGTGCTGGCAATGACTTATTTTGTTTCAAAATGGATCGGAGGCTATCAGAAAGGCAGTATGCTGAATAAGAACCTGCGAGTTGTAGAAAGCATAAAGATTGGCACGAATAAATTTATCTGTCTGGTGAAAGCAGGAGAGATTTATCTTGTAGTTGCCGTCGGAAAAGATGAAGTGACAATGCTTGCGCAATTAACAGAAGAACAATTATCGGAAGATTCTGTTTCTGATACGGGGAATTCACCGCTATCGGCAGGCTCTTTAAAGGCTACAGAAAATTTTCAGGAGATTCTGGAAAAGATTAAGGGTCGTTTTCCGAAAAAATAGGGTTTTAATTATGAAAAGACTGAAAAAGATTTATTGCCTAGCTACTTTTTTTATGGCAATTGTAGCGGTGGTTCTTACGTTGTCCGTCTCCTTTGAGCGTGATACGGTATATGCGTCGTCTTTGGGGCAGGGTATGGTTACGCAGGACGGACAAAATGGCGGAGGAACCGGGGCTGGGACAACAGGTAATAACGGAAACGGAATTTCCTTTTCGTATAACAATGAAGACGGTTCATTAACAACACCAATAAAGACACTATTAGTTCTTACGGTATTGGCGTTAGCGCCATCTATTTTGATTCTTTTGACTTCCTATACAAGAATCATTATCGTACTTCATTTTGCAAGAACGGCGATCGGTACACAGTCTACACCGCCTAATCAGATAATGGTGGGGCTTGCATTGTTTTTAACAATCTTTATCATGTGGCCGACCATGCAGCAAATTAACGAAACGGCAATTAAGCCGTTAGATAACGGTGAGATCACAACGGAAGAGGCTTTTGCTGCGGCACAGGAACCGATACGTGATTTTATGTTCCGGGATTTACAGGAAAAAGATTTAAAATTGTTTGTAGATATTGCCGAAGCCAATAATGTAATTGAGATACAGGAGTATCAGAGCTATGAGGAACTGCAGGAACATGTTCCAATGGTAGTGGTTGTTCCGGCTTTTATTATCGGCGAGCTAAGACAGGCTTTTATTATGGGATTTGTTATTTATATTCCCTTTATTGTAATTGATATGGTAGTGTCATCGGTACTAATGTCAATGGGTATGATGATGCTTCCGCCGACTACAATTTCACTTCCGTTTAAAATATTACTGTTTATTTTGGCGGACGGATGGAGTTTGTTGATTGAAAATGTAGTCAATACGTTTTACTGATAGGAGATATAGTTAGCAGGGAGTGAGCTTATGATATCAGAAGGACAGGTTTTGGATATTGCTAAAGATGCAATTTATATGATCATTATATGCGGCGCGCCGATGTTGCTAATTTCGTTAGTGGTAGGATTGGTTATCAGTATTTTTCAAACGGTGACGTCAATTCAGGAGCAGACGCTTACATTTGTGCCAAAAATTTTGGCTGTTTTTGTGGGTATGATGATTTTTGGCTCCTGGATTTTAAATAATCTATCAGGTTTTATTGAAAGATTGTGGTCCGACTTTAGTATTTACCTTAGTTAAGGCAGCTTATGGTTGAGTATACGTTTTCTTTGGATAATTTTGAAATATTTTTGCTGATACTGGTTCGGGTATCCTGCTTTGTCTATATTGCTCCATTTTATGGAATGACGAATGTTCCTTCCCGTGTAAAAATTGGTTTGTCGGTTTTTATATCGCTTCTGATTTTTAATTTTGTGGATAAAAATTATATAGATTATACAGGTTTATTTGGATATGCAGTAATCGTAATAAAAGAAGGAATTACAGGGTTGCTGATTGGACTTGCCGCAAACATTTGTAATTCCATTATTTTATTTGCAGGAAATATGATTGATATGGATATTGGATTGTCAATGGCAACGCAGTTTGATCCGATTAATCATACGCAGGCTTCTATAACCGGTAATCTTTATTCGTATTTTATTCTGCTGTTGATGCTGGTTGCAGACATGCATCATTTTATATTAAATTCCTTTGTTGATGCCTTTACGGTAATTCCGATCAATGGGCAGGTCTTTGACTGGCAACATATCGCAGCTTCTTTTGTTACATATTTGGGAGATATGTTTGTAATCGCATTTCGGATTATGCTGCCGATTTTTGCATGTATTATGATTTTAAACTGTATTCTCGGCATTATGGCTAAAGTATCTCCGCAGATGAATATGTTTGCGGTAGGAATCCAGATGAAGGTTTTAGTTGGATTGCTGGTATTATTTGTTACGATATTCCTGTTACCGGATATCGCTAATTTTATTTTTAAGGAAATGAAAAAAATGATGGTTTTGTTTGTAGAAGGAATGTATTAATCCGTGGAAGCCGAAAAAAGAGATTTTTGTTTTCAAATTGACTTACAATGGTTTGCAAAAGACGGTCCCGGCGGTGAAAAAACGGAGCCGGCAACATCAAAAAAATTAAATGATGCAAGAAAAGACGGTAAGGTAGCAAAGAGTAAGGAATTGACGTCTGCCTTTGATCTGATTGTATTGTTTCTGGTATTGAAAATTTTCACCTCCTATGTTGCTGAAAGTCTTTTGAATATATTTCAGTATATTTTCGGGATGATACCGGATTTTCTTTTAGATAACGCCGGAGGATTTACGGCGCGGTCGGCTAATTTGCTGATTTCTCAGGTACTGACTAAAATTTTACTGATTTGCGCTCCTTTTTTTGCGTTTGGCGTGGCAATGGCGCTTGCGATCAATATTTATCAGGTGGGATGGAAGGTAACATGGAAACCGTTAAAGCCCAAAGGAGATAAATTTAATCCCATAAACGGATTTAAACGTTTTTTTTCGAAAGATTCGTTGTTTGAACTTTTAAAGTCTATTATAAAAATATGCGTTATTTTATATGTTGCATATACGGCTATCAGAGGCGATGCAGAAGATCTTTTTATTTTGTATGAAATTAATCTGCTTCAGGCGGTTATTCTCTGCGGAGAGGTAATTATTAACGCTGGCCTGAGAATTGCGATTGTCTATCTTTTTATCGGTGTGGGAGATTACATATATCAGAAACATAAGTTCAATGAAGATATGAAGATGACAAAGCAGGAGGTTAAGGACGAATATAAGAATACGGAGGGAAATCCGGAGGTAAAAGGGAAACAGAAGCAGAAAATGCGTGAAGTTTCACAAAGACGTATGATGCAGGACGTTCCGAAAGCGGATGTGGTAATTACGAATCCGACGCATTTGGCGGTTGCGGTGAAATACGAGGCAGAATCGGCGAAAGCGCCGATAGTACTTGCAAAAGGTGAAGATTATCTGGCGCAGAAAATTAAAGAAACAGCAAAAGAAAATCATGTGGAAATTGTAGAGAATAAGCCTCTTGCAAGAATGTTATATGCAAATGTAGATATTGGACAGGAAATTCCACCGGAGTTGTATCAGGCGGTAGCCGAGGTACTTGCGATGGTCTATAATATGAAAAATAGATAATTAGGTATAGATAAGGAGGAAAGGAAACATGAAAAAAGCTGACATTGGTATAGCGTTGTACTTATTGGCTGCAGTCATTTTTTTCATTATTCCAATCGGTTCTACCTTACTGGATGTGATGCTTGCAATGAATATTTCAATTGCATTAATTGTTTTATTTAACACCCTGTTTGTAAAAGAAGTGCTGGATATGTCGTTTTTTCCGACTTTGCTGCTTTTTACAACGATTTTCCGAATTGCGCTGAACGTATCATCAACCAGATTGATCCTGACAACAGGTTCTCCAGGAAACGTTGTAGAAACTTTCGGTGGTTTTGTCGGCGGCGGTGATTTAGTAATCGGTGCAATTGTCTTTGTTGTATTGATTATCATACAGTTTATCGTTATTAATAAAGGTTCGGAGCGAATCGCAGAGGTGACGGCCAGATTTACACTGGATGCTATGCCCGGTAAGCA
This sequence comes from uncultured Roseburia sp., assembly GCA_947573605.1. Taxonomy (GTDB): domain Bacteria; phylum Bacillota; class Clostridia; order Lachnospirales; family Lachnospiraceae; genus Roseburia. The sequence goes on along the minus strand of CANPGM010000028.1, from coordinate 12,080 downwards.
GATGGCAATTGACGCGGACTTAAATACGGGAACCATAACAGAAAAAGAAGCAAGAGAACGAAGAAATAAGATCCAGCAGGAATCGGCGTTTTTCGGTTCTATGGACGGTGCTACAAAGTACGTTAAGGGAGATGCAACCGCAGGTTTGTTTATCACTCTTATTAACCTTGTCGGAGGCACAATTACCGGGGTTATGAGTCAGGGTCTTGAGTTTGGCGATGCAATTGCGCGTTATGGTATTCTTACAATCGGTGACGGCTTATGTTCACAGATTCCTTCTCTTTTGATTTCTCTGGCAACCGGTATTCTGGTCACAAAGGCATCTAAGGAATCCGATTTCGGAGAGGTTTTGGTTGGTCAGCTTTTCGGCATTCCAAAGGTACTCTATCTCGTCGGCGCAAGCCTTATATTTTTAGGAATCGTTACGCCGCTGCAGTGGTACATATTTGTCGGACTTGGAGCAGCGTTTCTTGTGACGGGGCGAATGGTAGACAAAAATATCAGGATTGAAACGATTGAAGAAGAGGTTACTGCTTCTGAAACGGAGGCGGAAGAAATTCGAAAGCCGGAAAATGTGGTGTCGCTATTACAGGTGGATCCAATCGAACTGGAGTTCGGATATGGAATTATACCGCTTGCAGATGTCAATCAGGGCGGCGATTTGCTTGACCGCGTTGTTATGATACGGCGTCAAATCGCTCTGGAACTTGGTACGGTAGTTCCGATTATTCGCCTACGCGACAATATTCAGCTAAATCCGAACCAGTATATTATTAAGATAAAAGGGATTCAGGTAACGGAAGGAGAAATTCTTTTCGATCATTATATGGCAATGAATCCCGGATATGTGGAAGAAGAAATTACTGGTATTCCTACTTTTGAGCCGTCGTTCCATCTGCCGGCAATCTGGATTACAGAGAGCCAGAGGGAGCGTGCCGAAAGTCTGGGCTATACGGTAGTAGATCCGCCTTCCATAATAGCAACGCATTTAACGGAAGTAATACGTTCGCATATCGCGGAGCTTTTAACAAGACAGGATGTACAGAACCTGGTAAACAATTTAAAAGAAAGCAATCCGGTGCTGGTAGACGAACTCGTTCCAAAGCTGCTTGGGCTTGGCGAGGTTCAGAAGGTATTGCAAAATCTGTTGTCGGAAGGAATTTCAATTCGCGATTTGCTCTCTATTTTCGAAACGCTTGCGGATCATGCGGTTACGACAAGAGATACGGATGTTTTGACAGAATATGTAAGACAAAATCTGAAACGCGCAATTTCAAACAAGTTTTTCCCGGCAAACGAGACGACGAGTGTTATTACGCTTGATCCGAAAATCGAGCAGGATATTATGTCTTCGGTAAAACAAACGGAGCAGGGAGCTTATCTGACTCTGGATCCGGAGAAAACAAAAGCAATTGTCGCTTCTCTTGAATCAGAGGTATCAAAATTGGAGAATATGGGAAGAAGCGCAATTGTAATTACATCTCCGATTGTGCGTATGTATTTTAAAAAACTTACAGAAGATTATTTTAAGGATTTAATTGTGGTATCATATAATGAAGTGGAATCAAATATTGAATTACAATCGGTGGGGATGGTGACTGCTTAAATGACCATTAAGAAGTTTCAGGGAAAGACAAAAGAAGAAGCAATGGAGAAGGCAAAAGAGGAATTCGGTGAAAATGCCGTTATTATGAATATCAAGGAGCTTAAATCCAAAGGGATTATGGGAGCCTTTAAAAAGTCATCTTTTGAGGTGACGGCGGCAATTGAGGACAGGGAAAAATTTCCGGAAAAGTTTTCGAATCCGATATCGAAAGAACAGCCGCTGCAGAAGGGAACGGATAACATTAATCTGGCGGCAGATGAAAAAATAACGATACCGGTTCAGACGCAGAGTAAAAGAGAAGAGTATGCGCCGGTTAAAACAGAACGGGCGGTGGAGAAAGAAATGCCTTCAGTCAGAAACAGCGACGATATTGAAAAGAGACTGGAAAATTTGTCCAATATTTTGGAGAAAAAATTGTCTGAGGATGAAGTAAAGATACGAGAGGTACAGGCGGCTTCCAATCAAAACCTGGAAGGTTTTAAATTTATGAAGATGCTTTACCGAACGCTTTTAGATAATGACGTAAATGAAAAATATGTCAACCAGATTATGGACGAGGCGGAGAAAGTTACTCATTCGGGAAGCAGTGTCGATTATATTTTATCCAATGTTTACCAGAAGCTGATTTTAAAATTCGGACAGCCAAACGGTATTGAAATGGAAGGAAAAAAGCCAAGAGTTCTCTTTTTTATAGGACCAACAGGCGTAGGAAAGACCACAACGATCGCAAAGATTGCATCAAAATATAAGGTAGAGTATGAGAAAAAAGTTGCTTTTTTGACAGCGGATACTTATCGTATCGCAGCGACGGAACAGTTAAAAACGTATGCGAATATTTTGGATGCACCTATGAATGTGGTTTACAGTGCAGAGGAATTAAACAGGGCAGTTGAAAATATAAACAATTATGATTTGATTTTTGTAGATACAGCCGGCTTTTCACATAAAAATGAGACGCAGCGAATCGATATTAAAAATCTTATTCTCGGCCTTGACGAACAGTATGAAAAAGAGGTTTATCTTGTTTTGAGCGCAACGACAAAGTATAAGGATTTACTGGAAATCGTTGATTCTTATGCCGAGATTGCCTCTTACAAACTTGTGTTTACTAAATTAGATGAAACAACTTCTTATGGGAATATTTTGAATATTCGGCTATATTCCGGAGCGGATTTATCCTATATGACGTCAGGACAGAATGTACCGGATGATATAGAGGTATTCAATTCCCAAATGATAGTGAAACAGCTCCTGGGAGGCAGGTAGTCTATGGATCAGGCACAACAGCTAAGAAATGTGATAAAAAAACAAAACCAGAAACCGGTTCGTGATTCTGCAAGGGTGATTACGGTAACAAGCGGCAAGGGCGGAGTTGGAAAATCAAATGTTGCGGTAAATCTTGCGATTCAGTTCCGAAAAATGGGAAAGAAAGTTTTAATATTCGATGCGGATTTTGGATTGGCAAACGTGGAAATTATGTTTGGAGTAAGACCGAAATATAATCTCAGCGATATCATTTACCACGACAGGGAAATTGACGAGATTATAACGGAAGGACCGCTGGAAATCGGGTTTGTTTCGGGCGGTTCGGGTATACTGGGATTAAATAATCTGTCAAAAGATCAGATTGTATATCTGATTCACTGCATGGACAGTCTGTGTGCTATGACAGATATTTTAATAGTTGATACGGGGGCAGGAATTTCGGACAGCGTCCTTGAATTTGTGGCGGCAAGCCCTGAAACACTGATGATTACAACCCCGGATCCAAGTTCACTGACCGATTCCTATTCGCTTTTAAAGGCGCTATATCATAATGAAGAATATCATATTCACAGGAACTGCGTTCATGTGATTTCAAACAGAGTCAGCTCTCAGGCGGAAGGGCAGGCTGTATTTGACAAACTTAATTCTGTTGTAAAACAGTTTTTAGAAGGAGACATACATTATCTTGGTATGATTCCGCAGGATAATGCGGTAGAGAAATCCGTCAGACAGCAAAAACCGGTATCCATCTGCTATCCGAGTGCAAAATCTTCGGAGGCTTTTTTGCGGCTTGCAGAATCATTGCTTTATGGCCAGAACGATACGGCATATGCAAAATGGGGCATTACAAAGCTTATTAATAAATTAGTTAATCGGTAAGAAAAACGTCAAGGCTTTCTAAACGGCATGGAGGAATAAAATGACAGTTGCAGATTTGGTTCACCCCGGGGACAAAGTAGAAATCAGACTTATTCAGCAAATTCAAAACAGAGGTAAAACCGATGGTATCGCGGACAGTTTTAAAAGCCAGGTACTTGATATAAAAGAGAACGGTAATATTGAAATCGCAATGCCAATAGAGGGCAGCAAGCTGATCATGCTGTCTTTGGGCATCAGATATGAATTTTTGTTTTATGGTGCGGGATGTCTTTATAAGGGAATCGGGCATATTGTAGAGCGTTATAAAAAAGACAACCGATACATGCTTTTAGTAGAATTAAAGACTCATCTGGAAAAGTTTCAGAGACGGGAATATTATCGATATGCCTGTACACTTGAGTTTTCATTTTATGAATTGACCAGAGAGCAGGCGGCGATGGACTCTGTAGAAGAAATTTTTGACAGTCTTCGTAAAGATTTTATTGTTCCGGTAGATAAGCTTGGGACAGTTGTGGATTTAAGCGGCGGCGGCGCAAAATTTCGTTCGGAGTTTCAGGTAAATCCCGGACAATACATACTTTTAGGCCTGCGTTTGACAAATGATAAGATGGATAAACAGTATTATATTTTAGGCAGCGTCATTGCCTGCTATCCAATGGAAAATACAAAAGATAAGCTATATGAGTGCCGTGTAAAGTTTATGATAAAGGACAATAAAATCCGTGAGGAAATTATTCGATATATTTTTGAAGAAGAGCGAAGAATACGGCAGAAGGCCAACGTTTCATAAAAACTGCTGATTTTGGCAGAATTGCAGCACGGTCTGCAAGCTGCGCGGGGTATGTCTATGAAAAAAAATATTTTGGTTGTTGATGACTCTGCACTTATGAGAAGGGTCATCTGTGATATAATAAATGCAGATGATACATTTCAGGCAACTGATGTATGTCGGGACGGACTTGAGGCGTATGAGAAGATAAAGTCAGTAAAATATGACGGTGTTGTTCTTGATATCAATATGCCACGGATGACAGGACTCGAACTGCTTGAGCGGCTGCAGAAGGAAAAGATCAGGGTAACGGTTGTCGTTGTCAGTACGCTGACAACAAATGGAGCGGATGTTACGCTGAAAGCTCTTGATCTGGGAGCTGTTGATTTTGTAACGAAACCGGGAAATATTATTGAGGCGAAGGGGCAGGACTTCAGAAAAGAACTGATGGATACGCTTTCCGCCGTAGTAAAAAGCGATATGACTCGGAAAACGGCTGGATCATCTCCCTCTGCGGGCATACAGCGGACGACGAACAAGACAGCGGCCTTATCCGGCAATGTACGCAGCAAAAATAAAATTGTTGCGCTTGCCTGTTCTACCGGAGGTCCCAAAGCGCTGCAGAGCGTAATTCCGTACCTTCCGAAGAATTTGGATGCACCGATTGTTCTTGTTCAACATATGCCGGTCGGGTTTACGAAAACAATGGCGGATCGGCTGAATGAGATAAGTCCGATATGTGTAAAAGAGGCGGCGGAAGGCGATGTGCTGAAAAAGGGAGTTGTATATGTAGCGCCGGGCGGTAAGCATATGGAAGTAAAAAAATGTGCAGACGGAAGTCATAAGATTTCTTTAAACGAAATGCCCGCTATCGGAGGATTGCGGCCCTGTGCAAATATTACATATGATTCTTTAAGGACATGCGGATACGATCAGGTGGTTTGCGTGGTGCTGACAGGGATGGGCGCCGACGGAACAAAAGGAATTTTGTCTCTGGAAAAAGCAAAATCCATTTACGTGATTGCGCAAAACGCTGAAACCTGCGTTGTATACGGAATGCCAAAGGCCATAGCAGAAACGGGAATCGTCAACGAAGTTGTTCCGCTAAATCAGGTTGCCACATCAATTACAAAGAGTGTGGGGGTACAATAGAATGGATGTAAGTCAATATCTTGAGATTTTTATCGATGAAACCAACGAGCATTTGCAGACGCTGAGCGATTGCATTATGATTCTCGAAAAAGAGCCTGATAATAAAGACACCATAAACGAAGTGTTTCGTGCGGCGCATTCGTTAAAAGGAATGGCCGGAACAATGGGCTTTAAGCGTATGCAGCATTTGACGCATGATATGGAAAATGTTTTTCAGGAGGTTCGGAGCGATAAGATACAGGTCAACAGCGCAATGATTGACCTTTTGTTTAAGTGTCTGGATGCAATTGAAGCATATTTGAATAATGTAAAGGAAAGCTCCGACGAAGGTACGGAGGACAATGAGATCATAATCAAAGAACTGAATGATTTTATTGCAACTGCAAATGGAGAGAAACCTGAAGCGGCGCCTGCGCCTGCAAAAGAGACCGAAAAAGCAGATTCTGCAGAACCGACAGACGGCGTGGGATATCTTCAGCTGGAATTAACGGATGCGGAAAGGAATGCGATCAGGGCGGCGGAGGAATCCGGCACCAACGTATACGGATTTATGGTATCGATTCATAAGGATTGTCTTTTAAAAGCTGCCAGAGCATTTCTGGTATTTAAAGCGGTAGAGGAATTCGGTCAGATTATTGTTTATCGGCCAAGTTCTCAGGATATTGAAGATGAGAAGTTTGAATTTGATTTCAGCTTTTATATATCGAGCGACGAGGATATCGAAAAAATAAAGGCCGCCGCCGCCGCCGTATCGGAAATCGATAAAGTGGTCTGTGGACTGGTAAAGGAAGAACAGATCACTGCAAAAGAAAAAAAGGAAGAAAAAGAAGTGGCGCCGCCGCCGGCTCAGACGACGGCTGTAGCAATGACAACAGCAGTGGAAACGGTTCCGGAACAAAAAGAAAATAAACCGGCTGCAGTTAATAAAAAACCTGTTGCTGCAAAGACGGTAACGGGCAGGACGATTCGTGTAGATATTGAGAAGCTGGATGCATTGATGAATCAGGTGTCGGAGCTGATTATTGCGAAAAACAGTCTTGTTTCCATCGGCGCTTCTGAGTCGGGGAATTTTCAGAATCAGTCCTTCCATGATCAAATTGAATATTTGGAGCGGATTACAACGAATCTTCATGAATCCGTTATGAAAGTAAGGATGGTTCCGATTGAAAGCGTTGTAAATAAATTCCCTCGTATGATTCGTGATCTTGCCAGAAAGCTGAACAAGAAAATGGAATTATATATGACGGGTGAAGATACGGAACTTGACCGTACCGTTGTGGATCAGATTGGAGATCCGTTACAGCATTTACTTAGAAATTCAGCGGATCATGGACTTGAAGATAATGAAACACGTTTAAAACGCGGCAAACCGGAAGTCGGAAGCATTTTCTTAAATGCATATCAGGAAGGCAATAACGTTATTATCAAAGTAGGGGATGACGGAAACGGAATTGACGTGGAAGCGGTTCGTACGAAAGCGATTGAGCGCGGCACCATTACGGCGGAGCAGGCTGAAAACATGTCGAAAAAGGAAATCGTTAATCTTTTATTCTTACCAAGCTTTTCCATGGCAAAAAAGATCAGTGATATTTCCGGACGCGGCGTAGGTCTTGATGTTGTAAAGTCAAATATTGAGGCGCTCGGCGGCGATGTTGAAGTGGCGACATCATTGGGAGAGGGGACAACCTTTACCGTGCGGCTTCCTCTTACGCTTGCCATTATCCAGGCATTAATGGTAGAAATCAGAGACGAAAAATATGCGATTGCGATCGGTTCCATTACGACGTTGGAAAGCATTAAGGTTAACGAAATTAAGTATGTAGAAGCGCGCGAAGTCATTCATATCCGTGGAAATGTAATTCCTTTAATCCGGCTTGACAAGGTGCTCGACGTGGAAAAGCAAAAGGAGGAAGAGGAAGATCTTACTGTAATTATTGTGAAAAAAGGCGACGAGCAGGCAGGCCTTATCGTAGATAACCTGATGGGACAGCAGGAGATTGTAATTAAACCTCTTGGAAAATATATCAATAACAATAAGATAATCAGCGGAGCAACGATACTTGGAGACGGCGAAGTAGCATTAATCCTTGATGTTAACGCATTATTCTAATGGGGGTAACAGAGATGGTAAATAGTTTGGATTTGGCAGAAAAGGAAATGAAGCAGTATATCGTTGTAAAAATCGGCAGCGAACAATACGGAATTGATATCAGCTATGTGGACAATATCGTACGCCTGCAGAAAATCACCAGAGTTCCTAAGGCGCAGTCCTATTTTAAAGGCGTTATAAATCTGCGCGGTGAGATTGTTCCGGTGATGAGTATCCGATTGAAAATGGATTTGGAAGCGGACGTTTTTACAAATTCCAGCAGGATTATTATTTTAAAGCTGGAAGAAAAAGGCGCGCTTGGTATTATTGTTGATGAAGTGAAAGAGGTTGTTACGTTAAGCGATGACGAAATTGAACGAAATACCGGAAAAAAAGATACTTTTATCAACGGAATCGGAAAAAACGGCGACGAGCTGATTTCTTTGTTTGAAATTAATGCAATTGTAGAGGAAAACATATAATATACAGAGGATGAAAAGGAATTTAAATGCAACCATAGTGACGGCGTTTTTGTTGTTGCTATGGTTGTAAGAATTAAAATTGCAGGAGGAACTGTCATGACAGAAAACGTAAAGTCGTTTGTCGTTCAAAATCAGGCAGTCTGTTGCAGTGCCGCAATATACGGCATGGAGGATTATTATGGGTAAATTTTCTTTGGAAGAAGTAAATAATATGTACGTTGACGTACTGCGGGAAATCGGAAATATCGGGGCAGGGAATGCGACGACGGCGATTGCAAGTATGCTGGGTAATAAAATTGATATGAAGGTACCAAATGTAAAATTGATGGAAGTATCAAACCTGGGATCTGCGATTTGTGCGGAAGAAGATACGATTGTAGGTATTTTTCTGGAGGTTCAAAACGATATAGAAGGCAGCATGATGTTCCTGCTTGATCTTGAATCGGGACATTATATGGTAAATAAACTGATGGGGAAGGCGCCTGACTGTCAGGATGATTTTGACGAGATGGATTTATCCGCATTAAAAGAAATTGGAAATATTATTGCGGCATCTTATCTGTCTGCGCTTGCGTCGCTGACGGGACTTGTGATTTCGCCGTCGATTCCCTTTATTGCAGTTGATATGGCTGCATCTATTCTAAGCGTGCCTGCAATACAGTTTGGACAGTTTGGAGACAACGCACTGATGATACAGACCGAAATTATCGGAGATTTTGCGATTAACGGTTATTTTATATTAATGCCGGAACAGGATTCGTACGATAAAATTTTAACATCTTTGGGAATTGCGATGTAAGGAGTTGCATATGGAGGAAGTAATTAAAGTTGGTATGGCCGATTTGAATATATGTAAGGCACCGAATATAATCACCACGTTGGGATTGGGTTCCTGTATTGGGCTGACTTTTTACGATCCGGTTACAAAAATAGGCGGAATGGTTCACTATATGCTTCCGGACAGTACGCAGGTGAGAAATAACGGCAATATTGCTAAATTTGCGGATACCGGGATACGGGAGCTTTTGAAGCGTGTTTTGGCTGCGGGAGCGTCAAAACAGCGTCTGGTGGCCAAGATAGCCGGCGGGGCTAAAATGTTTGAAGGCAGCGGCCTGTCAAATGTGGGGAATATCGGCGCAAGGAATGCGGAAGCGGCTAAAGTGATCTTAAGAGGACTGGGAATCAGACTGATTGCGGAGGATACCGGTTTAAACTACGGTAGAACCGTGGAGCTGCATTGTGATACAGGGGATTTTTACATAAAAGCCGTCGGAAAACCTATAAAAATTATATAATCATATCCGTTGGGGTTAGGATGGAGGAATACATGAATACAAAACCGGTTCCCGCAATTGTGATGCTTTTAGGCGGTGCGATTGCCTGTATTTTCGGAATGGTATATCACTATAGTGTAAAGCATTTTATCACAACATTATTGGTTGTTCTGATTATTTTTTATGTAATCGGATGTATTGTAAAAATTATTTTGGATAAGAATTTTAAAGAAATGGACGAGGCGGCAGAAGAAGAGGAGCCGGCAGAGGTTTCCGAAGAAGAAAAAGAGAACATTGAATCAGAGGATGAAGACGAGTAAGATGCGCAGAATTGGAATCCGGGAGGTTAAATGAAGGCAGCGGGTAAAGAAAAATTATGGGACGAATATCGTAAAAATAAAACTCCGGAGCTTAGGGAACAGATTATCATTGAGTATGCGCCGTTAGTAAAGCTGGTTGCTGGAAGATTAAGCATGTACCTCGGGTATAATGTAGAGTATGACGACCTTGTAAGTTATGGCGTATTCGGATTAATTGATGCCATTGATAAGTTTGACCCGACAAAAGAGGTTAAGTTCGAAACATATGCAAGTCTTAGAATCCGGGGAACAATATTGGATCAGATTCGAAAAATGGATTGGATTCCAAGAACGGTCAGACAGAAGCAGAAAAGAATAGATGAAGCAATAAAACAAATTGAAATGCGTACCGGAAAGAATGCGCAGGATGATGAAATTGCAAAGGAATTAGGTGTTTCTGACGACGAGTTATTAAATTGGCAGTCACAGCTAAAGATTACAAATATAGTATCCTTGAACGAATATCTTGAGCAGGGAACCGAACCTGTTATGGATGCGAGAAAGAATTCTCATTTTGCACAGCCGGAGGACAGAGTACAGGAAACAGAGTTAAAAAAAGTGCTTGGAGAAGCAATGGATATGCTGACTGAAAAGGAAAGAAAAGTCATTCTCCTTTATTATTATGAGGATCTGACTTTAAAGGAAATCAGTAATATTCTGGAGGTGTCGGAGTCAAGAGTATCACAGCTTCATACGAAAGCATTGACAAAAATGCGAAAAAGAATGGGAAGCTATATGGATATCATGACAGACTGACGGGTTGGCGCAAATAGTTATGATTATAAGAGGATAATCGTATGTCAATAAGACCAATTGATTATAATGGAATGCTGCAGCGTACGCAGGACTTAGGCGGAATCAAACATAACGAGAATCAGAAACCGGTAGTCGAACAGCAGACAATACAGGTAGAACAGGTAAAGCGTGAGCGTGAGCTGACACAGAAAGTTATACAGACTGAAGAAAAGGATAACGAAGAATTCCGTTACGACGCAAAAGAAAAGGGAAACGGCAAGTACGAAGGAAAAGGCAGTCGTAAGCAGAAAAATAAAAAAGAACAAAAGGATGGAGAGGTCATCTTAAAAGATCATCCTGCACGTTTTGATATGAAGATTTAAGGAGACAACATGACGGGAATAGAGATTTCTTTATTACTGATAGGCAGTATTTTTATGATAGGCAGTTTTTTTATTTCAGAAAAGCTGTCTACTTCAGAACTTAATAAGATTGCAGAGTTAAGCGCTGACGAATTAAAAAAGATTATTGATAAGGGAATGAATCAGGCCGGATTAAAAATTGACGATTTAATAGATGCCAAAATGGATGTAGCCGCAGATAAGACAGAAATCGTTATGGAACGGGAATCGAATCTTAAAATTATGGCTATACATGAATATTCGGACACTGTTTTTGAATCCATGAAAAAGACTCATGATGAAATCATGTTCTTATACAGCATGTTAAATGACAAGCATACCGAACTGACCAATTTTTCGACCGAGTTGACGCAGCAGCTTCAGGATTTTAAATCGCAGGGGGAGGAACTGGCCAGCCAGTATCTGACCCAGTTACAGACCCCGCCGCCGGTCATCCGTCGCCAGAATACGCCGAATGTGATCGAACCGATTTATGTCTATGACCCGCAGGAGCAGGAAGCTGTACCCCTCGAGGAAAAGGCTGCCCAGGAACCATCCGAATTTTTTGCGCCGCAGGGTGCTGCCAGCCAGGGACGGGAAGAAACAGAAGAAGAAAACAATGTTCGCAGGGAAATCATCCGTTTGTACGAAGACGGAAAGGATTCTGTGGCGATTGCGAAAAAGCTCGGGATGGGCGTAGGAGAAGTCCGGCTCATTCTTGGATTATATAAAGGAGACGCTTAACGTGAAGTTTAAATATTATTTGCGTGGGGCAGGATTTGGGATCATAACCGCAACCATTATACTTACGATCGCATTTTTATTTCAGGATACGATGACAGATGCCGAAATCATGCGGCGGGCTACGGAGCTTGGGATGGTCATGCAAAACAAAGGGGATTCCCCGGAAACCCTGGCGGATATGTCGTCTCAGGGGGCGTCCCAGGCAGATTTGGAAACAGGGACAGACCAGGAACCGCCATCTGAGTCGGATCCGGATGCGGCACCGGATGATTCCAGGCAGGATTCAAAGGAAGAAGAAAATACTTCGGATCAAAATACAGCCCA
>CANPGM010000027.1 GCA_947573605.1 uncultured Roseburia sp. | reverse complement strand
TAGACATTTTCTGCAATAAAGAAACATTTCCGCTAAGTGATAGCTGCCATAAATCTTCTGCGATTTTATCCCATAGCGTTGCAGTCTCTAAGAATTTCGTTCCTAACATAACGATATTTATATTGTCCAATATAGCGGCGGCTTCGATTAGAAAATCGCCATACATTTTTCTAAAGATGCCGCCGCCCGTGCCGCCGTCTTTGCTAATTTGAAAATAATTTGTTGTACCAGACAACTTTATCTTATCAAGGCTGAACTTTTCCCACTTTAATATTTCTGTTGAGAATTTTAGAATGCCGTTTATACCTGACAATTTAGCCGGCGGATGAAGCATGGTATCGCAGGTTTCCGCTATTGCTTGTGTCAAAATCTCTCTGTCAATCTGCCTGTATCCTTGAAAATCAAGTAACAGATATTTGTTTTTGGCCGGAAAAGGTCTATGTACGCTACTGCGTGCCTGTTCCATTTCCCGATAACTGACTAAATGGTAATCCTCTGCTATTTCACCAAAAGGTGTTCGAATTGGAAAATCGTGATGATCTCTATCACTGACCCAAAACTGTTCTAATTCATTGTCATATCCAAAAAGGACAACTGCATGACCGCCAAAATGACCGTTTTTATTCAATCCCAAATATGATAAATACGGCATATCCACATATATTAAAATGGGTTTATTTTGGTCGATCATATCTTTTGATATCTGACTGATTTTTTTATAATCAGAGCCAGACCTACACTGAATGGATATATTAAGCCGGTCTGCTAATTTTTTTTCAAATTCAAAGACTTTAATTCTTCCATTTATCATAGGGGAAGAAGATTGGTTTAAATATAAAAACGATAACCCGGATGCCAAACCAAACATCATTTCTTCTGATAACGGATATCCATAATAAGAAAAAATCTGTTTCAATGAATTGGTAATACAGTGTTTCCCGCCTTGTGGATTAAAATCTTTTACAACATTTTGCATTTTGCAGTCCTCTTTCTTCATAAAAATTTATAAGGAAATAATATTCTTGTAACATAATTTTGGGGATTTCCTTTAAATACCATACCACGGCTTTTCTCATAAATCTCTCTGAAAGGTGTTATCACGGCTATACCATGTTCGTTTACATAATGGAATAATGCCTTATACGCAAAATGCAATGTTTCATGGCTTCCATAATGTGTAGTACAAACAGCCTGTATAGCAGGTAAATATTTACAATTTACTGTATTTGTTACAACCGGCTTTTTAGTAGGTAAACATAATTCCATATCTGCTTGTTCCATACAATCTTCATCATAATAACAATTTATAACAGCCCCGTTTACATTCCCTTGTACTGCTTTGAAAAGAACCGGAATATATGCTCCTATTTCGCTGTACCTGCCCGTAAATCGTATAGAAGCTACTAAAGTTATCGGAATTTCTTCCAGGGTTATTTCATAAGTTTGTCTTTCTGTTTTCGTTACATCGGGGGAAAGACAACGATTTATCTTATAAATTAACGCTTTTTCCCTTCGTATATTTTCTTTAATCGTTGCAATTTTCTCTTGCAAAATATAAGTTAAATCTGCTTCGTTATTTACCATTTCAAGCGCTTCTTTAATTTCCAGTATTGAAAAATCCAATGAGCGAAGAAGCCTGATTAACTGTGCTTTTTTTAAATCGTTCTCATCATAATATCGATACAACGTATTTTTATCACGATAGGACGGTTTTAGCATATCTTGTTCATCATAGTAACGCAATGCTTTAACAGTTAGACCGGATATTTTTGAAAACTGGCTTATCTGATACATTTACAATCTCCTTGACAAAAAGTATAAACTATCCCCTGCGGGGGAGAGCCAAGGGAATTATAAAGTATTTATTGCGTCTACTCAATAATCTTTTGACAACGAATTTAAAGCACAGGCTGTAAAACTTTTCCCGGAAACAGGTGGATCGAAAGCAGCGAAAGAATCAGGTGTTCCTGACGGAACGGTACTGCTGGATAAAAGCCGTCAACATTGGAAGAATTGTGGCATTTGTTTCCAAATTTATCTGGTTACGGTTTCACAAAACGCTATCTTGACAAAACGCTTTCTCACAGCTACACTTATACATACCGGATGAATGTATGGAGGTGATTTCATATGGCTCGTAACAAGTTTCCCGAAGTAACGGTAGAAAAAATATTAGAAGTATCACAGCGACTTTTTCTTACAAAAGGATATGATAATACTACCATTCAGGATATTGTAGATGAATTGGGCGGACTTACAAAAGGGGCAATTTATCATCATTTTAAGTCAAAAGAAGAAATTATGAACGCTTTAACGAATAAAATGTTCCATGAAAAAAATCCATTTGAAACAGTGAAAAATCAAAAGGATTTGAATGGTCTGCAAAAAATGAAAATGGCAATGTCATTAAACAACTCTGATAAGGAAAAGGGAAATCTTTCATTACAGGCAATGCCTATATTGAAAAATCCACGTATATTAGCCGGAATTATTGAATCTAACAGACAGATGCTTAGTCCGTTTTGGCTGGAACTTCTCACCGAGGGCAACAATGACGGTTCTATTCATACGGACTATGCCAAAGAACTGTCAGAATTAATACCTTTGTTTGATTTATGGCTAACACCGTCAATTTATCCGGCGACCTCAGAAGAAATGTATCATAAATTTATATTTATCAAAGAATTACTGGATAAAATGGGGGTTCCACTGATGGATGATGAAATCATGGAAGAAGGAAAGAAAACATTGGACAGTATGTGCGAGAGTCAATCAGATCTTTTTTATGCCTTGCAAAACAGAAAGGAATAAAAAATGAATGTAATTTTTTTACATGGGCTAGGGCAATGCCCCTCAAGTTGGAATGAAACAATATCACGTCTGCCCGAAGATATAAAAGCGTATTGCCCTAATTTGTTTGATTTCAGTATGGACAGAGAGATAACATATAAAAAAATATTTTGTGCCTTTGAAGAATACGTTAATAAATTTTCGGGGCCTGTAACTATTTGCGGCATTTCTTTAGGCGCAGTTTTGGCATTAAACTATACCATTGACCATGCCGAAAAAGTTCAATCTTTGATACTGATTGCACCACAATACAAAATGCCGGGGCTGCTTTTAAAATTGCAGAATCTATTATTTCGTATCATGCCGGAAAAGTCTTTTTTAGGAAGCGGAATAATGAAACATGATATGATTCGCCTGACCGGTTCCATGGTGGCATTGGATTTTGAGCAAAATTTAGATCATATATGGTGTCCGACATTACTTATATGTGGGAAAAAAGATTTCGCTAACAGGAAAGCGGCAAAGATACTGGAACATAAAATTCCTGGTGCCGAATTCTATTTGATTGAGAATGCCGGACATGAAATAAATACAACAGCTCCTGAAAAGTTAGCAAATGTTATGAATTGTTTTTTAAATACTGTTGTGTAAGGATCCTGATTGAGAGTTAAATTATCATAAGCGTATCATTAGAAATAGTGGTACGCTTATTTTTTTATCCATTTACATCTTTGAAGATGCTGTTGTGAATTTGTATAAAAAGCCTGGGGAAAGTCAAGACGATCCATTTGAAAATCAAGGATTTGCAGCCGCCGTCACACAGCTGAAACATTTATGGTATATAATAAAATAAGTTTTGATGAAAAGGAGAAGAACTATGGCTGCGATTTTAATTGTGGAAGACGATAAGACGACAAATGATTTAATTTATGACTATCTATATGATGCGGGGCATTTTGTTTATCAGGCTTATGACGGGAGAGAAGCGCTAAAACTCTTAGCGGAAAAAACGGTTGAACTGGTCATATTGGATATTATGCTTCCGCACATAAACGGAATACAGTTGTTAAAAGAGATTCGCAAAACAAGTATGATTCCGGTTTTAATGTTGACTGCACTCAGTGATGAGAGGACGCAAATCAATAGCTTTGACTCGTTGGCGGATGATTATATTACAAAGCCCTTTTCTATGGTTTTACTGGGAAAGCGGGTTTTGGCATTGCTGCGTCGGTCAGGAAACATGGCGGAACAGGATATATGGGAATTTGAAGATATAAAGGTGGACTTTAACGGTTACTTAGCGGAAAAAGGCGGAGAGCCGGTAGAGTTAGCGCCAAAAGAAATACAGCTCTTAAGGATGCTGATTAAAAATGCGGGGCGCGTTATGACGCGGGAAAAGCTAATTGACGGTGTCTGGGGAGTAGATGCGCCCCTCTTTGACCGAACAATCGATACTTATATTCGAAGAATACGTCAGAAGTTAGACCTTACATGCATTACGACTGTAAAGGGTGTTGGGTATCGTTTTGAGGTGTTGTCATGAAAAAAATGAAATTGTTTCCGAAAACTTTTATATGTGTGTTTTCTCTAATGGCTGCTATTTCATTGATTAGCCATGCTCTGTTTTATTTTATCATGCCCATTGTTTATACAGGTCAAAAGGAAGATGTTTTCAAGGATGTCAAAAAGCAGCTGCTAATGGAATTACAGAACGTTTCGCCGGAAAATATAGAAAGTGTAGTAAAAAACTATGCGCAGCAAACTCAGATGGGAATATTTGTAAATTATGCAGGTCGAACCTTTCTCACAGCGAACATGGGTTTTTCGGAGCAGAGTGACACTGCGTTACAAAAGGAATATGAATCAAACTGGAGTGTGCAGGTTGAAAGCGAAACAGAAGGGGATCTTTATTGGCAGGATTTTTATAATAGAACCAATGCAGAGCTGATTGCCGGCAGTCATTTTCAAACATCAGACGGACAAGCGTGTTATCTCGTTATATCATCGACACTTCAGCCTGTAAGTGAAGCCAAGAATGCCGTGCTTATTTTTTTGCCGTTTACATTACAATTATCCTTAGTAATATCAGTCTTTTTTGCTTTTTTGTATTCTAAAAAAATTACCAGGCCCCTTTCGGATATCTCCAAAACAACAGAGCGGATGAAAGAACTTGACAAGTCGGCTGTATGCAAAGTGGAAACACAGGATGAAATAGGGGCGCTTTCCGAAAATATAAATAAACTATATCAAAGCCTGCTTACCACGATTGATGATATACAAAAAGAAAATATGCGGGTAAGTGAAGCGGAAGCCGCAAAGATCGATTTTTTGCGCGCGGCTTCCCACGAATTAAAAACTCCGGTTACGGCGTTATGCGGACTGCTTGATAATATGATAATGGGAATCGGGCGTTACAAAGACTGGGAAACGTATCTGCCAATCTGTCAGGAGATGGCGGGTAAGTTCGGCGGGATGATACAGGAAATCCTGGATGCGTCTAAATTGAACTTTGCATTTGAAAAGGAACCGCTTGAAGAAGTATTGCTGAATACGTTTGTAAAAGAACTGCTGTCTCCTTATTTCTTAATTGCAAAATCAAAGGGGGGTGTGATAGAGACTGATTTGTCCGCTGATTTTTCGGCAAAAGTTCCAATATCCGCAATGGAAAAAGTCTTGTCGAATATTATCTCCAATGCGGTTAAGTATACAAATCCCAAGCACACAGTGAGAATTTATTTCTCCAATAACAGTATTGTCGTAGAAAATGAATGTATCCCAATTCATACAAAAGACCTCAACCATATTTTTGAGCCGTTTTATCGACCGGATTTTTCACGAAGCAGAAATGGAACCGGTGAAAACCCCAATGGAGGAAATGGGTTGGGATTATATATTACTGCAAAACTATTAAATGCGCTTGAATACCGATTTGACTTCAAACCGTTTGGCTATTCGGATCATGACAGCGGTCACGGTATGCGTTTTACGATTTACTTTTCGTAAAACAGACGTATCCGATGAAACATTGGTGAAAGATGTACGCCACATTGATGAAACAGATATCTGTTATCCTTTTCTTACAGGAAGAAAAAAATAACGGAAAGCAGGTGATTTGCGATGCAATTGTGGAGACGCGCATACAGATATGTACGCCGTAAAAAAGGAAAATCATTACTCCTTTTTTTTACCGTTTTTTTAATGTCCTCTTTTCTCATTACCGGATTGCTTCTGCGCAGTATAACAGAGCTGGCTATCACGCAAACCCGGCAAAACTTTCACGGAGCATTTCGTGTTGCTCCGGATATGCGAAACAGCGAAAACATTAAAGTAGGCGTATCGGATGGAGAGACCCGTATTACTTACATTGGTGAACCGCTGAATCAGGAAATCGCAGATGTAATAAAAAGCAGTCAAAATATTGACACCTACAATGCTGTAATCAAAGAGAATGTATTACTGCAGGGAGACATAAGCCTTATTGACTTAAACGGTAAATATCAGGGCGATCCGATTGCCAGGCGTTTGATATCGATGGAGGCTGATACCTGCAGTATCTATTCTGCGGATTTTCAAAGGGAACGAATACGGTTAATCGAAGGCGAGCCAATTGTGGCAAGCGATAAGTATGCGGCGGTGGTCGGGAAAGAACTGGCGGAAAAAAATCATTGGGAAATCGGAGACAAAATACAACTTTCCCCTTGCGAGGGATGCGCCGGTCAGGAAATTTCGGTAACGATCAAAGGACTGTTTGAAGTAGAAGAAAATCAGCGGGATAAAGATATAGCCGCGCCGGTTCATTTATTGGAAAATCGTATATTTATTGATATGATAAGCGCCGGATTGCTGCTGGATGCAGCAGGCGCCGATTACATAAACTTTTTGGTGGACGACCCTGCAGAGGTGGAAACGATTATAGAGGAAATTCAACAAATAAAGAAGATAAACTGGAAGAATTTCGCAATTACCGCAGAGAATGACGAATATGAAAAAATAGCGAATCCATTGATAAACATAAGTATTCTGCTAAAGATTTTGCTGATCGTTACTGGCGCCATGAGTGCAGCGGTTTTATCGCTGATACAGAAACTTTTTCATAAGTCTCGCGAGCATGAATCAGGAATTCTGTTGTCTATAGGCATTACAAAAACGGAAATCATGCTGCAGCACTTTACGGAAATGCTAATAATAGCTTTGGCGTCCTTCGTATTATCGGCTGCGCTATGCTTTTCTGTCCAAAACAGTATCGGAAAAACGATTTATGATATGGCGGCATCCGGTGCGGAGATGAAATTAAATCTTGTTCTCGTCGCCGGTACCATAATTACTGCATTCGGATGCGAAATGCCGGTACTGTTTTTATCCGTCCTTTTTTCGGATCTATGGTTCATGCGTTTAAGTCCGAGGCAAATTTTTTCAAAATTAAGTTAAGGAGAATAACTATGTGCGTTTTGAAAAGAGCTTTTTTGTATGTTTCCCGAAAATGGCAGCAAAGCCTTATTATTTTATTGGTTTTAATTGTGGTTAGCACTGCCGCGTTAACCGGTTTTTCTATTCTGAAAGCATCCGGCTCAGCCGCGGCGAATTTGCGGCGGCAGCTTGGGGGAACATTCAGCATAGAGATCGACAAAAGTAATTCGGCAAATATGAAGAGCGGTCCATCTACTGACCAATACGCCTCAAGCTACTATGTCGGAGAATATTTAGACGATATTCTTATTGGTGAAGTGATGAAAACTTCTGGAATTTCCGGGTACAACGCAAGTACTGAGGCAGTAGCGAATCTGAAATCCGGTGACGGAGAGTACTATAATTTAATAGAAAATAATCAGAATGACTCTTCTTCATTCAATCCGCATATGGCACGAATACAAGGATGGACTTCTTTAAACCAATGCGCTTATTTTGCGAACCATAGTTTGGAAATTACACAAGGTGAAACGTTTACAGCCGATGCGGCGGCCCAAGCCGTTATCAGTCATGAACTGGCGGAACAGAATCATATCAGGGTCGGAGATCAGCTGATACTTGAAATAAATCAGGAAGTGACCGGTTTTGAGATCCCAATGGAAACACAGGAATGCGTTTATGAAATTGTCGGGATATTCGATATTATGGCAGAACAGCAAATAAACCAATATACGTCGCAGCGGCAGATGCTGCAAAATTGGGTTTTTGTCGATTCACGAACACTGCTGCTGCATACGAATAAGATATTGGAGGCTTTGGGAATGGAGCCGATTGGATACGAAGAGGTTACATTCAGCGTCAATGACCCTGCAGAAATGGACTCCATTATAAAAAGCATTCAGGAAAATACGGCGATAGACCAAAACGATTTCAAAATCAAAATCGACAACGAAAATTATCAAAGTTCGGAAAATACATTAAGAAGCATGGATAATGGAGTTCGTATCATGATTTTTGCGATTGTCGTCGCCGGAATGGGAATTATCATTTTGCTGCTAAGCATTTGGGCAAGGTCACGAATTTATGAAACGGGAGTCCTGCTTTCGATGGGCAAAAGCAAGTGGGAAATTCTTATACAGCGATTCGCAGAATTAATGCCAGTGATTGTTTTGGCATTCGGTTTTTCTTTTGTTGGCAGCAATATAGCAGCAAATGATGTAGGAAACATCTTACTTTCACAGGCAAACGAGCGAAACTCGGATGAAACAAAAAAGAATCCGTTACAAGCGGATTTGTCCATTTCAGCCGATAATTTTGATTTAAATCCTGTCTTTTCTGCTCCTGAGGCAGAAGAATTAACCGTGAATATTTCAGCCGATATTTTTGCTTTCGTATGTGCAATGGAATT
Source organism: uncultured Roseburia sp. (assembly GCA_947573605.1). Taxonomy (GTDB): domain Bacteria; phylum Bacillota; class Clostridia; order Lachnospirales; family Lachnospiraceae; genus Roseburia. The sequence continues at coordinate 38,107 of CANPGM010000027.1, read as the reverse complement.
ATTTATCGGATTCCTGTCCACATGTATCGCAGGCATTCCGGTTATGAGTATGAAACCGAAAACAATTCTGACAAAATATGAATAATGCCATAAATGGCGTGGGAGGATGTTAAAATGAGTATCCTGAAAGCATGTAACGTTAAATATACATATGACGGAAACAGAATGGTTCTAAAAAATATCGCTGCCGAATTTGAGGCAGGGAAAATGTACGCAGTCCTGGGTTCTTCCGGATGCGGAAAAACGACGCTGCTTTCTTTGCTTGGCGGTTTAGATCGACCGACTGAAGGACAAGTGCTGTTTCATGATGAAGATATTGAGAAAAAAGGGCTTGCCTGGCATCGCAGACATAATGTGGCTTTTATTTTTCAAAATTATAATTTAATCGACTATATGACGCCTGTTGAAAATGTGGCGCTGACATCAAAACTTCCTCCGCTGCCTGTTTTGGAGCGTTTAGGACTGACAAAAGAAGAATCGGAGCGGAATGTTTTGAAACTATCCGGAGGACAGCAGCAGCGGGTGGCAATCGCCCGTGCGTTAGCGTCCGATGCAAGCGTTATCCTCGCGGATGAGCCGACTGGAAATCTGGATGAAGATACTGCCTCGGAAATGATAAACATTCTAAAAGAGTGTGCCCATCGGATAAAAAAATGTGTCGTTGTCGTAACGCATTCCAACGAATTTGCGAAGCAGGCGGATGTGACATTTCGTCTGAAAAAAGGTGAATTGCACCAATAAATCTTTAACGAATCTTTAGGTTCTCCTTACCTGAATTTCAGGTTAGCATTGTAAAATGGAATCAGCAGGGAGGAAATGAAGAAAATGAAAATACTGGAATGTAATAACCTGACAAAATGCTATCATAAAAAATGCATTGTAAACAATTTAAGTTTCCATGTAAACCGGGGCGAAGTATTTGCCTTTATTGGAAGCAACGGCGCGGGAAAAACGACTACAATTAAAATGATACTTGGACTGGTTGAGATCGACGGTGGAGAGGTGAAGTTTGCCGAACAGATCCGCGTTGGCTATTCGCCTGAAACGCCGTACTTTCTACCGTTTCTTTCAGGCTATGAGGTGCTTGACTATTATGCGGGGCTGCAGAGAATTTCGAAACGGGAACGCAGGGCCGAAATCAGTAACCTGCTTGATACGGTGGGGCTTGAAAATACCGGAACAAAAGTAAAAAACTATTCAAAAGGCATGATCCAAAGGCTTGCTTTCGCACAATCGCTTCTTGGAAGTCCGGATCTTCTTATACTTGACGAGCCGACGGCCGGTCTTGACGCCCTGGGGCGTGTGGAGATCATGGAGTTAATAGAGAAACTGAAAAAATCGGGCAGGACAATCATAATAAATTCCCATATTTTAAATGATATGGAACGGATCTGCGACAGAGGCATTCTGATCAAAAGCGGCGTACAAATAGGTACCTGGAATAAAACGGATTATAATGGGATATCCCTTGAAAAGATTTTTATTGATTTAGTGGGAGGGATGAAAGAATGATTATTGCGTTTACCTCTTTTAAAGAAAAAATCCGAAGAAAAGAACTTTATCTTGTTTCGGTAACGGGAGTTCTGATTCTCCTTATCTTTGGAACAGGTTCAGGTTCTCTTACTATAAACGGCGAGGCGGTTACCGATTACAAATCGCTCGCGCCGATATTGCTGATCGTTATAAATGCAATTAGCTGTAGTCTTGCAGTTGTTATGAATATTGGAACAATACCGAATGAATATGAAAGAAAAACCAGCCATCTTGTATGGATAAGAAAAATTCCTCAGTGCCGCTATCATGGTGAACTGACCGCAGCAAATACTTTTTCAGGACTTGTGTCAGAAGCGATTCTGTTTTTGGCGCTCTTTATTTTTATGATTTCACACGGCAGATCGGGAGAACTTTGGAGGCTTCTTCCTGCCTATCTGATGATAGGAATCAATGTTACTATTGTAAGCGTTATGACAAGCGCTTTCAGTATCCTGATTCCCCGATTGGTATCGGGGACAATTTCAGCGGCAGTCATGCTTATGGGAATTTTTCACAGTCTGTTGTCACTACTGAAAGACATTATAGGCGGTTTCGGAGGAGAAATAGTAAGATATGCGCTGAAAATAATTCCGAATCTTCATGGAATACAAACACAAGCGGTAAATGTACTTTGTAATAAATCGATTGATGTGCATATGATACTCACAGGTATGCTTGCGGTTTATGCGTTCGCGGCATTGATTTTTGTGTTAAAACGAAAGGAAGCCTGATTATGAAAAAAGCTATAATTTTTATATTAATTGGCGCGGCTCTTATTGCGGGAGTGATTGCAACAGGCAGCTATGGGCTTTCAGAAGATAATATTCATATATATGAACAGGCGGTTGCGCTGGAAAAAGGAAATAGTAATTTGGGGTTTGAAGGATTTGCCATGACCGATTATCCAGTGGCATTTTATGACGGGGATCATGATTATGTAATTGTGTGGGAAAATGGCGGCTATAATATAGTTAAACGAAAGGCTGTTATAAATTCCATAGCTGCAGCCGCTTATTGTGTTGACGGACATTACGAAGTGCTTGCGCCTGCTGTTGAAAAAATGTCGTCGCTGCTTAAAATGATGACTACAGGAAGCGCGGAATACGGAAGGGAAGAATGTGTCGCTACGTTATGGCACGAAGCTTTTCATTGCTGGCAGCTTACGAATTATTATGATAATATAGAGGCGATCTGCAGCGGAGAAGCAGAGGAAAATCTGATTGCAGAATACGCCGATACAAACCCGCAGGCAGTGGCGTTATTTGAACGGCAGGCGGCTTTGCTTGAAAATGCAGTAAAGACAGATGATATTGACATGATAAGAGAATATATTGCAGAATACAAGAAGTTGGACGAGCAGAGAAAGGCGCTGTTTTCCGGTAATATAACGGCACTTGAGGAGTACTACACCAGAGTAGAGGGAACAGCCTGCTACGTTGAAGCATGCGTTTATCAAATGCAGCTTCCCGAAAAATTCTGCTCTGCTTATATTGATCATATCAGCGAATACGGCAAGGGGTCTAATAAATATTACAAATCAGGAATGGCGCAGTGTATGATTTTAGATACGTTGAATCCTCAGTGGAAAGAAAGCTATGATTTTTCCGAACCGCTCATAAACCTGATATATCAAGAATTAGGGTTGGCGTGCGAATCTCTTCAATAAGGGCATTCTCAGCACGGATTTGAGTCGCGGCAGAACTGCGGCATGGAGGTAAGTATGGAATATAAGGTGCTTGCAGCAGATGACGAAACAGAGCTTCTTGACGCTCTTGAACTGTACACGGAAAGAGAAAACATAAAACTTATAAAAACCGATAACGGCATAACGGCTTTCGAGCTTTTTGGAAGTGAAAAACCTCATCTTGTGCTGCTGGATATCATGATGCCGGGACTTGACGGTTTTGCAGTATTAAAAAAAATCCGTGCCGAAAGCAATGTTCCTGCCATAATGCTTACCGCAAAAGGCGAGGATTACGATAAAATTCTGGGTCTTGAGCTCGGAGCTGACGACTATATAACGAAACCATATAATCCGATGGTCGTTGTGGCAAGAATTAAGGCTCAGCTTCGCAGGAATTATGACTATAAAGATAACGGCAGCACTTATGACGATGAAATAAAGTGCTTTGATCTTGTGCTGAATACAACGGAGGGGACGGTTACTAAGAACGGAAAGGCGATTGACCTTACGAAAACGGAGTTCCTTATTCTTAAACTGCTTATGCAGCATAGAGGAAGAATTTTTACGAAACAGCAGATTTTTGATTCGGCATGGGACAGCGATTATATATCCGATGACAAAACAATTATGGTTCATATCAGCAATCTCCGCTCAAAAATTGAGGACAATCCCAAAACGCCAAAGATATTGAAAACGATAAAAGGACTTGGATATAAATGTGAGAAAGAATAACATTTTGAAAATAAAGAAAAGTATTTTTACAAAGCTGATCGGCAGTTTTTTATTGTATGCCGTTGTTCTGATTTTAACATTCTTATTCTGCCTTTGGCTTGAAGCCATATTTATTGGTAAAGGGAGGGTTGAGAGGATTCATCCCGGCAACGTCATTGATGAAAAAGGTAATGTGGTTCATTCTGATATTGCGGGCAAAATAGGCGGCTGGGTTGAAGAACTGGATGAAAATTATCATGTGATTCATGTGTATGGTGAGAAACTGACGGACAAAGCCGTCTATTCTACCGACGATATTCTTAAGCTTACGGCGGCTTTTGGAACAGGCGAATATATTGGATTTTTCGTACAGCCTGAAAACAGCCAGAAAAAATTTCTTTGTATTTACGAAAGATCTATTGTGGAGCCTGATGTAACGATTCACTTAGATGACGTTGGGAAATTTAAGACTCCTAAATTATTTTATATCTTTATTCCGCTGTGTGTGATTGAAATTGTACTGATCAGCCTTTATTTAAAAAAGAAATTAAAAAAACCGTTATCTAAAATAATTGAGGGAATGGAGGATCTTAAATCAGGCAATAGCGGCGCCAGAATCGATATCGCATCTGAGGCGGAGTTTGAAGAGATTGTGGAAACATTCAACATCATGGCGGAGCAGATTGAAAAGGAAAAAGCGGAAAAAGAGCGACTGACACAAAATAAAAATCAGATGCTGCTTGAATTATCCCATGATATTAAAACTCCTGTCGCAACAATAAAAAGTTATGTGAATGCCCTTGAAGCAGGGCTTGTTCCAACTGAAAAGGTAAACGGAACATATCGTATCATTGACGCGAAGGTAAACAGAGTACAAAAGCTTACTGACGATATGTTTATGATGTTAAAAATGGATCATCCGGATTACCGCCTGAATCTTGAAGTGGTAAATGTATGCGAGTATCTGCGTCGACTTTGCGCTGAATATTATGACGAAATAACGGAAGCAGGATTTAATTTTGCAATTGATATTCCGGAAACTGAAATAAAAGCGCAGATAGATACAAATCTCTTTTCAAGAGTGGTGGGTAATCTGCTTTCCAATGCGAAAAAGTATAATAAGTCAGGAAAAGTTATTTCTATTAAGCTGACTTCGGAAAACAAACAAATGTATCTTGCAGTCTGCGATGATGGGAATGAAATTGACAGGACTTTTGCGCAGCAGATTTTTAATGCTTTTTCACGCGGGGACAAGGCTAGAAAAACAGACGGCGGAACAGGACTCGGCCTTGCAATTTCCAGAATTATCATAGAAAAACATGGAGGAAGTATCAATTATTTTCGCAATAAAGAAACAAATGTATTTGAAATCATTTTGCACTTATAAGGAAAATCGGTAGCTGTCATATTTCTCGGATGTGTTCTGCTGATGTTTACCGCTTGTAATATTAAGAAAAGAAGAGTAAGATAGAATTTGGAAAAAATAGTCAGGAAGCGGTAATGTTTTTTGATGAAATCAATAAGCATGAGGAGACGGAAATGGCTTTGTTTAATGCAAAGGGACTGAGTGAGAAATTAGAGGGAATGAAAGAAAAGGTAAGCGGAGCGATTACAGACGCAAAGCTGGATGAGAAATTCGATAAGGTAAAACAGCAAATGGGTGACGGCATTGCGGAGATGAAGAAATCCTATGCAGAAGATAAGGCGGAAAGCAATGCTGCAAAAGCGCCTCTTGAAGGAGCGATTATCAGGTATCAGGTGATTTATGTCGGCGGATTTCCGAATAAGCCGCAAAAAAAGACCGATTCATTGAGCTTAGGCCTTAATGTGATGGAAGACAGCTTTGTATTTAAACCGGAAAATTTGGCCAGAAAGCAATGGTTCGGCGATGAAAATTTTGTTGTTCCCTATGAAAAAGTAACAAAATTCGAGATCGTAAAAAGACAGGTCAGTACGGCGGAATTTATGTTAAGCAGTAATGGCGATACAAAAAGTCTTGAGCAGTTGAATAATATCAATAGCTCTTATTTAGACGATGAGGGCGACGAACAGATGGTAAGGGTCGAGATGCTGACGGGAACCACTGTTTATGCACAGGCGGCCAAGTGTCAGGAATTAGTTGATTTATTAAGAGAGAAAAAAATACTTGGTAAATTGAACAGGGAAAGCAAGCCGTCATCTGATACGGATGTGCTTGCACAGATTGAAAAATTAGCTTCTCTGAAAGAAAAGGGACTGATAAGCGAGGAGGAGTTCGCTCAGAAGAAAGCGGTTCTGTTAGAAAAACTCTAAATTGCGTATGGTTCGGGTATTTGACAGTTTGCTGTCATTATTTGTATGCGGCTGCGGGAATCCTGGCCGCAAAAATCGGAGAACGTGAGAATTGGCGGGGTCTCTGCAGTGAGCGGGGCCCCGTTTTTGAGCGTTTCGGAAAAGCGGCCGCAAACGAATCAAAGCAATGAAAAGAGCAGGCTTTAAAAAGTCTGAATATATGCTGATTGGAAAGACCGGGTATGCATACGACGGATACTGGACAATCAAATTATGAAATGTCCTTTGATTTGTGTTTGAAACATGTTCAAAGGACGGTCTTGCAACTAAAAAAGAAAATAAAATACATCAGTCATTTGATTTAGACTCGATCCTGATAATCAGTAAAAGCGGAAGATGACGGCTTAGCGTGAGCCTTTATCTGACTTGGATGAAAGTGCCTGGAATTACTGTATTTACGCAGGATTTTTCCGCTTGGAAAGCCATTTCAAAATACCGTATATAGCGTATGTCAATACGTGATTTTTCAAAACCTGATTCTTGTCGACATGTTATTCAATCTTTTTACAGGAAAAAATTGTTAAATTATACCTGTCAGACAGGTCGCGGAAAAAAGATGCCAAAGCGATAAGAGGAAGGGAGAAAAATTCATGGCAGATAAAATTTTTGAAAATAACCAGGTATCAATTGTGGGAGAAATCGTTTCGGATTTCCGATTCAGCCACGAGGTTTACGGAGAGGGATTTTATGTGGTAGACGTGGCGGTGAACCGATTAAGTAACTTTATGGACTACATACCGTTAATGATTTCAGAGCGTCTGATTGACGTAAGCGGAGATTATATCGGGCAGATTATCTATGTGACAGGCCAGTTTCGTTCGTTTAACCGACATGAGGAAAAAAAGAACCGTCTGGTGTTATCCGTATTTGTAAGAGAGCTGGAGTTTTTGGAGGAAACGACGGACGAAGTAAAAAGTAATCAGATCTTTCTGGACGGATTCATTTGTAAGGAACCGATTTATCGGAAAACGCCGCTCGGAAGAGAAATCGCAGACTTGTTGATTGCCGTAAATCGTTCTTATGGAAAATCCGATTATATTCCGTGTATCTGCTGGGGAAGAAACGCAAGATTTGCATCCGGTTTTGAGGTCGGCGGTCATGTGCAGGTCTGGGGCAGAATCCAGAGCAGAGAATATGTAAAAAAACTTTCGGAAATTGAGACCGAAAAACGGGTTGCCTACGAAGTATCCGTAAGTAAAGTAGAATTTCTTGAGGAATAGCATTGACAGGAAATCGGGTTAATGCTATGCTTAAAAAGCTATATGGAATTTCATATTGACAGATAGAGGTCGCGTTCTTTATGAGTAGCCTTTCCGATGCAGCAGGAGCAGGAGAAGGAGGGCAAAAGGGAAGAACGCCGAAAGGATATATCCCCTGTAGATATATTGCTTGGGTATAAGGTTAAGAACCTTATGACTGTCATCGCAGAAGTTAAGTTTCGGATGAGGAGCTATCGAATTTGAATATATTTTCGAATTATTCAATGATTGATCATAAGACCGGCTCTGTATAGCCGGTTTTTTCTTGCCGTATAGGATTTGGTCGTCAAAAGGCGGATTTTCTCTTTGCGTGCGGCGGATTGTGCAAAATGCAGGTTCATTTAGGAAATACTGTCATGGAATACCCGAATGCTATATTAGGGAGAAACCTTGAAAACAAATGCTAAAGGAGGAACAACGAATGGCGATTTTTAAAGGAGCCGGAGTGGCGATTGTCACGCCCATGAAAGAAAACGAAGAAGTAAATTACGAGAAGTTACAGGAACTGATTGACTGGCAGATTGGGCAGGGAACGGATTGCATTGTGATCGCGGGGACGACCGGAGAAAGTTCGACGATGACGGTAGAAGAACATACCAGGGTCATTGAGGCAGCCGTGGAATATGCGGATAAAAGAGTGCCGGTTATCGCCGGTTCCGGCTCAAACTGTACCAAAGAAGCCATTCATCTCTCCAAAGAAGCGGAGAGAGTCGGAGCGGACGGACTTCTTGCCGTTACGCCTTATTATAATAAAGCGACGCAGAACGGACTGATTCGTTATTATTCCGAAATTGCGGCGGAAACGAAGCTGCCGCTTATTATGTACAATGTGCCGTCGCGCACCGGCTGTAATATTCTGCCTGAGACGGCGGCCTACTTGTTTAAGAATGTAGAAAATATTGTCGGAATCAAAGAGGCGAGCGGAAGTGTCGCGCAGGCATGTAAACTGATGGATTTGACAGACGGAAAAATTGATTTATATTCGGGAGAAGACGCTATTGTCGTACCGCTTCTTTCCATCGGAGCCTGCGGCGTAATTTCAGTCTGGTCGAATGTGGCGCCCGCTAAAGTTCATGAAATGTGCCAAAGCTTTTTTAACGGAGATATCGCTGCGGCGGCGAAGCTGCAGCTTGCCGCGCAGTCGTTGATTGAAGCGTTGTTCTGCGAGGTTAACCCGATTCCGGTAAAAAAAGCGTTAAGTTTGATGGGATTTGAGACAGGGCCGCTGCGTTCGCCGCTTACGGAGCTTAGTGCGGAAAACGCGGAAAAATTAAAGGAGGCAATGAGAGCCTACGGTATACGGACGGTATAGGCCGGCAGAAGTTCGAAAGAATCTGATTTTAACCGCGTACCTGTAGCAAGCGCAGTAATGGAGCGGATAAAAAGGAAGGAAGAGGATACGGAAATGGTAAGAGCAATTATGCACGGATGCAACGGAAAAATGGGACAGGTGATCACGGACCTGTGCAGAGAGGACGAAGGAATCGAAATCGTCGCGGGCATCGACCTTTACGACGGGGTGAAAAACGACTATCCGGTATTTCCGAATATTTCCGTCTGCAATGTTAAGGCGGACGTAATGATAGATTTTTCCAATGCAAAGGCAGTAGACGATTTGCTTGTTTACAGCGAAGAGAAGCAGATACCGGTTGTGTTGTGTACGACCGGATTAAGCGAGGAACAGCTTGCGCGCGCAGAAAAGACGGCGGAGAGCGTCGCGGTTTTAAGATCGGCAAATATGTCGCTTGGGATCAATACGCTGATGGAATTACTGAAAAAAGCCGCGGTTATTTTTGCCTCTGCAGGCTTTGATATAGAAGTGATCGAAAAACATCATAACCAGAAGCTGGACGCACCGAGCGGGACGGCGCTTGCGCTTGCGGATTCTATGAATGAAGCGCTCTTGGACGCGTATCACTATACGTATGACAGGAGTAAGGAGCGCAAAAAAAGAGAAAAAAATGAGATCGGAATATCGGCGGTCCGGGGCGGAAGTATTGTCGGAGAGCATGAAATACTTTTTGCAGGACCGGACGAAACCATTTCGTTTACGCATACGGCGTATTCGCGAAACGTATTTGCAAAAGGCGCGGTAGAAGCTGCAAAATTTCTTGCGGGCAGACCGGCGGGGCTATACGATATGAGCGATGTGATCAATGCGGCGGAATAAGAGGAAATACAACAATAAGTGGAGGCGTTTGTATGGGAAACAATGATTTACGGTATTTAAAAAGCCTGGCAAGGCAGTATCCGACCGTTGCCTCCGCGGCGACGGAAATCGTGAATTTACAGGCAATCCTAAGTCTGCCGAAGGGCACGGAGCATTTTATTACGGATATCCACGGCGAGTATGACCAGTTTCAGCATATCATCAAAAACGGTTCCGGCGCGATTAAGCGAAAAATCGAAGAGGAGTTTGCAAACGCAATCAGCGTTGCCGAAAAAAAAGCGATTGCCACCCTGATTTATTATCCGGAACAGAAAATCGAGCAGATTTTAAAGACGGAAGAAAATATAGACGACTGGTACAAAGTAACGCTTTACCGACTGATCCATATCTGTAAGAGCGCTTCATCCAAGTATACGCGTTCAAAAGTCCGGAAGGCGATTCCGAAGAACTTTGCCTATGTCATAGAGGAGCTTTTGACCGGAAGGCCGGATATGTCGGATCAGGAGGCATATTATAATGAAATTATTCATTCTGTCATTCATACCGGAACGGCGACGGAGTTAATTATCGCCTTCTGCAATTTAATCAGGCGGTTGGTCGTTGATCATTTGCATGTGGTCGGAGATATTTTTGACAGAGGGCCTTATGCGAATCTTGTAATGGATACGTTGATCGAACATCATTCCGTCGATATCCAGTGGGGCAACCACGACGTATCCTGGATGGGAGCGGCGGCGGGGAACCGTGCGTTAATCTGCAATGTCATCCGTATCTCCGCCAAATACGGCAACTTAAATCTTTTGGAGGACAGCTACGGAATTAATCTGGTGCCGCTTGCCAGACTGGCAATGAACCGCTACGACAAAGACCCGTGCGCCTGTTTCAAGCTGGATTACCGGGAAAATGAATACGACGTCCGCGACGCAATGCTGGATGAAAAAATGCATAAGGCAATTACAATTATGCAGTTTAAGCTGGAGGGTCAGTTAATAAAACGTCATCCGGAATTTCAGATGCAGGATCGGCTTCTTCTGGATAAAATTCAGATTGAGAAGGGCGTCATCGTGCTTGACGGAAAGGAATATCCGCTGCGCGATACGAATTTTCCGACAGTCGACTGGTCGGATCCTTACCGCCTGTCTGCGGAGGAAGAAGATGTAATCGACCGACTGACTACCGCGTTTTTAAACTGTGAAAAGCTGCAGAAGCACGTACGGTTTTTATTTACGAAAGGAAGTCTGTATAATGTATACAACGGAAACCTGCTTTATCACGGATGTGTTCCGTTAAACGAAGACGGCAGCTTTACAAAGGTAAATATTTATGGAAAAGAATATTCGGGCAGGGCGCTTTATGACGCGCTGGAAAATTATGCCAGGAAGGGTTACTATTCCATCGATCCGGAGGAAAAGAGAAAGGGACGCGATATTCTCTGGTTCATCTGGAGCAACAAAAATTCGCCGGTGTTTGGAAAGGCGAAAATGACGACCTTTGAGCGCTATTTTATCGCGGATAAAGCGACGCACGCGGAGCCGAAAAACCCGTATTATTCGCTGCTGGAAAACGAAGAAATCGTGAACCGGATTCTTTTCGAGTTTGGACTTTCGGGCGAGGAATCGCATATCGTCAACGGTCATATCCCGATTGAGGCAAAAAAAGGCGAATCTCCGGTAAAGTGCAACGGAAAGCTTCTGATTATCGATGGCGGTTTTTCAAAAGCATATCAGCCAAAGACGGGAATTGCCGGATACACTCTGATTTATAATTCCTACGGACTGATGCTTGCCGCGCACGAACCGTTTGAGTCGGTGGAAAAAGCGGTGCAGGAGGGAAGCGATATTGTATCTCATACAATACTTGTACAGCATGTCGGAATGCGTAAAACCGTAAAGGATACGGACGACGGAAAAATTATGCAGGACAATATCCGCGACCTTGAAGAGCTGCTTTTGGCTTATCGCGAAGGCACGATTGTAGAAAATATGTAAAGAAACCTCAAAATGCGTATTACGCAGAGGAAAAAGGAGAGTCATAATGTTTATCGGAAATCACCTGTCCGCTTCGGGCGGTTATGAAGCGATGGGAAAAGCGGCGTTATTGTTAGGCGCCAATACCTTTGCTTTTTTTACAAGAAATCCGAGAGGAGGGAAGGCAAAGGAAATAAATGAGGCGGATGTTTCTAAGTTTCTTGCGTTAAAGGAAGAGCATAAATTCGGAAAACTGGTTGCGCATGCGCCGTATACCATGAATTTATGCGCGGAAAAAGAGAATGTCCGTACGTTTTCGGAAGAGGTGTTCGCCGACGATCTGATACGAATGGAGTATACGCCCGGAAATTATTATAATTTTCATCCCGGTTCGCATGTGGGCCAGGGGGCAGAGGCAGGCATAGAGATGATTTCGAAGGTGCTGAACCAAGCGTTAAAGCCGGATCAGAGCACGATTGTGCTGCTTGAGACGATGGCGGGCAAAGGGAGCGAAGTCGGACGTTCGTTTGAAGAGCTGCGGGAAATTATAGACCGCGTCGAATTGAAAGAAAAGGTTGGAGTCTGTTTCGATACATGTCACGTCTGGGACGGCGGATATGATATTGTAAACCGATTGGACGAGGTATTCACAGAGTTTGACCGTATTATCGGTTTAGACCGCTTATATGCCGTGCATTTTAACGACAGTATGAACGAATGCGGTTCGCATAAGGACCGTCATGCAAAAATCGGCGAGGGCTGTATCGGAATGGAGGCAATGCGCCGTGTAGCGCTCCATCCGGCTTTAGCGGGAAGACCGTTTATTCTGGAAACGCCGAATGACGATGAAGGCTACAAAAAAGAAATTGCGCTGGTCAGAGAATGGGCGGAAGAAGAGAATTAATCCATACTGGGCTTGCGCAATCAAACATGTGCGGAAATGAGGATTATTATGAGTAAGAAAAAACGGATAATCGGTATTGCGGCTTTTCTGGGCACATTGGCGTTTCTTGCGGCTGCGGCCGTCGGTATTCTGTTTTTGATGCTAAAGAGCAGGGCGGACGCTTTTTCGGAAGGATTTTCTTTTGAAGCGGAGTACCGCATTACAACACAGGAACAAAGCGGGCAGGGACTTCTTCCGCTCTTTCTTGCGGCAGGCTGGGAAGAAGGACGGCTGAGCGGCGAAATGGAAGGGGATATCCTGCATTTTGAACTGTATCCGAACGAAGAAATGGAGGCGGCGACCGAGATCTATTGCAGCGACGGCACACTCTTATTCGATCTCAAACGCATCTATGAGAGGCAGAGAGAAAAGATCGGAGAAAAGGTTCCGCTTGCAGGGTGGCTTTTGCCGGACTGGTCGTTTGGCACCTATATCTCTTCGGCGCTTTTAGGCGAAGCGGTGGGACTGGATTTGAGGCCGATGTTTTTTGCGGATACCAATGCTTTGAGTCCAAAGCGTTTTACCCGTATCCGCTACGAAGAAGGGAAATCCGAAATGCTGTATTTCAGGCTAAACCTGGAAGAAGCGGAGGCCGAAGGATACGAAATCATTGCAGGAATAGACCGGCATACGCTGCTTCGGGGGCCTGTGATGTGTGATGTTATGATTAAGAAAGACCGGCAGGAGTTGTTTTTACTGACCGTAACGGCATGGCCGGATTCCGGCGCGGCGTTATCCATGCCGGAAGATGTAGTGACGAGAGAAGATATCGAATGGCTGATTTCACTTCGGAAGCTGATCGAAAAAGCAGTGGAGATTCTGTAAAAATAGTTCTGATGAAAGGTGTTTGTATACATAAAGTAAGGGCGGCCGCATATTTGATGCGGCCGCAAACGTTTTATAAAAGCTGTATCCCGTTTTTTTCACATTCTTTCTGAATTTCTTCCGGCCACAGGGAGGACTGCACTTCTCCGATGTGCGCTTTTCTTAAGAAGAACATGCAGATGCGCGACTGGCCGATGCCGCCGCCGATCGTATAGGGAAGTTCTTCGTTTATGATGGATTTCTGGAAAGGCAGTTCTTTTCTGTCCATACAGCCTGATTTCTCAAGCTGGGAAAGAAGCGCGTCCTTATCTACGCGGATTCCCATGGAAGAGAGCTCTAAGGCAATATCAAGCACCGGATAGTAAACAAGAATATCTGCGTTTAAGGACCAGTCGTCGTAGTCCGGCGCGCGGCCGTCGTGACGTTCTCCGTTTTCCAGCGTGTCTCCGATTTTCATAATGCATACGGCGCCCTTTGTTTTGGTAATGTAGTATTCCCGTTCCCGCGGCGTATACTCAGGGAACATATCGGCAAGCTCTTGTGTTGTGACAAAGAAAATATCGTGCGGCAGCACTTCTTCTATGTAGTCATACTGAATCGCCATATATTTCTCTGTTTTTCTAAGACAACTGTAAACGGTCTTCACGACAGTCATCAAAGTTTCAAGGCTGCGTTCTTCTTTCGCAATAATTTTTTCCCAGTCCCACTGATCCACGAAAATGGAATGGATATTGTCCGTATCTTCGTCGCGGCGGATGGCGTTCATATCGGTGTAAAGCCCTTCCCCATGTGAAAATCCGTACTTCTGCAGCGCGTAGCGCTTCCACTTTGCAAGAGACTGCACAACTTCCGCCGTTTTACCGTCCTGCTCTCTGATATCAAAAGCGACGGGACGTTCTACGCCGTTTAGGTTATCGTTTAAGCCGGAAGACGGGTCGACAAAAAGCGGTGCGGACACGCGGGATAAGTTTAAGCGGTGCGCTAACAGATTCTGAAAAAAATCCTTTACGGTTTTAATTGCAAGCTGTGTGTCGTGCAGATTTAATTCGGAATGATAATTTTTCGGAATAATTAAATGGTCCATTAGAAATCTCCTCTGGTAAATAAAAATAATAGAATCTCTGTTATTATAGCACAGCGGATTTGATTTTCAAGAAAAAAGCGGATTGTTTCGCATAGAAATCTGTGTTAAAATCAAAAGCAAAATGTAAGTCCCGGTTTGCGGAAAGGGAGGTTTGCGCTATGGAATATGAACATGTGTCTCATACGTTTGGGCCGGTATTTGACGAACGGTCTCAGATTCTGATATTGGGATCGTTTCCGTCCGTAAAATCCAGAGAACAGAATTTTTATTACGGACATCCTCAGAACCGGTTCTGGAGGGTACTTTCGGCGGTTTGCGGGCAGAAGGAGCCTCTTTTTTCAATAGAGGAAAAAAAAGCGTTTTTATTGCAAAACGGGATCGCGCTATGGGATGTCATTGAATCCTGCGATATTGTCGGTTCCTCGGACAGCTCGATTAAGAATGTTGTGCCGAATGATATGGATGTGATTTTAAATCATGCGGACATCAGAAAAATCATAGCAAACGGGGATAAGGCATATCGGCTGTATTTAAAATACTGCAAAAGAGAAGGAAGGCCGGAGCCCGTAAAGCTGCCGTCTACAAGTCCGGCTAACGCCGCCACAGGGCTGGATCGGCTTACGGAAATCTGGAGCAGGGAATTGGGTGTACTGAAACGCTGCGCGGACCGTGCGCCAAGACAGAAACATTGAGGTGTATCTATGAGAAAAAAGGATATGACGACACTGGATCTGCTGCTTGAAGCATTCGGGCTGATGGCGGCCGTCATTTATTTTTGCCTGCAGATCTGGTTTGGAATCAGCTACAGAGCCGACGCGCTTCGCATAATTATGAATGTGTTGACGCTCCTTTTGGTGTATGCCGGGCTGTCCCTTCTGCAGGTGTATCCCGAACGGGTCAATAACCTGAGTAAAGAAGTCTGTTCGGGAAAAATCAGAACGTATACGATACACATGGTACGCGATATAAAAATGATTTTTGTGATCAGTCTTTTATTTACTTCTGTCTGCGATGTGCTCGGAGGTGAAATAGATCCCGCATACAGTCTGATTGCGGGCGGACTTATGATTCTGACGGCTGTAATATTTGAACTGAAAATCATTCGTATTTTACGAAACGGAAAAAAGAAGTAGTTACGGAGAAAATTATGGAAGAAACAAAAAGAGTAAACCCGCTTGGAGCGGAACCAGTATCCAGTCTTATGATAAAGTTTGCGATTCCGAGTATTATTGCCATGCTGGTAAGTGCGCTTTATAACATTGTCGATCAGCTTTTTATCGGACAGGCAGTCGGAACGCTCGGAAATGCGGCTACAAACGTAGCATTCCCGCTTTCCACCTCCTGTATTGCGCTTGCCCTGCTTTTTGGTATCGGCGGGGCTTCGTGCTTTAATCTGAATATGGGAAGGGGAGAGAAGGAAAAAGCGCCGTATTTTATCGGGAATGCGGCGGTACTGTTATTTTGCAGCGGCCTGATCCTGTGTCTTGTAACGCAGCTTTTTCTGACGCCGCTGCTGATTGGGTTTGGCGCGCCGTCGGATGTACTGCCATACGCGGACGTTTATGTTCGAATTACATCTTTGGGATTTCCGTTCCTGATTTTTACCGCCGGAGGCTGTCATTTGATACGAGCCGACGGAAATCCGGCAATGGCGATGATCTGCAACCTGATCGGAGCCTTGATCAATACGGCGCTGGACGCCGTCTTTGTGTTTGTGTTCCAAATGGGAATGGCAGGCGCGGCGTTTGCTACGATTATAGGCCAGATTATTTCCGCCGTAATTGTGTTCCGGTATTTAAGGAAGTTTAAAACGGTTCCGTTACGTGCGAATCATTTGCGGATACAGTGGAATTACACAAAGGAAATCATATCGATCGGTATGGCTTCCTGTTTTAATCAGCTCGCCATGATGATTGTTCAGATTGCCCTGAACAATTCGCTGAAGCATTACGGCGCTTTATCGGCGTACGGCGTAGCAATCCCGCTTGCCTGTGCAGGAATCGTAATGAAAGTCAATCAGGTCTTTTTTTCTTTTGTGATTGGTCTGTCGCAGGGCAGTCAGCCGATTGAAAGCTTTAATTACGGAGCGAAAAAATACGACAGAGTGCGAGAGACCTATCGCCTTGCACTGTTTACGGGCGGTACGATTTCATTGTTTTCCTTTGGGCTGTTTCAACTGCTTCCCCGCCAGATTTTGGTGATGTTCGGTTCGGGGACGGAAAGTTATTTTCAGTTTGGAACCAGTTATTTCCGGGTATTTCTGTTTTTTACCTGGCTGAATTTTTTGCAGCCGATCACATCGACCTTTTTTACTTCTATCGGAAAGCCGGTCAAGGGTATTTTTCTTTCCCTGACAAGACAGATACTCTTTTTGCTGCCGCTTCTTTTAATTCTGCCCCTTTTTGCGGGGATTGACGGCATCCTCTACGCGGGCCCCATTTCTGATTTCATGGCCGCGGCGGTTACGGTTATAATGGCGGCGTTTGAGTTTAAAGATATGAAAAAACTTGAGCAGGCGGGTTGAATTTCTCGTTCCTGCCGCTATGTTACGGCATTTTCATTGCGCCACTGACGCGGGGAAATGCCGTAAACGTTTTTAAACGCTCTTGAAAAGTGGAGCTGATTCGTATAGCCGACGGCGTTTCCGATTTCCGCTATTTTAAGCTGCGTCAGTTTTAAAAGTTCCGCCGCTTTTGTCATGCGGTAGGAAATCAGAAAATCCTGCGGGGATTTACCAATGTTTTCGTGGAAGATTTTTCCGAAATAACTTCGGTTGAGATTGCAGAAAGCGGCAATATCCTCGACCGAGATATCATTCTGAAAATTCTGTTCAATAAATGTAATCGCTTCTTTAATATAAAAATCCCGCAGACTGTTTCCTTTGTAAATCTGCGCCGCTGCGGAAGATTTTACAAGGAAGTCGATATACAGATAAAGATGTCCGATCAGATGAAGGGAGGACTGATCTTTATGATTGACAATATAAAGCATTTCTTCTTTCATATTCTTTGCGATATCCTTGTGCTTTGACTTGTACACGGGATGATCTTTATCAAGACCCGCCAGTTCCACCGCTTCTTTCGCACGCAGTCCGTCAAATTCAAGCCAGGTATATTCCCACGGAAGGGTCTCGTCCGCAATATAGGTACAGATCTGATGCGGAAAAATCATAAAACCCTGCCCGCTTTTAATGGTATAGGCAACGGAGCTGCCTGCAGCATTTTCCGCGTATAATGTTCCGGTGCCGGAGATGACATAGTGAAACAGAAAATGATTTCTTGCAGCCGGTCCGAAGGAATGGGACGGGTCGCATTGTTCCCATCCGAACTGGTACAGGCCCAGATCAATAAAATTTTCACTCGGAAAAACGGAAAAAATCACTTCACTCATAATACAATTCCTCCCTTAGTTGAATAATAATATACCAAAATGCCGCATGATTTGCAATAACAAACATAAAAGCGGCATTTTGGAATATAAACTCTATAGTACTGCTATTTTGAAACGCATAATGGTATGATAGGATGAATTTATCAAATGCAGGAGGTAGAAAAATGAAAGGAAAAGCGATGAAACGCATAGTAATTGCAGGCTGCGGTCTGCTGCTGCCATGCTTATTCACAGGCTGTGGAGACGGTTCGTCAAAGGGTGTAACAGAGATTGAAATCGTGCAGTATAAGCCGGAAGCGGCGGGGTATTTTAAAATGGTGGAAGAGTCGTTTAATGAAACACATGACGATATCCATTTAACGATTCATTCTCCAAACGATGCAAGTACGATTCTTCGGACGCGGTTTATCAGGGAGGATTATCCCGATATCATAGGAATCGGCGGAGATATCAACTATTCCTACTATGTCGATGCGGAAATTCTGGCGGATGTGTCCGATTATGCGGGCTTAAAGGAAATCAAACAGGCATATTTAGACATTGACGAAGCGCTTAAGCTTGTCCCGACGGAAGGAGCGTATGCGGTGCCGTACGCGGCGAACGCGGCGGGCGTTCTCTACAACAAAGAAATGTTTGACGAACACGGCTGGGAGATCCCAAACGACTGGGGCGAATTTATGTCTTTATGCGAGTCGATTGAGGCGGAAGGGATTCTGCCGTTCTATTTCGGATTTAAAGATACCTGGACCACGCTGGCGCCCTGGAATGCGCTGGCCGTAGACCTTGCGCCCGCAGATGCGGCGAAAAAAGTAAATCGGGGAGAGACGACATTTTCGGCGGAATACCGTGAAACTTCCGAAAAATATCTGAAACTGCTTGAATATGGTCCGAACGATGCGTTTGCCTACGGCTACAACGACGCATGTATGGCGTTTGCAAGAGGCGAGTCGGCTATGTATCCGATCGGCAGTTATGCGGTACCTCAGATTCTTTCATCCAATCCCGATTTAAAAATTGATTCCTTTGTTATGCCGGGAAACGACAGCAAAGAAGGAAATACATTAAATTCGGGTATTGATTTGCAATTTTGTGTAATGGCTGATTGTCCGAACAAAGAAGAAGCCTATGAAGTGCTGGATTTCCTGCTGAAAGACGAAAATCTGCAGCAGTATATCAATACGCAGACGTCGATTCCTTGTAAGGAAGGCGACTTTGAACTGTCGTCCGTACTTGAGGGAATGACGGAATATATTGACAGCGGCAATATGACAGATTATCAGGATCACTATTATCCGTCGGAAATGGCGGTGGACGCGCAGATTCAGACATTTTTGCTGCACCGGGACGTGGATGCGTTTCTGGAGAAATTTGATACCGACTGGTTAAGATATAACAGGGACATTATTCGTATGGTCCATGAGTATGAAAACGAGCATGGCCGCACGGCAGAATAGAAGGGGAGGAAAGGTTATGAAGAATGAGAGAAAACGAACGTTTTTACTGATAACGATTCCGATTCTGGCATTGTTTATCTGCTTTAATACCATTCCGCTGATACGCGGTGTTTATTACAGTTTTACCAACTTTAAAGGCTTCGGAAAATATGATATGGTCGGATTCCGTAATTACCTGGATTTATTTACCGATGCAAGAGTTTTAAAGTCCTATTGGTTTACGTTTAAGCTGGCAGTTGTATCTACAATTATTGTAAATGTGATTAGTATGCTTATGGCGCTGGCGTTAAACAGCAAAATCCGCGCTAAGAGTTTTTTCCGCGGCGCATATTTTCTGCCGAATATTCTCGGCGCGCTGGTTGTCGGATATATTTTTAACTATTTCTTTACATATATCATTCCTGCGCTGGCGGATATGGTGGGTATAGAAGCGCTTGGTTCGAGTATTTTATCAAATCCGGACACGGCCTGGATCGGAATCGTGATTGTATGTGCATGGCAGGCAATCGCAATGAACACAATTATATATATCTCCGGTCTGCAGACAGTGCCGGAAGACGTATACGAGGCCGGGGGAATTGACGGGGCAACCGGATTTAAAAAGTTCTGGCATCTGACGTTTCCGCTGATCTTTCCGTTTTTTACCATAAATATGGTGCTTTGTATTAAAAACTTCCTGATGGTATTCGACCAGATTATGGCGTTGACAAAAGGTGGTCCCGCACAGAGTACGGAATCCATTTCGTATCTGATCTATAATAACGGTATGTCGGGCGGACAGTTCGGATTCCAGAGTGCAAACGCAGTTGTATTCTTTATAGTGATTGTCATTATTTCTACGGCTCAGATGAAAATTTCGGGTAAAAAGGAGGAGCAGCTATGAGAAAGAGAGAAACAAACTGGCCGGTTATGGTCTTTCTGATACTTGGCTTGTCTACCATTGTATTTCCTTTATACATGACGATAGTGATTGCATTTAAACAGCCGTCCGAGATGTCGAACACCATTAGCGGAATATTGTCGCTTCCGAAGACATGGAGTTTCGACAATTTCAGGGAAGCAATGAAGGTAACGGATTTTTGGCGTTCGCTCGGAAACAGTCTTTTGATTACCATTGTTACGGTTGTATTGTCGGTTTTAATTCATTCCCTGATGGGGTATGCGCTCGGAAGAAATAAGAAACACAGTAAGTTTTATAATTTTGTTTATTTGTTTATTGTCAGCGGTATGTTTGTACCGTTCGCAATTCTTATGATGCCGCTTGCGAAACAGACGGCGGAAATGGGACTGGCGAACTGGTTCGGAGTGATTTTGTTGTACGTTGTCTTTTATATGCCGATGAATGTTCTTCTTTATTCGGGATATCTGGTTAATATTCCGTTTGCGCTGGAAGAGGCGGCAAAGGTAGACGGCGCGTCCACCTGGCGGACTTATTGGAAAATTATTTTTCCGATCATGAAGCCGATGCATGCAACGGTTGCGGTACTGACGGCTCTTGCCGTATGGAATGACGTTATGACGCCGCTTGTAATTATGGCCGGTTCTTCGCAGAATACGCTTCCGCTTGCACAGTTGAATTTCCAGTCGCAGTTCGGCACAAACTATAATCTGGCGTTCGCTTCGTATCTGCTGTCGCTGATTCCGATTCTGATCTTCTATCTTGTTTGTCAGAGACAGATTCTAAACGGCGTAGTAAATGGTGCGGTAAAATAAACTTTTTCTACAAAAGAAAGAGTAGGAATGAGAGGGATTCGAATATGGCAGTTCGTTTTCAAAAAGAGAATGGGATTTTTACCATTGACACAAAAAATACGACTTATCAGATGAAAATTGATTCTTACGGCTGTCTGCTTCATTTGTATTATGGCGCTGCAGTGCGTGAAAATATGGAGTACTTGCTGGTCTATGCGGACAGAGGATTTTCGGGAAATCCCTATGAGGCAAAGGAGGATCGGACCTATTCGTATGACGTCCTGCCGCAGGAATATCCGACGCTCGGCACCGGCGATTACCGAAGCAGCGCTCTGATTGTAAAAAACGCAGACAAAACGGAATGCTGTGCGTTAAAATATGTCGGACATGAGATAAAAAAGGGAAAATATGCGCTTTGCGGACTGCCGGCGGTTTACGCCGGCGGAAGCGAAGCGGAAACGCTTGAAATTGAAATGGAGGATGAGGTAAGCGGACTGTCGGTAAAGCTGCTGTACGGCGTGCTTGCAGAGGAAGATATCATTACGCGGAGCGCGGTTTTTATAAACCGGGGGACGTCTGAGATGGTAATTGAAAAAGCGGGGTCGGCCTGTCTGGATATTCTTTCCGGAGAGTATGATTTAATCAGTTTTTACGGGCGTCATGCGATGGAACGCAATTTTCAGAGGAATCCGTTAATGCACGGCAATATGGTACTCGGAAGCCGCAGAGGCACTTCAAGTCATCAGTACAATCCTGCGGTAATTCTGGCGGCTCATAATGCAACGGAGGATACCGGCGCCTGTTACGGTATGGCGTTTGTTTACAGCGGCAGTTTTCAATTTGAGGCGGAAAAAGATCAGTTCGGCCAGATTCGGGCCGTTATGGGACTGCAGCCGGAGCAGTTTCACTACCCGTTGGCACCGGAGGAAAGATTTACCGTTCCCGAGACAATTCTTTCTTTTTCCGGGAACGGATTTTCCGGTCTTACGGCGAATTTTCATAACTGCATCCGAAATCATATTCTCAGAGGAAACGATCCAAAACAGGCCGGTCCGATCCTGATTAACAGTTGGGAGACTTCGTACTTTGATTTTAACGGAAATACAATCCTTGCGCTTGCAAAAGAAGCGGCCGGGCTCGGAATAGACCTGCTGGTGCTGGACGACGGATGGTTCGGAAAAAGGGACGACGATAACAGCGGATTGGGCGACTGGGTTGTCAATGAAGAAAAGCTGGGCGGGACACTGAACGATCTCTCAAAGAAAATAAACGAACTCGGTATGCAGTTCGGGATCTGGGTGGAGCCCGAAATGGTTTCGGAGGACAGCAGGCTGTACCGGGAACATCCGGACTGGGCGCTCTGTGTGCCGGGAAGAAAGCCGGTGCGCTCCAGAAACCAGCTTGTACTTGATTTTTCAAGGGAAGAAGTACGGACGTATGTGTTTGATAGTATCTGTAAAATCATCGAACAGGGAAACATTCGTTATCTGAAATGGGACATGAACCGCAGTATTTCCGACCTATACTCTAAGGCAGGCGTTCCGGGCAGAATTTTATATGACTATGTACGGGGCGTATATGATTTTCTGGAAAAACTGGTACAAAAATATCCGGATCTGTTAATAGAAGGCTGCAGCGGCGGAGGCGGCAGATTTGACGCAGGAATGCTTTATTATACGCCGCAGATTTGGTGCAGCGACAATACGGATGCAATCGATCGAACCAGAATACAATACGGGAGCTCTTTTTTCTATCCGGTTTCCGTAATGGGTTCGCATGTATCAGCCGTTCCCAATCATCAGACCGGACGAGTGACAAGCTTAAAGACGCGCGGCATTACGGCAATGGCGGGTACTTTCGGATACGAGCTTGACGTACAGAACTTAACCGCCGGAGAAAAAGAAGAGATAAGAGAGCAGATAAAGACGTACAGACAGTATGCCGGGTATATCAAAACAGGAAGTTACTATAGGCTGTCTAATCCGTTTTCCGATCCGTACGCCGCATGGCTTTTTGTGTCGGAGGACAGAAAAAAAGCGCTGCTTAATGTGGTTATGCTGGAAAAACACGGTAATATGGAAGTGATTTATGTAAGGCTGAAAGGGCTGCTTCGGGGAGAAATCTATGTGGATGGCAGCACGGGCAGGGGGTATGATTCATCCGCGCTTATGGAGGCGGGGGTACCGCTTTCGCTTCAGATGAATGAATACGATTCCTGTCAGATAGAATTTACACTGCGTCAGGCAGGCACAGGCGGGGGATCATCATGTTTGCATTAAATAAATCTTATATGATCGGAAAAAATAAGAATACGGATATCGTTCAGGCGATTTTGAATTATGTGCCGGAAAAAATTGAAGATTTGAGACGGATTTCGGCCTGCGATGCGCCGGATTCTCATGTCAATATCAAAGAAATTCAGGAAGTATATGCAGGAAAAGTGTGGAAAGAGCTGAAAGCGTATCTTCCCAATCTGTTAAGCGGCAGACCGAAACGCAAGGCTGTACTTACGGTCTGCGGCGGTTCCGGGACAGGAAAAACGGGAATGGCTGCATTGCTGTCGGAATATTTTTACAGGGCGGGAATCGGATGCAGGACCGTTTCGGGAGATAACTATCCGCACCGTATTCCGTTTTATAATGATGCCGAACGGCTTCGCATATACAGAGAGGGCGGGCTGCACGGTTTGATTCTGGCGGAGGCCTATTCAAAGGAGCGTGCAAAAAAGCTGTCGGACTATCAGGCGCGGGGGATGGATGCGGACCCGGCGCTCAGAAACGACGAGCCCTGGATGGATATTTATCAGTCGGCCGGAAGGCGCGAATTAAAGGGCTATCTGGGAACGGAAAAAGAACTGGCGTTTGGAGAAATCAATGATGTGATTGCCGCGTTTTTGGGCGGAGCGTCCGATATCTGGCTCCGCCGGATGGGAAAAAAAGAAGAGGATGTGTGGTATGAAAAGGCAGATTTTACCGATACTAATATTCTGCTTCTGGAGTGGACGCACGGAAACAGTGATTTTATAAAAGGCGTAGACATTCCGATTCTTTTGTGCGGTACGCCCGAAGAAACGCTTTCCCGCAGAAAAGAGAGAAACAGAGATGCGCAGGTGGAAAGTCCCTTTGTAGCGTCGGTATT
Organism: uncultured Roseburia sp.; assembly: GCA_947573605.1. GTDB lineage: Bacteria > Bacillota > Clostridia > Lachnospirales > Lachnospiraceae > Roseburia. Next base: position 13,926 of record CANPGM010000027.1, on the reverse strand, counting down.
GCAAATCGAACAGGAATTGCAGCAGAAAAACGCGTATAAAGCGAAGATTATTCTCTCCGGAGAGGGAGAGCTTCTGACTTATGAAGAGTATTGCAAAAATTAAGGAAAGAAAGTGAGAAATGAGAGATGACAGAGATTGGAATGTATGATAACGGACCGATGCTGATCGCTTATCCGGACAGCATAGGAGGAAAACTCAGCGCATTGGTTTCCTTTTTAAGAAATACATATGTAAGAAGTGCTTTTCAGTCCCTCTATCTTTTACCGAGCCTGTATCACTCCGATTTGGATCGCGGGTTTTCTGTAATTGATTACGATATCAACGAAGAGCTGGCGCAGCAGTCCGATATTGAGGCGCTTAAAGAAGACCGTAAGGAGCTGATGCTGGATTTTATTTTAAATCATGCTTCGGCGCAGTCTCCTCAGTTTAAGGATCTGGTCAAAAACGGGGACGAATCGGAATATAAGGATTTTTTTATTAACTGGAATACGTTCTGGGAAGGAAACGGGGAAATGACGGAGGAGGGATTTATTCTTCCGAAAAAGGAATATCTGGACCGCATGTTTTTCCGCAAACCGGGACTGCCGCTTCTGATGGTACGGTTTCCGGACGGGAAAGAGGTGCCGTACTGGAATACGTTCTATCAGGAGGTGCGTGGACAGGAGTATCTGGGGCAGATGGATTTAAATATCAAATCGCCTCTCGTCTGGAAATTTTACGAAGAGACGTTAAAGAAACTTGCCGGATACGGGGCAAGAATCGTAAGACTGGATGCGTTTGCTTACGCGCCGAAAGAGCCGGGAGAGAAAAACTTTTTAAACGAACCGGGAACCTTTGAACTGCTTGATAAGATTCGGGATCTGGCAGAGCCGTACCACCTGACGCTTCTTCCGGAAATTCATGCCACTTATGCGGAAGGGATCTATGAAAAACTTGCGAATAAAGGGTATCTGACTTATGATTTCTTCCTTCCGGGGCTGATTTTGGATGCAATCGAACATCATCGGGGGGAATATCTGGCAAAATGGGCAAAGGAGCTGTTTCGGAAAAAAATAGAGACGGTCAATATGCTTGGATGCCACGACGGTATTCCGCTGCTGGATCTGGAGGGATTGCTGCCGCAGGAGTCGATAGAAGACCTGACGCAGATTCTTGTGGACAGGGGCGGCTATATAAAAGAGCTTCACGGACAGAAAAATATGTATTACCAGATTAATATGACGTATTTTAGCGCGCTTGGGGAAGATGAAAATAAACTTTTACTTGCAAGAGCCCTTCAGCTGTTTATGCCGGGAGTACCGCAGGTCTGGTATCTGGATTTGTTTGCCGGGAAAAACGATTACGAGGCGGTTGAGAGATGCGGAGCGGGCGGACACAAGGAAATTAACCGGACGAATATCAGTAAAGAAGAAGCTATGGATTCGATAGAGCGCGATATCGTAAGCAAGCAGCTTGAAATGCTTCGTTTCCGGTATCTGACGGCGGCGTTCGGACTGGACGGAGAAATGGACTTTAAAGTAAACGGGCCCAAACTGAAAATCAAATGGAAGAGAGAGGGAGTATGTACGACACTGACGGCGGATCTTGAAACGTATACATTTGAAATATGCGCCTGAAAGCGAAGGAAAATCGAAGTGTCATATCATAGAAGGTAAAAGCTATCTCAGTAATTAAGAACAAAGACCGGAAACTGTTTACAGGTTTCCGGTCTTTTCCTGTCTTTTTAAGGATTATTTAATAACTTGCCTGTTATGATGAAAAAAGAACAGGGAAAGGAGAATGAAATGTACCGAAATATTTTAATGAAAGATTTGAAACGAAAAAAGACAATGAATTTTATACTGCTGATTTTCATTATTCTTGCCACCATGTTTATATCAAGCAGCGCGGATAATATGTATACGATTGCGACGGCTATTGACCGCTATTTTGAGAAGGCGGGAGTGCCGGATTATTGGTTTGCCCTGATTGAAAAACAGGAGGCGGAGCGCTTTTTTGCATTTGCCAGGGAAAATGATTATGAATATCGTAAAATTTCCCTGATGCAGTTGGACACCGGTGACATTTTGATTGACGGAGAAGCGTTTGATTATGCCAATACGGCGTGTTTGTCTACGCTGGAAGGAAGCAGAGTATTTGACAGCGAATCGAATCCCCTGGAGCGGATTGCCGACGGGGAAATCTATGTCACCTCCAATATTTTTCATTCCGATAAGAATCATTTTTATGAGGGCGGAAAAGTCGTGATAAAATTCGGAGAGACAGAGAGGGAATTTACGATAAAAGGATATGTAAAAGATGCGCTTTTCGGTTCGGATATGATCAGCATGACGCGTTTTCTTGTCAGTGAAAACGATTATAAGCTGTTTTCCGAGGCGTCTCTGAACGACATAGATTCCGTTGCAGTATATACGAAGGATTCCGATTACCTCCGCAGGTTTCAGGCGCTTGAGCTGAGTATGATTTTCCATGTGGATTATAATACCATTAAACTCATGTATGTCATGGATATGATCATCGCGGCTATACTCTTGGTCGTCAGTATCTGCCTGATTTTGATTTCTATGGTAATACTGCATTTTACAATCGGTTTTACCATTAGCGGCGAATTTCGTGAAATAGGCGTGATGAAGGCGGTCGGGATTCCAAATGGAAAAATCAGAGGGCTTTATCTGGTGAAATATCTTGCGATTTCGATTGTGGGAGCGGTAATCGGGCTGTCGGCCGGGTTTCCGTTCGGACGATTTTTGCTGGAAAGCGTATCGGATAATATTCTTCTTACAGGAGGCGGTCATGTTTTGCTGAATGCAGGATGCGCCGCCGCAACAGTCGCGGTAATTTTAGGATTTTGTTATTTTTGCACGGGAAAAGTTAAGAAGATTTCTCCGGTCGCGGCAATTAAGAACGGTGAGAGCGGCGAGCGGTTTCACGGTAAGGGCGTCATACATTTAAACAGAGCAGGGCTTGCTCCCGTCTGGTTTTTAGCAGTGAACGATATTTTAAGCAGTATAAGAAGATTTCTTTCGATGATTGTGATATTTACGCTCGGTATTTTACTGATTATTATTCCTGTTAATACCATTAATACCCTTCAGTCCGATCACCTGATTAACTGGTTTTCGATGGCGGAATCCGACCTTGTGATTTCACAGGAAGTTTTGTTTTCTCCGGAGTTTGACAATAAAAAAATGATTGAGGATAAGCTCGAAGAAGTCAGGGAAATACTGCATGAAAATCACATAGAGGCAAAGGTGTTTCAGGAAATTTTATTTCGCGTCAATATTTCGCATGGAGATTTGAAAATGTCGTCGTTTGCTTTTTCCGGCGTCGGCGACGTCACGACGGAGAGTTACCCGTATATCAGAGGGACCGCGCCGCAAAGCGAAAACGAAATTGCGATTTCCTATCTGATTGCGGAACGAATCGGCGCTGACATAGGAGACGACGTAGAGATCAATCTTGGAGGAGAAACAAAAAAATATACGGTAACGGCGATTAACCAGTCAATGAATAATCTGGGTGAGTGCATACGATTTTATCAGAATGCGGATCCGAATTATCAATATGCGGCGGGCAGTTTCGGGATTCAGATTCAATATACGGATCATCCGAAGAAATCGGAGTTGGAAGAAAGAAAAGAGCTTTTGATGTCATACTATTCCGACGCGGATTTTTATACGGCCGGCGAATATATAAGCTATATGACAGGAGATGTTGCAAAACAACTTGAGAGCGTAAAAAGCCTGATTCTTGGAATTGTACTGTGCATTAATATACTGGTCGCCGTTCTGATGGAGAAAAGTTTTCTGGCAAAGGAAAAAAGCGAAATTGCTATTTTAAAAGCTGTCGGCTTCGCAAATGCTTCACTGATTTTGTGGCAGACCATTCGAATCGGACTGGTACTGTGTATTTCGATTCTGTTGGGAACGCTTTTATCAGCCCCGCTGTCGGAAATTTCTGTTGTGCCGGTGTTTCAGATGATGGGCGCTTACAGCATCGAATTTGAGGTGATACCGTTTGAGGTTTATGTGGTATATCCGCTGATTATACTTGCGGGAACGGCTGCAGGAGCATATTTATCGGCGCTTGGGATTGGCAGTATCCGGGCTTCCGAGACATCTAATATAGAATAAAATCAGGAGGGAACGATGAGTCAGGTATTGGAAGTAACGAATTTATGTAAAACATATGTAGTGAACAAACGTCAGAACAATGTTCTGAAAAATGTGAATTTTTGCATTTCGGAAGGAGAAATGGTTGCGGTAATGGGGCCGTCCGGTTCCGGAAAATCTACTTTGCTGTATACGGTATCGGGGATGGATGGAATTACGGCGGGCGAGGTGCGGTTCTGCGGCAAAAACATTGCGGGAAGAAGCGAAAAGGAGCTTTCTAAACTGCGGCTCAATGAAATGGGATTTATTTTTCAGCAGATGTACATGCTGAAAAATCTGACTGTACTGGATAATATCATTCTTCCTGCCTGTCAGTCGGGAAAAATGAAGGAAAGCCGAAAGGAAACTGCAGCGAGAGGCAGAGACCTCATGCGGAAACTCGGTATCATAGATATTGCGGACAATGATATTAACGAAGTGTCCGGCGGACAGCTTCAGAGGGCGTGTATCTGCAGGAGCATGATGAATCATCCGAAAATGATTTTTGCCGACGAACCCACGGGAGCATTAAATCGGACCGCTTCTAATGAGGTTATGGAGGAGCTGGCGAAATTAAATGCGGAAGGTACGACGATTATGCTGGTGACGCATGACGTCAAAGTTGCGGCAAAATGCACAAGAGTTTTATACATTGTTGACGGAAACATAAAAGGAGAGCATAATCTTTTCAGATATACGTCTTCCGGTGAACTAAGAGAACGGGAGCGGAAATTAAACGGATGGCTGATGGAGATGGGCTGGTAGTGTGAAGGCTTCATCTGAATTTGAGTCGCAGCAAAGCTGTGATATGAGGTTAGTGTGAAGCGCTCTTTTTACATCGGGGGATTTTATGACAGATATTTTGATTGTAGAGGATAATAAGGAATTGGGCACGCTTTTGTGTGATTTTCTACGGGCGGCTCAGTATACGGTAGCGGTTGCAGAGAGCGGCGAAAAGGCGCTCGCACTGTATGAAGCATACGGCGCAAGGCTTGTGGTGCTTGATATTGTGCTGCCAGGAATCGACGGATTTGCTGTGTGCCAAAAAATCAGGGAACACAGCAATACGCCGATACTGATTGTCAGCGCGAAAACGGAAAAAGACGATCAGTTGAACGGTCTTTTTCTGGGCGCCGACGACTATATCGAAAAACCCTATGACATTGATATCATACTTGCAAAAATTGCAGGAATATTTAAACGCAGATATGCGCAGGATGAAATATGCGACGAAACAATCCGCCTCGACCGGGCGCGCAGGACTGTCTATGTAAACGGGTTAAAAACCGATATGACGACGAAAGAATTTGATCTGCTCGCTCTATTAATGGAAAATAAAGGCAGGGTACTGCGAAAAGAATATCTGTTCTGTACGGTCTGGGGGAGAGACAGCTTTTCCGAGCCGCAGACGCTTACGGTACATATCAAATGGCTGCGGCAGAAAATTGAAAAAGATGCGAAAAATCCGGAAAAAATAATTACAGTCTGGGGAGTGGGGTATCAATATATATGAAAAGTTTTCACAGATTCTTTACGGCGGCGGCAGGGATCATTTTATTGATTTTTGCCGCTGCAAATTTTTGTCTGCTGCAGGGGGAGCGGATAGAAGCCGGTAGGCCGTATCGGGTAGAGATAAACAGAATGGCAAGGGAAATCGCAGAATCGGGGCCGGAGGGCGTCGATTGTTCGGGATGCGAGTATATTACAAAAATAACCGGATCTGACGAGGGCGAAGCGTTTTTCGATACGGACAGCGATTATTCCATACGTGAAATCAACGGAATCTATTATCGGTTCGACTATACGGTGCGGGAAAAAGAAAGAACGCGCAGCTTATTGGTTTATATGAACGGAATGATAGCTGTAATGGCGCTGTTTGTTTTTATTGTTTTATGGTATGTCCGAAAGAAAATACTGCTTCCTTTCCAAAAGATGACGGATGTGCCGTATGAACTGTCAAGGGGAAATCTGACGGTTCCCATAAAAGAAAGCGGCAGCCGGTATTTCGGGAAGTTTGCCTGGGGCGTCGATCTTTTGCGGGAAACGATTGAGCGGCAGAAAGAACGGGAACTTTCTTTGCAGAAAAAACAAAAAACAATGGTGCTGTCTATTTCTCACGATATCAAAACGCCTCTTTCTGCAATTAAGCTGTATGCAAGGGCGCTTTCAAAAGGTCTTTACGCAGAAAAAGAAAAGCAGCTTGAAACGGCGGAACATATTTATGCGAAAGCGGATGAAATCGAACGTTTTGCAGCCGAATTGATCCGGATGTCCAATGAAGATTTTTTAAGTCTTCCGGTTACAGTAAGCGAATTCTATCTGTCAAAACTGACGCAGGAAATAACGGAATATTACGAAGAAAAGCTTTTCATCAACAAAACGGATTTTTCGGTTGCGGATTTTCCGGATTACCTGATAAAAGGGGACTTCGACAGAAGCGTTGAGGTACTTCAGAATATCATGGAAAATGCGTTAAAATACGGCGACGGACATGCTGTCTGCCTTTATTTTTCGGAGGAGGAAGACTGCGTATTAATATCCGTTTCCAACAGCGGATGTACGCTTTCCGAAAATGAGCTGCCGCATATATTTGACAGTTTCTGGCGGGGGGCGAATGCGGATGGGAAAAGCGGCAGCGGGCTGGGACTTTATATCTGCAGAGAGCTGATGCATAAAATGGGCGGAGAAATTTTTGCGGAGGCAACTGGCGGTGTGACAACTGTTACGGCAGTGTTCGGAAAAGCATGATAGGTCATTGAATATTTTGCATAATTCATATATAATAAATGAGTTATAGAAAAGAATACGAAATATTCAGAAACAAAAGAGGAGCTTATTATGGCAGTTTTTAAATGTAAAATGTGCGGCGGCGATATTGCGATAAACGAGGATAAGCATATTGCAATGTGCGAATACTGCGGAAGTACAATGACCCTGCCCAAAGCCTCCGACGAACAGAGGCTCGCGGCCTTTAACAGAGGGAACCATTTCAGAAGAGCGGGAGAGTTTGACAAGGCCGTACAGGTTTATGAAAGGATGATTCAGGAAGATAACACGGACGCGGAGGCGCACTGGTGCTGCGCTTTGTCGCGTTTTGGCATTGAGTATGTGGAAGATCCGGATACGTATGAGTGGATTCCTACCTGCCATCGGTTAAGCTTTGATAATTTTTTAGAGGACATTGATTATCTCGCGGCGGTGGAGCATTCGGACGGTATCAAAAAGAAGCAGTACATAAAAGACGGCATTCGTATTTCTGAGGTACAGAAAAGTATTCTGGCGACCTCGCAGAACGAAAAACCGTTTGATATTTTTATCTGTTATAAGGAATCGGAAGAGGACGGTTCGAGAACGAAAGACAGTATTATGGCGCAGGACATCTACTACCAGTTGACAGAGAAGGGTTTCCGGGTGTTTTTTGCCCGGATTACGCTGGAAAATGTCGCGGGAAGAGAATACGAACCCTATATTTTTGCCGCGCTGCAGTCCGCAAAGGTTATGATTGCGGTCGGAACGACGGCAGAGCATTTCAACGCCGTCTGGGTAAAAAACGAATGGAGCCGCTATCTGGCGCTGATGAAGCGGGATCGTTCGAGGCTTTTGCTTCCCTGCTATAAGGATATGGACCCCTACGATCTGCCGGAGGCATTGTCGGTGCTTCAATCCTATGATATGAGTAAAATAGGCTTTATTCAGGATTTAATCCGCGGCGTCGAAAAAGTAGTGGTTTCGGAAAGCGAAAAAACGATTGATAAAAAAGATGCAAATATGACTTCAGAAATTGCATATACCGTTTCGTCTATGCTAAAAAGAGGCGGTATGGCGCTTGAGGACGGAGAGTGGAAGGAAGCGGAGGAATTTTTTGAGCGCGCGCTTGATATGGACGCGGAGTGTTCCGAAGCGTATTTCGGAAAAGTGCTGGCGGGAAACCGGGTCAGGAACGCGGGGGAACTGATACGGATGAGGCTGGAGAAATACGGGCAGTGCGTATTTGAAACGCTTCCCGCGTGCGAAGAGGATACGGCGCATGTGGAAGAGATGGCCGCAAAATATACGGTAAATCCGGAGTATACTTTTCATAGAATAGAAGCAAAATACAGATTTGACCTGGGATATCCGTCCGCAGAGGCCGACAGAACGGCGCAGCTTCAGGAAGAGAAGCAGTTCTGGGCAGAGGAGCGGAACATGACCAGAGCGAAACGGTTTGCAGAAGGCGACAGAGCGGCGCTTGAAACGGAAAATAAAATCTATTCTGCGATGGAACAGAAAATCGAGGAAGCCGCTGCGGCGGCGGAACGGGAAAAGCAGAAAAAATGCGGGGAATACCGCGCTTTTCTATTAAGGACGGACGATGAGGTGCAAAAGGAATCCGAAGAAATATATGCTTCTCTTGAGGAAAAATATGAACAGACGATGCGGATTATGGAGGAATTATTCCGAAGGCTTGGAGAAGGATTGGACAGGCCCGTAGAAATAGACGGGCTCATGGAACGGCTTGAAGATACGGAAACGATGTGGGAAGGCCTTGCCGGTTTTAGAGATGCAGAGAAGAAAAAGGAGGAATGTAAGTCTCTGGGAGCGGAAGCGCTGTATCAGGCTGCGGTAAAACAGATGGAAACGGCAGATTCTTTTACGGATTACGATGCGGCGTATAACATGTTCCGACGGCTTAACGATTATAAAGACAGCGAGGAACGGGCGGGCAGGTGCGCGGATTACAGATATAAGCCGCCGAAGAAGAAAAAGGGGATTTTCGGAAGATAGGAGAGAAAGACGATGGCTAAATTCGCAATTGCATGTCCGAAGTGCGGAAAGTATGCGGAAGCAAAAACCGGTTTTTTTGCCGGGAAAAAGATTGACTGTTCCTGCGGGAACACGATTCATGTCAGGACAGATAAAATGGCAGTGCGCAAATGTCCGCATTGCGGCAATCAGGTCCTTTATGATCAGTCAAAGGGAAAAGACGCGCTCTGCCCGGTCTGTTCGGAACCGATTAATACGCTGGCGGAACAGCAGCAGGCGGCGGAGTTTTTTTGCGGGCAGTGCGGCGTTCGGCTAAATACAAGCGTAAGCGCGTCTACGTATGTTTGTCCGGTCTGTGATTATGAAAATCAGGTACAGGAACGTCTGACTGCATTGAAAATGCGCCGGGAAGGGCTGGCGGGCATTATCAAATACGAAGGAGACAATGAAACGCTTGTATGGAAACATCCGCTGGAGGATTTTAATTTCGGCTCTCAGTTAATTGTGCATGAAAGCCAGGAAGCGGTTTTTTTCAAAGACGGCCAGGCGCTTGATTTATTCGGGGCCGGCAGGTATCTGCTTGAAACGCAGCAGCTTCCGCTGTTTGAAAAGGCGTTTCAGCTTCCGACAGATACCGAGGGGACGTTTCATTCCGAAATTTATTACATTAACCTTGCTACCCAGATGGGAATCAAGTGGGGCACGGATTCAAAGGTGCGTCTGTTTGATCCGGTTACCGGGCTGCATCTGGAAATCGGCGCGAGCGGGGAGTTTAATATCCGCGTCAGCAATTCCAGAAAGCTTTTATTAAAAGTAATCGGGACGACGGACCGGTTCAGCCAGTCCCAGCTTTTCGGAGACGGTAATACAAAAGGATTTTTCCGTTCGATGGTCATTACGCAGGTAAAAAGTTATCTTGCGCAGACGATTAAGGAAAAGGCGATTCCGATTTTAGAGATTGACTCGGAGCTTTTGTCACTGTCCGAGGCGCTGCGGGAAAAAATCAACGCTTCGCTTGCGGAATACGGGCTGACAATGCCGGAGTTTTTTGTCAGCAGAGTCGTAACGCCTGACGACGATCCGAATTTTTGCAGGATGAAGGAACAGTATGCACAGCAATATCTGTCCGTCCGCGAACAGCAGATTCGTAAGAGTGAAGCGGAAGCGGCTGCGCAGCGGATGGAGGTTGAGGCCGTTACCGCTGCGAGAATGAAGATGATCGGCGCGCAGGGAGAAGCGGAAGCGCTGAAATTAAAAGCGCAGGCGGAAGCGGAAGCGCTTAAGATGCAGGCAGAAGCGGAAGCAATGGGGATGCGGATGAAAGGGTATACGTATCAGCAGGAAACCGCCCGTCAGGTCGGACTGGAGGCCATGAAGAACGGCCTGACCGGCGGCGGAGCCGGCATGTCTGCAATCGGCGAGCTTGCGGGGCTCGGCGTGGGTCTGGGAGCAGTAGGCAGTATGGCGCATTTGACGAAAGACGCCATCTCACCCGTACTGGAAACTGTGGTACAGACGGGGCAGGCGGCCGTTCCTCCGGTTTCCGGGGCTTGGACCTGCGCCTGCGGAGCAAAGTCAGTGACTGGAAATTTCTGTTCCAATTGCGGAGCAAAGAAACCGGCGCCGTCCTTAAGCTGGACCTGCGCCTGCGGACAGACGGAGCTGACCGGGAACTTTTGTCAGAATTGCGGCGCAAGAAAGCCGGAGTAGGAGGAACGAATGGAAAAAAATAAGAAACGGGGAATTGCGGCGCTTGCAATTGTTTTTCTGGTTTTTCAGGTGATATCTTTCGCAGCGCCGTTTTCCAGGAATGCGGTATTCTGGCTGGCGTATCTGTTTGCTTTGACGGCAATGGCGGCGCAGCTCTATGTATTTCGGGTATCAATGCCTTTGGAAGGCGGAAAAAAAAGCAGGTTTTACGGGTTCCCGATTGCGTGGATCGGCATAGCTTATCTGCTGGTACAGCTTGCAGCGAGCTTTTTGGAAATGGCTGTTTCACGGATTCTGCCGTTTTGGATACCGCTTGTCCTAAACGTAATTCTGCTTGCCGCCGCTGCAGTCGGTTTGCTTGCCACGGATGCTGTGCGGGATGAAATTATGCGCCAGGAGGACAGACAGAAAGCGGATACGGAAAATATGCGTGAATTGTACGCGACGGCGGCTTCGCTTGATTATCCGGACAACGATTCGATGAATAAAGCATTGCGTAGTCTGGCGGAGGAATTTCGGTACAGCGATCCCGTTTCCTGCAGCCAGACCGCTTTGCAGGAAGCGGTGCTGAAACAGAAAATGGAAAAGCTAAAGAGAGCCGTATCGGAGAAAAACGAAGAAGCCGTACGGACTTTATGCAGAGAGATTACCGGCGCGCTGTCTGAACGCAACCGCGCCTGTAAAGCGAATAAATAACGGTTTTCGTGCCTGCGGCACGGCTTTATGTAAGGAAAGGGATTGGAAAAAATGTTAAAAGATCTTTTAATTTCCAACCGCAGTTATCGCGGGTATGATGAAACGGTAAAGGTAACGGAGGAGGCGCTGGAGCGGCTGGTGGATTTGACGCGGTATGCCGCCTCCGGCGCCAATTTGCAGCCGCTAAAGTATTATCCGGTATGCGGAAAGGAGCAGCTTCGTATCCTTCATCCCCTCACGAGATGGGCGAAAGCGTTAAAAGACAGAAAACTGCCGCACGACGGGAAGTATCCCACCGCTTATCTGATTGTGTGCGTGGATACGAAGATCTGCAAAAATCCGCAGGCATGCGGCACGGATATCGGAATTGCGGCGCAGACCATTCTTTTAGGCGCGGTCGAGGCCGGACTCGGCGGATGTATGCTGGGGAATTTTGACCGGGAAGAAGTAAAAAAGGCGTTTTCATTTGCAGAGCATTTAGAACCGGCGCTTATCCTTGCAATAGGCAGGCCGGATGAAAAAGTGGTGCTGACAGATGCGGACGAGTCGGGAAAAACGACGTATTACAGAGACGAAAACGACGTGCATTATGTGCCGAAGCGACGGCTGTCCGAATTGCTGATTCGTGTGGAGGAAAAATCATGAATATTCTGGTCATTGACGCGCAGGGCGGAGGAATCGGAAGACAGATTGTTGCCGCCGTTAAGAAACAGTTTCCGGAACAGGAAGTGACTGCGGTCGGAACGAACAGCGCCGCCTCTTCGGCTATGCTTAAAGCCGGCGCGGACCATGCGGCGACCGGAGAAAACGCGGTAATCGTCTGCTGCCGCAGCGCGGATTTGATTCTCGGACCCGTCGGAATTGTAATTGCGGACGCGCTGCTTGGGGAAATCACGCCGGCTATGGCGGCGGCAGTCGGACAGAGCAGTGCGAAACGAATATTAATTCCTGTAAATCATTGCAATAATTATATTGCGGGAGTGCCGGACCTTTCGATGGCGAAGCTGATAGAGAGTGTGATAAAGGAAGTGCAGAAGGAAGTAAGTTCAGATTAATATGGATTCACGGTGAGGCAGTGTGAAAAGAGTTTTTGACTTGCTTTTTTTTCCGGGCTGTGTTATAGTAAGCTCTGCGAAACGGCACGAAGCCGCGTCGGGGGAGCCGAAGCTTCCGGGCGACAGGGAATGACGACTGTCGCTGTTTGCATCAATTGTCGGAAACGGCGAATAGAGCTATGTATGTTCACGAAGGCATACAATCCTTTCAAGAGGGATTGTATGCCTTTTTATCTGAATGCGGCGAAATGGGAGGAAATGATGAAAAAAAAGATTTTACTGCTGGCGGCGGCCCTGACCGTTATTTTAGCGGCGTGTAAAGGAGCGCCGGACCCGGAAAACGACAGACGGGACAATTTATCCGGGCAGGAGAACGGCGGCGCTTCATGGTCCGGAGAAAGGGACTCGGAAACGCTTGTTTACGGCAGCGGCGACTATACCAGAATCAATCCGGCGATGGATGAACACGGCGAAATCAACATCCTGCTTTTTAACGGGCTTACCGCGCATGACGGCGACAACGAGGTGGTTCCCGGACTGGCGAAGAACTGGGAGTATGATAAGGAGAGCTGTACCTATACGTTTAACCTGGAAGAAGGGGTAAAATGGCATGACGGGGAAGCTTTTACGGCGGAGGATGTGAAATTTACGATTGAAGCGATAATGGACCCGGAAAACGGTTCCGAGAACCGTGCCAATTATGAGGATGTAGAGGATATTACCGTAATTGACAGCCATACGATATCTTTCCGGCTGGCCGCTCCGAATGCGGCGTTTCTGGATTATATGACAATGGCGATTCTCCCGGAACATCTGCTTATGGGAGAAGATCTGCAGGAATCCGATTTTTTCCGGAGTCCGGTCGGGACAGGCCCGTATAAACTGACGCGCTGGGATGTCGGTCAATCCATTACGCTTGAAAAAAACGAGGCTTATTTTAAAGGAGAACCGAATATAGACCGGATTATTTTTAAAATCGTACCGGACGACAATGTAAAAGCGATTCAGATGGAGTCCGGAGAGCTGGACCTGGCGCTTTTAACGCCGAAGGACGCGCAGGCGTTTGCAGACAGGGAGGGCTATACCTGTTATCATATGGAAACTTCCGATTACCGGGGAATTTTATTTAATTTCAGAAACGACTACTGGATTCGAAATAAAGACCTTATTCCGGCAGTTTGTTATGCGATCGACCGCGAGGCGATTATTGACGCCGTATTACTTGGTCAGGGCGTTCCGGCCTACGGACCGCTGCAGCGAAACCGTTACAATCATGAAGCGGTAGAGCGGTACGAATATAATCCAAAGAAGGCCAGGGAGATTCTTCTTGCGGCGGGCTGTAAAATGGGCGAAAGCGATTTTTACGAACGGAACGGAGAGACGGTTGGATTTGTCATAAGCGTCGGCGCGGGGGATCAGGTGCGTCTTGATATCGCGCAGGCGGCGGCGCAGCAATTGAGGGAAATCGGGATAAATTGTACGGTCGAAATTCCGGTACAGACGGACTGGGGCGGACAGATGGCCTATCTGATCGGCTGGGGCAGTCCCTTTGACGCGGACGATCATACTT
>CANPGM010000026.1 GCA_947573605.1 uncultured Roseburia sp. | reverse complement strand
CCCACCCCTCAAGATTGAGGGGCAGGGGAGCTGAATAGGCGAAGCCTATTTTTTACCTTAAAAAATGGAGGATGACATGAAAGAACTGGAGGCATATTATCAGAAATTTAATGAGGAAAAGCGGCTTAATTCCAGGCACGGGCAGGTGGAGTATCGTATTTCCATGAAATATATCCATGATTTTCTTCCGCCGTACGATCATAATGATCGGGAAAAAGGCGAGATCAGAATTTTAGACGTGGGCGCCGGAACGGGAAAGTATGCGGTGCCGCTGTCGGAAGAAGGTTATGATGTGACCGCGGTAGAACCGATGCGCGGTCATTTGGGCGTATTAAAGGCAAAGAAAAGCAGGGTTAAGGCAATGGAAGGGAATGCATTACATTTGTCGAAGCTTGCCGACGAAACGTTTGATTTGACGCTTTTATTTGGACCGATGTATCATCTGTTCTCTTTTGAGGATAAAGTGCAGGCGCTTAAGGAAGCAAAGCGTGTCACGAAAACGGGCGGCGTAATTTTCGTCGCTTACTGTATGAATGAGTACGGCGTATTATCTTATGCGTTTAAGGAACAGCATATAGAAGAATGTATAGAGAACGGACGTCTGACAGAAGATTTTCATATAGTGTCGGAAGAAAAGGATTTATACGATTATGTGAGAACCGAGGACATCAGAAGAATATCGGAGGCAGCGGGACTTCGGCGAATAAAGCTGATTTCACCCGACGGCCCGGCAAACTATATGCGGCCGTATTTAAAGCGTTTGACAGAAGCGGAATTTGAGCGGTTTCTTTCCTACCAGCTATCGATTTGCGAGCGGCAGGATTTGATCGGAGCGGGGGCGCATACCGTCGATATCTTAAGAAAAGAAGCGTAACGTCCCAGAGTTGCTATTTTTTTCCTGTTTTGGTATAATCCTGACATGCATGGTACGAACGTTACATGTGAGATACTATATCGAAAGGTTGATCCGGAAAGGAGAAGGGAATTTATGAAAGCGAAAGTTTATTTTTCAAAAGAAATTACACCGGAAAAGGTAACGGAGCTTTATCGGCGCGTCGGAGCGGAGCTTACCGGGAAAGTTGCGGTGAAACTTCATTCCGGAGAGGAGGGAAATCAGAATTTTCTGAAGCCGGATTTTTTTAAGCCGGTGATCGAATTTGTAAACGGTACTGTGGTTGAGTGCAATACCGCTTATGAGGGTTCCCGCAATACGACGGAGAAGCACAGAATTACGCTGGAGAAGCACGGCTGGAGCAAGTATTTTAAGGTCGATTTACTGGATGCGGAGGGCCCCGATTTAGAGCTTTCGATTCCGAACGGGAAGAGAATAAAAAAGAATTTTGTAGGCAAAGATCTTGCAAATTATGATTCTATGCTGGTGCTGTCCCATTTTAAAGGACACCCGATGGGCGGATACGGCGGAGCGATTAAACAGCTTTCCATCGGCGTAGCGTCCTCTTTCGGAAAAGCCTATATTCACGGCGCCGGAGTGCCGGAGGAGATATGGACTTCCGACCACGATTCGTTTTTAGAGTCGATGGCGGATGCGGCGTATTCGGTTACAGAGTATTTGAAGGGAAAACTGGCGTATGTCAACGTGATGAAAAATATGTCGGTGGACTGTGACTGCTGCGCGGTCGCGGAGGATCCCTGTATGGCGGATATCGGCATTTTATCTTCCGACGATCCGATTGCCATTGACCAGGCCTGTTTAGACCTTGTATACGCGTCGAAAGATCCGGGCAGAGCTCACTTGTTAGAGCGGATAGAGTCGAGAAACGGCGTGCACACGATTGAAGCGGCGGCGGCGCTCGGATTTGGAACGCGGGAATATGAACTTATTGAAATATAAGAAAATGAAATGGATGTAAAAATGCAAAAGGACAAGGACCTTGACTTGGGGCAGGGCAGCGTGGGAAAGCTTTTGTTAAAGCTTGCGCTGCCGGCAATTATCGCGCAGATGGTAAATCTGCTTTATAACATGGTGGACCGTATTTATATCGGCCACATCCCGGAAATCGGAGATACGGCGCTGACCGGACTTGGGCTCTGTTTTCCGGTTATTATGCTGATTACGGCGTTTTCCAATCTGATTGGGGCAGGCGGCGCGCCGCGGGCTGCGATTGCGATGGGGAGAGAGGATCACGAGCTGGCGGAAAAGATTTTGGGAAACTGTGTCTTTATGCTGCTGGTTTTTGCGGCGGTATTGACCGTTTCACTGGAAATTGGAGCGGAACCGCTGCTGCGTCTGTTTGGGGCGAGCGGCAATACGATGCCGTATGCGCTTTCCTACCTGCGGATATACGCAGCCGGTACGGTCTGCGTGATGATTTCGCTTGGGCTGAATACGTTTATTACAACGCAGGGGTTTGCGCAGGTTGCCATGAAAACCGTTTTAATCGGCGCTGTCTGCAATATTGTGCTTGACCCGCTGTTTATTTTTGTTTTGAACATGGGAGTACAGGGAGCGGCGCTTGCGACGATTCTGTCGCAGGGCGTTTCCGCGGCATGGGTAATCCGGTTTTTGACCGGGAATAAAACGGGGCTTAAGATAAAGAAAGCGTATTTTAAGACAGAGGCGTCGGTGATTCTGCCGGTGCTTGCGCTTGGCGTTTCCCCGTTTATTATGAGCGCGACGGAAAGCGTTTTAAATATCGCTTTTAACGCGTCTCTCTCCAGGTACGGCGGAGACGTGGCTGTCGGAGCCATGACGATTTTAAGCAGTATTATGCAGCTGCAGTTTATGCCGACCCAGGGGCTTTCCCAGGGAGCGCAGCCGATCTTAAGTTATAATTACGGAGCGAAAAAAACGGAGCGCGTAAAGCAGACATACCGCCTGCTTCTGCTTTGCTGCTTTTTGTATACGATGGTATTCTGGGCGCTTGTTCAACTGTTTCCGGGTGCGTTTGTACGCTTGTTTAACAGCAATTCTCCGGAACTTTACGAAACGACGACGTGGGCATTGCGGGTTTATCTTGCCGTATCGGGACTGTTCGGAATCCAGATGGCGGCGCAGCAGACATTTGTGTCATTGGGACAGGCGAAAATTTCTCTGTTTATTGCCTGCTTAAGGAAAATTATTCTGCTGATTCCGCTGATCTATCTTCTGCCGTTTTTCTTTACCGATAAAGTATTCGCGGTCTTTTTAGCGGAGCCGGTAGCGGATTTTCTTTCGGTTGCGGTAGCGGGAACGCTGTTTCTTGTCAACATCGGAAAAATACTGGATAAGGCGAAAGAATGATATTACACTGCAAGGGAAAGGCACAGGTATCGTATGGAATTTCGGCCCTGTATTGATATACACAACGGAAAAGTAAAGCAAATTGTAGGAGGAAGCCTGCGCGACGACGGGGACTATGCAAAAGAAAATTACGTTTCGACGCAGGACGCCTCTTACTTTGCAGAGTTATATAAAAAAGACGGCCTGTCCGGCGGTCATATCATCCTGTTAAACGCAAAAGAAAGCGATTTTTACAAAAAGACAAAGGAACAGGCGCTTTTGGCGCTGAACGCTTATCCGAACGGACTGCAGGTCGGCGGCGGAATTACGGATTCGAATGCGGAGGAATTTTTAATGGCGGGGGCGAGCCACGTCATTGTTACTTCATATGTGTTCCGGGACGGAAAAGTCGATTTTGACCGATTGAAACGGGTTGCCGCCGCGGCAGGAAAAGAACATCTGGTTCTGGATGTAAGCTGCAGAAAACGCGGCGGCAGCTATTACATTGTCACCGACCGGTGGCAGAAGTTTACAGACGAGGAAGTGACGCCTTCTTTCTTAGAGGCGCTGTCGGACTATTGCGATGAATTTCTGGTTCACGCGGCGGACGTGGAAGGAAAATCGGCGGGAATAGAAGAAGAGCTGGTGCGCCTGTTGGGCGCATGGGGAAAGATTCCGATTACGTATGCCGGAGGCGTCGGAAGCTTTTCGGATCTGGACCTTATACGCGAATTGGGACAAAACAGGTTAAACATTACGATCGGGAGCGCGCTTGATTTATTCGGCGGGCCGATTTCGTACCGCGGGGTTTTGGAATATATGAAATCAGGAGCGTCGGCGTCGGAAAGGCAGGTTTAAAGAATGAGCAGATATACGAGGGAAGATATTGTCCGCATAGTAGAGGAGCAGGACGTGGAGTTTCTTCGTCTTCAGTTTACGGATATGTTCGGTACTTTAAAAAATGTGGCGGTTACGGCGAGCCAGTTAAAGCGGATTCTGAATAACGAATGTATGTTTGACGGCTCCTCGATTGATGGATTTGTGCGGATTGAGGAGTCCGATATGTATCTGCATCCGGATTTGGATACGTTCTGTATCTTTCCGTGGCGGCCGCAGCAGGGCAAGGTGGCGCGGATTATCTGTGATATTTATACGCAGAATCATGTTCCGTTTGAAGGAGATCCCCGCTATATCTTAAAGAAAGCGGTTTCGGACGCTAAGTCGCTTGGATACTGTTTTCAGGTGGGGCCTGAGTGTGAATTTTTTCTGTTTGAACAGGACGAAGAAGGACAGCCGACGACGGAAAGCAGAGAACGCGCGGGGTATTTTGACCTGGGACCGGTGGATTTGGGTGAAAATGCGAGACGCGACATGGTTATGACGCTGGAGGAGATGGGATTTGAAATCGAGGCTTCCCACCATGAGGCGGCTCCGGCGCAGCATGAAATTGATTTTCACTACGACGAAGCGCTGCAAACGGCGGACAATATTATGACGTTTAAGCTTGCCGTCAAAACGATTGCAAAGCAGCACGGGCTGTTTGCGAGCTTTCTCCCGAAACCGAAGAACGGCGTAAACGGTTCCGGAATGCATATCAATATGTCGCTTTTAAAGGACGGCAGAAATGTTTTTGCAGACGATAAGGATGTGTTCGGATTAAGCAGAGAGGCATACTGGTTTATCGGCGGAATTTTTTCGCATATGAAAGCAATTACGGCAATTGCCAATCCGCTGGTCAATTCCTATAAGCGTCTGGTTCCGGGCTTTGAAGCGCCGATTTATCTTGCATGGTCGGTGGCGAACCGCAGTCCGTTAATCCGTATTCCGGCCGTGCGTGGAGAAGCGAAAAGGATCGAGCTCCGCTGCCCGGACGCCGCGGCGAATCCGTATCTGCTTTTGGCGGTCTGCCTTGAGGCGGGGCTTTCCGGGATTCGCGGCCGGATCATGCCGCCTGAGGCAGTCGGCGAAAATGTGTTTGAAATGTGCCGGAAGGAGAAAGAGGCTCTTCATATCGAGGCGCTTCCGGGAGATTTAAAAGAGGCGTTAAATGAACTGGAAAAGGATGATTTTATCAAAGCTGTTTTGGGGAAGCATTTGACGGAAAAGTACCTGAAGGCAAAAAGGGCGGAATGGGCGGATTATCACGCCCGCGTATCCGGGTGGGAGATTGAAAATTATCTGTACAGAATCTAGTATAACGAATATGAAGTAACTGACACCTTGACTTGCCTGCTTGTTCAGCTGCGGCAATGTACCAGAAACGAAATATTCGTTACACTAAGACAGGGGAAATCGGTTTTGACAAATATAATTGTTGCATTTCCGAAACAGGAAACTGCCCGGAAGATAAAAAGGATGCTGGTGCAAAACGGTTTTCATGCGGCCGCAGTCTGTGCGACCGGCGCGCAGTCGCTGCAGAGCGCGGAAGAACTTAGCGCGGGAATCGTCGTCTGCGGCAGCCGTTTTGCGGATATGGGATACGCGGAACTACGCGAATATCTTCCGCTGGAGTTTGAAATGCTGGTGTTGGTTCCGTCCGCGAAAAGCATAGAACGCGTGTCCGAACAGATTGTCTTTCTATCAATGCCGGTTAAGGGAAACGAGCTCTTAGAGACGCTTCGGATCATGGAGGATAAGCTGGATGGACGCAGAAAGAAACAAAAGTTCCGGCCGAAACTTCGGACGCAGGAGGATCGGGATTTGCTGGATTTGGCCAAGCTTCTATTAATGGAACGAAACGGTTTTTCCGAGGAAGAGGCGCACCGCTACATACAGAAGCGGAGTATGGAAAACGGCGTCGGACGGACGGATACGGCGCAGATGATTGTGAGTCTTTTGCAGGGAGATATTGGTTCCTGGTAAACAAAAAAGTATTGCAATACGGATAGACGTCTGCTATACTTAGCCAAAGACCACGGCGGAGCCGGCGTCTGCTTTGCGGGAATTGCCATAGGTATGCGCAGACGTGATGCCGGTATGCCGTATGCGGGAATAACAGGAACAGGGAGGATACAGGAATGTTTCAGATTAACGATCATTATCAAAAGCTGCCGGGCAGTTATCTTTTCAGTACAATCGGAAAAAAGGTAAACGAATTTACCGCTTTAAACCCGGATAAAAAGATCATTCGATTAGGGATTGGAGACGTGACGCAGCCGATTGCGCCGGCAATTATTGAAGCGATGCACAAAGCCGTCGACGAAATGGGAAATGCGGATACGTTTCGCGGTTATGCGCCGGATCTCGGCTATGAATTTTTAAGAAGCGTGATCGCAGAGAACGATTACATGAAAAGAGGCTGCGCGATTTCGGCGGACGAGATTTTTGTGTCCGACGGGGCGAAGAGCGATTCGGGAAATATCCAGGAGATTTTTTCCGTCAACAACCGTATTGCAGTCTGCGACCCGGTTTATCCGGTCTATGTCGATTCCAATGTCATGGCGGGAAGAACCGGAGAATATGATTCCAAAACGGAACGGTGGAGCAATGTGATTTATATGCCCTGCACGATGGAAAACGATTTTGTACCGGAGTGTCCGAAGGAAATTCCGGATATGATTTATCTGTGTCTGCCGAACAATCCGACCGGAACGACGATTACAAAGGAACAGCTTCAGGTATGGGTTGATTATGCCAATAAAAACGGCGCGGTGATTATCTATGACGCCGCATATGAAGCATATATTTCGGAAGAAAACGTGCCGCATTCCGTATACGAATGCGAAGGCGCGAGGACATGCGCGATTGAGTTAAGAAGCTTTTCCAAAAACGCCGGATTTACCGGGGTGCGTCTCGGTTATGCGGTCGTTCCGAAAGAACTTACCTGCGGCGGAGTGTCTCTGCATGCGATGTGGGCGAGACGTCACGGAACAAAGTTCAACGGGGCTCCCTATATCCAGCAGCGGGCCGGAGAAGCCGTATATTCCGAAGCGGGAAAGGCGCAGCTAAAAGAGCAGGTCGCATATTATATGAACAATGCGAAACTCATTAAAGAAGGGTTAAAAGAGGCGGGATACACCGTATTCGGCGGAGTGAACGCACCGTATATCTGGTTAAAAACGCCGGATCGGATGACTTCGTGGGAATTTTTTGATTTTCTGCTTGAAAGAGCAAACGTAGTTGGAACGCCCGGATCCGGTTTCGGTCCAAGCGGGGAGGGGTATTTCCGACTGACTGCTTTCGGAAGCCGCGAGAATACGGAGGAGGCGCTTTTACGAATTAAAAAGCTGTAAAAGTCCGAAGAATGCCCGCTGAAAGGAAGATAATTTCGGCCGGACGGGCGACAGAAAAGCTGAAAAATGAAAGAACTCCGAATGCGCATTGCAGAAGTGAAGCTGCATACGCTTTCGGAGTTCTTTTGCATTATAGATCCGAATCCGATATGCGGGCGAAGAAAAATCCGCTTTGCATGGATACGGATATTTTAATAATTTTCCGCTGCCACTTCAAAATAGCTCTGCGGATGATTGCAGGTCGGGCACACCTGGGGCGCGTTTGTACCAACGACAATATGTCCGCAGTTGCGGCATTCCCATACTTTTACTTCGCTCTTTTCGAAAACAGACGCCGTTTCGATGTTTTTAAGAAGGGCACGGTATCTTTCCTCGTGATGCTTTTCGATTGCGCCTACCAGACGGAACTTTTCCGCCAGCTCCGGAAAGCCTTCTTTTTCCGCTGTTTTTGCAAAATCCTCATACATATCGGTCCATTCAAAATTCTCTCCGTCTGCGGCTGCTTCGAGATTGGCTTTTGTATCGCCGATTCCTTTTAATTCTTTTAACCACAGCTTTGCATGTTCTTTTTCGTTTTCCGCCGTCTTTAAAAACAGGGAGGAGATCTGCTCATAACCTTCTTTTTTGGCTACGGATGCAAAATAAGTATATTTATTTCTCGCCTGTGATTCGCCTGCAAACGCAGCCTCAAGGTTTTTTTCGGTTTGTGTTCCCGCATATTTGGTTGATTCCGCCATATGTTTTTTCCTCGCTTTCTGCCGCTTCTGCGGCAGGATATATTGTAACACACGACGGTTGTTTTTTCCAGAAAAAAAGTGCATTCTTTATATTGCTAATGTCGTAGAAAAAATGTCAGCAGCCAATGGACAGGGAAATGAATATAAGTAGAATTGTATGTATATCTGTGATAAGATAAAAGAGACAAACGGTTGAACAATACGAAAGTATGGAAATGATGATGGCTGGTAACGGCGTCAGGGAAAGTGAAAACGAAATCCGAAGCGAATTTCTGACAGCGCAGGTTTTCTGAAATGCGGGAATAAACCGCTCTATTGTTCCGGCAGCAGCGACAGAAATTCCTCTGTGGTTCGAGACGGCGGCATCGTCGGAGAAACGGCGGCAACGATCTGCCGAAACGGCAGCGTTTCTCTGATTTTCACCAGAAACAGTTCCTCATCGTTTTCCTTGAGGCAGTAGTCGGGAATAAAAGCGATGCCGAGTCCGATGCGCGCTAAATCGATCAGCAGGTCGTTGCTGCTAAGTTCGATTTCAGGGATCAGTTCAAGCTGATGCTGCAAAAAAATATGGTGCAGAAATTCGCTGGTTGTGCTTTTGCGATCCAGCATCAGAATGGGGTAACGCCTTAATTCTTCCAATGTGATATCCCTTTTTTTCAGATGAAAACAGGATGGATTTGCAATAAATACGTCCTGAAAGCGACACAGGATTTTGCAGATATACGATGGATTAATTTTGGAGTTTGGGAAATTGGTAATAATTAAATCGACCTTTCCCTGTTCCAGCAAATCGACGCAGCTTAAAGAGGTTGCATTTGTAACTTTAATCGGAACGGACGGAAATTTTTGATGGAACAGTTTCAGATAAGGTACCAGTAAATAACGGCAGATCGTATCGCTGGCGCCAATATGGAGCTGCGAAAGTCCAAGACTGCCGGAAGAGAATAACTGATTTTCTCCGCGGCGAATCAGATTCATAGCCGGTTCGATATGCTTTAACAGAATCTTCCCGGCGGGAGTCAGTTGTACTTTTTTTGTGCTGCGGATAAACAGGGGCTGTTCTAATTTTTTTTCCAGAGTTTTAATCGACTGGCTGACAGCGGACTGGGAAATAAAGAGCTGCTTGCTTGCTTCCGAAAAGCTCAGAGAAGAAGCTACATAATAAAAGACTTTGTAAAGTTCGTAATTGATATCCATGCAGGCGGTGATTCCTTTCTGGGAGACGTATCGAAACAAAACACTATATTTGTATAAGTAATATATCTTTTTTATATTATAAGTAACACTAATAATTATGTCAATGAAAATGGAGGAGAGTCAAATGCAGATCAAATATTATGATATCGGGTTAAACTTGTTCTGCAAACAGTTTCCGGAACCGGAAAAGGTGATTAGAGAAGCAGAAGAACATGGAGTTTGCTGTATTCTGACCGGAACGGATGCAAAAGAAAACGACAGGATAGATGATTTTGTAAAGACGCATGATGTATACGGTACGGCAGGTATCCATCCGCACAATGCCGACCGTGCCGTGCAGGAAGATTTTAGCCGTATAAAGCATATTTTAACTGAAAACAGGAGGGTCGTTGCCGTAGGCGAATGCGGTCTGGATTATGACCGGATGTTTTCTACCAGGGAAAATCAGATCAGATGCCTGGAAAAGCATATTGTTTTGGCGGAAGAACTGGATAAGCCGCTGTTTCTTCATGAGCGGAGCGCTGCCGACGACTTTGTAAAACGGTTTAAAAAGCATCCAAAACTTTGTGAAAAATCGGTTGTGCATTGTTTTACGGGAAACAAAGAGACGCTGGACAGATATTTATCGATGGGTTTTTCGATCGGAATTACAGGGTGGATCTGCGACGATCTTCGCGGAAAAGAATTGCGGGAGGCGGTTCGAATGATTCCGCTTGAGCGGATTCTGGTGGAAACGGACGCGCCGTATCTGACGCCGAAAAATGTGCGCGGTCTTGGCAGGATTAATGTACCGCAGAATATTACCTATGTTGTAAGAGAGCTTGCAAAATACATGAAGGTATCGGAGGAACTATTAGCGGAACATGCGAAGAATAATACGGAGAGGCTTTTGATTTCAGGAACGCACGGATGACCGCAAAAAGCTTTTACTTTTGCGGCCGATGGCTTAAAAGAATGTTTACGGCTTCCTGAAGCTCCGGATGGGCGCGGTAGGACTTAATCAACGCGCGCTCCTGAGAAGTCAGATTAAAATCGCCCTCATTATCGTATCCGAATGCGGACAGAATATTTGTAACATTGTACAGTTCGCAAAGTACGAGCAGAACGTCCGCGCTCGGCTGCGCCTGTCCGCTTTCCCAACCGTAAATTGTTTTGGGCGCGACGTCAATAGAGCGCTCGTGCAGCATGAAAGCAACTTCATTCACAGAATAATGATTTTTTTTTCGATACTCCTTTAATACCTTTGGAATATACTTATTACGCATGTCAATACCTACCTGTAAGTATAATCTTATCGTACTTGTTTGTGCAAAAGGGAAGAAGCGGGAAGCCTTATTGCCGTTTATGGAATGACGCAGTCCGGTATTTCTGAAAAGCCGCCGCTGTCAAATATATGATAGCCTAATTGTAGTTTGATGTCAATGCATACAAAATGGGCAGAATACAAAAAAATGAATAAGAATTTACGGCTTGTTTCATACTAAAACAAAAAAGGATGGAATCAGTATGAACAGGCAAATCGGAAAACAGAGTCTCCAGTTTGCGGAGGCTCCTTTTATTATCAGCACTGCGAATATCGTCGGAACAAAGGAAGGAGACGGGCCGCTAAAAGACTGCTTTGACGTTATAGGCGAGGACGATAAGTTTGGGCAGAATACCTGGGAGGAAGCGGAGAGTACGCTGCAGAAGGAAGCGCTTACGATGGCTCTCGGAAAAGCGGGAAAAAAGGCCGAAGACGTCCGTTACCTGTTTTCGGGCGATCTGCTTGGACAGAATATCGCTACTTCTTTCGGACTGATGGATTTTAAGATTCCGCTGTTTGGTCTGTACGGGGCATGCAGTACTTGCGGGGAGGCTTTGTCTCTTGGCGCAATGTGCGTGGCGGGGGATTATGCGGACTGCGTTGCGGCGATGACTTCCAGCCATTTTGCAAGTGCGGAAAAACAATTTCGTTTTCCGTTGGAATATGCCAATCAGCGGCCGAAGTCGGCGACATGGACCGTAACGGGAAGCGCTGCGTTTTTGCTTGGAAAAGAAAAAAGCAGTGTTCGGATACCGGAAATTACGACAGGTATTATTGAAGACTACGGGATCAAGGATTCGATGAATATGGGCGCCGCGATGGCTCCGGCTGCATGTGCCGTAATCAGCCGGCATTTAAAGGATTTTAACAGAAAACCGAAGGACTATGACAAGATAATTACCGGCGATCTGGGTACGGTCGGACGGGAAATTCTGATCGAGCTTTTGCGTAAAGAAGGTTATGACGTCGGAAATGTTCATACGGACTGCGGAATAGAAATTTATGACAGCGAGAGGCAGGGAACCGGAGCGGGTGGTTCGGGCTGCGGCTGTTCTGCCGTAACTTTAAGCGGGCATTTTCTGCCGAAGCTTATAAACGGCGAATGGAAACGTATTTTATTCGTACCGACCGGAGCGCTGCTTTCTACCGTTTCGTTTAACGAAGGAATGACGGTACCGGGAATCGCGCACGCGGTCGTAATTGAGCATGCGGAATAATTGAAAATGCAAGAGGAATGGAGGATTATTTTATGGATTATATCAATGCGTTTTGGGTAGGAGGACTGATTTGCGCGCTTGTCCAGATTCTGATGGAAAAAACAAAGATGCTTCCGGGCCGGATTATGGTGCTGTTGGTTTGTTTAGGAGCAGTGCTTGGAGCGGTTCAGTTGTATGAACCGTTTCTGGAATTTGCGGGAGCGGGAGCAAGCGTTCCGCTGCTTGGTTTTGGAAATACGCTTTGGAAAGGCGTCAGAGAGGCGGTTGACGAAAACGGATTTTTAGGTATTTTTATGGGTGGATTTACGGCCAGTGCGGTAGGCATTTCCGCTGCATTGATTTTCGGCTATCTTGCCAGCCTGATTTTTCAGCCGAAGATGAAAAAATAAGTGAGAAGATTTTTTGCAAAATTTATGGTGAATTCAGATTATCTCTTTAGCAGTTCTTATATGCCGGTATAGCCCGTATTTTCGGGCTTTCCCGGCATTTTCGATATAGGGAGAAATTCTTAGATACCCTCATGACCTTTTAGGTTTTCCCTCTGGGGGGGGGCAGTAAAAGAAGTAGTAAATCCGTCTGCGGCTATGCTGCAATCAGCCTTTGCTTTTCAGCCTATGCGGAAGCGAAAGCTGCGTGTGCGTAACAGTTCAGCGACATGGTGATGTTGGATTGTCCCATGATAACTGTAACGCTTTCGGGTTTTTCGATCCGGCAGAAAGTACAGTTGGCAGAGCCGGGGCATTGATGAGCGCAAAGGCTTATCGTGATAAAAAGGCTTTGCCGCTTGTGGAGAAATTGAAAGAAGTGGTAAAAAATCTGACTATCAAATGCGTACAGCTTGCAGAGCAAAGCAAGAAGCTGACCGCCAAAGTGGACGGACAACAGAAACAGATTAGCCGCTTGACGGATAAGGTCATGGAGCAGAGCGACACCATAGACCGATTGCAGGAAAAAGCGTCTGATTTGGGGCGTTTGGAGCGTCATTTCGGCAGGGAACAGGTACAGTCGATAGTGGAACGGTCAAAGGCATTAGAGCAGGCAGAACGGTCAAATAAACGCCCGAAACGTGCCTTTGAAATGAGCCGATAGGAAAGGGGATTGATAGGATATGACGGATATGGAAAAGAAAGTTATGATACGGCTGTGTGCTAAAATTGTAGCAGATACAGACCTTTACAAAACAGACGAAGAAGTGCAAAATCTGATAGACTGGGTATGTCTGTCGGAGCAGATAAAAGAAAACAATAAATGTAGGGCATGGCGGTTGCTATGCTCTATATTTTTATGGAAAATGAAGAGGGAAAGTTATATAATAAAATTTACTAACTGGAATTTATATGGAATGAAAACAGAAGAACTTTCCCCATATGTTTGGCTTGTAAGTAATATAAAGGAAAGGTGAGAAAATATATGGATAAGTTTCTGATAGTTGATGGCAGTAATTTGCTTTTTCAAATGTTTTTTGGTATGCCGGCGAGAATTGTTAATGGTGAGGGAAGGCAATACAAGGAACGCTTGGATTTGTAGGAGCACTGTTAAAAATTATACGAAAAGTTGAGCCTGCACATATTCTCGCTGTTTTTGATGGAGAACATGAAAATAGCCGTTGCGAAATAGACGTAGATTATAAAGCGAATAGAATGGATTACAGCATGGTTAATGAAATAGAAAATCCGTTCTCACAGCTGCCGGATGTTTATAATGCCTTAGATTATATGGGGATAAACTATATAGAAACAACCAATTGTGAAGCCGATGACATGATAGCGAGTTATGTACTGTCATTTTGCGACAACTTCAATATTGTTATATGCTCTTTTGATAGCAATTTCTTTTCGTTAATTAGTGAACGTATTTCAGTATTAAGGTATCGAGGGAAAAACACGATGTGATGTTCATCTCAGTATATTATTGAAAAAATTGGTATAAAAATGGCAGCTTCGCTTTTAAGGACATTTGGAACACTGGAAAATATTATTTGTTCCTAATTTTTCGCTTTGTTGCATCCAGAAATGAGAATACAGACTTCATTATAGCACTTATGCAGGATAAAAATTTATTTGCTAAAGAAATGGGGAATAAAAAATGATTTGTAAAATAAGAAAATGGAAATTATCAGATGCAAAAGATTTGGCAATGGCTCTCTCCAACAGAAAGATACAAGATAATCTTCGGGACGGATTGCCCTATCCCTATACAGAGCAGGACGGATTATATTATATTTCTTCTATGATCTCCGCAGATGAAAATGAAACTTTTGCTTTTGCTATTACAGTAGATGACAAGGCGGTGGGGAGCATTGGCGTTTTTCGACAGGAAAATATTCATAGGCAGACTGCCGAGTTGGGATATTATATTGCTGAAAAATATTGGGGTAAAGGTATAATGACCGAAGCAGTAACGCAAATTTGCGAATATGTTTTTGAAAAAAGTGATATTATTCGTATTTTTGCAGAACCATTTGCATATAACGAAGCGTCTTGCAGAGTGCTTGAAAAAGCGGGATTCCAATATGAGGGTACATTAAGAAGCAATGCTGTAAAAAATGGTAAAGTTATTGACATGAAGATGTATTCTTTATTGAGAATGGAAATATAACTTCGCATATATAGTGTAGTGGTTGTAGTGAAAAGAGGTGTCGTGTTACGCAATAGATGTTTTGGCAGCTTTATTTTGCGAGAACTTTCAAATTATAGAATGAATGTAGGAGATATTTTGTACTTTTATCATCAAAACACGCCGAGTTCGAGTGATGAAAAATCTTACACATATTATTTTATATGGTGGGCAATTATTACGTTGCCTACCATAGTTTGCTTATTCATATTATTCGATTTTGACAAAATAAATGTTGCCAATAATAAAAGATAGAACGAAAGTAATGATTTAAGTTAAAAAGAGCAAAAGAAGGCTTGATAAGTAACGACAAGTGCGTTACAATGAACCGAAATGAGATGAGTTTATATGGAAAAAACAGCAACATTAAATTTAAGAGTAAATCCTACTGTGAAACAACGAGCAGAAGATGTATTAACGAAATTAGGTATTCCTATGTCAACAGCTATAGATATATATCTTAATCAAATATCTCTGACAGGAGGAATACCATTTGCAGTTGCTTTGCCTATTACGCCTTCTGTATTCAATGCGGATTTGATGACAGCGGAGGAAATTCATACAAAGTTGCAAGAAGGTTATGAAGACTTGCGAACTGGCAAGATACAGAATGCAGCTTCAGCATTCAAGAAGTTTAGGGAGAGCCATTAAATATGAAGCAATATGTAGTACGAATTACTGATAGGGCACTGGCTGATATGGAAGAAATCTATAACTATATTGCGATACAACTTCATGCTCCGGAAAATGCAATGGGTCAATATAATCGGATTGCAGAAGCTATTGAAGGGCTGAATGTATTTCCGGAAAGAGTAAAACTTGTGGAGTCCAAGCTGGAACAGATTATGGGATTGCGGCAATTAGTGATAATAATTACTCAGTTTTTTATGTAATCGAAGATATGGATGTTATAGTAACGAGAGTTCTATATAGCGACGTGGATATAAGTAGGAGATTGCTGGAAGATAATGGGCATATTCAATAAGTGATAAGGAAATTATAATGAATTTAAGCATAGTATTAATTGATTTTATAGATATTCAAGGCATACTAAAAACCTATAGATTTATACCAACAAATGAGTATAATAAGGTAGTTGTTGATAAATTAGGGGATATTTGTGTGGATGTAAAAGGAAATGCAGATAAAGATATCGGATTGTTACGAATTTATAATTCTGATAGATGTCAACTATTATCAACTCAATGCAAAATAAAAAATTTTTCATATAATTTAGATCAAATTTCTTTTGGATTTGAGCATATGTATATTCCGGTTGAAAGTTCTAATTATGGAAGTTGTGGTTTTTATAATTTCATGTTGCCGATAGGCTATCGATTGACGGAATTACATATTGTAGATCCTTTTGATAAAAAGAATAAAGATATAAAAATGAAAAAACATTTTATATATGATGTGCTTTATGATTCGGAAAAGAAAGTACAAGTTGTACAAATGCAGTTGCGTTCTGGCAGAGGAAGTTTTTCGTTTTACCTTACAGGAAAAGCAGGTTTAGAGAACGCCAATGCGGAGTTTATAGATTATAAAGATCAAAATATATATTTAGACGAAGATATACGTGAATTCTTTTTTGACGAAGGAATAAAAAAATCTTTTTGGAAACATTTAAAAGAATCAGTGATTTTGGAACCTAGTTTTAATGGAATTGGGATTGATTTAAAAAAGCTGTTCAGAAATTAAGAAGTAAAAATATAAAATAATTTCATGGCAACATTTTGGAAACAGAAAATCAGCAAGCCATAATAAATGATGTAATTGATGTAAAAACAGGCGTGTATTTGCACAAAACTTAAATAAATATAGTTAATGACAGCAAAGAACACGCCGAGTTCGAGTAACGGACAGAAATCTCGGAATCCTTGATTTTATTGGGTTTCCGAGATTTTTCTATCTCCAAAAGTTCCACCTGCGTTCCATTTTAAGCCCAAAAGCGGTAGAAATAACAGGGCTTTGCGGAAAAAACAGATAAAATTTATAAGCTGTATATATCAGAAAACTACCGTAAAGACGGAGATGGAAAATACTGTGTGGGTAAAAGCGGAGTATTCTTTCTTTTCTGTGGAAGGGCTGCTGGAAATCTGATTGCGTTTCGGCTGCCAGGTGGGTATAATATGAATAAGGAAAGGAAGATGCGTATGCAGAAAAAGACGCCGGATTATGATAATGTATTTAAGACAATGAAGATGAAACATAAAAGATTGTTCGTCTCCGTCATCAATGATGTGTTCGGCAGGAATTACCCCAGAGATGTAAAAGTGGAGATTTTACCGTCGGAGGGTTATCTGACGGAAAATGAAACGTCAGACGGCAGCAAGGAAATAGAGGAACAGGTTTTAGATTTCCTGATTAGGATAGGGAGCGATATATACCTCTTGGAATGCCAGAGCTATGAGGATGGTTCTATGGCGATCAGGATAGCGGAGTATGCTTTTATCGTAGCTAGGCAGTTTGCAACATGGGATATTGGTCATGCAACAATCCCAATGCCAGGATTTTCAATTATTTATGTCAAAAGAACGGATAGGACACCGAAAACAACAACGATTACCTTTACCTTTCCAGACGGGCAGACAGTGGACTATCAATCTGACAATGTAATCTTAGCGGATTTTACAAAGGAAAAGATTGTTGAAAAAAGGCTGTTTCCTTACATCCCGTTTTATATTGCAAGGTACGAGAAAGAAATTGCATCAGAGGGTAATATTGAAAAAGCCATTGAGGAACTGACGTATTTCAGGGAAGAACTGGTGCGTCTGCATCAGGAGGGCGAATTGTCAGATGATGAACTGATAGACCTGAAAGGATTTGTAAACACTATCATTACACATATCACAAATGGCAATAAGAATGAAGAAAGGCTGGTGAATATTATGGGTGGAACTGTTATTGAAACGGAATCTGATAAGATCAAAATACAGATGATTATTGAGTTGGGGAAAGAAGATGGTCTTGATGATGCAGTAATTTTAAAAAGGCTACAGCAGAAAATTATTGGGCTGCCTTTAAAGCGGGCACAGGCGTATTTGGAGCAGTATGGAAAGCAGCTTGTATAAGATAATGAATCTGATGTAATAATAAAAAGTTTTTAAGCAGAGGGAAGTATTTCCGTTAAAGATGGAGATACTTCCCTTTTTGCATGGAAAATTTCACCAGAAAAGAGAATTTCAATGTTGAAAAAACCAATGACAACGGAAGAACTGTTCGACAAGATTAAAGATATCCTGAAAGAAAAGGACAAACTGCCGGATATTTTGGATTATGGACTGGGGGCTTATCGCCCGGTTCCGATTAAAACTTATGAATTTCAACTAAAAAGCACTCTTGCATATGGGGGCAGCGAGGGGATTTATCTGGATCTGTGGATAGAGTATTTTGAGGATGATAAAAGCGTACAAGCATTTAAAACGCTTCACGAAAACGATGAAGCTATGCACACTATGACTGCTTTGCTGGCGGATTTCATTCTTGAAGAAAGAGCCTATGTCAATGCAAATCTTTCAAAGAGAGCAAGGAGGGAATTGAAATTATGCGCCGGCCTTATTTTTTGCCCTGAAATGAAAATTTTTTATGAATATGATTAAAAAGTCCTTTACAAAACGTCTCTGAAGTTGACTTTTTGAACATTGTTCAGTACAATGCTATTGAACGATGTTCAAGGAGGGCTTATCATGAACAGAAACGCAAATGTAAAAAATCGTATTATGGAAGCAACAACCGAATTGATTGAACAGCACAACGGAAACATGAAAGTCATAACTGCCCGTATGATTGCAGCGAAAGCAGACGTTGGGCTAGGCTTAATCAACTATCATTTCGGAAGTAAAGAAGAGTTGATAACAGAATGCGTACAACGCATTATTGGCCGGGTAGTCGCAGGTTTTCATATGGAGCAAGAGTACCGAACGGACAAAGAGCGTTTGACGGCATGGGCAGCCTATGTTTTTGATTTTTTGTTTGAGCATTCCGCTATTTCCCGCGTTTCTATTTTGGGTGATTTACAAAATTATACGGGAAATTGTAATTCTGTACGTACACAACAAGGCTTCTCGCAGTCTTTTGGGAATGGGATATCAAATGAGGATAAAGCTATGCTCGTATTTATTCTGACTGCTGCAATGCAGGCAGCATTTTTAGGAAGTGAAACCGTCAAACAATTGCTTGGTTATGATTTTACGAAAGCCGAAGACAGAGCCGCATATATCGGTAAATTAGTCGATCTTCTTTTTGAAGGGACGGTGAGGGTTGATGAATAAGAAACTGGGCGTATCTGGGGCTGTCGTGAATTTCGCAGCGGTATTCTGCTTTGCCCTGTCCATGTTATTTGGTTTCAATTATGGCAGTTACTTTTCTTCTATGTTCATTGCGTTTAGTTTTGTACTAATGATGTGCGGATATGCTTACTTTGCTGAAAAGGAAGCAAAATTAGCGGGCTATGTTTCAGTGGCTTTTTCCGCCATATATACTGCCATCATTTTATTAGTCTATTTTGCACAGCTAACAACTGTCCGCTTAAATGATTTAACACAACAAGCAAGTGTACTTCTTGATTTTCAGGAATGCGGACTGCTGTTTAACTATGACTTGCTGGGTTATGGGGTCATGTCGTTAGCTGCGTTCTTTGCCGGATTGACGATAAAACCACAGACAAAAACAGATAAGTGGCTGAAATATCTGCTTATGATACATGGAGTGTTTTTTATCTCCTGTTTGATTATTCCTATGCTTGGAATATTCAAAGCGGATAGTCCGCCGTGGATCGGTGTAGCGGTATTGGAATTTTGGTGTTTATATTTTCTTCCGATCAGCATTTTATCTTATCTGCATTTTTCAAATTACAGGGAATGAGATTGTTTGGACCTATTCTAGCGCTTCAAAAACCGTTGCCGGAGAGACGGAAGCGGGTAAACCTGGTATTGCGGCATTGCTTCGCGCTCGATTGCGTAACGCAATGAAAAGGACGGGCAAAAAGCAATCGCTTCTCGCTCGTCCTGTTCCGTCCCATGTTTGGCAGCTTCCCTGTTTTCAGCATATTGGTTGATACTGTTTTATGAGCTATTGCCGTAAGAGCTGTTTTAACCTTATAGGAAACTGCGACGTCAGGCGCATGTATTCCCAAGTTCGCAAAGCGAACTTGCAAGCGTCGCGAAGGGACGCTTTTTAACCTTATAGGATTCGGGTGTCAAAAGGCAGGTTTCAGGCTGTTGGCTGGCAAATTGCACAAAATATCACTCGCTGTATGTTCCGGCAAACGGATTCTCTAAATGCTCTGACCGGGTGATTTCTCCGCAGTGCAACCGCCCGCCAATCGCCATCCTGGCTCATTGCGGGCTTTTGGGGACTTCCATGTCCCCAAATTGCAGATGACGAACAGAGCATTAAGAGAATCTCTTTTCCCTGCACAAAACAGCTCCGTGATTTATTTTGTGCAATCTGCCAGTTCAAATCGAAAAGACTGCCTTTTGGCACCCGAATCCTTATAGGAAACTGCGACGTCAGGCGCATGTATTCCCACGTTCGCGAAAGGACGCTTTTTGTAGAAAACCATGTCGCCGGATACATGTAACAATGCCTCGACGCACAACTTTTATAAATATTTCTTTATCTCGGAAATCAGTTCCTGATATTCCTCTTCCGATAAAAACTTTTGCTGAGGGTTCATTGCGAAGGTACCGCCCCATTCGAATTCGTCCGTGTATTTCGGGACGAGATGGAAGTGGAGATGATGTCCGGTATCGCCGTATGCACCGTAGTTGATTTTCTGCGGATGAAAAGCCTTGTGAAGCGCCTCAGCTACATGATTGATGTCTTCCATGTAAGCGGCGCGTTCTTCTGCGTTCAGTTCTACGATTTCGCTGACATGTTCCTTATGGGCTACGATTACGCGTCCTTTATGGCTCTGTTCTTTAAAAAGATAAACCTTTGACGTCGGGAGCTCGCAGATTTTAATGCCGAATGCCGCAACCAGGTCTCCCTCCATGCAATAAGCGCAATTCTGATCTGTCATAATGCCTCATTTCTACGCTGCTTTTTTCGCATATAAAGTTTGTGACAGGCAACGCGCAGACACAAACCTGTTTTTCTTGTTTCTGCTTTCGTTAGTTTTTACTTCTGGTTAAAATGAACGGCAAAGCCTGCGATTTCGTCCTTTAAGTAGGCAACGGTAAGCTCGCCTTTTGCATTGTATTTAAAGGAGGATTCGTCAAATACATATCCGCGTTTTTCCAGATGATAGATGGCACGATCCAGATAATTTGTCCGGATTGCAATATGCCCGTGTGTTCCGCGTCCCGGATTCTTCATCATCTCAATCAGAGTGCCCACAAAAATCGAGCTGTTTCCGACTTTCACGTCCTGTCCGAGCAGAGAAGCAAACTTGTTGGAATCGCTTAATGCAGCGTCTTCGTTTTCGTTGTTTACGCCGACATGGAGAAGCTGAAAGCCAAGCATGGTAGCAACCGCCTCTTTGGTAAGAGCGGTAATGCCGTCCCAGTCTTTTGCCGTAATCATATCTTTATTTACCATCCAGGAACCGCCGCATGCGATGATTTTCTTGAAATCAAGATAGCTTGTAATATTCTTTGCGTTGATTCCGCCGGTCGGCATAAATTTCATTTTTGTATAGGGAGCCGCCATAGACTTAATCATGTTCAGACCGCCTGCAGCCTCCGCCGGGAAGAACTTTACAACTTCAAGGCCGAGTTCGATTGCAACTTCTACGTCGCTCGGATTCGCGCACCCCGGAGTAACAGGGATTCCTTTTTCTACACAGTATTTAACAACCTTCGGATTAAGACCCGGGCTTACGATGAACTTCGCGCCTGCGCCTACCGCGCGGTCAACCTGCTCTGTCGTAAGAACCGTTCCGGCTCCGACAAGCATTTCAGGAAACTGCTCCGACATAATGCGGATGGATTCCTCAGCGGCTTCGGTACGGAACGTTACTTCCGCGCACGGAAGACCTCCGTCAATCAAAGCCTTTGCCAGCGGTGCGGCGTCTTCTACATTGTCAAGTGCGATTACCGGAATAATACCGATTTTGGAAAACTCTTCTAATACTTTGTTCATACGTCTTCTCCTTTTATCAATTATTCTTATGACTTCCGTAGAAACGGAAAGCATTTTCTGATTATGAAACCGTGTTTCATATCACGGAATAGTGTTCCGTAAAATGGTACAACCTAATTATAACATTTGCAAATGCCTTGTCAACCGCATAAGGCCGAAAAGTTTCTTTTTAAAACGTCTTGAAAAGTATTCCCGGAAAAAGTTTCCGGATGCATTTTCTGGAAAAAATGTTATAATAAAAACAGTAATTTTTAACGAATGTATTGCGGGTGTTACTACTTATGAAAAGAAAAAAGATTCTAATTTCCGTCAGTATCCTATTAATCCTGTTTGCGATCCTTTATGTAATTCTCGTAAATATCCTCGTAAGCGCTGCTCTTGTCCCTTCCTTTATGCAAAATCTTACGGCGTTTGAACGGATTACGGAGGAAAGCTATGCGGCGCAGGTGCAGTCGGCGGACATTACGGAAAACAGGCAGGCTTCGTTGAGCGATGCGGGAGAATGGCTGAGAGAGACTTTTGACAATCAGGAATGCAGGAAGCTTTTTTTAAAAACGGAGGACGGCTATACGCTTGCCGCGGAGGAGTTTTTTGCGGATACGAAGAGCCATGAATGGGTGCTGCTTCTGCACGGATATACCGGCTGGAAGGAGGAAATGTACCCGTTTGCCTATTGGTATCATGAAAAAGGCTTTCATGTGCTCGTTCCCGATCTCCGGTGTCAGGGAGAAAGCGAAGGTGATTTTATCGGAATGGGATGGACGGACCGACTCGACTGTATGCAGTGGATTGCCTATATTCTTGGAAAGGATCCGAAAGCCAGAATTGTACTTCACGGACAGTCAATGGGAGCGGCAGCGGCGTTGATGATGACGGGTGAGGAGGAGCTTCCTGAGAATGTCTACGCGGTTATTTCCGATTGCGCTTATACGGACGCATATTCGATGTTCGGAGAAAAAATAGAAGAATGGTTTTCTCTTCCGGCGTTCCCATTTGTAGATTCCGCCTGCCTTATGTTAAGGCTCCGCGGAGGATATGATTTAAAGGAGGCTTCGGCGGTGGAGGCCGTTAAGAAAAGCGGCACGCCGACGCTTTTTATTCATGGAGACGAGGATGCAATGATATCGGTGCGGATGTCTTTGGAGCTGTATGAGGCCGCATCCTGCGAAAAGGATATTTTAATTGTGGAAGGCGCCGGACACGCGCAGGCGCAGGATAAGGATCCGGACGCCTATTACCGTGCGATTGAAAATTTCTTAGAGGCGTATCGGGACGGAAATTAACATTTGAAGATGCGCTGCCGCGTCACAAGCGGCAAAAGGCAGAAAGGCTACCAATGAAAAAAAGAAACAGATGGAAAACAATAGTTGCGGCAGTGTTGTTTACAGGCTGCATTGTCTCAATCGCGCTTTTATACGGAAAGGCTGCGGAATGGGAAAAACAACAGAATCGTCTGATACAAGACCTTGAGACGGCGAACGAGGAGTTACGGGAGCAGATTACAGCTGTAAATGATATGGCGGAAGCGCTCCGCAATGAGTTAGTGTCACTGGAAGCAAGAATAAACGGTCCGTCGGCTTTTGGTTCGGACGGGTATCACTATCTGGCCATCGGCAACAGTATCACAGTGCATGGGAAATGCGACTACTGGTGGAGCGAAACAGGTATGGCGGCTACCGAAGGAGAAAAAGATTACTTTCATCTTGTCACGGCTTATCTGGAAGAAACATACGGAGAGACCGCGGCGTACGCATATAATTTCGGCAACTGGGAGCTATTAAATACTGACAGAGCGGAAGCGCTTGCTCTGCTGGACGCCTATTTAATACCGGATATGGATCTGGTGACGATTCAGCTCAGTGAAAATGTAAAAGATACCACGACATTTAAAACGGACTTTGCGTATCTGATTCAGTATATTGCAGAAAAATGCCCGACGGCTCAGATTATCGTGATTGACGACTTCTGGAGCTCAGCCAGATCTGCGCTAAAGCGGGAGGCTGTGGAAGGATGCGGCGTTTTATTTGTGGATTTAAATGAAATCAGAGGAAAAGAAGAATACCAGTGCGGATATGACACCATTGTTTATGGAGACGACGGTACGGCGCATACGGTTACGCACAGCGGCGTTGCAAGTCATCCGGGGGATGCGGCTATGGAGTACATTGCAGACGCAGTAATTGCGTCAATCGAATAAAAATTGACATTCTTTTCGGAATCGGCTATGATTACCATAGGTTTCATATTGCGGAACGATAGTTTTGATTATGATACTCAGATGGAGTAAAAGAGTTTCCTGCAGGAAACCGTATGGAAGGGGCTTATTTTTATGGCGGAAGATAGAGAAGCTAAAAATCCCGTGCAGTCGGCGGAACGTATTTTTAAAATACTGGAAATGCTTGCGGAGAGCGGTGAAATGGGTCTGATGGAAATCAGCGCGGCGCTTTCCCTGCATAAAAGTACCGTTCATCGTCTGCTGACGTCTCTGATCTATATGGGATATGCCAGACAGGACGAAGCGACCCAGAAATATATGCTTTCCTATAAACTGGTTTCGATGGCCGGAAAGATTTTGGCACGCACCGATATTTTGCAGATTGCAAGACCCTATCTGGAACGGCTGTCCGATATCAGCGGAGAAACGGTTCATCTGGTGCAGCGGGAGGGAAGCAATATTCTCTATATTTATAAAATAGAGGCAAAAGTAGGTACGATTCGGATGGTTTCGCATGTCGGAATGGTTCATCCGATGTACTGTTCCGGCGTCGGTAAGGCAATTATGGCGGCCCTGCCCGAAAAAGAGATTCGTCAGATTTGGGAGGACAGCATTATTGAAAAAAAGACGGAAAAAACGATTACGGAGTATAAAGAACTTTTAGCTGTGATAGATGAGGCTAAAGACCGCGGTTATGCGCTGGACGACGAGGAAAATGAAGAAGGCGTTCGCTGTATTGCCGCATCCTTAAGAGGCTACGGAAACGAGGTGCGGTATGCGTTTTCCATTTCGGGTCCGGTGAGTCGGATGACAAACGAACGAATTCGGGAATTGTCCGCCGACGTAAAACGGGTGCAGCAGGAGCTGTCGGGAGAACTCGGATATCTGAGAACATAAATAAAAAAAATTTTTTTTTCCACTTTATTCTTTTCGAATTTTGCATAGGAAATTTAAAAGAAGGTCATACTTACTGTAAGAAACAGAGAAATCTGTGTCTTTACATGCGTCTTTCGACGCTGTTTCCTATAAGGTAAAGAAAAGGAGATGTGATCATGAAAAAGTGGAAGTTACTTACCGCCGGGTTAGTGATAACGCTGGCAATGGGCATGTTTGCGGCATGCGGAACAAGAAATAGGGACGACAAAAACGGAGTGAATAACAATGACAGGAATACCGAGAACTCCGTCAACAACAATAACAATTCTACCGATACCGATACCGACAACGGAAACGTAAACAGCGTTACGAACGGAACAGACAGGAATGATAACAACGATGCAAACGGTAACGGAACAGAAAACATGAATCCGGACAATGACAATGCCGGAGGTGTCGGAGACGCCGTGGACGATGTTGTAGACGGTGTTGGCGACGCGGGAAAGGATCTGATCGACGGCGTGGAGAATGG
This sequence comes from uncultured Roseburia sp., assembly GCA_947573605.1. GTDB lineage: Bacteria > Bacillota > Clostridia > Lachnospirales > Lachnospiraceae > Roseburia. Next base: position 22,433 of record CANPGM010000026.1, on the reverse strand, counting down.
CGTTGACGATCTGACAAACGGAACGACGAACGGAACGAACAGTACAAACGGTACGAACGGCGCAGCCGCTCCGTAAGCAGTGAATGCGAAAAAACCGCAGGCAAATTTGCCTGCGGTTTTTTTCTTTCCGCTTTCTCCCGTCTATCAGATTCTGTTAAAAAAATATAAAAAAACACTGACAGACATGCGAAAAGCAGATATAATGGGTCAGAGAACAATACGTAATTGCGGGAATGGAGGATTAAGATGACAGGAGCGGGAAGAGCAGAGGAAGAAGCCGTATTTTTGGCCGAGCGTGTCATAGAGGAAGTACAAAAAACGGTGAAGGGCAAAGACGATTGCATCAGAGCGGCTTTTGCCGCGATACTGGCGGGCGGCCATATTTTGATCGAGGACGTGCCCGGCGTCGGAAAGACAACGCTTGCCCTTGCATTTTCAAAAGCAATGGCGCTGGACAATCACAGGGTACAGTTTACGCCCGACGTGCTTCCGGCAGATATCTTAGGATTTTCCATGTATAAAAAGAATACGGATACGTTTGTGTATCATCCGGGAACGATTATGTGCAACCTTTTTTTGGCGGATGAAATTAACCGTACTTCGCCGAAAACACAGTCTGCGCTGCTGGAGGTCATGGAGGAGGGAATGGTAACGGTAGACGGCGTCAGCAGGCCGGTTCCTTCGCCTTTTATTGTCATGGCGACGCAGAATCCGAAGGGAAGCGCCGGAACCCAGCTTCTGCCGGAATCCCAGCTTGACCGTTTTATGATCAGTATGAGTATGGGATATCCGGATATGGAAAGTGAAATCGAAATTGCAAAAGGGCGGGCGGGAAGCTTATCCTGTGAGGAAATACTGCCGGTCATGGATGCGGAAGGTTTGGAACGGCTGAAAGCGTCCGTTTCCGACGTTTACATTCAGGACGTGCTTTATCAGTACATGGCTGCGCTTGTGAATGCGACGAGAAACAATCCCTATATTGAACTGGGAGTGAGTCCGCGCGGCACGATAGCGCTTACAAGAATGGCGAAAGCAAATGCCTTTTTGAACTATCGAAATTTTGTTCTGCCGGAGGATATAGAAGAAGTATTTCTGCCGGTAACGAAGCACCGGATTTTACTGAACACTAAGGCCAGGGTGACGCATGTGTCCACGGAGGCCGTGCTGAACAAGCTGTTTTCGGATGTGCCGAAACCGGCTGCGTTTCGGGAAAGGGTGTAGCGCTATGCTTCGGTTTTTGTTTTTTGCCGGCGCAATGGCGGCGCTTTTATATATTGCGGTAATCTATGCGAGTAATTCCCTTGTCATTCTTGCGTTTGCGGGAATCCTTCTGATGGCGGCCGCATTTCTCTATCTGCTTCTGATCCGTTTCTGTACGCGCTTTTCATTAGAGATTCCGATCAGTATGGTACAGCAGGAAATGCCGGCGGAGTTTGAAATCAAAATTGAGAATAAAAGCATTTTACCGGTTGTAAAGTTAAAATTTCAGACGGTCTGTAAGCTTTCCATTGAAAAAAGCGGAAAAAAAATATGGACGCAGGGCGCGGCGGACGCGTATGGAAATACGATTGTGAAAGGGAAATTGACGCCATATGTCAGCGGCGGATATCATGTCTACATAAAAAAAATAAAAATATACGATCTGACCGGGATTTTTTCTATTACAAGATATCCCGGAAAAGAAATCAGCAGACTTTACGTAATGCCGGAGCCGGAAGAGTATGCCGTGACTGTTTCAGAGGCGTCAAGACATTTTACGGGCGAGTCGGGCGATGATGCCGAGCTGTTTCAAATTCGTCCGTTTCGGGACGGGGACAGGCTGCAAAGCATTCATTGGAAAATGTCAGCTAAAACGGACGAGCTTATGATACGCGAAAATCATGCGTCCGCAGGCTGCCCGGTCGTACTTTTTCTGGATTTCGGAGGAAAAAAGAAGGGCGGCGGAAACTTTTATGCGCTTGCGCTGTCTTTGTCTTACTCCCTGACAGCAGCGAAATGCCCGCATTATGTAGTCTGGTACAGCGTGACGGAACAGGATATTATGCGTGCGAAGGTTGAAAACGAAGAATGTCTGTATCAGTTGCTGCTGCGGCTTTTCGACGAAGAAACGGATGGGGCAAATCGCGATATAAGGATGTTATACTGTGAAAAGTACAGAACCGACTATTGGATCACGGATATCTTTGTAAATCAAAACTGCAATGTTTTGATAAACGGAAACTTAACGGAACGAATAAAGGAAGTGGAACTGATTGTCTAAAACAATACACAGAGAACACGAAGCAGGACTTCTTTTTTTGAAAAAGAATGGAAAAAGAAAGAACGAAGGAACGGGCGGCAGTATTGCGGCAGCTCTTTTTTCGTATACCTTTCTTTTCCTGATTTCATACGCTGATATTTTACTCTATTGCGGTGTGGTGCCGCAGGAGGAAGAGCCGTGGATCTACTTTTTGGGAACGGCGTTTCTGGTACTGTTTTTCTTTCTTTTGTATGCATTTGGCAGACTTGGGAAAGCGGCGCATCTGATGGCGGGCGGAATGCTGTTTCTATGGTTTCTTTTGTGCCGGGAAAACATCTGCGGGGGATTATCGGTGCAGCTTAACCAGATTTTAGATAAAGTGGGCGCATATTTTGGCGTATATCTGCCGCATGTTGGGGCAGAGGATTACGGAAACGGATATCTGGCGGTTATTTTTGCGCAGGCGCTTCTCATCTGGCTTAGTTCGGTCGGGTTTTTCCGTATCAGACACGTTGTATTTACGATACTTCCGGGAATTCTTTTATGTACGCTTTATCTGTCCGTCGGAATGTCGCCCGATCTTACAGGCGTGTTTCTGCTTGCGGTCGGAGCTGCCGGCTGTCTGCCGTTTTTTCATGGACGCGGCATAAAAAGGAGCGGCGGCATGGCGGCGCTTGAGGCGAAAGCGGGAGCGATAACGTCAGTCGTAATGTTCTGTTTTCTGTTTCTCTCTATGACGGCGGGAGAACGGTATGTTTTACGGATGACGGATCTGCATGACAAAGCAATGGCTTATCAGAGGTATGCAGAGGAATGGATCAAGGATACGTTTCGTTTCGGCCCGCTTCAAAGCTCTTCGGGAAGCGTCAGCAACCGCAGCCCGAAGTATGAGGAGGAGACGATTCTGACGGTTCGGCTTAACCGCGAACCGTCCGGTACGTATTATCTGCGCGGCTATGTAGGAGATACTTATCAGGGCGGAAGCTGGGGGAACAACAAAGCATCTTTATTTGAGGCGGAGATAAAGGGAAGTATGCCCCTTTTTGAGGAAGAAAGCGGAAAAAAGGTCCTGAATTTTTTATATCATAATGAGGAATTGTCCCTTTTGAATCCTGTGGAGCGAATGACGATTGAGTATATCAATACGGAAGATTCGTATGCCTATCTGCCCTACGGCGCCGATCTTTATACCGCGGAAGGGGAAAACGGCGGAGCGGGATTTACCGTATACGGCGACGCTATGATAGTAAGGAATAATACGGACGTGATATCGGTAGAGGGAAGTCTGACGGGAACACACTTCGGAAACAGTGCGTTTCCGGATTCGCTGGACAGTCTGGAGGAACGCTATACAGAGTTTGCAGAGGAATATTTGGAGGTGCCGGAGGGACTCAGGCAGATAAATTCACTTGGAGACTGGCTTTCCGGCCAACTTTCGCAGTATTACGGGGAAATGTATTATGTGCAGGATGGCGAATTATTTCTTGGCAGAACCGAGATTGCGGTCTGCCTTGCGGAGAGGGAGATTGCGAAACGAGTTTCTTACAGCACAGATCTGGATCCGGTGCCCATAGGAGAGGACGTCGTTCAGTATTTTCTGTTCGGTTCTAAAAAAGGGTTTTGCCAGCATTACGCGAGCGCGGGAACGCTGCTGCTGCGCAAACTGGGGGTGCCTGCGCGGTATGTAACGGGCTATGCCGTATCGGACAGTGATTTTACCCTTCAGCCGGACGGCAGCTATCTTGCGAAGGTAAAAGACAGCGACGCCCATGCCTGGGTGGAGTATTATAAGGAAGGCGCGGGCTGGCTTCCTGCGGATCTGACCGAAGGGTCAAACCGGTATGCGGAAAATATGCGCTTATCTGCGTTGGAGCAGATTGACATGGGTATGCTGGCGGAGACGGAGGAAATCCGGCCGACAGAAGAAAAGCGTGAGGAATCGTCCGAGCGGCAGGAATCGTCCGGGCAGCAGAATCAGACGCCTCCGAATCAGGCAGAAAATAATGCTCCGTTAAAGCCAGATGACAGATTGGAGCTTAAAGATGAACAGAATAGTCAGACAAAGGACGGAGAAGCTGCAGAACCGGACCGGCGTGAAGGATTTGTGTTCATAAAAGATCAGGTACGTTTGGCGGGAACCGTATATTGTTTCATCCATATTGTTTTGGGTGTGATTTTGACGGCGGCGGCCGTACTGCATGTCAGGAGAGAAAAAAAGAGACTGCGTCTGTTTCGGCAGAAGGACTGCAGAGGGGCAGTGCTGAGTATCAACCGATATATGTACCGTCTGCTGCGGAGAAAGAGATATTTGAAAAAGAAGCCGTCGGATGACAGAGAGTATAAAAATTTAGCAAAGCAGGGAGCGCCGATGGAGGAATGGGATCATTATTTCGAACTCGTATGGTTAGCGTATTACAGCGGTGAGGAATTAAGCAGAGAGGACGCGCAGTTCTGCGAGAATATTTATAAAAAAATCATACTTCTTAAATAAACAGAAAAATATTGTAATTTTCTTGTGCTCCGGAGAGGTTTGAATTATAATAAGACAGACGATTGAGGATAACGTAGCAAATCGGCGAAATCTCATGGTTGAGACGCGTATGCCCTTGTCAAGAGAGGGTATGATTATATGTGTAAACGGAGAAATTATTGTTAGAGCCGCAGCGTGGAGCGGCATGGAGGAATATAATGGGTGAAAATGATTTTCGTGAAGTTGTTGACGAAAAGACGGAACCGGATCAGACAGAGGCGAAAGTAACAGCGGGAGAGGAAAAAGAGAACGATTACGAGGAAATCTGCTACATATGCCACAGACCGGAGCATACGGCGGGAAAGATGATTAAGATTCCGAATAATATCAGCATCTGCCGCGACTGTATGCAGAGAACCTTTGACAGTATGAATAATAAAGGTTTTTCCCTGGACGATATGATGAACTTTAATATGGGGAAACTGCCTAATATCAGCATGATAAATCTGACTGATCTGCAAAACTTCGGAGGAATGCCTGCCAGCCAGAAAATAAAGAAGAAAAAGACGAAAGAAAAGGCGAAGGAAGCGGTATTTGATATTCGTGCAATTCCTGCGCCCCATAAAATCAAAGCGTCTCTGGACGAACATGTCGTGGGACAGGATTATGCGAAAAAGGTTATGTCGGTAGCCGTTTATAATCATTATAAAAGGGTTGCCGGAGATACGGCGGACGGTATTGAAATAGAGAAGTCCAATATGTTAATGATAGGGCCGACCGGCTGCGGAAAAACGTATCTTGTCAAAACGCTTGCAAAGCTGTTAGACGTGCCGCTTGCGATTACCGACGCGACTTCTCTGACAGAGGCCGGATATATCGGAGACGATATCGAAAGCGTTGTCAGCAAACTGCTTGCGGCTGCGGACAACGACGTAGAGCGTGCCGAGCACGGAATTATTTTTATTGACGAAATTGACAAAATTGCGAAGAAACGCAACGCCAACCAAAGAGACGTCAGCGGCGAATCCGTTCAGCAGGGAATGCTAAAGCTGCTTGAGGGAGCGGAGGTAGAAGTGCCGGTCGGTGCCAGCAGCAAAAATGCAATGGTTCCGATGACGATGGTCAACACGAAAGATATTCTTTTTATCTGCGGCGGCGCGTTTCCGGAACTGGAGGATATTATAAAGGAACGCCTCAATAAGGCGGCGGCAATCGGCTTTAAATCCGATTTAAAGGACAAATATGACGATGATGAGAATATTCTCAGGCAGGTGACGACCGAAGACGTCAGAAAGTTTGGCATGATCCCGGAGTTTTTAGGCCGTCTTCCGGTCATGTTTACACTGGATGCGCTGTCGGAAGATATGCTGGTGCGGATTCTTACAGAGCCGAGAAATGCGATTACCAAGCAGTACCAGAAGCTTCTTGCGATGGATGAGGTAAAGCTTTTGTTTGACGACGGAGCGCTGCACGCAATTGCAAAAGAAGCCGCGGAAAAGAAGGTCGGCGCAAGAGCATTGCGGTCTATTATTGAGGAGATTATGCTTGATATTATGTATGAGATACCGAAAGATGACAATATCGGTACTGTTACGATTACAAAGGATTATGTAGAGAAGAAGGGCGGCCCTGTCATTACCGTCAGGGGATGTTCGGCGTTAGAAGATAAAAACAGAGCGGTGGGCGAGGCAATATAAGCCGCCTTAAAATGCTGCGAAAGAGAAATGAAGCTGCTGCAAGGGAGTTTTCTTATACAACGTATGGGAGTATTCCGTTGCAGCAGTTTTGTTTTTTATCATATAGGAAACTGCGTCGTCAGACGCATACAAGAGAGTGCGAAGAGCTCTTTTTTATATTTGGAAGGGGGAATAAAAGATCAATGCGAAACAAAATAAAAAGGTTGTTTGCGGTCTCCTGCGTGATTTTGATACTGGCAGGATGCAAAAGTGAGGAAACAGAGAAATACGATACATCGGAAGCGGGCAAAGAAGGCGTGACGTTTACGGATGATCTCGGCAGGGAAGTAAGCGTGAAGGACCCGAAAAGAGTGGCGGCTCTGATCGGAAGCTTTGCCGATATCTGGCTGTTGGCAGGCGGCGAAGTGGCGGCTGCGGCAAACGATTCGTTTACAAGCCTCGAACTTCCGCTGGGAGAGGAAACGGTAAATCTGGGCAGTATCACTGAGCCGGATGTCGAACGCTTAATTGCTGCAGAACCGGATTTGGTGCTTGCAAGTGCAAACACCGAAGCGGATGTGGCGTTATTGGAGCTATTGGAAGAGGCCGAAATTACGACGGCCTATTTTTCGGTTTCCAATTTCGAAGATTACCTGCATATGCTCTCGGTCTGTACGGCGATAACGGGAAGACAAGATTTATACGAAAAAAACGGACTGGCAGTGAAACGGCAGATTGAAAGCGTAAAGGAGCGGATAGACGGGAGCGCGCCGACGGTACTTTTTCTGCGGGCTTCTGCGGGCAGCGTAAAAGCAAAGGGAAGCAGCGGCAGCGTCGGCGGCGAAATGCTTGCCGATTTGGGGTGCGTCAATATTGCAGACAGCGAAGCGGGACTTTTAGAAGAACTTAGTATGGAAGCGATTATTGCGGCGGACCCGGAATATATTTTTCTGACGACGCAGGGAACGGATACGGAGGCGGCGTTAAAGAAAGCGGAGGAGGAGTTGTTTAAAAGCCCGGCATGGCAGACGCTTACGGCGGTGCAGGAGGGAAATTATTACATGCTCGAAAAACGCCTTTATAATCTAAAGCCAAATGCGAAATGGGGAGAGGCATATGAAAAACTGGCCGATATTTTATATCCGTAACATGCCGCGCCGTTTTGAAAAAAAAGTTTTAAGAATTGTTTTCCTGGCCCGTTACTGGTAGAATAGATGGTAAGCAGAAAACAAATGTACTGCGTGATAAAGTTGAAAGAAAAATTGCTTTCAACCGGGAATTTGTAGTGCTATACAAAGTCCCTTCTTTAAAGAAGCCGCAAAAGCGGGGGAATGAGAGGAAGAATGAGAGATAATATTACACAGGAAGAGCGTAGAAAAAAACGTCAGAAAGATACCAGAAATGCGATGATTTTTTTTGCTGTCACGGTTGTTTTTCTCGTGGCGGCAATCGTCGGCGCAGTAGTTTTTGTAAGCCGTTTTATCCCGGAGAAGGATGAGCCGCCGCAGGAATCGGAGACGGTTTTGCCGACCGAGCAGGAGGGGACGGAAGACATTTTGCCGTCGGAGGCGGCGGATCCCGCGCTGGAGACGGACCCTGCGACGGAACAGGCCAGGACTTTTGTATCGGGTATGTCGCTTGAACAGAAGGTAGCGCAGTTGTTTATCATTACGCCGGATGCGCTGACCGGCGTTACCAATACGACTCTGGCGGGAGACGCGACAAAAGCGTCCTATATGGAACATCCGGTCGGCGGAATTATTTATCAAAGCGGGAATCTGACAGGAAGAGAACAGACGAAGACGATGCTTACCAATATGATGACATATAGCTGGGAAGCTACCGGACTTCCGGTATTTTTGGGCGTAGACGAGGAAGGCGGTACGGTCAGCCGGATCGCTTCGAATATGGAGTACGGGATTGCGGATGTCGGAGATATGAGCGAGATCGGGGCAACGGGCGACCCTCAGAATGCCTATACGGTCGGCGGTGAAATCGGAGGCTACCTTTCGGAACTGGGCTTTAATATGGACTTCGCTCCGGTTGCGGATGTTTTGACCAATCCCGACAATCAGGTGGTGCGGTACCGTTCGTTCGGTTCCGACAGCGAGACAGTAAAAAATATGGCGCTTTCCGAACTGCAGGGCTTGAAAGAGCACGGCGTTTACGGCGTAATCAAGCATTTTCCGGGACACGGCGCGACAGCGGAAGATTCGCATGACGGCGCGGCGTCAACGGGAAAGAGTCTTGATGAGCTTCGGGCGGCAGAGCTTGTTCCGTTTCAGGCGGCGGTTGACGCAGGCGCCGAATTTATCATGGTGGGACATATTTCCGTTCCGGGTATTACCGGGAACGAAGTACCGAGTTCGCTTTCCGCCTATATGGTTAACGAGGTTTTAAGAAGTCAGATGGGGTATCGCGGTATTGTAATTACCGACGCTATGAATATGGGAGCCATTACATCTGGATATCATTCTTCGGATGCTGCGGTGACGGCAATATTAGCGGGCGTAGATATGATTCTGATGCCGGAAAACTTTGCGGAGGCATATGACGGCGTTATCAATGCGGTAAACAACGGGTTGATTACGCAGGAACGAATCGACGAGTCGGTAGTGCGGATTGTACGGCTAAAGCAGATAATGAGCCAGGAAGGCTGAGCGGAAGAATGGGAGGAAAACGATGATTTGGGAACAGGTATTGGAAAAATTTAAGGAAGTTTTCGGCGGCGAAGGAGATATCAGAATTTATTTTGCGCCGGGACGTGTGAATCTGATCGGAGAACATACCGACTATAACGGGGGGCATGTGTTCCCGTGCGCGCTGACAATCGGCACATACGCCGTAGCCAGAAAAAGAGACGATAAGAAGCTTCGGTTTTATTCGATGAATTTTGAAAAGGCCGGCGTGTTGGAATCTTCCGTGGAAGGATTGAAAGCGGAAGAGACGGCCGGATGGACGAATTATCCGAAGGGAATGATCTGGGCGTTCGGAGAAAAGGGAATGAAGGCAGAGCAGGGATTTGACCTCGTGCTGTACGGCAATATTCCGAACGGTTCGGGACTTTCCTCGTCCGCTTCAGTTGAAGTCGTTACGGGATTTCTTTTGAAAGACCTCTTTGATTTTGAAGTTTCCAATAAAGAGATCGCTTTGATCGGACAGTTTGCGGAGAATCGATTTAACGGCGTGAACTGCGGGATTATGGATCAGTTTGCAATTGCAATGGGAAAGGAAGGAAATGCGATTTTTCTGGATACGGCGGATCTGTCATATGAATATGCGCCGATTGTACTAAAGGGGGCTAAAATTGTAATTTCCTGCAGCAATAAAAAACGAGGACTTTCCGATTCGAAATATAATGAGAGAAGAAGCGAATGTGAAACGGCGCTTTCCGAACTGCAGGAAGTAATCGGAATAGAAACGCTGGGAGATTTAACGGAAGAGCAGTTTAAACAGTATCAGTCTGCAATTAAAGACGAAGTAAGAAGAAAACGTGCAAAGCACGCTGTCTGCGAAAATCAGAGGACGATACGTGCGGTAGACGCGTTAAAAAAGAACGATCTGAAACAGTTTGGCGCGCTGATGAACGAGTCGCACATTTCTCTGCGTGATGATTACGAGGTTACGGGTACGGAATTGGATACGCTTGTAGAGGAAGCATGGAAGATTAACGGTGTAATCGGTTCCCGTATGACGGGCGCCGGTTTCGGAGGCTGTACGGTCAGTATTGTTGAAGACGGCGCGGTCGATACCTTTATCCGGGAAGTCGGCGCGGCTTACGAGAAAAAAATCGGTTACGCGGCGGATTTTTATGTGGTTGAAATCGGAGACGGCCCGGCAAGACTGGCATGAGAAGGCGGTTCTAAGGGCGTAGAGATTAAGAATCGGATATCCGAAAAAGAAATGAGGCGGCATATGATTTGTAAAAAAATATTGGAATTAACGGATTACGGTCTTGCGACAGGACTTTTGGCGCAGGAAGATAAGATTTTTACGATGAATCGGCTGTTGGAGCTGTTCGGACTGGACGAACCCGACGAGGCGGCAGCAGAGGAATACGAAAAGCGCGCGCCGATGACGAGAGAAGAAGCGGAGGCGGCGCTTCCGGGTATTCTTGCCAGCCTGCTCGATTATGCGGCGGAACGCGGAATGCTTGAGGAAAATACGGTGACATATCGGGATTTGTTTGACGCAAAGATTATGTCGCTTTTACTGCCAAGACCCGGCGAGGTAATCGAAAAGTTTCGCAGCGCATATCACTGCGGAGGCGCAAAGGCGGCAACCGATTATTACTATCGGTTGAGCTGCGACAGTGATTATATCCGCAGATACCGCATTAAGAAGGATTTAAAATGGACGGCGGATACGGAGTTCGGAACGCTTGACATTACGATTAACTTATCAAAACCGGAGAAAGACCCGAAAGCGATTGCGGCTGCAAAGCTGGCAAAACAGAGCGGTTATCCGAAATGTCTGTTATGTAAGGAAAACGAGGGATACGCGGGGCGCGTCAACCATCCTGCCAGACAGAACCACCGGATTATTCCGGTAACAATTCACGGCAGCGACTGGTTTTTCCAGTATTCCCCATATGTTTACTACAATGAACATTGTATTATTTTTAATGCAAAGCATACGCCGATGAAAATTGAACGTGCGACGTTTGCAAAGCTGCTGGATTTTGTGCAGCAGTTTCCCCATTATTTCGTAGGCTCAAATGCGGATCTTCCGATTGTGGGAGGCTCTATTTTAAGCCACGATCATTTTCAGGGAGGCTGCTACGAGTTTGCGATGGCGAAAGCGCCGGTGGAGCAGGAGGTTCTCTTTGCGGGTTACGAAGACGTGACGGCAGGAATCGTCAAATGGCCGATGGCGGTAATCCGAATCCGAGCGGCTGTAAAGGAACGTCTGATTGAGCTGGCGGACCGGATATTAACGGTATGGAGAGGCTATACCGACGAAAAAGCGTTTGTATTTGCGGAGACGGACGGAGAGCCGCACAATACGATTACGCCGATTGCCAGAAGACGCGGCGAAGATTATGAACTTGATCTGGTGCTCCGCAACAATATTGTGACAAAAGAACATCCGCTTGGCGTTTATCATCCGCATGCAAAGCTGCATCATATTAAAAAAGAGAATATCGGGCTGATTGAGGTCATGGGATTAGCCGTGCTTCCGGCCAGGCTGAAAGAGGAAATGGCGGCTTTAGAGGAAGCGATCCTTTCCGGTGCGAATCTGCGGCAGGAAGAGCTTTTGGAAAAACATGCGGACTGGGCGGAGGCATTTTTGAAAAAATATCCCGACAGAAGCAGAGAGAACCTGCATGAAATCATTGAAAAGGAAATTGGACTGGTATTTAAGGAAGTGCTTGAAGACGCAGGCGTATACAAGTGTAATGAAGAGGGAAGAGCGGCATTTGCGCGTTTTATTGCAGAAGTAAATAAAAGATAAAAGGCGGGGGAGCACGAATGATTTCAAAAAGAATAGAAAAGGCAATGCAGGGAAATTCCGCAATCCGTGCGATGTTTATTGAAGGTAAGGAAATGGCGGAAAAGTACGGAGCCGAACATGTTTTTGATTTTTCGCTGGGCAATCCGGCGACGCCGGTGCCTGCGGCGGTCAATGAGAGAATAAAGGCGCTGACGGAAGAATCGGATTCTATGAGCCTGCATGGTTATATGGAAAATGCGGGATATCCTGCGGTACGCGGCGCAATTGCAAAAAACCTCAATGAGCGTTTTGGTACGGCGTTCGATTATCATAATGTAACGATGACTGTCGGAGCGGCGGGCGGGTTGAATATCGTTTTGAAAACGATTTTAGATCCGGGAGACGAGGTAATCGTGTTTGCTCCGTTTTTTGGAGAGTATCGGCAGTATGCGGCGAATTTTGACGCAAACGTCGTTGCGGTAAATCCGGATTACGAGACGTTTTTACCTGATATGGGTGATTTAGAGGAAAAAATATCTAACAAAACAAAAGCGGTGCTTGTGAATACGCCGAATAATCCGACAGGCGTGATTTATAAATCGGATACGATGAAAGAGATCGCGGCCGTTTTGAAGAAGAAGCAGCGTGAAATCGGACATGAAATATATCTGATTTCGGACGAACCGTACCGGGAGCTGGTCTATGACGGGAACAGGGAAGACTTTCTGACAAAGTATTATGAGAATACAATTGTAGTGTATTCGTTCAGCAAATCGCTTTCCCTTCCCGGAGAACGGATCGGTTATGTTCTTGTTCCGGACGAGGCGGCGGATTCGGAATTGCTTCTTCGCGGAATCGAGATATCGAACCGGACGCTGGGGTTCGTAAACGCGCCTTCTTTGATGCAGAAGGCTGTGGCGGGGTGTCTGGATGAAAAAACAGATACGGATTTTTATGACGAAAACCGCAGAGCGCTCTATGAAGAACTGACGAAGCTCGGTTTTTGCTGCATCAGGCCGGAGGGAGCGTTTTATCTTTGGATGAAAGCTCCGATAGACGAAGAGGAATTTGTAAATGCGGGGAAGAAACATCACATTTTAATGGTAAAGGGAAGCGCGTTCGGCTGTCCTGGTTATGTCAGGCTGTCTTACTGCGTTTCGCATGAAACGGTGAAACATTCGCTTCCGGCTTTTGCCAGACTTGCGGAAGAAACATTGTAAAATATGTTTTATGCGCGATTTTTGTGTTACGGAAAGGATAAGGTTTATGATGAGAAACTGGGAAGATTATGTGCGTAAAGTAACGCCGTACGTGCCTGGAGAACAGCCGGAGGGAACGGATATTATCAAGCTGAATACAAACGAAAACCCCTATCCGCCCGCGCCGGGCGTACAGGAAAGGTTAAAGTGGCTTTCGGCGGATTCGTTTCGCCTGTATCCGGAACCGGACTGTAAGACGTTGGTTCGGGCGATTGCAAAACATTACGGTTTGGAGAGCGCGCAGGTGTTTACAGGCGTCGGTTCGGACGACGTGCTGGCAATGATATTTCTGACCTTTTTTAACTCCGAAAAACCGGTCTTTTTTCCGGATATTACCTACTCTTTTTACGACGTCTGGGCGGAAATGCTTCGGATTCCCTATGAGACAAAAGCGCTGGACCAGGATTTTCTGATTCGGAAAGAGGATTACTATGAGGAAAACGGCGGCGTGATCTTTCCGAATCCGAATGCGCCGACCGGAATTTTAATGGAATTGTCTGAGATAGAAGATATCTTGTTACATAACCAAGATGTAATTGTAGTGATAGACGAGGCGTATATTGATTTCGGCGGAACTTCGGCGCTGCCGCTGATTGAAAAATACGAGAATCTTCTCGTCGTTCAGACCTTTTCAAAATCGCGTTCGATGGCGGGAATGCGGATCGGTTATGCGATGGGAAATGAAAAGCTGATTCGTTTTTTAAATGACGTAAAATATTCGTTTAATTCCTATACGATGAACCGCGCCGCGCTGTTGCTTGGCGTGGAGGCAGTGCAGGACGGCGCATATTTTGAGGAATGCTGCAGAAAAATCATCAATACGAGAGAGCGGACCAAAAGCGAATTGAGCCGTCTTGGATTTGCGTTCGGCGATTCCAAAAGTAATTTTATTTTTGCGACGCACAAATCGATTCCTGCCGAAGAGATTTTTGAGGCGTTGAAAAAGGAAAAGATATATGTGCGCCATTTTAAAAAGCCCCGCATTGAAAATTATCTGCGTATCAGTATCGGTACCGACAGCGAAATGGAGAAACTGATTCACTGTCTGGAACGGATTTTATAAACAAAGCGGCCGTATGCGGCGGATTCAGGCGTCAGCTTTTTTCCGTCTCTGCGGCCGTCTTTCTGTATCCTGCAAGAAACAGGGCAATACCGCCGCCAGTTGTAATAAGTCCGAAGAAAAACCAGAAAAGAAGGGAAAATGCGGTGTCGCTGAAGGTAATGTAATTTGACAGAACCGTTCCGAAAAAATTAAAAAGTATGTGGAACAAAAACGGCATATAGAGACTGCCGCTTTTTTCGCAGAGGAAGCCTAAGATCAGACCGAGAATGAACGCATAGGTACCCTGCATCATATTCATATGGATCGCGCCGAATAAAAGCGCCTGCATCATATTTGCCGCCCAGAACGGAAGCACTTTTTTTGCCTGTCTCAGCGTAACGCCGCGGCAGATAAGTTCTTCTGCAACAGGAGCCAGCAGAACGGAATAAATGAGCAGCAGAGGAGAGATCGATTCGTCCATACCGGCGGATTCAAGGAGTGTTTCATAGGCTTCGAGCCAGCTCGGAAAAATCAGGGAGAGAAAGGAAACCAGGTACGTGGTCAGATACTGCATACCCGGAACAAGCAGGATAACTCCCAAAACAGACAGCGGACGAAAGGTTTCTTTTGCGTTTACGCGGAAATTTCCGTCATATTTGGCATAGTACCAAAGACCGAAAAGGGAAATGCAAATGAAAGCATAGATTATCATCAGACAGGCGCTGAAATCCGTATTTGTAAGGAGATTCATAATGTCATTTGCAATCCGTGCGAAGGAGACCCCGCCGTTTACGGCAAGATAGATCGCTTCCGTTAAAGCGACGATTCCCAATAGAAAGAAAGCTGCCAGGTTTTGAATGACCAATACAAGCAGTATCGGTACTATGGTAAACATAAATTGTCCGAATTTTTTCATATCGCCTCATATTCCGCCGTTTTTGCGGCTTTTTAATTTATAGGATTCAGGTGTCAAATGTCAGATGTTCAGATTTCATCCGGTAACTGTGTAATGAGTATAACATGTTCAAAATGCAAAGTCTACGGAATTGTCAATCTGCTTTTGAGGAGGCGAATGCAATGGATAAAAATAAAGTTTTAACACCCCCCTAAATGAGCGCTTGCCGGCAATCGCCGCACAGGCGGAAGACCTGATGAAAGACCCTCTCTTGACAAAGAATTATTTGAAAAATATAATAATGCCAGTCGGGGATTTATCTTTTTTCGTCTGTATTCTATTTGCGGTATTTTATGTGATTTCATAATCTGCGGCGGGATTGCAGACTATGTAATTGCCGGAGACGGAGCGGAACAGGATGTCTGCGGGGACGATTACGCAGAAGAAAAAATTCCGGGATACATTTCCTTTCAGGAGCCGTTTTGTTACGGAAATGATACAGATAACGTTTACTTACAAAAGGGAGGGTATGAAATGTATGTCACATTAAAACTGAACGCGCGTTTTCAACCGAAACACAGGTTTGAGCTGGAGGACGCCCTAATGGAAATCTTTGAAAAAGAAAAGATGGGCGAGATTACCGGGGGAGGCACAGCTCAAATGCCGGACGGGGAGATTGCCTATTGTGATATAGAAATTCATTTGACGGATGATAAGCCGGAGACTGTAGCATGGCTTGCGGATTTGCTGAATCATATCGGTATTCCAAAAGGTTCTGTTTTACAGGGTGTAGAACCCGAAGTGAAAGTCGGAACATTAGAAGGTCTGGCTTATTATTCAAACGGTGTGGATTTGCCGGAGGAAGTTTATAAAAATTGCGATATCAACTATGTGATTGAACAAATGGAAAAGGCGATGGAAGGAATCGGAAGCATGTACAGTTATTGGGAGGGAAAGACCTATACCGCACTGTATTTTTACGGCAGTTCTTTTGAGGAAATGAGAAAACGAATCGAACCTTTTCTGGGGACATATCCGCTGTGTCAAAAATGCCGAATAGAGCGGATCGCTTGATTTATTTACTATGAGAAGTTTGGTATTTACTTTAAAACGTTAATATGTTAAAATTCCTATATTGATTATTGATACAAAATATGCCGTCGGGGGTATGGAGATGAATAAAAAACTTAGAACAGAGGCTGTTGATTATCTTTTTGACGCCGTTTTAAGCCTTAAGAGCAGAGAAGAATGTTATCTTTTTTTTGAAGACGTGTGTACCGTAAACGAGCTGCTTTCCCTTTCTCAGAGATTTGAAGTGGCAAAAATGCTGCGTGATCAGAAAACATATCTTGACATTGCAGAGAAGACAGGCGCTTCGACAGCAACGATCAGCCGTGTCAACCGTTCCTTAAATTACGGCAATGACGGATATGATATGGTTTTTGCCAGGCTTTCCGAAAAGATTTAGTCAGTGACCGCGATTTGAATGGATTGCTGCTTTCCTAAAACAGGGAAACGTACTTGTGACGTTCCCTGTTTTTGCGTTACATTGAGAAACGCGTTTCTGCGGATTCCGCATTATTTTGTTTTTTCCGGAGAGTGTCCGGGCTTGCGGCCGCTGCTTTCCATATTGTCAATAATGCGCTCTACAATAGTCTTTTTGATATAGATATCGTAGCAGAGCATACAGACCAGACTAAATGTATGAAGCAGCTCTTTATCCTCTTCCGGGGCATCCTCAAAAGTTTTCATGGAAGTATTGAATTTTTTTGCAAGATCTTTCATGATGTTTCTGGTTTCCTGATGCTCTAATCCAAATACTTCCGTATAAATATCCTCTAAGCGGATGTCGGAGGTGCTTTTTCCGAAGTAGCGGTCGGTGATTGGATTTAGAATGTTTTGGATATCGCTGATGCTGAGAATATTTTTCAGATAATAAATAAAAATCAGCGTCAGTACGTGTTCTTTCGTGTATTTTTTCTTCTCCGGCGGAGGGAGCAGATTATTCTTGGCGTAGTTATTTATCATAGTCTTTGTTAGTATTTTATCATTCTCACTGCGCTTGGAAGCCGCTAACTGCGCGTCCATAAAGGTCGTAATCTGATCCATGTATAAGTCTATATTCGGAATATCTTCCGGTTTCACATAGCCGATTTCTTTTAATTCTGATAAAATAGTACTTAAAAATGCTTTCGTATCCATATGAATGTCCATGCCTTTCTATCTTAAAATCTCTGCCTTATGCCAGAATACTGTGTTT
The DNA here is from genome assembly GCA_947573605.1 of uncultured Roseburia sp. Taxonomy (GTDB): domain Bacteria; phylum Bacillota; class Clostridia; order Lachnospirales; family Lachnospiraceae; genus Roseburia. The sequence continues at coordinate 5,159 of CANPGM010000026.1, read as the reverse complement.
TTGGACGCGTGTAAAAGAGCCCGAAACGTCCTTTTTTTATTATAAGTGAAGAAAAAGTGAATGACAAGAGATAAAAACAGTTTACGGTCCATGAAAAAATCGCTATAATTTAAGAATGCTTTTCCGGCAGGGCAGAGATCGTTTTTATTTTTCACGGAGTATGGTATAATATTTCAAACTGCAGGTCGGAGAATGTGCAGTATGGAAAGGAATGTGACATTATGAGTATTTATGATAGATTAAACGGACAGCAGAGAGAGGCCGTTTTTCAGACGGAAGGGCCGGTATTGATTCTTGCCGGGGCTGGTTCCGGAAAGACCAGGGTATTGACGCACCGGGCCGCTTATCTGATTGAAGAAAAGGGAGTAAATCCGTACAACATAATGGCGATCACTTTTACCAATAAGGCGGCGGGAGAGATGCGGGAGAGAATTGACGCGCTTGTCGGATACGGTTCCGAGAGTATTTGGGTATCGACATTCCATTCCGCCTGCGTTCGCATTTTAAGACGCTATATCAATCGAATCGGCTATGACACGAATTTTACGATATACGATTCGGATGATCAGAAGACGCTGATGAAGGAAATCTGTAAACGTCTGGATGTGGATACAAAAATCTATAAGGAAAAGGCGCTGCTTGCCGCAATTTCCCACGCTAAGGATGAATTGATTACACCGCAGGAGTTTTGCCGCCGGGCGGCGGTGTCCGGAGATTACGGAAAACGAAAGCAGGGCGAAATCTATCGGGAATATCAGGAAGCCTTACATAAAAACAATGCGCTGGACTTTGACGATTTAATTGTAAAAACGGTAGAACTGTTTCGGGCGGACGAAGAGGTGCTTGCGTATTATCAGGAGCGCCTGCGCTACATTATGGTCGACGAGTACCAGGATACCAATACGGCGCAGTTTGAACTGATTCGAATTTTGGCGGACAAATATAAAAATCTGTGTGTAGTAGGTGATGACGATCAGTCCATTTATAAATTCCGCGGAGCGAATATCTATAATATTTTGAATTTTGAAAAGTATTTTCCTGAAGCAGTGACGATAAAGCTTGAGCAGAATTACCGTTCTACACAGAATATTCTAAGCGCGGCGAACGGTGTCATTGCGAATAATGTGGGAAGAAAGAAAAAATCCCTCTGGACGGAAAAAGAGGCCGGGGAGAAGATTTACTTCGAGCAGTTTGAAACCGCATACGAGGAAGCGGATTTTGCGGCTGTAAAAATACAAAGCGCGGTAATGTCAGGCAGGTTCCGGTATCGGGACTGCGCGGTGCTTTATCGTACGAATGCACAATCCCGCCTGTTTGAAGAGCGGTTTATTGTTTCTAATATTCCTTATAAAATAGTCGGCGGCGTGAATTTCTATGCCAGAAAAGAAATCAAGGATTTGCTGGCGTATTTAAAAACAATTGATAATGCAAGGGACGATCTGGCTGTGCGGCGTATTATTAATGTGCCGAAGCGGGGAATCGGCGCGACGACGTTAGCGCGGGCCGCCGAATACGCGGCGATGCAGGAAATCAGTTTTTATCATGCGCTAAAGGAAGCGGATCAAATTTCAACGATCGGAAGAAGCGCGGCAAAAATAAAACCTTTTGTCACTCTGATTCAAAAATTCCGGAGCGAAGCGGAGATATTGGGCGTGACAAAATTATTGGAAGCGGTAATTGATGAGACGGGATATGTAAAGGAACTGGAAGCGGAGGGAACAGACGAAGCGGAAGCCAGAATCGGCAATATCGATGAATTAATCAGTAAAGCCGCCGCTTACGAACAGGGGGCCGAGCAGCCGACGCTTGGCGGATTTTTAGAGGAAGTCGCGCTTGTTGCCGATATTGACGGGCTTGACGAGGAAAGCGACTATGTGGTGCTTATGACGCTGCACAGTGCAAAGGGACTGGAATTTCCGAAGGTTTTTCTGGCAGGAATGGAGGACGGGCTGTTTCCCGGTTATATGGCAATTACTTCCGATCATGCAGAGGAGGACCTGGAAGAGGAACGGAGGCTTGCATATGTGGGAATTACAAGAGCAATGGAAGAATTGTCTGTAACGTGCGCAAGACAACGTATGATTCGGGGAGAAACGCAGTATAATAAAGTGTCGCGTTTTGTGAAAGAGATACCGCAGGAGCTGTTGGAAGGCGGATTAAATAAACCACTGTTTAAAACCGTGCAGACAACGCAGTCCGCAGCGCGAAAAGCGCCCCGCTTTCAGCCGATGCGGCAGCAGCCGTCCGGTCAGAGTATACAGGCAAAGGCGTTTTCTTCTTTTGGCAGTTTTGGCAAAGGAACGCTTGACTATACGACGGGAGATACGGTTTTGCATATCAAATTCGGAAGAGGCGTCGTTACCGGTATAGCAGACGGCGGAAGGGATTATGAAGTAACGGTAGATTTTGAGCGTTACGGAGTAAAAAAGATGTTCGCATCATTCGCAAAATTGAAAAAAGAATAAATTCTTATAATTTATAAATTTTTTATAGGCGAAAAGGGAAATATATGATATAATATAAACAGATGTTATACCGGATCGGAACGAAACCTTTGAGAAAAGCCTCGGACGGTATAAATTAAATGAATTATCTTATCTAAAATGGGATAAGGAATGGCAGTATGAGTAAAAATAAAAAGGAGGAGTGGAGAGGCTTGAGTAAATGGGACGATTTGTTAAGCAAGAAGGATGACTTCATTAATGCAACAAAATTAAGCGAATTATTAAACAAGAAAGAAGAGCTGATGAACATGACAAAGTTGAATGAATTATTGAACAAAAAGGAAGAGGAAGAGAAGAAGTCCTCTAAGATTGTATGGATTTTTGCAATTATCGGTATTATTGTAGCTGTTGCAGCGGCGATTTACGGAATTTATCGTTTCTTTACGCCGGATTATCTTGAAGACTTTGAAGACGATTTCGAAGACGATTACGAAGATGACTTCTTTGAAGACGAAGATGACGAGCCTGTGGAAGAAGCGGCAAAAGAGCCGGAGAAGGCAGAGGCAAAGACAGAAAAATAATTTGAATTTTCGGGGCTGCGGGGAGCAGCCCTTTTTTTTGTCTTATAGGAAACTGCGTCGTCAGACGCATGTATATAGAGTGCGAAGCGCTCTTTTTTATAGAGTGTGTAGATAACCGGATCTTTTATGATAACGGACAGGCGGAAGGCTCATGTTTGATACCGGGTTTAGACAAAAGTACAACCGTCTCTACATGAGTACAAAATTAGAACATATCCCCTCAAAAGCACGGAAATATGGGCAATATTTCTACAGTACGAATACCGTTCGTGCATCCCTTTTCCCACAAATATAAAGATTCCATCATTTTGGGACTGTCCTGATGCAAAAGTTTAATATACTCTTTCTCAACATTCCATATAAATAATTTCTATCTCTTAATTTTCCAAACCACAACAAAAATTATCAATTATTTACAGTTACTGGTTTGAAACTTCATTTCCACATATTTGCAGAAATCTCATAACTGCCACAAATATCTTTCACTATTATATTCGTTCTTTCCAAATAGTCTATGCAGTCCATTATATAACTTTTCGAAAACCTTTTTGCCTTATCCTCTGACCATTCTCTAAATAATTGAACTATCATATCCTTTGATACTCGATTATTTTTCTGGATAATAAATAATACTGTCGCAACACCTTCCAATTTTTTATCTGTAGAGATTTGGTTTACATACATTGTTGATTTCTCAATTGCAGGAATCAATTTTTCCAATTTATCTTCTGTCTTTTTACTACATATCACTTTATAAATTTGATCATAAGTATCTTTTGAATTTGTCAATCCATAATACTTTTGATACTCATTTAAAGACCTTGCTACAATATCTATCCCATGAGAATATGGTCCATATTTCCATTTATCAAACTTAAAATACTCTTCCTCCAAAAAATAATTTGTAAAATATCCCGATTTCTGTAATCTCAAAGCATTAAATTTTTTCAAATGCAGTCTAATCTGTAGCAACGCCAACCCAGAAACACTTATATTAGGTGCTTCCTTAGGAACTGCTTTATATGAAATAGATGGTTCATATATCAAAAAAGTATATTTATCTTCTATTAATTGAAGTTTCTCAGTAATAACATTTTTTACAACGCCCCAATCAAGACCACCATTTCCACATCCTAATGGTGGTATAGCAATCGTCTGTGGATTATGCTCAATAATAAAGCTTGTAAGTTGTTCTAGCCCCTTTTCTATATAATCTATTTTAGCTTTTCCTCTCCATTTGTCTTTAGTTGGAAAATTTACAATCCATATCCCATCTTCTTTATAATAATGAATTGTCCCTATCCTTAAACTTCCCCCTTTACATGCCTTTACATAATCACGATTATTTTCGGGGAATCGCATTTTAAACTGATATGCAATACCCTTCCCCATAAATCCCTCACAGTTAACTGTATTTATGAGACAATCTGCACCAGAATCAAAAATATTGCCAGTAACAAATTTAATCATACTATCCTTCCCTTCAATTTCATAATCATTCATCAAACCAAACACCCATAACATTGATATAAGGTGGTGGAAAATCAACTCCATTTTCTCTTAATATGCATAAAGTTTTCTCTTTAATATTTTCCGACGGTACATATATACATTTAAAGCAATTAATAGGAATAATGTTTTCTGTTAAGCACTCTGCCATTTTTACATGTTTAGCATATTCGTCAACACGATTTTTTTCCACTAAAGTATCCCAATCTATTTTTTGAAATCCTTCATCATACTCATATAATATGCATTCATCAGCTGATAACGGATGCATCGGAAGTATTTTAAAATGATTCTGTTTAGCTAACTCTCTATCTAAACATAAATATATCATATCCTGCCCTTGATATGTATGTTTCACCGCAACATCAAAAGCTGAATATGGATGAAAGTGAAATGGTGTATATAAATCCAATCCTAACTCTGTTCTTTTGGAAATTATATCAGCATTTGCAATATCTCCAAATTTTATTCTTTGTTTAATTACTTCATTCCGTGGCAATAACCCATTCTCAATAATTGACTCTAAGTTTTTTAATTTTGTCAAATGATATAATAACTTCCCTGTTTTTGCTGTTTCTATCCCCATTGTTTCCTCCTCTGATTAAAATAGCTCAAAATACTTCAA
>CANPGM010000025.1 GCA_947573605.1 uncultured Roseburia sp. | reverse complement strand
GCTTTCGCCGCACAATCCGGTTGTGTGAAACGAAATTCATTGCGAATAAATTCGCATGACTTTCGTTTCACACTACCTTCTGCCCTTCTCAATTGCTTCGCTAAAATTGTTTTAAGAAGCGGATGTCGTTTTCGTAGAGCAGGCGCATATCGTCGATTTCGTATTTTAAAAGTGCAATGCGCTCCAGGCCGATTCCAAATGCGAATCCGGAATATTCTTCCGGGTCGATTCCGCTCATGCGAAGCACCTTCGGATGTACCATGCCGCAGCCTAAGATTTCGATCCAGCCCTCGCCTTTGCAAAAACGGCAGCCGTTTCCGCCGCATTTAAAGCAGGTCACGTCCATCTCCGCACTCGGTTCGGTAAACGGGAAGTGATGAGGGCGGAATTTCACTTTTGTATCCTCACCGAACATCTCCTTTGCCCATTCGGAAAGCGTTCCTTTTAAATCGGCAAACGTAACGTTCTTATCGATTACCATTCCCTCTATCTGATGAAAAGACGGCGAATGCGTCGCGTCTACTTCGTCCGAACGGAATACGCGTCCCGGCGCAATCATACGAATCGGAAGCTTCCCCTTTTCCATCACGCGCACCTGAACCGGAGACGTCTGCGTCCGAAGTACAATTTCATCATTAATATAAAACGTATCCTGCTCGTCCTTCGCCGGATGGTTTGCCGGAATATTTAATGCTTCAAAATTATAATAATCATATTCCACTTCCGGTCCTTCCACAACTTCATATCCCATTCCGGTAAAGATCCGCTCCACCTCTTCCAGTGCAATCGTATTCGGATGACGGTGTCCCGCCTCATTTTTCTTCGCCGGAAGAGTAACGTCAATTACCTCGCTGCTAAGCCTTGCCTCAAGCGCAGCCTTCTCAAGCATCCCCCGCGCAGCGTCAAGTTTTGCTTCAATATGCTCTCTCGTCTCATTGACCAGCTGTCCCACCAGCGGACGATCCTCTTTACTGACGTCCTTCATACTTTTTAAAACAGCCGTCAGCTCTCCTTTTTTTCCTAGAATGGCAACACGTACATCGTTTAATTTGTCAAGCGTTTTTGCTTCCTCAATTTCTCGCATTGCGCTTTCCCTGATTTTCTGCAATTTTTCCTTCATAATTTTCCTCGTTTCTGCGCTGCATTTTTTCAAATTCATAAATGGATTACGAGTTTGTGACAAGCAGCGCGCAGACACAAACTTGCGAGCGATAGATTCCTTTTTCACTCCCGCTGTCGCTTCTCAGGAGAATTTTGTCATATAAATGAGATTCTCTTAATGCTCTGTTCGTCATCTGCAATTTGGGGACATGGAAGTCCCCAAAAGCCCGCAATGAGCCAGGATGGCGATTGACGGGCGGTTGCACTGCGGTAAAATCACCCGGTCAGAGCATTTAGAGAATCCGTTTGCCGGAACATAAAGCGAGTGATATTTTGTGCAATCTGCCAGCCAACAGCCTGAAACCGGCCTTTTGACACCCGAATCCTATAAGACAAAAAAAGCGGAAAACTTCTGTCCCATAGGGACGAAAATTTTCCGCGGTACCACCCTGATTCTCTCTTCGGAAACCTGCTGTAAGCTTCCGCAGAAAGCGCTTTGTTTTACGTAACGTGTAAAAACGTCGTCGACTACTTCTCCTTCACCGACGCGGCTCCCGTGTGAATTTCGATTCCTACCTTACCTTAAGCAGGCTTTCAGCCGACGACCCGCTCTCTCTGAAAAAAGTATAGTGCACTACTAAAAAGGCGCCGACAGCGCCGACACGTTCTCTGCCTTTTGATCTGCAATTTTGCATGTTCTAAAACTTTTCCTATTTTAGCATAGGGTTTGCAAAACATCAAGTCTTTTTTACGTGATTATTCTGTTCTTCTCCCGCGTCCTCTCTTTTTCATCCTGTTTTTATCCCGTTTCAGCCATCTGCCGAAATGTTCGTTAAAGATCACATTTATCTCCGCACAGGTCAGCAGAATATACATGCAAAAATACATCCACAGCATTATCAGCACTATTGTAGTAAGACTTCCATACATAGAAAGCCCGTTAAAATAATCCACATAGATCGATAAGCAAAACGAAAAAACATACCATGCCACTGCGCAGATACATGCGCCGGGAAGCTGGCTTTTAAACGAGATCTTTTTATTCGGAAGCGCAGAAAATAATATGGTAAAAAACAGCGCCAGAATTGCCAGCATAATAAGTCCCCGAAAACTGTTTAATACCTTTGATAAATGCTCTAAAATCGGCATATAGCTGATCGCCAGCTTACTGAGCGCGTTGCCAAAAACAAGAACTACAAGTGTAAATACAATTGCAACCAGAAAAATCACCGTATAAATCACTGCCCAAAAACGCAGTACAAACCAATTCCTGTTTTCCTCAATTCCGTTTACGGCATTTAAGCCGTCCGTCATACATTGGATCCCCTTTCCCGCCGACCAGACGGCGGCAACAGCCGTTACGGATATAATTCCAACGGAGCGATTATAGATTTCATTTGTAACCGAAATGAGAAACGGCGATATATATTCCGGAAGCGCCCTCTGATAAATCGTCATCAGCATACTTTCGGTAATCGGCGTATACTGAAGCAGGGAAGAAAATACCAACAAAAACGGAATTATGGAAAGGATTATAAAAAAAGCGGCCTGCGCGGAATATGCATTGATTTTATCCTTTTTACACTTTTCCGTAAAAAGTACCGTTTCTTTTATCACTTTCCAGATCATCGCCCACCTCTTTCCCAGCTAAACGCTCTTACTGTTCTTCGATATGCAGTGTTTCAAGCTCTATGTCATTATAAAAATAGCGCAGAATATTGTCATAGGAATAACCTTCTTTCGCCAGACCGTTTGCCCCGTTCTGACTCATTCCGATTCCGTGCCCGTACCCGCCGCCGTCGAGCAGATACGTACCGTCTCCAAGCGCCTCTACCGTACAAAAAGCGCTCGGAAGAAGCGTCATTTCCCGTTCCTCTCCGTTCATAAACTTAAGCGTCTTTAAACCGCAGCCTAATACGCTTCGAATATTATATTCGCTTCGAACTTCGGCATTCCCGTATTCAAACGCAAGATGAAGCGCAAGAATAGATCCCGCCTCGCTTCTTTCCTTAACACTGACCGTAATCAGTTTACCAAAATCGTCACAATTGTCAACCGCCGTTTCATTGTCCGCCCCGAAATACAGAATACTCTTTTCCGAGACCTGCCTTCTTGCGCGCAGGATTTCTTTCACCGCCTCTGTTTTTTCCCGAAAATCAGCGTTTCCCTGCCAGCGGTAAAACATAATGTCACTGTCGTATCCGGTTACATCAGCATGAAGATATTCTTTAAATGAAGCCTCTTCGGAAAGATTTCCCGCATAGGGCTCTTTGTTTAAGCAGACGCTTTTCAGATATCCGTTCGCATCGGAAAGTTCCACATTCCATACTCTGGCCGTGTCCGTATATCCCATTGAAGTAGAAAAATAATATGCTTCAATTACATTCCCCTGATAAGTCATAATCAGCCCGGCCGTCTGATTTACCGCGTTAACCGAAGCTTCGGTTTTGGCTGATTTATTGTATACCTGATAGGACGTACTGTCGTTAATATGCGCTCCGTATTCCTTTAAGTCTGCACGGAGAATCTGAATGTAGGCATAACTTCTGGCGCATACGGCCTGCGCCTTTAACGCCTCTGTCTCATAACTTGACGGCATCTCGCTCGGAACCACGGAATAGAGATAAGTTTCAAGCGAAACGTCATTTACGACGGTGCAGCCCTCCTCATACCGCCTGACCTCCATCGTTCCAGAATAGCCGTTAGAAACCGCTTCTCCGGCCTCATTACACAGATAAATCAGGCCGTTCTCCGTCTCAGGTTTGATCCGGAAAGTCGTTTCTCTATCCGAAACATAGTCTCCGGCGCAAATCACCGCCCCGGCGGAAAGCGTCTGCGTTTCCGACCCATTTGAAAAAATCGCATTTTCATCACAGCGAAACCATACGTTTCCCCGGAATCTGGTGCCTTCCGACGAAAGCAGCAAAACTCTGACCCTTGCAATCTCCGGAGGCGTTTTTATTAACAGCGCGCATACCTCGTCGCCTCCGACAATGTACTCCGCCTCCATATTGCCAAGCACCACATCCGAAACCGATTTTTCCGTAATTTCTCCAAAAGTCTGATAAACCGGCAGATTTTTTGTATGCTTTATTTTTCCATAATTTTCGATTTCTATGTATTCCGAATCATAGGAAAGAAGTTTTCCCTGAATACTGTCCATCTTGCGGAATATCTGTACCAGCTTCCCGTTTTTTAATACAAAATCGCATACGCCCTCGGTAAGTTCGACCTCTATATCTCCCGCTGCAAGCTCATATTCTCCGCCGTCGTATAGAAAACCGATGCGTTCTTCCTGCTTTTTATTCAGATACACATTTTCGATTCTGCACGCTTCCTCCGATATTTTGGCAATTCCAATACATGCTCCGTCGAATAAATAGAGCTCGCAGGCTTCCCATTGATCAAACAATGACAACGGAAGCGACGTGTAAATATCTTCTTTATTGGTAAAAAGCACATTCTCCTGCTCTGATTCCATCCAGTCGAGAATGAGAACCGTTTCCTTCGTTACTTTCTTCTCATAGTCCAGAAAATCCAAAAGCTTCTGATAAACCTCGTTCCATTCCGATCTTAAAACCGCTTTCTTTCCGGACTTTTCCTCCCATTCAACGTGCCCGTCCACGCCCAGCTTCTCCAACAGCAGAGACAGCGTTTCACCGGTCAAATATCCCTTTCTTCTTCCGGAAAAAAACTGTGTCCACTCGTCCTGCGAATAAACAGTAAAAGAGAGCTGACTTTTAACTTCTTCATTGGATACGTATTTTTCAGAATAAACGGAGACATCATAGGACGACCTGCCCCGAAAAAAAATCAACATGCCCAAAATTAAAATTAAAAATAATAACAACGTCAGTTTATACAGAGAATCCAGCTTCCTATTCTTCATCTTATCGGTTCCTCCAATATTTCCCGATTTCCATAAAGGTAGAAAAGAGGCTGCTTCATAGCAAAGCAGCCTCTTCTTCCTCTTTTGTCACCAGTTATCTCCGGTATCTTATCCCTTATCTTTCGTACAAATCCATCCTTCGTACAATGCTTTCCTTTGTACTCAAAACTTCTTCTGTATGATTACAAATGCTTCTGTATCTTAAATACCTCTTCTGTCTCTTATAAGCATCTTCTGTACATCCGCATCTTCTGTAACAAATATTCTTTGGTAATACCCAAAATGCCGTTTCCTACATTTTTGACTCCTAGCCAAAGCCAGGTTGGGTAACCGCATACAACTTTCTGCCTTCCACTGCTCGCGTACAAAAGTACTGATGGCCTGACATCCGGTTGAGAATATAGGAATCCCGTAAAAGTAAATGTAGGTTCAAAAAAGTAGGTTCTCGAACATCCCAGGCATTTCACCCAAGAATATTATACTTTAATATGCCCTTTTTCACAAGTGAAAATTAAATTTTTTCGTGAAAATAAATGGGAAAATTAACTCCTGTTTCCATGCGGCAAAAACGTTTTTCCCGCGCTTTTCATAAAATTTTTAAGCCGTATAAACCCTGCAAAATACAGCGAAAACAGGCCGAATCCGCCAAGAAATCCCGTAAAAAACCGACGTGCATTTGAAGAATCTTTCACGCCCGCTTCCTGAATCCCCCAGTCGATTCCCATCGGAAACAGACAAAATACTGCAAAAGGCGCCGGCGGAATTTTTCTTAAAATTACAAAAATTACCGCCATAAACTGTCCTGTCATAGCCCCCGTACACCTTGCACAGAAAGGAAACTGCCATCCTCTTATCCGAAAGCTCCGCTCCGGCTTCTGATGACAGCCGCTGTTATCTCCGAGCCACTGCAGGATATATTTTACCGTCTCCGTCCACGTATGCTTTCGATAAACCGTAATCTTCATCGTTGCATTCTCATCATCAGAACTGACAGCCGCAGTTCTGACAGATATGTATCAGTCTTGTTTTAGAGCTTGTCGTAGTCTTTCCCTTCCCCATGCCGCATAAACCGCACAGGATTCCAATCGGCCCCGTAATCAGGTATCCGAGACACGCTTTAATACATCCGAACCCCTTCGTCTTAGTCTCTGTCGTCGTATCGGTCACGGCCTGCGTATGAACAAACATACTGCCGCACCTCGGACATTTTATCTGAGCCATATTACCTCGCATTCCGCCGTTTCCGCCTTGCGACCGCCCGATCCTTTATCCGGTTCCCCGCCTGCGGATCTTTTGCAGCGTAACGGCATAATTCTTTTCGTTTCTATTTTATTTTATCGCCCCGTCGGGAAGAACGGTCTTAGTGAATTCGCCATCTGAGAAATCGGCATACTCTGAAGCCAGATTTTACCCGGTCCCGTCAGCACAGTATTAAAAATTCCTTCGCCGCCGAAAAGCATGTTCTTAACACCCGGAACGGTCTTTACTTCTACCTGGCAGGTAGACGACATCGCAGCTAAATATCCCGTATCGATGACCATCTGCTGTCCCGGCCCAAGCTCATACTCTTTGATATATCCGTCAAATTCAAGGAAAACAACGCCGTTCCCGGAAAGCTTCTGCATAATAAAACCCTCTCCGCCGAAAAAGCCGCTTCCGATCTTTTTCTGGAAAAAAGTAGACAGCGACACTCCTGCCGTAGACGCCAGAAAAGCCGACTTCTGGGCAACAATTTCCTTTCCCGGTCCGATCTCAAATGAACGGATTGCACCGGGAAAACTGGATGCAAAAGCGATCATACCGTTCCCGTTCTCCGCCGTATAGCGGTTTAAGAAAAGGCTTTCTCCCGAAAGCGCTCTTCCGAACATTTTACCGATTCCTCCGCCGGAAGTCGTCTCCATCTTCATATTCGGCGACATCCACGACATCGCTCCGCTCTCCGTAATCATAACTTCTCCATTGTCCAACTCACAGATGACAACCGGGAGCGGTTCTCCCTCAATTGAATATCTCATTGCTTCCTCCTCGTTATCCTATATCATCCATCTTATTCTGACGATTGATTCGCCTTTTTTATTATATTGGATTTTCCCGACGGTTGCAATCAAAAATTTACCGCGTCAAATGTCACTGTAATTGTAAACAGCTCTCCTTCTAACGAAGCTTCCGCCGTACCTCCCATCTGTCTGGCAAATTCTTTTACTATCGCAAGTCCGAGTCCTGTCGTCTTGCGGCTTCTGGAGAGATCCGTCGTATAAAAGCGATCAAAAATACGATCGATATCCTGCGCTTCAATACTTTCTGTCCGATTTGACACGAGAATCCTAATATGCCCTCCTTCCTCGGACAGGGAAAAACGATAGCCGCCCGTACCGTGAACAAGCGCGTTTTTCGCCAGATTTTCGACAATTCTCACAAAGGCATGACGATCTCCCTGCATATAACATGGTCCCTGCGGAAGCGTTACTTCTGGTTCGCATTCCTTTGCCGTAAAGTCCTCATAAAACAAAGAAACGGTATCCGCAAAAAGATTCCGGACGTTTAACCTTTCGGACATAAGTTCGATTTCTCCCGCCTCAATTCTCGCATATTCAAAAAGCATATCCAGCATTTCGGTCAGATCCTGAAGCCGCCTTTCAATAATTGTAAGATATTCGACCTTGCGTTCTTCCTGTGCCTTCGGATTTGAAAGCATCTGCACATATCCTTTTACAGATGTAAGCGGCGTCCGAATATCGTGAGAAATTCCCGTAATACTTTCCCGGTAGCTCCGATTCTCTTTCTTAAGCTCCTCCGTCTGACGCCTCTCCTTATCCAAAACACGATTCATAATTGAAATTGCTTCTTCCGTTCTTCCGATATGCACCGCGGACGTCAGCTTTCCTTTCGTATCCGTCTCTTCCATCAATTTCAATTCCCTGATAAGATGGCGCACCTGTTTTTGATAACACAGCAAACGGGCAGTTAAAATAACTGCCCCGCTTACGCACAAAATCAATACCGTATATAAAAGTATCTCCATTGGCCGCCCCTTCCGTTTCCGCGCTCCTGCCCGCTTATTTTACATCCGCGCGTTTAAAATGCCAGATTCCGGCCGCAAGCGCTACAGCGATCCAAAGAAGACTGACAACGACTGTTTTCACAACATAGCCCGTTTCAAAACCGCCTGCCGGACATAACTCACTCATACATATCAACCAGTATTCGGACGGATGAAACCCGGAGCCTTTAAAAAGCATATCAAGACCTGAAAACAGCATCCCTGAAACGATTACAACGCCGATACCTGCGGAAATTGCCGCCGCAACATTCCTTCCGATTTCTGAAATCAAAACAAATACCGCGCTTAACGCAACAGACATCCATAACTGCAATCCGAAAAAGCTTCCGAAATCCGCTAAGATTCCGGGATACAGCGCATGTTCCCCAAGAAAAAATAAACCTGCCAAAATCGTAACAACAGCTGAAACAAGCAATAATAAAGCAACGCCGATCGCAGCGGAAAAAAACTTCGCCAGAAAAACGGTTTCTCTCGCATATCCTTTTCCCACCACATTTTTGATGGCTCCGCTTTTAAATTCTTCTACAACCAGTATGGATACAAAAATTGCCAGCAGAATCGAAATAAACTCGCCTGTAAATAGCTGCTGATAAAAATCCAATACATTGAGATTTTCCATAATCAGGCCTTCCGTCGTCGCTTCCTGCGTAACATACACACCTCCCGTACCGTTTTGCACATTGCCCGACTGAATATTTTCCGCCAAAAGCAGCATTCCATAGATAAAAATAATAAAGAAAACAACCACACTGCAGCAAATATAAAGGTTCTTACTTTTTCTTAACTTAAAGCACTCCGCACTTAACAGATTAAACATTTGCGCCACCTCCCAGTAAATCCATAAAATATCCCTCCAAATCCTGTCCTGTCAGATAACTTTCCCGAATGCCTACCCCTGCTTCCGCTAAAACTCTGTTCGTCTTTACGGTATCTTCCAGACGTTCAAACACCCGGACGACACCCTGTTCCGGCACGTCAAAGTTTGTGATATGAAGCCGCTCTTCCAAAATATTTGCGGCAAACTTTTCATCTTCCACAACCAATTTCTGACAGCGTCTGCAGCGCATCCGAAGTTCCTCCGTACTGAATTCTTCAATCAGATTCCCCTCGCGAATCACTCCGTAATGCGTCGCCACCTTTGAAAGTTCCCCTAAAATATGGCTGGAGATTAAAATCGTAATATCTTTTTCTCTGTTCAGTTTCAACAATAGATCTCTGATTTCTTTGATACCCTCCGGATCAAGACCGTTGATCGGTTCGTCTAAAATCAGGAAATCGGGATTGCGGAACAGTGCGATTGCGATACCCATCCGCTGTTTCATTCCCATTGAAAAATTTTTTACCTTTTTCTTTCCGGTATCGGACAGGCCTACAAAATCCAGCATTTCCTCCACCGCTTTTTTTTCGGTAATGCCGAGGCTCCTTCTGACAACCTCCAGATTTTCCCCGGCGGTCATATTCCCGTAAAGGCCCGGCTGCTCGATCAGACATCCGATACGGACGCGCTGTTTTTCCAGCTCCTTTGATCCGAAAAGTTCAATCGTGCCTGCAAAAGGCGCGGCAAGCCCCGCTACCATCCGCATAAACGTCGTTTTCCCGGCTCCGTTTTTTCCGATAAAGCCGTAAATGCTGCCTTTTTTGACGTGCATACTGACCTGATTTACGACATTGTGTTTACCATATCGCTTTGTAAGTCCTTCTGTTTTCAAAATATACTCCATTGTTCCAGTCCTTTCTGCTTCGGCGTTTCGAAATTTACAAAACACGTTCCTTGCTTTTTCTATTCTTAAGTATAAGAGCCGGATTTTTAGAAACCTTAGGAAAAGTATAAAGAAAACATAAAGTTTTTTATTTCATTTTAAACCCGATCCCCCATACCGTCTGAATATAGGTTTCCTGCGGCCTGATTTTGGCAAGCTTCTGCCGGATATTGCTGATATGCACGTTGACGGCGTTATCCTCGCCGAGAAATTCTTCATTCCAAACCGATTCG
This sequence comes from uncultured Roseburia sp., assembly GCA_947573605.1. Taxonomy (GTDB): domain Bacteria; phylum Bacillota; class Clostridia; order Lachnospirales; family Lachnospiraceae; genus Roseburia. Next base: position 38,798 of record CANPGM010000025.1, on the reverse strand, counting down.
TAAATGTTGCTTTTGGTAAAAACACGTCCCGGATTCTCCATTAAAAGCTCTAAAATCAAATACTCCCGTTTCGTAAGGACGACCGCTTCCCCGCCGACCGAAACGGAAAAATCTTCCGGAAACATCGTAATATCTTTATAGCTTAACACCCGTCTGCCTTCTGCAGTCTGTCCCCCGGACGGCGTACCATCCGGTTCCTCCCTTTCTTTCCCGCTTCTTCTTAAAACGGCTTCCAGTCTCGCAAGCAGTTCCCCGGTATCAAACGGTTTTGTGAGATAATCATCCGCACCTGCCTTTAAAAGAGAAATACGGCTTCCGACGTCGTCCTTAGCGGAAGCGATCAAAACAGCCGTCCCCGGACACTCCTTTTTAATCTGCAAAAGCGCTTCCTCGCCCGTCATTCCCGGAAGCATCAAATCCAATATCACAGCCGCCGGAGCTTCGTTTCTGACATTCAGCATACATTCTGTCCCGGAAAAAGCGCAGGCGGTCCGATAACCGTTTAAATTTAAAAGCTCTTCAAGCATTTTATTGATATCTCCGTCGTCTTCTACGATTAAAACAAGTTTCTGCATTCTCCTATCCTCCGCACAGCATAATCCGGATTTAATCAATTATCCGTGTTTCTTTGTATGATTCTCCGGCTACAGATTCAGACGATTCTTTCTGTCATTTAAAAACTGTTCCAGATAACGGCAAAGTTTTTCATGTTCCGGCATAGTCAGTCCTGGGTCTGTACCCAAAAGTTCCCGCACTTCGTCCGCCGCGTCTTTTAACACCGAAGCATCCTGGTAAATATCCGCCAGTGCAAACTGCATTTCTCCGGATTGCCGGATACCGAAAAAATCACCGGGACCGCGAAGCTTTAAGTCCTCTGCTGCAATCTCAAAACCGTCGTTCGAGCGATTCAAAATCTCTAAGCGTTTGCCCGATTCTTTTGTATCGGAAGTATTTATCATAATACAGTACGACTGCGCGTCGCCGCGCCCCACGCGCCCGCGGAGCTGATGAAGCTGCGCCAGACCGAAACGTTCTGCGTTCTCAATCATCATAACCGTCGCATTCGGGACGTTAACGCCAACCTCTACAACTGTAGTTGAAACAAGCACCTGAATTTCATTTGCCGCAAACTGTTCCATTACCTCATTCTTCTGCGCTGCTTTCATCTGTCCGTGCAGGATGCCGATTTGGATTTCGGGCGGCAGCTCTTCCCTTAACCGCGCCGCATAGTCGGCTACGTTTTCCGCATCCATGTTCTCGCTCTCTTCCACCAGCGGACAAATCACGTATGCCTGATGTCCCCTTTTTACTTCGTCTTCGATAAACCGATACGCCTTCGGACGGTAACGGATATCCACCACGCAGTTTTTGATCGGCAGCCTTCTTGCGGGAACCTCATCTACCACGGAAATATCCAAATCACCGTAAAGAATAATGGCAAGCGTCCGTGGAATCGGCGTCGCGCTCATAACAAGAATGTGCGGCGTCTGTCCTTTTTCCGAAAACGCCTCGCGCTGCTTTACGCCGAAACGATGCTGTTCATCGGTAATCACAAGCCCCAGCTTCCGGTATACCGCCCGCTCCTGAATCAGTGCGTGAGTTCCGATAATCATCGCATTGGGAAAAAGCTTTAATCGGTCGTATGCGTCGCGTTTTTGTTTTGCCGTCATAGAACCCGTCAGCAGAATAACCGGAAATTTCAGCCCGAACTGTTCGCACAGCTTCCGAAACGAATCGTAATGCTGTGACGCCAGTACTTCGGTCGGCGCCATAAGCGCAGACTGCAGGCCGTTATGAGCGCAGTCCGCCATTGCTAAAAACGCCAGTATTGTTTTTCCGGAACCGACGTCTCCCTGAATCAATCGCTGCATCACATGAGGCCCCCTCATATCGCGCCCGATTTCTTCTAATACTCTCTGCTGCGCGCCGGTCAGTTCGTAAGGCAGCTTTAAAATAAGCTCCTCTGCGTACCCGTCCTTTGCCAGCGAAAACCGATTCTCTTCCCTTTCCTTTTTTTCCTTCTGATACTGGATGCCCAAAACAAACAGAAACAGTTCGTCAAACACCAGACGTTTTCTTGCTGCAATTACCGCATCCATATCATCCGGAAAGTGAATTTGCTTCAATGCATAATTATATTCCGGCAGCCGGTATTTTTCGCGCACATATTCGGGAAGAAAATCCGGAAATAAATTTTCAAAAGATAGAGCCGCACGGACGGTTTTTCTGATCAGATTATTGGAAAGCCCTTTGGAAACCGCATAGACCGGAAAAAAAAGCCGCTCCATGCTTTTATACTGTTCTTCTGCGTAGACAACGGGCTGCTCCATTGTCAGCGTCCCGTTTTTACGGAGAACCTTTCCGTAAAATACATAGCTTTCTCCCGCATGAAGAGAATTTTTAAGATACGGCATCCGAAACCAGACCAGATGAAGCGAAACGCCCATTTCGCGTACGGAGGCTGCGGTAACCTGCATCGAACGGGCTTTTCTTACTACGGGAGAACCGGCAAGCCGCCCGAAAACGGCCGCCGTCTCTCCTTCCGTTACTTCGTCCGCACGCTTCCATTCCGGAAATCTGATATACGTCTTTGGATAGTATAAAAGTACGTCTCCGACCGTATGTATTCCTAATTTATGAAAAAGAGCCGCCGTTTTCTCACCGACGCCCTTTATTTCTGTAATTAACGTATCTTTGTCCATAATCTCCTCCATACCGGAGCAAAGCTATCGAGCTTATCTTTCACACTAAGCCTCCATACCGGAGCTATTTATTGCGAAAACATACGCCGGACTTTTCATTACAAAACGAAAATCCGGCGTATCAATTCACTGTTGTAAGCTTTTTTATGCTTCTACCGAAACAACATAATAATAGATCGGCTGTCCGCCGTAATGCAGCTCCACCTCTACCTCAGGATAAGACTGCTCTGCCTTATTTGCAATCACTTTCGCATCGTCTTCCGCAATTTCTTCTCCGTAATAAATCGTTAGAATAGCGGAATCTTTATCGACAAGCTCGGAAATCATTGTAAGAACCGTTTCTTCCAGATTTTTACCGACAGAGACGATGCCCTGATCTCCGATTCCCATATAATCGCCCTGCTTAATCTCCTTTTCCTCAATGACGGTATCACGGACGGCGTACGTTATCTGTCCCGTTTTTACCATACCGATTTCCTCCTCCATACGGGCGGCGTTGTCTTCCGGCGTATTATCCGGAATAAAGTTAATCAGCGCCGTAATTCCCTGAGGAATCGTCTTAGTCGGAATCACAATTACCTTTTTTCCCTCTGTCATCGCAGCCGCCTGATTGGCCGCCAGAATAATGTTCTTATTATTCGGAAGGATAAACACGTTGCGCGCGTTTACTTTCTCAATCGCAAGCAGCATATCTTCGGTGCTCGGATTCATGGTCTGTCCGCCCTCGATGATGTAATCTGCACCGAGCCCTTCAAAAATTTCGTTGATTCCTTCCCCGATGCTGACGGAAATAAATCCCATTTCCTTCTCTTCCGCAGTTTCCTCTGCTGATTCCACCGCTTCTTTTATTTCTTCTTTTGCCGTCGACACACTCTGCATTTCCTTTTCTTTCATTGCAGAAACCTTTTCGTCGCGCTCTAAAACCATATTCTCAATAATAATCGTGGTAAGACCGCCGTAAGAAAGCGCTTTCTGCATTGCTTTACCCGGATCGTTGGTATGTACGTGTACCTTAACGATCTCGTCGTCGGAAACGACTACAATAGAATCTCCTAATGTTTCCAGATAGCTTTTAAATTCATCCTCCTGTTTTTCCGTAAAAGGCTTCTTAAGCATAATCAAGAACTGCGTGCAGTACACAAATGTAATTTCCTGATTTGCCTGTGCGTCGATATAGGATGTTCTTTTCTCTTCCGCCGAAGTCTCGCCGGCCTCCTTAACGCCTTCTATTGTGATGTCGATCTCTTTTCCGCAAAGACTGTCATACGCTCCCTTTAACACCTGCATCAGACCCTGTCCGCCGGAATCCACAACTCCCGCCTGCTTTAACACCGGCAGCATATCCGGCGTCCGTAGAAGAACGCGGTCCCCTTCTTTAATCAATTCCCCGCAAAAATAGATCAGATCGTCCGTCTCTTCATTTAAAATCAGAGCTTTTTCCGATATGCCGCGGGCAACCGTTAAAATCGTACCTTCTTTCGGCTTCATAACCGCTTTATATGCAGTCTCTGTCGCTTTCTGCAGCGCATCCGTCAAAATCTGAACGCTGATCGTATCATATTCTGCAATTATCTTTGTAAATCCGCGTAACAGCTGAGACAGAATTACACCGGAGTTACCTCTTGCACCGCGCAGAGAGCCGGAAGAAACAGCTTTTGCAAGAGAGGCCATATCGGGGTGTTCTAAAGAAGCCACTTCCTTTGCCGCCGACATAATTGTCATCGACATATTGGTTCCCGTATCGCCGTCAGGAACCGGAAATACGTTCAGTTCATTGATCCATTCCTTCTGCGCCTCTAAATTCTTTGCTCCGGCCATAAACATTTTTGCCAGGACTTCAGCATTTATTGTAGTGATTTCCACCTCAAAAATCCTCCTTAATCGATTACACGTACGCCCTCAACGTAGATGTTAATTTTCTCAATTTCCAATCCGGTGAACTCCTCCACCTTGTATCTGACTGTATCAATCAAATTATCGGTAACGGTACTAATGCTGACGCCGTAGGAAACAATGACATGAAAATCAATGGTAATTCTGTTTCCCTCTCTGACCGTGACATTAATACCGTGTGTTAAATAATCTCTTTTTAATAATTTAACAAGACCGTCCTTCATATTGACAGCCGCCATACCTACGATACCGAAGCATTCCACTGCAACAGAGCCTGCATAAGTCGCAATCACTTCCTGGTCGACTGTAACCTTGCCCATACGCGTCTCCATTTGTCCATTCATATATAAGCCTCCATATATTTCATTCACTTAAACATACTGAAACCAGTTTATTGTTTATTATAACCGTTTTTCCACAAAATTCATAGCCATATTTTATATTTTTATATTTTTTTAAAATCTGCTTGCAATCCTGTCCTTTTTCTGGTAAAATCAAATACGTTGTGAGCCTGTAGAAAATAGATACAAGGAGGTGCGGAATCATGGCAAAGTGTGCAGTTTGTGGAAAAGGAGCTCATTTTGGTAATAATGTCAGCCATTCTAATAGAAAAACAAACAGAATGTGGAAATCAAACATCAAGCGTGTCAGCTGTAAAGTAAACGGAACGCCGAGAAAGTTATATGTATGTACTTCCTGTTTGAAATCCGGAAAAGTTGAAAGAGCTTAGTTTTATACGATATAAAAAAGAACTGTTAAAACAGTTCTTTTTTACGTTTCAAAAATACCGCGTCCCAAGACGCATACATCCAAAGCGTCTCGTCGAGACGCTTTTTTATCATATAGGAAACTGCGTCGTCAGACGCATACAAGAGAGTGCGAAGCGCTCTTTTTTATTTGCAGCAGAATATATTATAACCGATTACCAGACATAAAACCACTAAAATAAAACCTATAATTTCACTGGAAATTACAAGCATAAAAAGCATTCCCATTGCAAAACAGAATAAAGCAAATCCACAAATACGTTTCATAAACGACACCAAACGGCGTGTATTATTATAATATATGCCAAAAAGAGCACATATTTCTTAAAATACATGCTCTTTTCCATAATCTGTTTAATTACCGGAAACGGAATCTTTCAGTATCTCTTCCATTTCCTTTTCCGCAGCGGCCGAAGCCTTTGTTTTTTCTCCGTCGCCGCCGGATGAAGACACTCCGTTTTTCGATGTGAATTTATTCACAAAGTCCGGCACCATATCCAGCACTTTTGTGATGCCGTCCTGATTTTTGACGTTGACAAGCTTTGTGGAACCGTTCTGGATGACAAGTACGGCGCTCGGCATAATTTTACCTCCCATGCCCCCCGCGCCGTTATTCTTCTTCTCCTGACTGAAAGCGCCTGCAGCCACGCCGAACGACACATCCACAAGCGGCAGTATAATCGTATCTCCGATATGAACCGCATCTCCTACAACCGTCTTTGTCGTTATAAAACTGTCCATCCCTTTAAAAAGAGATTCTACCGTCGTATGAAAACTGTTATCTCCCATGTTTCCTGTTACCGCCTTTCCATATATTCAACATATCATGATTTCAGCACGGGTAGCCGAAAATTAAAATAAATCTTCCGCCGTACCGGAATCAGATGATTGTTCTGTAAATGATTTTACGAATCCCCTGCATTCTTTATCAAGAATCAAATGAAGAAATGTCCGCAGAAAATGAACCGCACGCATATAACCGGAAACTTGAAACTCTCCCTCCACATAAGACTTCTCCGCTTCAAAATCCGGAAAGACCGAAATTCGATACCGATACATCACGGGAAACAGACAGAGCGCGCCAAGCGCCTGTCCGGTCCGCGCAGGATCTCCCAGCGAAAACCGCATATCGGTTCTGATTTTCCGAAACTTTACATGCGAAAACAAATACAGAAGTTCCCTCAGTCCCTTATTTATGACGCGTTTTCCGATTTCACCGGTAATCAGTTCTTTATATTTTATAAAGTTTTTCCTGAAATTTGTGATTGCAGCATACAATTTCTGAAAAAATGATTTTATTTTTTCGATTGCTTCACGTACTTTAGATAACAGCCGCTTAATTTTGCTTTTCTTATTCTTCCCGCTTCTTGCGGTAATATCCCCCGCTGCCTCTTTCTCTTTCGCTCCGCCTGTTTTGCCGTCTTCCTGTTCCGTTGTTTCCGCCGTATCGGCCGGTTTCGTGTCCGACAGCTCTTCCGACGCCGAAACGTCCGCTTCAAAAACTTCGTCCTTTTCGACGGATGCCAAATCGGCCTTTCCGTCTTCCCGCTTCTTTTTTTTCCTTTTCGGCTTCAGAGGTATTCCGAATATTTTTGCGGTATAGGAGAACCCGTCCTCCAGATAAAAAAATTGCAGGGACACGATATGCAGCAGATAATGCACCCTGCCCTTTATCCCAAACCGCATGTCCTCTTTGATTTCTCCCTCCGCCTGATACCGGACCGGAACAAACAGAATCAACAGGAGAAGCAGCAATATGACTCCGAGAATCACAAGAAGCGCAATTCCCAAAATCTTTAAAATCAACAAAACAATATGCATCAGCCCATCTTCTCCTTCTGAAACAGGTATTCAGAGACGGCGAACGATCCTGTACTACGGTAAACCTCATCAATAATCGATACGGCCACCTCCAGCGCTTCCTCATAACCTTTCGCCAGCCCTACCACGTACATCTCTTTCTTCGGATATGCCTTCTGCAAAAGCTCTCTGGAAGGAATTATGTCCAACAGGTTCTGCGGATTAGACGCCAGCGCAATTACATAAATATCTATCTGGCCCGCATTGTGAAGAATTTTCCATTTTATTTTACTTATCTTATGTACGATACTGTCTCCAGCATATAAGCTTTTATGCCATTTCATTCAAAATCCCCATCCGTCAGAAATATCTGTGGCTCCCCCACAGATTGCTTTTCTTCAGCTCCAGATATTCGTTATAGGCTTTCTCAAGGATCTGCTTCTCGTTGGAAAACTTCAGCAGATGATAAGCTTCATGATATTTGTAGAATCCGGAATCAATAAAATATTCTTCTCGTTGTGGTTTACTGTAATAACTATCTGCCATCATCAGATACCAGTAGACCGCCTTCTCTACGGTATCGTCCGGCACGGTAAAGGTATACTGGCTCCTGCCGATATATTTAATAATGCTGGCGGAAGCGCCGGTTTCCTCAAGAACTTCACGGGTTGCGGTATCTTTAAACTCCTCACCGGCTTCTACCGTTCCCTTCGGCAGCACCCAGCCCTCATATTTGTTTTTATAATTCTTATACAAAAGCAATATCTTACCACGAAAGATTACCACACCACCACAGCTTGTTGCTTCAATCATTGCAATACCTCCTGATGTGGTTGAAATAAAAATATTATTCATAGTATAATACTTTTCTATCCTCCGTGCAACTATTCTAAAAAATAGACGTCAAAAATATTTTTTGCGATTGGAACGGCATACTTGCTTCCGGTACCGGAAGCTTCCACGACCACGGCTATCGCAATCGTCTCTTTCCCCTCTCCCTGCGCATATCCGATAAACCAGGAATGAGCGGGTTCTCCCGACACCGAAAATTCGGCGGAACCGGTCTTTCCGGCAGCCGAATAGCTTTGGCCGGAAAGCTCTTTACCGGTTCCGTATGCTACGACCGCTTCCATATAGTCCGATAGCACCTGCGTATCCTCCTCCTGGAAAAGAACTCCGTACTCTGCAGGCGAGTATTTCTTTACGACGGCTCCGTCTCTGTTTTCGGTATGGTCCACGACATACGGCGCCATCAGTATGCCGTCATTTGCAACCGCGCAAGTAACAAGCGCCATATGAAGAGGCGTTACCAGCGTTTTTCCCTGCCCGATCGCAGTCTCCATAATTTCCGACGCACCGGCTCCCTCCTTCAGGGAAAACACACTTTTTGACGATTCATACCGCGTCGGGAGATCCTTGTTGAATAAAAGAGAATCGCAAAGCTCTGCAAATTGATCCGGGTCAAGCGAAAGCCCGATTGAAGAGTAAGACGCATTGCAGGATTCCGCAAAAGAGTCCTGCAGCGTCTCTTCGCCATGCCTTTTGTTCTGGTAACAGTGAATCACCGCTCCGTCCGAAGTAAAACTGCCGCCGCAGTCAAATTGGTAATTGTCGTATCCCGGATTTTCATGAATATATTCAAGCGTAGTAAAAAGCTTAAAAACCGAACCGGGCGGATAAAGTCCCTGCGTCGCACGATTAAGCAATACCGAACTGTCATTGTCCTCCGCCGTAAGTTCTTCCCATTCCTCTTCCACGCGATTTGGGTTAAAATCAGGTTTTGAAACCATTGCCCTGATCTTTCCGGTAGAAGGTTCTATTACAACAACCGCGCCGTTTCGGCTGCCCAGCGCCTCATAGGCGGTCTGCTGCAGCTTGAAATTTAAGGTCGTCACCACATGATCCCCCTCATTTTTTTCACCCTTAAGCTCATTTAATAACCTTTCGGGATAAAACGTATGCGATCGAAGCAGATTAAAATTTGCCATCGATTCAATTCCGGCTTTTCCGTTTGAGGCATATCCAACCGCATGGGCAAACATCTCCCCGTACGGGTAATAGCGGTACTCCTGCCCATCCTCGTCCGACTTTGTTTCCGCAAGCGTATAGCCGTCCTCGGAACGGATTTCTCCGCGTATTACTCTTTTTTCAAATGTATCCTGTCTTGTATTATAGGGATTATTGATAAAATCCTCACTTAAAAACATCTGAAAATACGTAAAATAACCCATCATGCAAACAAATACTGCAAGAAACAGGTATGTAATAACCACAAATTCTTTATTACTGCGGACTTGTCCGCCGTCCGTTTTCCTGTTTTCGTTTTTTTGTTTTCGTACGGATTCTTTTTTTGTCATTTGCCTCACCCTCCTGCCTGAGTATATATAATCCCTGAATAATTGCAAACAGAATCATAGAACTGAAACACGAGCTGCCCCCGTAGCTGATTAGCGGCAGCGTAACGCCGGTGGAAGGAATCAGCTTAATGACGCCGCCGATTGTTAAAATCACCTGAAATCCATAAACCGTACCAAGCCCTAGTGCAGTGAGCTTGTAAAAGCGATCCTTCATCTGCATGGCAATATTTAAAAACATCAGAAAGCAGCTAATGCAGACCATAATCAGACAAAGTGCAAATCCCCCGCCCAGTTCCTCCGATATTGCCGAAAAGATAAAGTCCTGGGTCACGACCGGAATTTTATTCGGGGAACCCTGATAAAGCCCCATTCCAAACCAGCCGCCTGTCCCGATTGCAAACAGCGACTGACAGATCTGATATCCCTCGTTATCAATCACAGTCAGCGGCGCGCTCCATGCGAGGACCCGGACTCTGACATGCGCAAACAACCGGTACGCCGCCACGGAAGCGGCTGCGCCCGCAAGAAACCCTCCGATAAAGTAAAACAGCTTCCCGGTCGCCACGTACAGCATAACGAGATAGGTAATAAAAAAAATCAAAGCCGCTCCCAGATCTTTCGAGAGGACCAGTAGCAAAATATGAACTGCGGCAACCGCAGTCGCCGCGCATACTCTCGGAAATGACGTATCGGTATGCAGGATACCCGCTACGAAAAAAACAAACGCAATTTTTATAAATTCGCTTGGCTGAACGGAAATTCCCGCAATGGAAAGGGAAATTTTCGCTCCGTAAGTGGCGGAACCCAAAACGGCAACGACAAGCAGTCCGATTATTCCCAAAGCGGCAAACAGCCAGTACAGTCTGCGGATAAAGCCCACCCGTTTTATCAATACCGGAACAAGCAGAGAAAACAAAACGGATACGGCGGCAATCACCACCTGCTTAATCGCCTGCTGCAAGTTTAATCGCGTTAAAATAATAAATCCGACCGCAAGCAGCATACACAGATGATTGGTAAGAAGTCTTGACGAATTCCCGTACAAAAAAACATAGCACGTCTGTATAACGGTAAACAACATCACCTGTACAAAATAAAATAGCACCATACCGATGTCATCCGTGACCAGATAAATCACACTGTAGGCAAGCAGATGAATCAGATAAATTGCAGCGCACTGACGGTTTAATATTTGTTCCCGCTTCTTTGGACTGATATTCTTTTTATAGACTGCAAAGCTTCCGCAGGTATAATATGCAAATAAAAACAGCATTAAATATTTAGCCGTCTCTATAATAAGATTTGCCATTGCCTATTCTACTCCTCTTTTATAATGTCCGCTTGTAAATTCCTGCCTCTGGCATCCTTCGGAAGACATCAGATTTGTTTTCCCGTGCCCGGACACATTACGGTAAATCTGCATAATTTCCGCTATCTGTTCTTTCTTCTCTATTGTAAAGGAGAGACGGAACGCCGAAAATCCGATCCGTTTCAGTTCTTCTTTCCTGGAAATCAGATTAAGCGGTACGGAATTGTATATGGTATTGATGCATTCCACACAGTTATTTTTTACCGGAAACTGCTTTCCATACCTGTCCTTCAAATAAAGAAGCTCGGACTTTTTTTTGCACCCCTCCGTATTTGCAAGTACGCACTGTGCCGAAGTCATCAGCGGCAAACGGCCGTAAATCACGATTTCGCTTTCTTCATTCCGCCGAACCTCAAGTTCTTTTCTGTTCAGTTCAAACGGAGCGGTAATCCGAAGCGGCTGTTCTTTTAAAAACGCAAAAACGGCGCGATTATTATAACTGTAAAGACTTTGATCTATCAGAAACTCCATTCCGGTCAGCCGTTTTTTCACAAACCAAATCGCATCATAGCTCTTTACAACCATACCGTCAAGCCCGGACGCAGAAAAGAACGGCGCTTCTTTTTCGTACGTTTCTGCGGTTTTCTTTCTGAATACCGCCGGAAGTATATAATATGCCCTTTTTTTCGCCGCTTTTATACGGGCAATATCCGCCTTAAGAGCCTCTTTCCAGTCTTTTCCGCCATAACAGAGACAGTCGAGATAAATATCCGTGATTTCAGGATAAGACAGTACCGCCAAAAGCTGATCCCTCTCCTCAATCGAGGCGGCAAGAATTTCTTTTCTTCCGCTTTTCTCTGTTCCGCCGCTCTTACTCTCGTCTTCTTTCTCTTCCCGGACGCCGTTTTCTGATCTTGTTTCCGGTTCTGTTCTTCGGTAAGACGCAAGCGCCTGTTCGCTCATCATACAAAGCGCGTCTCTCCGAAGCCGGTTTAACGCTCCGACCGGAAGAAAAACATCCTTTTCCATAAGGATATCCAGTTTTTCAAATACAAACGGCGTATTTCCGGTTTTTTTTATGTTTTCCGCCGCTTTTTCTTCGGTAAGCGGCTGTTTTTCAGCCTTTTGGACCAAATCTCCCTGCGCCGTCACCGCAATATTATTAAAGTATAACTCCAGTACGGCCGGAAATCCTTTATTTAGTATTAATTTTCCATTTATTTTTTCTTTTAATTCTGTCCCGATATATGCTGCCCGGATTTCCTTCCATAGCGCCTCGTTTCCGGCGGTATGGCCCGGTTTTTGAAACGTTATCATTGACTTTCCGTTCTTCCGCCCATAATAACCGTCTGTAAAGCCGCTGCGGTTTCCGAAGTCGTATAGTTTTTTCTTATCCTGTTCCAAAACTTTATAAGTATTTTGGCCGTTTTCCAGACAGGTATCCAGACAGCGGCGGTAAACGGATACCACTCCTGCCGCATACTCCGCCTGCTTCATACGGCCTTCGATTTTCAGCGAAGTCACGCCGCACGCAAGCACTTTCGGCAAATTTTCGATTGTACACAAATCTTTCGGACTCAAAAGAAACGAACCGTCCGTCTTTATTTTCCCGCGCTTAGAGCTATAGACTTCATAAGGAAGACGACAGGGCTGCGCGCAGCGTCCGCGGTTGCCGCTTCTGCCCCCTAACATGCTGCTAAGCAGGCATTGTCCCGAATAACAGTAACAGAGCGCGCCGTGGATAAAGCTTTCGATTTCAATTTCTACGTGATCCGCAATATCTCTGATTTCCGAGTAAGAAAGCTCTCTGGCCGTGACAATCCGGGATACGCCGAGTTCCTTTAGCAGTTCTGCGCCATACCGCCCTGCGATTGACATCTGGGTACTCGCATGAACCAAAAGGCCGGGAAATTCCTGACGGATCAGTCGGAGCACGCCGTAATCCTGTACAATAACGGCGTCCAGTCCCTGTCTGTAATAAGGCTCTAAAAACTTAAGAAGCCGCTCTTCCAGCTCCTGTTCTTTACAAAGCGTATTAACCGTCAGATAAAGCTTTCTGCCGTGAATATGGGCATAGTCAATGGCTCTAAAAAGTTCTTCATCCGTAAGATTTCCCGCATACGCCCTCGCTCCGAAAAAACCGCCTCCCAGATAAACCGCGTCCGCCCCGGCATTCAAAACTGCCAGAAAGGTTTCATAGGAACCTGCCGGAGCCAGCAGTTCCGGTTTTTTTATCCGATCCATTTTCTTCCTCCCGTCAAATAATAGCAAAGCGGGCAGACCCGCATCCGCTTCCCCATGATTAGAAAAAGAGGACGAATCCCTCGTCCCCCTATGTATCAGTTCTCTTTTTTCTTCATTGCCGTAACTTTCCCAAGCAGCGCATCTTCTAAAGAAGCCTCCAGTCTCGCTTTGTTCAAAAGCAGCTCTCTGTTTTCCGCTTCCAGTTCTTTCATAGATTTTTCATCGCTTTCCGACTTAATCTGATTGGAAATTAAATCATGTTTTAAGTTATAAAGTTCCCGGTCCTTTAATTCGATTTCCTCTTCCAGCTTTTCAATCTGCGCCTTCGCCTTAAAATAGTCGTCCGCAATATTAAGCTCTACTAAGGTTGCTTTCATTTCGGGCGGAAATCGTCTGATTTCCTCCATTGCGTCAAACTCATTGATTTTATTATTAATATAGGCAGAAACCCTCTGCAGATACTCTTCTCCTTCGTAACCGCTTAGCGTATATACCTTCCCGCCTATAATTACTTCGGCGCTGGATTTTTCTGACATAACTTCCTCTCATTCTGCCGTCAAAGCGGCACAGACAATTGATTACATATGGTATTATAAAGAAAGAAACCTCTAAAATCAACTGTTTCCTTCATTATTTTCCATCCCGAAATGCCGCCACGCAAAATCCGTAGCTACGCGTCCCTTCGGCGTACGGAGAAGAAAGCCGTTTTTTACCAGATAAGGCTCATAGACGTCTTCAATCGTACCGGAGTCCTCCCCGATTGCAGCGGCAAGCGTATCCAGTCCGACCGGACCGCCCTGGAACTTCTCTATAATCGTAAGGAGAATATTCCGGTCATTCTGATCGAGTCCGTACCGGTCAACTTCCAGCAAATCAATCGCCAATGACGCCGTCTCCTTAGAAATCCGTCCGTCATATTTTACTTCTGCAAAATCTCTTACGCGCTTTAGCAAACGGTTTGCAAGCCTCGGCGTCCCCCTGGAACGTCTGGCCAGCTCATAAGCGCCTTCCGCGTCGATTTCCACGCAAAGTCTGCGTGCAGAAGCTTCAATTATATTCTTAAGCTCTTCTACCGTATAATACTCCAAATGATGAATCATACCGAAACGATCACGCAGCGGGGCCGACAAAAGTCCGGCTCTTGTTGTTGCTCCTACAAGTGTAAAATGCGGAAGATCCAGACGAATGGAACGGGCAGTCGCCCCCTTTCCAATCATAATATCGATCACAAAGTCTTCCATTGCCGGGTACAGCACTTCCTCTACCTGACGGTTTAATCGGTGTATCTCATCTACAAAAAGAATATCCCCTTCTGACAGATTGCTTAAGATAGCTGCCATTTCTCCCGGCTTTCCGATTGCAGGTCCCGACGTAATTTTCATATGCGTTCCCATCTCATTTGCAATTATTCCCGCAAGCGTCGTTTTTCCAAGTCCCGGCGGCCCGAAAAACAATACATGATCCAAAGACTCGCCGCGCCCCAGCGCCGCTTCAATATAGATTTTTAAGTTTTCCTTTGCTTTCTGCTGACCGATATAATCTTTCAGCATCCGGGGACGAAGATTTTTATCAATCTTAACGTCTTCCTCCATCACCTGTGTGGAAATCACGCGTTTTTCCATCATACACCCGTTACAAAACCGCAGGATTTCCTGCGGTCTGCCCTTATTTCAATTCTTGTAAAAATTACGTTCTATGTTTACAGCGCATCCGTAACAGCCGGCGTTAGAAAAACGCCATATTTTTCAGCGCTGCTTTCAGAATATCTTCTACATCCGTATTTTCTTTTATTTCGATTCCGTCTAACGCCTTTAGCGCCTCCGAAGCAGAATAACCAAGCGCTATCAGCGCGGAAACGGCGTCGTTTTTTGCGTCTTTTGCCTGATTTGCCGTCTCCGGCGTCCCCGTCTCTTTCACGGCGAAAGCATCCAAAAGACTCACTTTATCTTTTAATTCAAGAATCAGCCGCTGCGCTGTTTTCGCCCCGACTCCCGGCGCTTTTGCAATCGCTTTTGCATCTTCCCCCAGCACGGCAAAGCGAAGATCGTCCGTCGTCATTACGGATAAAATTGCCAGCGCTCCTTTCGGTCCGATTCCGTTTACACCGATTAAAAGCTTAAAAATCATTAGTTCGTCTTTTGTGAGGAAGCCATAGAGCAAAAGCGCGTCTTCTCGGACAGAAAGCCAGGTATAGATCTTTATTTCCTCCCCTGCAGGCGGCAATTTATCGATTGTCTGTGCAGTCGTATGGATTTCATAGCCGACTCCTCCCGTTTCAACCACAATCGCGTCGGCTCCCGCCTCCGCCATCGTTCCTCTGATATATGAATACACGTCAGTTCCTCCTGTTTCCGATTCTAAGAAGCATTTCCTGCGCCGCAATCCCAATCAGCGCGCCGGTAACGGCTCCCGCCGCAAGAAGAATCGGCAGATAGTACAAAATATTGTAATTGCTGACCACAAAAGCGGCCACAATCAACTGTCCGACATTATGAAAGACACCTCCGCCAATACTGATTGGCAGAACGCCGAATTTCTTCGTGCGCTTTAGCAGAAGCATAACGGCAAAACTGAAAAGACCTCCCGCAAGGCTGTACAAAATACTGAACAGATTTCCAAACAGAAAGCCGCTTAAGATAATCCGAAGTACCGAAATCGTAAACGCTTCTTTTGCGCCGACAGAATAAAGCATCAATACAACTATAATATTAGTTAATCCAAGCTTTACGCCGGGGATTCCGAAATAAAACGGAATCAGCGATTCAATATAGCTGCAAATCAATGCGACAGCTAAAAATATACCCAAATATGCCACTTTATTCCGCAATTGTATCAAACTCACTTTCCGTCCCGCCCGTCACTCTAACTACCACCCGATTTGGAAGACAGACAATCGATTCATTGTTTTTCGATATGGCTTTCTGATGTACGCAAAGCCGATCCGGACAGTCCGCTTTTATCATATCTGCCTCTCCGTCCGAAATAACAAGAACGTTCGCAGTTCTGCCGTCTATGACAATCGGAATTTCCTGCTCGCGATCAAGCGGGTAGCTTCCGTATAAGACGCCGTCTATCGTGATCTCGATTCCGCTCCCCTTTTTTCCGCCAAACACAGAAAAAAAGAAAAGAACGGCAAAAAGCGCCGCCGCCGTTATCCCGATAAAGATCAGATCATTTTTAGAAAACCGTTTTTGCATCGCATAACCTTCCGATATAATAAAAACCTCTGCATTCCTCTAACCGCACATTTGCTATCGTTCCTATCATATCTTTTGTCCCCGGAACATGAACGACGGAATTGTTGCTTAAGCGACCGGTAATCAGGGAACTGTCATGATCGTTGACCTCTTCAAACAAAACCGGAAGCGTCTGTCCGGTCAGCCGTTCGGATTGTTCCGCAGCTATTGTCTGCACTTCCTTTAAAAGACGGTCAAAGCGTTCCTTCACCACTTCCTGCGGCACCTGCTCCGGAAGCGCCGCTGCAGGCGTTCCGGTTCGTCTGGAATAGATAAACGTAAAAGCGCTGTCATAGCGCACTTTTCTGACCATATCAATCGTTTCCTCAAAATCCTTTTCGGTTTCTCCCGGGAACCCGACTATAAGATCCGTCGTTACCGCTATGTCGGGAATCGCCGCTCTGATTTTGGAAATCAGCTCCAGATAATGTTCTCTGTCGTATCTGCGGTTCATCAATTTTAATATGCGGCTGCTGCCCGACTGAATCGGCAAATGAATATGCCTGCATATTTTTTTTGACTCCTTCATAACCGCTATCAGCTCGTCCGACAAATCTTTCGGATGCGACGTCATAAACCGAATACGCTTCAGTCCCTCAATTTTTTCTACCTCGCGTAAAAGCTCTGCAAAAGTCATCGGCTGCTCTAAATTTTTGCCGTAGGAATTGACATTCTGCCCAAGCAGCATAACTTCAACCACGCCGTCCGCTACAAGCCGTTCAATTTCCCTTAGAATTTCCTTCGGTTCTCTGCTCCGTTCTCTTCCTCTGACATACGGAACAATACAGTAACTGCAGAAATTATTACATCCAAACATAATATTTACACCGGATTTAAACGGATACTTCCGCTCGGACGGAAGGTCCTCTACAATTTTATCGGTATCCTCCCAGATATCGATAATCATTTCCGAAGACACAAATGCCGCTGCGGCAAGTTCTGCAAATTTATAGATATTATGCGTTCCAAAAACCAGATCCACAAAACGATAGCCCGTCCGAATCCGTTCTACTACGGTTGGTTCCTGCATCATACAACCGCATAGCCCAATCATCATATGCGGATTCTTTTTCTTGATGCCGTTTAAATAACCCAGCCTTCCGTATACCTTATTGTTGGCATTTTCACGAACCGTACATGTATTGTAAATCACAAAATCAGCGGATTCATTCTCCGCCGGCGCATATCCGATTTCTTTTAACATTCCGGTCAGTTTTTCCGAATCCCTTGCATTCATCTGACACCCGAACGTCTGCGTAAAAAACGTAGGACGACGCCCAATCTTTTTTTCCAGTTCCCGGACATACTGCCTGCACTTTGCCATAAAATAATACTGTCTTTCCGGTTCCTCTGCGGGCGGCGCCGTATTTAAATCTATCGTATCCAAATCTTTTTCATTATACATTTTTTATTTTCCTTATTTCATTTCATTACTGCCGCACCTGACCGTTTCCGTAAACAATATATTTCGTACTGGTCAGCGCTTCAAGCCCCATCGGGCCTCTGGCATGGAGCTTTTGCGTACTGATACCGATTTCGGCTCCGAATCCGAATTCAAATCCGTCCGTAAATCGGGTCGAGGCATTGACGTATACGCACGCCGCGTCGACTTCGTTTAAAAACCGTTCGGCGTTGAGATAGCTGTTCGTAATAATAGATTCCGAATGTCCGGTATTATAGCGGTTGATATGCGCAATCGCCTCGTCGACGGAAGCGACGGTTTTTACGGATATTTTATAATCCAGATATTCCGTTCCAAAATCCTTAGGAGAAGCCGGCAGCAGCAGCGAATCTTTTACGCCGGGACAGCCGTATGCGGCCCGGGCTGCCGATTCATCCGCGAACACCTCTACGCCTTTCTCATGCAGTGCGGCAATCAGGCGCGGCGCAAATGCGTTTATCGTCTTCTCATGCAGCACAAGCGACTCGCAGGCATTGCACACGCCGATTCTCTGTGTCTTTGCATTTAAAATGACAGAAAGCGCCATATCGAAATCGGCCGTCTCGTCTACAAAAATATGGCAGTTTCCGGTTCCGGTTTCAATCACAGGTATCGTAGACTGATTTACGACCGCCTGAATCAGTCCTGCTCCTCCCCGCGGAATCAAAACGTCCACATATTCATTCATTTTCATAAACTGCGCCGTCATTTCTCTTCCCGTATCCTCAATCAAGGCCACTGCATCCTCCGGAAGATGCGCTTCCTTTAAAGCATTCCGGAGCACGGAAACAATTGCTATATTGGAAAAAATCGCATCGCTTCCGCCCTTTAAAATTACGGCGTTTCCCGTCTTAAAGCAGAGACCGAACGCATCGGCCGTCACGTTCGGCCTTGCCTCATAGATGATTCCGACGACGCCTAACGGAACCCGCTTTTTTCCGATCATCAGCCCGTTCGGGCGCTTCTTCATGGAAAGCACTTCTCCGATCGGATCGTCTAAATCCGCAACCTCTCTTAACCCTTCCGCCATTTGTGCAATCCGTTCCGCAGAGAGCAAAAGCCTGTCCAAAAGCGCTTCCGGCATGTGATTTTTTCTGCCGTTTTCCATATCTCTTTCATTTTCCCGCAGCAGGAAATCCGTTTCTTTTTCCAGTCCCGCCGCCGCCCGGTAAAGCAGCTCGTTTTTTTGTTTCGTATCCAGAATGCCGATACGGGCGGCAGCGTTTTTTGCCTGCTTACAAAGCTCCAGTAATTCCATATCTGTTTTCCTTTCGGTTCTTAAAAAATAAGGTCAGCCGCAGAATAAATAACAGCATTTTTCCGTATAGACACGATGTAATTTTACATCTGTAATATCCGTTTCAATCTGCTCTTCCATCTGATTTTCAAAAGCCAGGCCGAACCGCTTAAACTTCGGAAACCGCGTAAAATAGCGGTCATAATACCCCTTTCCATAGCCGTAACGATTCCCAAGACGGTCAAACGCCAGTCCGGGCGTCAGTATAATTCCTTCCGTATTCTCTAATGGTCTGCCGCCGTTTTCCGGTTCCCGGACATGAAACCTTCCCTCCTTCGTTTCCGCAAGCGAACGAATTTCATAAAAATCCATCCATCCGTTCTCTTCGGATTTGGGAAGCGCAACTCTTTTTCCGTCACTAAGCGCCTGGCGCAAAATCGGCAGGCAGTCTGTCTCGCTGCCGATCGGATAATAACCGTATAAAAATCCGCATTCCGAATACCACGGCTCAAGCCTGAGCCGTCTGCATATTTCCCTGCTTTTTTCCTCTCTCTCCGTGAGCGTCATCCGGTCTCGCAGCTCCCTATGAAAGCTGCGGCTTATCTTTTTTGCCTCCATATTTTTCTCCGAGATTTGTAACCGTGCCGTCTTCATTTACAATATCAATATTATTCAGCTGCGCGGTAAGACTTCCCCTTACATCTGCAAGAAAGCGTTTCCGCAAAAGCTCCTGCTCTTTTTTTTCCTCTTCGGACAGCCCTTTTGCCTGTGATTTGTGGTAAAGCTCGTTGATTCGATCAATTTCTTCTTTTTTCATTACCCTATCGTCTCCATAATAAAATCTGCGATTCTGAAATTTTCCTTTTTGTCGGCCAGAAATACGGTGCCGGTAAAGGTATCGTCCAGCATATGATGCAGAATCCGTACATCCTTCCCGTTTGCAATCACCATATCGGCTCCGGAAAAAGTCGCAATCTTTGCCGCAGTCAGCTTTGTCGCCATTCCGCCCGTTCCGGCGTCGCTTCCGGTCGTATGCTTTGCCATATCGTAAACAGAACTTTCGAGCTTTTCAATCACACGGACAAATTCCGCGTTCAGATTCGTCCTCGGATCGTCGGTATAAAGTCCGTCGATGTCCGACAGAAGAATCAGAAGATCGGCTCCGATTAACGACGAAACAATCGCAGAAATGGTATCGTTATCGCCAAACTGCATTTCATAAGTGGATACCGTATCATTTTCATTTACAATCGGAATCACGCCAAGCCCGAAAAGCTCTTCAAACGTATTTTTCGCATTCTCTCTGGAAACCGGATTAATCATGGTGTTCTTTGTCATCAGAATCTGCCCCGCCACCTGATTATATTCGGAAAAAATCTTTTGATACGTCATCATTAACCGCGCCTGACCGACCGCAGCGCACGCCTGTTTCAGCGAAATATCCTTCGGGCGCTCCCTTAATCCGATCGACTGCCGGCCGACTGCAATTGCGCCTGAACTGACCAGACAAACGTCCATGCCGCGGTTTCTCATATCGCAGAGTTCCCGTACCAAATACTCTACTTTTGTTAAATTTAAATTTCCCGTTTCCTCATGTATCAGCGAAGACGAACCGATCTTCACCACAACTCTTTTTTTCCGGTTAAATGCAAAACTTTCCTGTCCCTTCATCCAGTACGCCAAATACCTTTCTTCTTTATCGTAAACCTTTTTATACTTTATCATATCTTATGTAAAATATCCAGACCAACAAAAAGACTTTGCAAAAAATCAATGGAACAACACTTGTAAGCCTTCCCTATTTATGTTATGTTCTACATAGAATTTCACACTCAGAAAGGTTTTTTCGTTATGCTGCGTCAAAAATTTATCTCTGCTGCTCTCATATGCTTCCTTATATTCTCTTTTCTCTTCTCCGGCTGTTTGAGACAGGATGAAAAAATAACAAAATCCGGTTTTTTCTTTAATACGATAATTTCGGTTACGATTTACGACGCTTCAAAAGAAGCTCTTTTGGAAGAATGCTTCTCTATGGCAAAAACATATGAAAATTACTTTTCCCCCACGATACCGGACAGTGATATTTCCAAAATCAACGCCGCTGCAGGTACCCCGGTAGAGGTTCACGAAGAAACGGTTTTTCTGATACAAAAAGGAATGGCATACGGTGAACTCAGCCGCGGAAAATTTGATATTACCATTGGAAAGCTATCCAATTTATGGAATTTTTCAGCGAAGTCTCTGATTGACGCTTCCGAAGAAAGCATACTTTCTCCGCCAAAGGACGATGACATCAAATCCGCGCTTTCTGCGGTGGATTACAAGAACATTGTAATTGACGGAAACCATGTCACGCTTGCTGATCCGAACGCCGCTATTGATTTAGGCGGAATTGCAAAAGGCTATATTGCAGACCGCATGAAAGAATTTTTAAACCAAAACGGCGTAACCTCCGGCTTCATTAATCTGGGCGGAAATGTGCTCGCGCTCGGCCCCAAATCAGACGGCGGCGCCTACACGATCGGGATACAGTATCCGTTTCGGGAAACCGGTTCGGCGATCGCCTCCGTCCGAATCTCCGATGAAACAGTCGTATCATCAGGAATCTATGAACGCTGCTTTGAATATGAGGGCACATTCTATCACCATATTTTAGATACCGAAACCGGATATCCCTGCGAAAATAATCTGCTTGGCGTTACCGTTATCACAAAAAATTCCGTGGACGGCGACGGGTTAAGCACAACCTGTTTTTCGCTCGGCTTAGAAGACGGCATGACGTTAATTGAATCAATCCCGGATACGGAAGCCATATTCATTACGGATGATTATGAACTGCACACCAGTTCCGGAATCGGAAACAGCGTCCCCTTCCAAAAACTCTAAAAGGGGACGCTGTTTATTCCGCTACATATCCGACACAATATTCTGAATCCAGACACCTTTTTTCAAAAGAATAAATCCAACGATTCCTTTTAGAATCTCCGCGCACTGACAGATCAAATAAACCGGAATTAACGGCATAACAGTAAACCTCGTCAGAACGAAAGCAATTGGAATATTCACAACCCATACATAGCAGCTGTCAAATAAAAACGTAATCATCGTTTTTCCGCCGGAACGCAGCGTAAAGTAAGAGGCATGGTAAAACGCATACAGCGGCATAAAAACCGATGCAATCCGTATCAGATTTGCCGCAAGCGCCCTTACCTGATCGGTCGTATTATAAATTCGCGGAAATGCAGGGGCGATTACAAACATCACAGCACCGATGACAAAACAGCTTACGACAGAAAAGAAAATCATTTTCCGATCGGTGTCGACCGCTTTTTCCAGTTTTCCCGCGCCAAGCTGCTGTCCCACTACAATTGAAATCGCGCTTCCCAGTGCAATAAATACAACGTTAAACAGATTGGAAACCGTTGTCGAAATATTAATTGCGGCTACTGCGTCCAGTCCGCGCATGGAATAGCACTGTACCAATACCGCCATTCCGCTGGACCAGAGCGCCTCGTTTGCCAACAGCGGCATTCCCTTCACTACAATTTGTTTTACAAGTCCTTTCGGTATGAAAAGCGTCCGATAAGCGCCCTGTATAAAAATATTTTTCTTCGCATGAGCATGTGTCCAAAGCACCACGACAGCCATTTCCACAAAGCGCGAAATTACCGTTGCAATCGCGGCTCCTCGAACGCCCATTGCCGGAATATGCGCCGTTCCGAAAATCAGAATCACATTAAAAAACAGATTTACAAATACGGCAATGACTCCGGCGGTCATCGGCAATATCGTCTGCCCCGTTTCACGCAGCGTACTTGCATATATCTGCGCTATCGTAAACGGCAGAATTCCGACCATCATAACCGTCAGATAAGTAACGCCTGCCTCATAAGTAAACGCTATGTTCCCACTGCTTTCGTCATTTAAAAACTGCTCGATCAGAGGCGCTCCTCCGAATCCAAGTATCAGAAGGCCAATCAGCGCAATGACTCCGCAGCAGATAATCTTGAAGCGAAATGCATTCCGCACACCTTCATGGTTGCCCTGTCCATAAAACTGTGCGCTGAAAATCGAAGCGCCCGATACTGCGCCAAAAATACAAAGATTAAATACATTCATTAACTGATTTACAATTGCGACTCCGGACATTTGCTCCGTGCCAAGCTGACCGACCATAATATTATCCAATAGGCTTACAAAGTTCGTAATGCCATTCTGCACGATAATCGGAAACGCGACCAGTAAAATCATTTTGTAAAAAGAAGCGTCTCCAATTAATTTTTCTTTCCATCTGCTCACAGTAATCATCCTTCCTTTCTTACCTGTATCAGATACGGACACTCTGCCCGGTTTGGCTTTAACAAGGAAAAAAACGTGTACCGCTTTCGATACACGTTTTTTGCAATTCCAAAAATATATGATATGAATATTATGCTCCTGTCGGAACATCCTTAATCGAGAAGCTGATTCGTCCCATTTTATCCTTTCCGAGGCAGATAACTTTAACGACGTCGCCTAAGGTGAGCACATCCTCCACATGATTGATTCGTTCTCTGGCAATTTTGGAAATATGAACCATACCCTCTTTGCCCGGAGCAAACTCGATAAATGCGCCAAACTCTTTAATGCTTACAACCTTGCCCGTAAAAATCTGTCCTTCCTCAAAATCGGTCGTAATCATCTTAATCATATCGGCGGCTTCCGCCATTTTTTCCTTATCCGTACCGCAGATTGATACATTACCGTCATCTGTAATGTCAATTCTGACGCCAGTACGCGCGATAATTTCGTTAATTGTCTTACCCTTCTGCCCCACAACATCACCGATTTTCTCCGGATCGATGCTGACCTGAATAATCTTTGGAGCATATTTGGAAACTTCTTTTCGGGGCTCTGCAATTGCTTTTGACATTACTTCATCCATAATATAAAGTCTGGCCTCTCTTGTCCTTGCAATTGCTTCCTCTACGATCGGTCTTGTCAGACCGTGAATTTTAATATCCATCTGGATTGCCGTAATACCCTTATGCGTACCGGTCACCTTAAAGTCCATATCCCCAAAGAAATCTTCCAATCCCTGAATGTCGGTCAGTACAAGATAATCGTCATCCGTTTCACCTGTCACAAGTCCGCAGGAAATACCTGCAACCATCGACTTAATCGGAACTCCGGCTGCCATCAACGACATACATGACGCACAAGTCGACGCCATAGAAGTAGAACCGTTCGATTCAAACGTCTCGGATACGGCGCGGATAGCATACGGAAATTCTTCTTCACTCGGAAGAACCGGAATCAACGCTTTCTCTGCAAGCGCTCCATGTCCGATTTCACGTCTTCCTGGTCCGCGGGAAACCTTTGTTTCGCCGACCGAATAAGACGGGAAGTTGTAATGGTGGATATATCTTTTTGTTGTAATATTTTCGTCTAATCCGTCTACCTTTTGTACTTCGGACAACGGAGCCAGCGTAACGACATCGCAGATCTGCGTCTGTCCGCGCGTAAACATGGAAGAACCATGCACTCTCGGAATCAGATCCACTTCCGCCGCAAGCGGACGAATCTGGTCAATCGCACGTCCGTCGGGACGCTTATGATCCTTTAAAATCATCTTGCGAACCGTCTTCTTCTGATACTGATAAACGGCCTCGTCCAAAACGGCAAGCCATTCTTCGTTATCGGCAAACGCTTCCGAGAGCTTGTCCGTAATTTCACGAATATTCTCTTCGCGCACCTGCTTTTCGTCCGTAAAGACAGCTTCTTCCATCATCTCAGGTGTTACGATCTCTCTGATTGCCGCAAACATCTCTTCCGAAATTGCACAGCTCGTATATTCGTGCTTCGGCTTACCGCATTCCGCAGTAATCTTATCTATAAACGCAATGACTGTCTGATTGATATCATGGCACTGATAAATTGCTTCAAGCATTTTCTCTTCGGGAATTTCATTTGCTCCCGCCTCGATCATAATTACCTTTGTTCTGGTAGAAGCGACCGTAAGCTGTAAATCTCCTTCGTCCCAGTCCTTCTGAGACGGATTTACAATAAACGCTCCGTCTTTCATTCCCATCTGCGTCATCGCGCAAGGTCCGTCAAACGGAATATCGGAAATCGTCGTAACCAGCGCGGAACCGATCATTCCCGCAAGCTCAGGACGGCATTCCGGATCAACCGACATAACCATATTTGAAATTGTTACATCGTTGCGGTAATCTTTCGGGAACAGCGGCCGCATCGGGCGGTCAATTACACGCGAGGTCAGCACGGCATTCTCCGACGCTTTTCCTTCCCTTTTGTTAAATCCTCCCGGAATTTTGCCTACCGCGTACATTTTTTCCTCAAACTCCACGCTGAGCGGGAAAAAATCTATTCCTTCTCTTGGCTTTGCGGAAGCCGTAATCGTTGATACTACAGTTGTATCTCCATATTTAATAAGCGCCGCTCCGTTCGCCTGAGCGCAAATTCTTCCTATATCAACGGTAAGCGTCCGGCCTCCAAGTTCCATTGAAAAACTTTTAAACATGCATTTTCTCCTTTACCTGTTTTGTCATTCTTCTTTTACAGTTTCATGCGGAAGTCCCGAAACAACTGAAAAAAACACCGCGTCGATGGCCTTTTCAGTGGTCTCGGATCATCCCTTCCGCATAAATAACGCCAGAAAGGAAAGCCCACAATGCGAGCTTTCCTTTCCTGATCCTTATTTTCTTAATCCTAAGCCTTCGACAATTGCACGATATCTCTCAATATCAATTTTCTTTAAATATGCCAGCAGACCGCGTCTCTGACCTACCATCTTAAGAAGACCTCTTCTGGAATGATGATCATTCTGATTCTCCTTTAAATGCGCGGTCAGCTCATTGATACGCTCTGTTAAAAGCGCAATCTGAACTTCCGGTGAACCGGTATCGTTTTGTGTTCTTCCGAATTTTGTAATAATTTCCTGTTTCTTTTCCTTCGTGATCATTTCTATGATCCTCCTTCTTATTCTTAATCGCCCGAATCAGATACTCAGTAAAAGGTCGGAGTGTCCAGATACCGAATATGGGCTAACTCATACGTTGGCATTATAGCATAGCGTTCACTGCTTGTAAAGACTAATCTAAAAGACTTGTTACCTTTACCGGTGTACGATAACCGGAGTTGGATATTTTAATTCCGGTTCTCTCCGTACTTGCATGAACCACCTGTCCGTTTCCAATATAAATCGCAACATGGTTAATCCCATAGCCATTCCCATAGAAGAATAAATCTCCCGGCTTTGCTTCGGAAGCGGAAATGCTCCTGCCGTACGCCGACTGCGCAGCCGCATTGTGCGGAAGAGAAATTCCGTAATTGGCAAATACACTGAGTACAAAACCGGAACAATCCGCGCCGTTTGTAAGGCTTGTACCGCCCCATACATAAGGATAACCGACATACTGGCAGGCAAACTCCGCAAGCTCGACGCGTACGTCCGACACGCCCAGTCCGTACTTCGCTTCCGTCATCGTCATTGCTCTCGGAAGTACGACAAGTATCTCAACATAATCCGCACAGATATAACCCTCGTCACTGTCTACAAGAACCTTTACCCAGCCGTCCAATTCCTCAATTACCTCCAGTTCCTCTCCTTCGGCAATTGTCGTAATTATATTACAGTCGGTATTCGGCTGCTCTCTCACATTCAAAGTCATTGTCGTGGAGCGCGCGACGGTTCGTTTTACCTCTTCGGCAAGCGCGACCGCCTCTTCTCCCGTTTTTAAAAACTCTCCGCTTACATAACCGGATACCTCGCCCGAAACGATCTGATACCATTCGCCTTCCTGCGCGAGAATCTCACAGGCAGCGCGGTTCGGCATTTTACCGACCATTTCGGCATCCGTTGACGGAGTCTCTCTGACATTCAGGTGCGAATCCACAACAGCGATTCCAAGATTCTGATAACCGTAAACCGTTTCCGGTTCTTTCGGAGCCTCTTGCGCCTGCGGCTCTTCTGCAGATGCAGTCAGAATATTATGCGTATCCGAAACCGTAGCAACCGCCCATGCTTCCTCTACCGTCATTCCCAACGCATCCGTAACGCCTGCGCTAACGGTATGCTTCTCTTCGGACATTGCCACTTCGTCAATCCCAAGACAGACACCGGCCCGGACATCTCTTCCGGCACTTGCAGAGGCTTCCTTCACCCCACCGTTTAACGCTGCAAAAAAGAAAAGAACAGACCCGGCAATGCAGAGTGCCTTGATATAGTTCGACTTCATAACTTAGCTCCTTCCGTTACATAAATGTTATATGTCAACCTGTTTTTTACCATTATTTCTCTAACCTTTAAAGAGTATAGCAGGCAATTTTAACATTGTCAACATATTTGTGTAACATTATTGTAACATTTTTCCCTGCCCATTATTCCAAATCCAAGTGAAAAATGCGCTTTCCGCCGGGGAAATTACTGTTTGGAAAAATAAGCTCTCGTATGAGCGATGTCCTCCGCCACCTGACGCCTTAATTCCTCAATTCCGTCAAACCGCCGTTCCGGACGAATCCATTTTAAAAAAGAAACCGAAACATTCTTACCATAGATGTCTTCTTTAAAATCGAAAAGATGCGTTTCGACTCCGACGGGATTCTCTCCCTGTATGGTCGGTTTTTTTCCTACGTTTGTAATCCCGTTATACTGTTTCCCGTTGACAAAAAGCTCTGTCACATATACGCCGTAAGGCGGCAGCAGCTTCTGCGGCGGCGGAATCAGATTTACTGTAGGAAATCCCAGCGTCCGGCCGATCTGATTGCCGTGTTCCACTTTTCCTTCGACAAAGTAGGAATATCCAAGCAGACGGTTTGCACTTTCCAGATTTCCGGCTGCAATCTCTTCTCTGATATAAGTACTGCTGATATCGCGCCCGTTTTCCTTAATTTTGGGAACGATCACCGCTTCATACCGATACTTCTCTGCAAATTCCAAAAGCGTTTGAAAATTCCCGCGTCTGCAATGGCCGAAATGAAAATCCTCTCCTGCGGCAATATATTTTACATGCAGCGACGACACAAGCATTTCAATAAATGATTCCGGCTCCATACATCTGATTTCTTCCGTAAACGGACATTCAATCAGATAGTCTATCCCTCTCTTTGCGAACAAATGCATCTTTTCTTCATTGGTAGTTAATAATTTTCCGTCTGCTCCCCCCTCCTGCCTTCCCGGAGGACTGTCAAACGTAAATGCAGCCGACTGAAGTCCCTCTTCTTTTTTCTGAAACAATAATTTCATCAGAAGCTCATGTCCTCTGTGAATTCCGTCAAATTTACCGAGAGAAACCGCGGTCGGCTCCAAAATTTTAAAATCCGTCGTATTGCTTATATAAATCATTTATCCTTTTTTCTCTTCCATAAACAGCTTTACGGGCTTATAGTCGCCCTTTTCCATACAGAATTCATAGATACCGATAAAACGTCCCTTTTCGTCATAGATTCTCACCGGTTCCCCCGTGTCTGCCTTTTCCTGACCGCTTAACATTTTGCGCTCCAACCGATTTCCGTTATACAGCGCCTTTTCGTATTGTTCAAAAACCGATGCCTTCGGGTAATCTAAAAACAGAGAATCAATGGATCGGATAAACGGAAACAGCTCTGTCTTCCACTGCTCTTTCGGAATACCGCCTGCAAACTCTTTTACAAGCGCCTCTATTTCACCGATTTTTAACGCATCCTTTATTTGAAATCCGGCTGCATCCGTCCGAATCAGAGACGCCATACAGGCTCCGCAGCCCGCCTTCTCTCCGATATCCTGACAAAGCGTGCGAATATAGGTTCCCTTTGAACATCTTACCCGCATTGTGACATACGGCAGCTCGAATTTTTGTACTTCAATCTCATATATTACAACCGGACGCGCCTTACGTTCGACGGTCTTTCCCTGCCGCGCCAAATCGCAAAGCTTTCTGCCGTCCACCTTTAAGGCCGAGTACATCGGGGGCACCTGCAAATAATTGCCGACAAAACTCTCTACCGTCTCCGCAAGCTGTTCCTCCGATATCAAAACCTCGTGTTCGGTCAAAACCGTTCCCGTAAGATCCTGCGTATCCGTCGTTTTTCCAAGCAGCATTACGGCTTCATATTCTTTCTGCCTGTCGGTCAAAAGTTCGCACACTTTCGTAGCCTTCCCCAGGCATATCGGAAGCACGCCTTCTGCGTCAGGATCAAGCGTACCCGTATGACCGATTTTTCGCTGTCCGAAAATTCCCTTGAGACGAGCTACCGCATCAAACGACGTATAGCCCTTTTCCTTATATACATTAATAATACCGTGAACCATATGTTTCCTTCCTGCCGATAGAAAGAGGGCAAGTCCGGCTTCCAATCAGTAAAATCAGATCAAATCAAGTATGTAGACGTCATCCGGCGTAACGCCTCGCCCATTATGATAAATCACCCAGTCCGTTATCATATCAATCGAATAATCCCCGATATGGCCTTCGTGCAAATTACTGATATAATACGGCTCCTGCGTAAGCTCCGCTTTTAACGACAGATCGGAGATTTCCTTCAGCTCAAACCAGATATGCTCCTTTTCATTGCCGTCCGACTTGTTTTCGTCATCCACCGTAAGACCCAGTTTTACGAGAATAGACGTTTCCGGATCTCCCGCCATCTGTTTTAAATAGGAGATCCGCTCCAGTGCGAGCGCCTTCATCCGTTCCGTTTCTTTGGTACTGATCATATAAACCGGATTGACCGCGAGAATCTCGTCGTAGATCGAAACCGGCGCCATTGTGCCTTCTTCCAGGTCTTCTTCGGAAGGATAGACAAATATACAGCCCGTATCCGTGTTGTGACTATCCTCCCGGTCTTTCTCACTCCCCAAAAAGCATTCTTCAAATTCATCTTTGTCTAATTCGTCTCTGTAAAAATTCACCGCTTCTTCCCAGGGCATCAGAGCCGTCACAAGCAATATATCGCTCGAAAGACGTGCAAGGAACAACGGAGCGCCCATTTTTATGGGCTCGTCCATCTCTAAAAGACGATTCGCCATTGTCTCAATTACATTGCAATGGCTGCCGTAATTCTCCAGATCCGAATGCAGAATTTCAAGCTCGGTGCAGCCGCAGCGGTTCAGTCCGTGTGTATGCAGCCATACGTCCGTCCCTTCTTCCGCCACCGCGTGTACCGTAAAAAGATACCGCGGCGCCGGCGGCACATGCGAAGAAGCGGCAAGCGAAACCCAGCGTCCCGAAAGAATTTTTTCCGAACTATGATCCATCACGGCAAGAACGCCGGAAAACATAGCGTCAATCAGCTTTAACTGAAAATGATACGACGCGGTAGCATCATCGGAAAATTCCATCTCTACCGCAAGTCCGGCCGATTTTTCTTCCACCGCCGCTACATCCATATCCGGGAAAAAATGCTGCATTCGATACAGCTCCGGAAGCTCGAATTCCGTTGGGTACATATTTGCTCTGTAAAGCGTGTCATTATAGACCGCTTCCAGCCGGATTTCCTCCTCCTCCATTTTCACGTCTAAAACGGTAAAAAATCCGGCCTCTTTCAAACGCTCCATCAATTTTTCCGGATCCTTAAGCTCCTCCTCGTCCGCCGGCACTGCCAGCATATAAGATATTCTGTCCATAGCTTCCTCTCATTCCGCCGCTTTTACGGCCTTAATCACAGCCTTCGTTACAATTCTCAAGCTCTTCTTTTATTTCTGCCACGATTATGTCTATGATTTCATCGGGATTCCCGTTCATCGAAAATCCCGCCGCACGCTTATGTCCGCCCCCTCCGTGCTTTACCGCAATTTTAGAGAGATCCGCACACGCCCGCGATCTCGTACTGATTTTATATTCCCCTTCTTCCAGTTCGTAGAGAAAAACAGCCGCTTCTACGCCCCTTGTCGAACGAAGATGACTTACAATGCCTTCCAAATGCCTGGGCAGAACGTCAAATTCCTCCATGTCTTTTTTCGTAATGACACTCGAAATACACTGCCCGTCCAAATGCAGCCTGCTTTTAAGCAATGCAAGCCCTAATATTTTATTCTGCTGAAAGGTTTTGATAAAAAACGTCTCGTCTACTATTTTAGAAAAATCAATGCCGCGTTCCATTAAAAAGCCCGCCGCTTCCATTGTCTTTTTTGACGTGGAGGCATACTGAAACACTCCGGTATCATGAACCATTCCCGTATAAATGCACTCCGCAATCGTTTTGTCAATCCGTTCCTTCGGAAGCAGGTTAAAAACCAGCTCACAGGTAGAACTTACGTCCGGAAAAATATAATTTTCGTCCGCAAAACTGTCGTTGCTGATATGGTGATCCACGCATATCGTCTTTCCGGCAGCTTTAAAATATTTTGCCGAAGGGCCAAGCCGTTCCAGGTCCCCGCAATCTAATGCAAGAAACAAATCATATTTTCGGTCTCTGCTTCTGTCATGCACAATTTCCTCCGAACGCGATAAAAATTTAAAAATATTCGGAATTTCATCCAGATACAGCACCGTTTCCGTGTGCGGAAAATACTTCTTTATATAATTATAAACCGCAAGACAGGAGCCGATGCAGTCGCCGTCCGGGCGTATATGCCC
Organism: uncultured Roseburia sp.; assembly: GCA_947573605.1. Taxonomy (GTDB): domain Bacteria; phylum Bacillota; class Clostridia; order Lachnospirales; family Lachnospiraceae; genus Roseburia. Next base: position 7,255 of record CANPGM010000025.1, on the reverse strand, counting down.
CGCAATGGCAACTGTATTCGCTTCTGCTAAAAATTCGTCAAGATTCGTCATGCTCTTCCCCCGTGCCGATTACATCATCAATCATTTTTGACATTTTCACGCCGTATTCGATTGACTGATCCAAAATAAACTGAATCTGCGGCGTATTTCGTAAATTGATTGATTTCGCAAGCTTTGTCCGAACGTATCCCTCCGCACTGCGCAGACCTGCCAGTGTGTTTTTCTGCGACTCCTCGTCTCCCAATACACTGATATATGCTTTGCAGGTTTTTAAATCCGGAGCCACTTCCACGGCAACTACGCTTGTCATTTGATTAATGCGCGGATCTTTTATTTCTCCGCGGATAATATTGGAAAGCTCACGTAAAACCTCCCCGTTAATCCGGGTATTTTTTATACTGTTTTTTCTCATGCCAGTCTCCCACTGTTTTTAGCGCGGAACCTCAACCATTGTATAAGCTTCAATCTGGTCGAATTCCGCAATATCGCTGAAGCCCTCAAATACAAGGCCGCATTCATAGCCTGCCCTTACTTCCTTTACATCATCCTTAAACCGCTTTAACGACGCGAGCGCGCCTTCAAAAATCTGCGCGCCTTCACGGGTAATACGCACCTGGCAGCCGCGCTGGAACACGCCGTCTAATACATAAGATCCCGCAATATTTCCGACTCCGGAAGATTTGAAAATTTGTCTTACTTCCGCATGGCCGAGAACCTTTTCCTCGAACACCGGATCAAGCATACCCTTCATGGCAGCCTCAACGTCCTCAATCGCATTGTAAATAACCTTATACAGTCTGACGTCTACATTTTCCCGTTCCGCCGTCACTTTCGCAGTCGGGTCCGGTCTTACATTAAAGCCGATAATAATCGCATTGGAAGCGGACGCCAGAATAATATCCGATTCGTTAATTGCTCCGACGCCGCCGTGAATCACCTTAACGACAACCTCTTCGTTGGACAGCTTAACAAGACTCTGTTTCACCGCTTCTACCGAACCCTGTACATCCGCTTTTACAATAATATTAAGTTCCTTAACGTTGCCGGACTGTATCTGTGAAAACAGATCGTCAAGCGACATCTTTGCCTTCGTATCTTCAATTAATTTGTTTTTGCCTTCCGAAATAAATGTTTCCGCAAATGCTCTCGCTTCTTTTTCGGTATCTGTTGAAACAAATGTCTCACCCGCTTCCGGTACGGCGGATAATCCGAGTATCTCTACAGGTGTAGACGGTCCTGCCTCTTTCACACGCCTTCCCTGATCGTCTATCATTGCACGGACTTTACCAAAACAGCTTCCGCAGGCAATCGGCTGGCCGACTTTTAACGTTCCCTTCTGTACAAGAACCGTCGCAACCGCGCCGCGTCCCTTGTCAAGCTGTGCTTCTATCACAAGTCCTCTTGCGTTTCGTTTTGGATTAGCCTTCAGCTCAAGGACTTCCGCCGTAAGCAGAATCATCTCCAATAAATTATCGATACCTTCCTTCGTATGCGCGGATACCGGACAGAATACCGTACCTCCGCCCCAATCCTCCGGAATTAATTCGTATTCGGATAATTCCTGCTTTACTCTTTCAATATTCGCACTCGGCTTATCTATTTTATTGATTGCAACGATAATTTCCACGCCGGCCGCTTTGGCGTGATTAATCGCCTCGACAGTCTGCGGCATCACGCCGTCGTCCGCTGCAACGACCAAAATCGCAATATCGGTAGAATTAGCGCCTCGCATACGCATAGCCGTAAACGCCTCATGACCCGGCGTATCAAGGAACGTAATATTCTGCCCGTTTATGGATACTACCGAAGCTCCGATGTGCTGCGTGATACCTCCCGCCTCGCGGTCTGTGACTCTGGTAGACCGGATTGCATCCAAAAGCGACGTTTTACCGTGGTCAACATGACCCATTACACATACTACAGGCGGACGTGCAATCAGGGTTTCCGCCGCGTCTTCTTCCTCTTTCAGGAGTTCCGCAATCACATCCACTTTTTCTTCCGGTTCACAAATGCAGTTAAACTCCAGCGCGATTTCTTCCGCCTGGTCGTACTCCACTTCCTGATTTACCGTAACCATCGTTCCTTTTAAAAACAGCTTCTTTACAATTACGGCAGGCTGAACTTTCATCTTTTCCGCTAACTCTTTGATTGTAAGCTTCTCCGGCAGAATCAGTGTCTTAATTACTTCTTCTTCCTGTTTCTGCTGCTGCTGTCCTCCTCCCGGCTTTCTCTTTCCGCCGTTCTTCTCTAAGTTTACAAAACGCTCCTGCTTCTTGCTGCCGAGTACGTCGTATTCGCCCTGCTTTTTATTCTTTCTGCCGTCGCGTTCCCTCTCCCTCGTTTCCTTTCCGCGAATTTCCTCCGCTCCTATCGATGCGGATTCCTTATTAAATTTGTCAATTTCGCGGTCCAGTCTTCCGGAATTAGATTCCCTGCCGCGATACGAATTGCCTCTGTTATTGTTGCGATCACCTTGCGCAAAATTCGGGCGTTCCGAATGAGCCGGTCTGCCGTTTTGGAAATTCTTTTGATTGCCGCCATTTGGTCTGTTTCCCCTCTCTCCGTTTCCGCCGCGCTGTGTCCGGTCGTTTTCACCGCGATTATAGCCGTCCTGATAGTTTCTCTGCGGACGGTCGCTCTGCGGTCTGCGGTCTCCCTGCGGACGCTCTCCCTGCGGTCTGCGTTCTCCCTGTGGACGCCGCTCTCCCTGCGGTCTGCGGTCTCCCTGCGGACGCCGCTCTCCCTGCGGCCTGCGTTCACGCTGCTGCTCCATTTGAGCATATACATTCTCCACCGGCTTTTTAAAGACGCGCTCTGTCGGCGTTACCGGAGTGCTCTCCGTCTTTTCTGTGTTGACAGTCTCTGTCGCTTTAACAGTCGCTTCTTCTTCTTTTTTTGCATTCGGGTTGATCAGACTGTCGAAATATTTTCTCATATCGTTTCCCGACATTGGTTTTGCCTGACGTCTGTCATTTGTCGGACGGTTCTGCCGATCTGTCTGATTCTGTCTTCCGCCTGACATTCTTCCGCCGCCCTGCTGATTCGGCCTGCGGTTTCCCGTATGCGCGCTTCCCTGTTTGCTATACTGCGCGTTAAATACAGCCGTAATACTGGATTTTTTCTTCGGTCTCTCATGCGCTTCGGCTCTTCCTTCCGACGCCTTAGCCGTTCCGCTCTCCGGTTTTCCGGCGATCTTTTCCGGTTTCGGCTCCTTTTGCGTTTTCGGAACAACTCTTTCCGGCTTCGGCGCCTCTTTCTCCGGTTTTGCTTTTTCTTTTGGCTGTACCGCAGCTTTTTCTTCCGGTTTATCCTCCGCTTTTCTGGCGTTTCCTTTTTTGTACTTCTTACGGACAAGCTCCTGAGCCGCATCGTCTATGTTGCTGCTGGCTGATTTCACTTCATATTCCGTACCGACTAACACTTCTATTATATCCTTTGAATTTATTTCTAATTCCTTTGCAAATTCATGAACTCTCATTTTTGCCATATATTCCTAACTCCTCCGTTATTCAGTTGTTATGGTATCTTTTATTTTATCTTCAATCGAACGCGCAAGTCCTTCATTGACAACCGCAAGCGATGCCCGGAATTCCTTTCCGACAAAATGTCCAAGCGATTCCTTATCTGCATAGACAGCCATCGGAACGCGGTAAAAATCCGTCATATTCCGAAATTTCTTTTTTGTATTGTCCGATGCGTCTTCCGCCACAATTACAAGACGCGCCTTTCCCTCTTTTACCGCCTTTTCCGTGGAAAATTCGCCGCTTGCCACATTTCCCGATTTTGCGGCGATTCCAAGCATGGACAAAACCTTATCTGGCCTCAAGTTCTCCCATCTCCTTTGTCAGCATCTCATATACCTCTCCCGGAACCGGCATCCGAAAAGACCTTTCAATGCCCTTATTCTTTACTGCTTTGTTCAGACATTCTTCCTTCGGACAAATATAAGCGCCTCTGCCGTTTTTCCGGCCGGTCATGTCTAATGTAATCTGTCCGTCCGCGGTTTTTAAAATCCGAACCATTTCCCGCTTCGGCTTCATGTCGCCGCAGCCGATACACTGACGCATCGGAATTTTTTTATTCGCCATATAGTTCCTCCGCAATTCTTATTGATCTTCGGATTCTTCGTTATCCGAATACTCTTCTTCCGAAAACCCGTCTGTTTCCATATCTCCTTCGGAGTACTCGCCTTCATATGCCTCATCCGAATATTCGCCGTCTTCATAGTCTCCCTTCGAATATCCGTCCTCCTCATAATCCTCTTCGTAATATTCCTCATCTTCATAGTCATTTTCATAATCCAGGAAATCCCCGGACTCTCTTGCCTGTGTTTCACTCTTAATATCTATCTTAAAGCCGGTCAGCCTTGCGGCAAGTCTTGCATTCTGCCCCTCTTTGCCGATGGCGAGCGATAGCTGATAATCAGGTACGACGACTTTTGCCGATTTTTCTTCTGCATCCGCGATAACCGATATAACCTTCGCGGGACTTAACGCATTCTCAATCAGCATTGCCGGATTTTCGTTCCAGGTAATAATATCAATTTTTTCGCCGCGAAGTTCGTTTACAATTGCGTTTACCCTGGCGCCGTTCATTCCTACGCACGCTCCTACCGGATCGACATCCGGATCGTTCGACCATACGGCGATTTTAGTTCTGCTTCCCGCTTCTCTTGCAATCGCCCTGATTTCTACAATTCCTTCCCGCACCTCTGCAACTTCGGATTCAAATAATCGTTTTACCAACTCCGGATGTGTTCTGGAAACCAGAATTCTGGGTCCCTTAGAGGTGGACTTTACTTCCAGGATATACAACTTGATTCTTTCGGTCGGCAGAAAAACCTCCCCTCTGACCTGCTCGTTTTCCGTGAGAATCGCATCTGCTTTGCCGAGATTAATGCTTACGTTCTTTCCTGCATAACGCTGTACAATACCTGTTACGATATCTTTTTCTTTGCTGTAATACTCGTCAAAAAGAACTTTTCTCTCTTCCTCACGAATTTTCTGAAGAATTACATTTTTGGCGTTCATCGTCGCAATCCGCCCGAATTCTTTGGATTTCACCTCAATATTGACAATATCGCCGACTTCATATTTAGAGTCAATCAGCTTTGCATTTACCAGGCTGATTTCCTCTACCGAATCCTCTACCGTCTCCACAACAGTTTTTTCCTGAAATACATGATATTCACATGTATCGGGATTCATTATTACTTTTATGTTTTCCGACTTGCCAAAATGATTTTTGCACGCTGTCACAAGCGAATCCTCAATTGCCTTTAACAGCGTCTCCTTACTGATATTTTTCTCCTGCTCTAATATTGTTAACGCTTCTAATAACTCATTATTACTGCTCATTCTTCTATCTTCCTCCTCTTATTTTACTCGTTAAAAGAAATGTCTTTTCTGCCTAAAAATCAAACGCAAGGCGAATCAGCGCTATTTCCGCTTTTTCAAATGTCCGCAGGGTTCCGTCCTCCTGCTCAATGGATACAACGCCGGAATCAAAGCTCCTTAGCAGCCCGTAAAATTCTTTTTGTCCCTCTATTGCATGATAGGTTCTGATTTCTATCTTTTTTCCCATACTGCGTATATAATCTTTTTCTTTTTTTAACGGTCGTAAAAGACCGGGCGAACTTACTTCAAAAATATACGATCCTTCAATATAGTCCTCTCTGTCAAGAATCTCATTCATCTCTCTGGATACGTCCGCACAATCGTCGGATGTAATACCGCCCTCTTTATCAATATAAACGCGCAGATACCATGAGGACCCCTCTTTCACATATTCCACATCGACCAGTTCAAAACAAAACCGCTCTAAAATCGGAGTGATCAGTTCCTCCGTACGTGCTTCATACATCTGCTTTTTTGACATGTAACACCTCTTTTTCCTTCCGTCCTGATTTCTATTATTGTCCCGGATCACATCTGTTTCACACAGGATTGCACCTTTTAAACGTGAATTGAGAGAGGGCTTTCGCTCTCTCTCAATTCGGTCAACATGTTTACATAAACAGGATATCACTTTATATAAGGAAATGCAAGACATTTTCACAGAATTTGCCATCCCCAGGCAAAATAACCTTACCCGTTATAATTGCATATGATAGGTAAACAGAGAAACAGGAAATAACCAAAAATGATTCCATGTAAAAAAAACGATTGCGAGTCGGATTGCAGCGAAAAGAATTTCGCATTTCCGCCGCAGCATCAAAATAGACAGCCTGGGTTTGAGTACGTTATGAATCCGGTTCCCGTCTCGGAATGCAAAAAAACGCATCGGAAACTGGAGCATAAGGTCGCACTGATTACCGGCGGCGACAGCGGGATAGGTCGGGCCGTGGCCTACGATTTCGTTAAGGAGGGTGCGTCTGTTGCTCTCGTTTATTACGACGAAGAAAAGGACGCACGGGAAACAGCCGAAAGAATTGAGGAACTGGGAGGCAGTGTACTGCTTCTTTCCGGTGATTTAAAAGATCCCGGTTTCGCAGAATACTGCATAAAGAAAACGATCTCATGTTTCGGGAAACTGGATGTTCTTGTCAATAATCATGCAGTTCAATACATTCAGCGCAGTATTTTGGATATTTCACACGAACAATTGGAATTTACATTTCGAAATAATGTATTCTCCTTTTTTTATCTGATACAGTATGCGCTGCCTTATCTGAAAGAAGGCGGCAGTATCATTAATACCACATCCGTTACCGCGTATCAGGGTAATAAGGATTTAATCGATTACAGCTCCACAAAAGGCGCCATTGTCGCCTTGACGAGATCGCTTTCGTTGTCACTTGCCGAACAGGGAATTCGGGTAAACGGAGTCGCGCCAGGACCGATCTGGACTCCGTTAATTCCTTCATCCTATTCGGCAAAAGAAGTCGCCACCTTCGGAAAAAAAACATCTCACGTCCCTATGAACAGAGCCGGTCAACCGTGCGAGGTTTCTCCCTGTTATGTATTTCTTGCTTCGGATGATTCCAGTTATATGACGGGACAGGTGCTCCATCCGAATGGCGGAACAATCGTTGGATCATAAGAATAAAGACATTTGACAGGTCATTTCATCTAATGCCGCAAAAAAGTGTAAATCCTATCGATGTATTTCATAGGATTTACACTCTTTTCCAGCACAGGCATAAAACTCAAAACGCCCCTTTCTAACTCTCGTGCCCCTTTGGAGAAGTCTTTCCATAACACAAAAAATAGGCTTCGCCTATTCAGCTCCCCTGCCCCTCAATCTTGAGGGGTGG
>CANPGM010000024.1 GCA_947573605.1 uncultured Roseburia sp. | reverse complement strand
CCTGCCGTATCTTCCGTCGTCACCGTGCCGGAAGATGCCGTCATACTCTTCCCGCTACTATATGTACATCCATCTACTATTACATTTGCCGGTTTTAAAAGGTTCAGCGTAATGGTCGCGCCGTTCCTGTCAGAGGACGGACCGTGATCATTAATCGGCGGGTTATGCATCCCGTCAAAAGCCACGCCGTCGATTGCAGGGATCTCTACATTGTCATATTCTCTGAAGTTAATTGTTCCTTCTTCAACAAATTTAATATATTCCACCGAAACACTGTGCACATACATGCTCTGTGCAAAGGTCAGCGTCAGCTTTCCCGCTTCGGCGTCTGTTACCGTAAACTTAGCGCCTCCGTCCGTACCTGCCGTATCTTCCGTCGTCACCGTGCCGGAAGATGCCGTCATACTCTTCCCGCCGCTGTATAGACATCCGTCCACTACCACATTTGCCCGTCCGGACAGATTTAATGTAATAGTTGCGCCGTTCTTATCAGAGGACGGACCGTGATCATTGATCGGCGGGTTATGCATCCCGTCAAAAGTTACGCCGTCGATTGCAGGTATTTCTACCTTGTCATACTGTCTGAAGTTAATTGTCCCTTCCGCAACATATTTCAAAGGCGTTACCTTGATCGATTTCAAATAGGAAGCCGCGCCTATCTCAATCGTTACAAATCCGTCTTTTCCTTCACAGAGAAAAGAATCGACGGCTGCGGCAGCCTCCTGCCCGTCTACCTTATATCCTACAGCATACGTTTCAATCGCTACATCGCAGGCTCCCTGCACGGGTACTTTAATAATGGTTCCGTTATTTACCTGTACCCATCCGTCTGTCCTTGACTTAGAATCCCACTTTCCATTCGTGGCGTCTACGATCAATCCGAACACTGTTTCACTTCTTCCCTGAAATGATACGCCATTATCAGGACCTCTGAGCGACTCATCCGTTCCGAAATCCCAAATGGTCCTTAAGGGCGTATCCTCTGCTCGTATGGCTATGGTACCGACATCTGAAAAAACTGCCCCCAATACCATAAGCGCCGCGCAGAGTAACGCTGTTACTCTTCTGCACAACTGCTTTGATTTGTTTTTCATTACTACCCCTCCTGAAAAATTAATATAAAAAAGTTTAATTCACTTGTGAATTTAGTACAAAATACCAATTGTTGTCAAGTATTACTTTCACAGAGAGACAGAATATCAAACAAAAAAGTGATTGCCTCTATCATATTTTTATATATTTTTCACAATTTAGATTCTCTTTATTTGTGCAACTTTATGATACTTTTTCCTTTATATCTTCGTTGCCGCTCCTGCAAAAAAAACAGCCGCCAACTATCCCGCTAGTTGACGGCCTCATAGTGAGGTGAACGTCCTATTATGGGAAAACCGCTTCTTTTGGCTTCCCCCTTTCAGACCTTCTGAAATTGCATATGGTAGAGCTTTTCGTAAATTCCCTTCTTTAAAAGAAGTTCTTCATGCGTCCCCTCCTCTTCAATTCCCTCCTCTGAAAGAACCAGAATCTTTTCCGCATTTTTTATCGTAGACAAACGATGCGCGATAACAAAAGTAGTTCTGTTTTTCGCAAGCCTTTCCAGCGAGTCCTGCACCACTTTTTCGCTTTCATTATCCAGCGCCGACGTCGCCTCGTCAAAAATTAAGATCGGCGGATTCTTCAAAAATACCCGCGCAATCGAAAGACGCTGCTTCTGCCCTCCGGAGAGCTTGATTCCGCGCTGTCCGATATCCGTCCCGTAACCGTTTGGCAGAGACATAATAAATTCGTGAGCGTTCGCATTTTTAGCCGCCTCAACCACTTCCTCTTCCGACGCTCCCGGCCGGCCGTACCGAATATTCTCCAGCACGGTTCCGGCAAATAAATAGACGTCCTGCTGGACAATCCCGATATGATCTCTTAAACTTTTCAGTGTAAACGTGCGGATATCTTTTCCGTCTATCCTTACCGTCCCGCCCGTCACATCATAAAACCTCGGTATCAGTGAACAAAGCGTGCTTTTTCCGGCGCCGGAAGAACCGACCAGCGCCATATAAGCCCCTGCAGGAACCGAAAGGTTGATGTGGCTTAACACGGTCTGCGTATGTTCCTCATACTGAAAAGACACGTCTTCAAATGTAATATTGCCTTTTACATCCGTAAGTTCCACGGCCTCCGCACTGTCTTTAATATCCGGTTCGATATTCATAATTTCCATAAAACGCTCAAAACCGGTGTATCCGTTCTGGAATTGTTCGGTAAAATCAACGAGCGTGCGAATCGGGTCTGTGAATACACTGATATAGAGTAAGAATGTTACAAAATCACTGACGTTTACATTTCCAAGCGCAATCAGCGCCGTTCCAGCAAGAATTACATTAATCTGAATCAGCGTTGTAAAGGAACCTACGCCCGCCTGAAAGCTTCCCATATACCGATAACTGTTCTTTTTGGCGGAAAGAAACCCGTCGTTGCCGTACCGGAACTTCTCGTTTTCTACCTGCTCGTTTGCAAATGATTTCACAACCCGGATTCCGGAAAGATTATCCTCTATCTGCGCATTGATTTCTGCGATTTTAATCCTGTTTTGCTTAAATGCGCGGCGCATTTTCCGATTCAGCAGAAACGCAAAAAGAAACAGAAACGGCAGCACCGCAAACGCGGCAAGCGCCAGAATCGGATTAATATTCAAAAGAATTATAAAAGCTCCCGCTATCTTAATCACAGAAAGAATCAGATTTTCAGGGCCGTGATGAAGCAGCTCGCTGATTTCAAACAGATCCGTTGTAATACGGCTCATAAGCTGCCCGACCTTCTGGTCGTCAAAAAACGAAAAAGAGAGTTTCTGAAAATGACCGAAAATCTCCGCTCTCATATTATATTCGATCTTTGCGCCCATCACATGACCGTAATTTCCGATAAAGAACCGACTGTAACAGTCAACAAGAATCAGTGCAAGCAAAAGAAGTGCAATCCATGCAATCTGTGTAAGAATTACCTCTTTATCAAGGTAAATCAACGTTGACGTCACGTACCGAATCACTAACGGCAAAACCAGTGCAATCGAGGCGGAAACCGTGGCAAAAAACATATCCGCCCAGAATATTCCCATATAAGGCCTGTAGTAGGTTATCATCTTTTTTAAGTTCTTATTCATATCCGCTCCTCTTTTAGCGCTCCCTGTAGCATTCCGGCCTGCGATCCCGAAACAGTCCCCAGCTCAAACGCTCTTCGTCCAGTTTTGCCAGGTCAAAAGAAGCCGTAATCACCGTCTCCTCTTCACGCCCCGCAGAAGAGACGATTTCGCCGGTATGGTCGGTAATAAAAGAAGAACCGTAAAAAGTCAACGCGGACTTTTGTCCTCCGTTTGCCTCGTCCGGCTCTACCGTTTCCGTTCCGATTCGATTCGCAGCGATTACAGGCATCAGATTCGCAGCCGCATGTCCCTGCATACAGCGCCTCCAATGCGGCATACTGTCGCATTTTAAAATCGGTTCGCTTCCGATTGCCGTCGGATAAAAGAGCAGTTCCGCTCCCTTTACCGCCAGCGCTCTTGCGGTTTCAGGAAACCACTGATCCCAGCAGATCCCCAATCCGATTTTGCCGTAAGCGGTAGCATACACCTGAAATCCGGTATTCCCCGGCGTAAAATAAAATTTTTCCTGATAACAGTGGTCATCCGGAATATGCGTTTTCCGGTAAACGCCGAGAATCCTTCCGTCCGCGTCAATAACTGCAGCCGAATTATACAGCTCCTGCATATCCCGCTCATAAAAACTGACCAGAAGAACGACCGACAGCTCCTTCGCAACGTTATGGAAATACGTTACAGCATCGTTTTCCTCCGTACGTTTGGCAAATTGATAATACTCGTACCGCCTTTCCTGACAAAAATACTGCCGCTCAAAAAGCTCCGGCAGCAAAATGATTTGTGCGCCTGCCGCAGCGGCCTTACGTACCAGCATATCTGCTTTTTTTATATTTTCCTCAACGCTGCGACTGCATTTCATCTGTACGGCCGCAACGGTAACTGCTCTATTCTGCTTCATAAAAATAGCCATGCCTTTCTCTCAGTCTGCGAAAAATTCATTTTTCACACTATACCTCTTAGTTTTGGGGAATCTGTTGTGTAATACAGTGGATATTACCGCCTCCTACGATAATATCGCGCGCGTACACCGGTACGATACGCCGATCCGGGAATAGCTCTCCAAGCAGATTTACCGCAAGTTCGTCATGTTCGTCTCCGAATTGCGGCACAAGCACCGCGCCGTTTGCAATATAAAAATTCACATAACTTGCGGCCAGACGTTCCCCGGCGCTTCTCTCCGCCTCTCCCTCCATAGGGATAAGCCCTGACAATTCCTCTTCTCCGATACAGACCGGTTGTTTGGGAATCGGAAGCTTATGCACCCGAAAGCGCCTTCCCGCCGCATCCGTTTCCCTTTCCAATACGGCAAGCGATTCGGCGGAATACGCATACTGGGGATCGTTTTTGTCCTCCGTCCATGCCAGCGCTACTTCACCCGGTCGCACAAAAGCACAAATATTATCGACATGTTCATTCGTTTCGTCCTCATAGATGCCATGCGGCAGCCAGATGATTTTCTTAGCTCCAAGATACGCGCACAGCCGTTCCTCAATCTCTTCTTTTGAAAGCAAAGGATTTCTGCCGGGACTTAACAGACAGGCTTCGGTTACAAGCAGCGTACCCTCCCCGTCGGAATGAATCGAACCGCCTTCCAGTACAAACGGCGCCGCATCATACCAGTCATAGCCTGTCTGATTCAAAAACTCCGCCGCTGCTTTATCGTCTTTTGCATAGTCTTTATAGAGTCCGTCAAACATGCCGCCCCAGGCGTTAAAACTCCAGTTTATGCCGCGCACTTCGTTTCCGTTTGTAACAAAGGTCGGACAAATATCCCTTGCCCATGCATCGTCGGTTTCCACCGTTAACAGCCTGACTTTCTCCGAAAGCAGCTTACGCGCCGTCTCTGCAGTCTCGGGTTCTGTCAGCATATAAACTTCTTCCGACTCGGCGATCGTATTTGCAATTTTCGCAAAAACCTCCCCCGCTGCCTTTGCCTGATACGGCCAGGAGCCGGGGCGCTTCGGCCAGATTAAGATACAGCCCTTATGGCGTTCAAATTCTCCGGGCATATAAAATCCGTCCTGTTTCGGCGTTCTGTTCTCTATTTTCATTATGCCAGCCTTCCTTTAAAATCCTCATACCCGAAACTGCGTATGACTTTACAGTCTCCCTTTTCATCCATTACGGCAATATCCGGCAGCGGAATGCCATTAAAGGTATTGTTTTTTACCATCGAATAAATCGCCATATCCTCAAAATACAAACGGTTTCCCGGTTTGATTTCTTCCTCAAACGAATAATCTCCAATGATATCCCCCGCCAGACAGGTATAGGAGGAAAGTCGATATGTGTATCGCTTCTCACCCGGTTCTCCTGCGCCGTACAGCGGCGGACGATAAGGCATTTCCAGTACATCCGGCATATGGCAGGCCGCCGACGCGTCAAGGATCAGTGTTGTAATCCCATTTTCCACCACGTCAAGCACCGTCGCCGCCAGATACCCTGCGTTCAATGCAACGGCTTCCCCCGGCTCCAGATAGATCTCAAGACCATAGGTTTCCTTCATCCGCCGAATACAGTCCTTTAACAGCGCAACATCGTATCCGTCTCTTGTAATATGATGTCCGCCGCCGAAATTCAGCCATTTCATTTGCTTTAAATAGCCGCCAAACTTTTCTTCTACCGCTTCAAGCGTCTTTTTGAGGGCATCCGCATCCTGTTCACAAAGCGTATGAAAATGAATCCCGTCGACCCCTTCCAGTAAATCCTCTCTGAAATGCGCCTTTGTTACGCCAAGCCTGGAGCCCGGCGCGCAGGGATCGTAAATCGCATGGCCTTCCTGCGTAGAGCATTCCGGATTAATGCGAATGCCGACGCTTACCTGACGCTTTTTACAAACATGCAGATATTTTTTTAACTGCGAAAAGGAATTAAATACCATATGATCGCAAAGCTTTGCCAGTTCCTCGATCTCTTCCTCCCGGTAAGCCGGAGAAAACACATGGTTTTCTTTATTCATTACCTCCCTGCCCAGTCTCGCCTCGTAAAGACCGCTTGCCGTGGTCCCGCAAAGATAGGATCCAATCAGCGGATATTCGTAAAAACATGAAAACGCCTTCTGAGCCAGCAGGATTTTACATCCCGTTTCCTCTTCCACCTGTTTTAAAATCTCAAGATTTTTTTTAAGCCGCCCCTCGTCAATAATATAACAGGGGGTCTTTAATTCCTTTCTATTCATCCCTATACCTTTTTCTACATACAGAGAATGCCCGGCTTTCGGGCATTCTTCAGTGTGAAGCTTTCTCCTTTTCCGGGCAGCTCTGCCGCCTTTTCGATACAGCCCCTGCTGCGGACGGTAAACGTTCTTCTTACACTTCTACCAGATGTGGATTTTCGTCTACAACCCAGGGAAGTCCCCATCGGTTTAACGCCTCCATATACGGGTCGGGATCAAATTCCTCCACATTAAAAACACCCGGTTTTTTCCACAGTCCGCTTACCACCATCATAGTACCGATCATTGCCGGCACGCCTGTCGTATAGGAAATCGCCTGCGAGCCGACCTCTTTATAGCATTCCTGATGATCGCAGACGTTATAGATATATATCGTCTTTTCCTTCCCGTCCTTTATTCCGGTAAAAATACAGCCGATATTTGTTTTTCCGACCGTCCGTGCTCCGAGGCTCGCCGGATCGGGGAGCAGCGCCTTTAAAAACTGGATCGGAACAATCTCTTTTCCCTCAAAGCAAATCGGGGCCGTCGAGAGCATTCCGACATTTTCGAGGCATTTCATATGCGTCAGATAACTCTGCCCAAACGTCATAAAGAAACGGATTCTTTTCACGCCCGGAATATTTTTGGCAAGCGACTCGATTTCCTCATGATGCAGCAGATACATGTCCTTCTTGCCGACCTCCGGGAAGTCGTATTCACTTTTTATCGACATAGCCTCAACTTCTACCCAGTGTCCGTTCTCCCAGTAAGAACCGGGCGCTGAAACCTCGCGCAAATTAATTTCGGGGTTAAAGTTTGTCGCAAACGGATATCCATGATCTCCGCCGTTACAGTCTAAGATATCTATCGTATGAATTTCATCAAAGTAATGCTTTAAAGCATAGGCGGAAAATACACTTGTCACGCCCGGATCAAAACCGGTGCCGAGCAGCGCCGTAATGCCCGCAGCCTGAAAGCGCTCCTGATAAGCCCATTGCCAGGAATAGTCAAAATAAGCCGAAAATCCTTCTTTTTTGCAGCGCGCTTCATAGATGTTTCTCCATTCCGGATCTTCCGTATTTTCGGCTTCATAATTTGCCGTATCGATATAATCCACGCCCGTCGCAAGGCACGCCTCCATAATCGTCAGATCCTGATAGGGAAGCGCTACGTTTAATACGGCGTCCGGTTTATATTCCTGAATCAGAGCAATCAGTTCTTCCTTATTGTCGGCGTCAACCTTTGCCGTTGTAATGGCAGTTTTCGTCGTTCCCTGCCACTTTTCCTTTGCCGCATCGCATTTTTCTTTTGTGCGGCTTGCAATCATAAGCTCCGTAAACACTTCGCTGTTCTGACAGCATTTCGCGATTGCAACAGAAGCGACTCCGCCGCAGCCGATAATCATCACTCTACTCATTTATTTTCCTCGCTTTCCAGCATTTCCTCCACGTATTTCGGAAGCATAAACGCTCCGCGATGTAAATTCGTGGTATAATACCTTGTCTTAATTTTCAGCTTCTTCCATTCCCGCGGCTTAAAGTCGTCCACGGGATGATATTTCTTCGATGCGAATCCGAACAGCCAATAGCCCGACGAACAGGTCGGAATATGCGCCTGATAGACGCGGCTGACCGGAAACGAACGATACGCCTTTCGATGCATCTTCACACACTCCGACTGGTCGCCACTGTAAAAAGGACTGCCGTGCTGATAAACCATAATACCGTCGCCGCAGAGCGCCTGATAACAGCTCCCGTAAAACTCTTTGGTAAAAAGTCCTTCCGTATGGCCGAACGGATCGGTCGCATCGTTGATAATCAAATCGTATTCTTCGGTTTTATTCCGAAGAAAACGCAGCCCGTCCTGATAATAGACATTGACGCGTTTATCGGAAAGACCTTCGGTAAGCTCCGGAAAATGCTCCTTACAGACTTCGACAAGCATTTCGTCCGGCTCTACCACATCTATTTTTTCAATGCATTCATACTGCGTCAGCTCCTTCGCCACGCCTCCGTCGCCGCCGCCGATGATCAATACGTTCTGCACTTTCGGATGAACCGCCATCGGAACATGCGTTACCATTTCGTCATAAATAAATTCATCCTTCTCAGAAAATAGAATTTCTCCGTCCAATGCCAGAAACTTTCCGAACTCTACGGATTCCATCACATCTATCCTCTGACAGTCGCTGTTTCCGCTGAAAAGCTGCTTTTCAATCCGCATTGAAAGCTTTACATTCGGCGTATGAAATTCTTCAAACCACATTTCCATAGCAATCCGCCTTTCCCTTCACGCTAACCTTCCCGATTCCGCTTCGCGAAATCTCACATCCAGATGTGAGACTTAGCATCTCTTCGCGAAGCAGCCTCCGCTGCGGGCGTTAGAAATTCTTCTCACGTTAAAACCATCAGCCGCTCGACTTTCTGGTCTTCCGTCCCCTGCATCGAACAGCCCTTTTCTTTCGCATAGATAATATATTCAATAATTTCCTCCGTAATCATTTCTCCCGGAGCCAGAATCGGAATCCCCGGCGGATAGCACATTACAAATTCGCCGGAAATACAGTTCTTTGCATCTCTGATCGGCAGGGAGCGTTTTTTCGCATAAAACGCCTCCTGCGGCGATTTTACAACCAGGGGCGCAATATATTCGCCGGACAGCAGTCCCGCTTTGTCTTTTTTATAAAGCCTGGCAATATCGGCCAGCGCGCCGACCAGACGTTCAATATCCTGCGTCCGGTCTCCGATAGAGATATATGCCAGTATATTACAGATATCGCCAAATTCTATCTGGATATCGTATTCGTCGCGCAAAAGATCATAGACCTCGATTCCGGCCAGCCCGATTCCAAGCGTATAGACGGAAAGCTTTGTTACATCAAAGTCAAAGATACTGGTATGGTTGATTAAGTCCTTGCCATAGGCATAATATCCGCCGATCCGGTTGATTTCATTCCTTGCGTATTCTGCCATCATGGAAACCTTTGCAAACGATTCTTCACCGCGGAGCGCAAGGTTCCTCCTTGAGATATCCAGACTCGAAAGCAGCAGATATGAGGCACTCGTCGTCTGCGTCAGATTAATAATCTGTCTGACGTAATCTGCGTTTACGCCCTTATTGGTCAGCAGAATCGAACTCTGCGTCAGGCTTCCGCCCGATTTGTGCATGGAAATCGCCGCAAAATCAGCTCCGGCCGCCATTGCGGAAATCGGAAGATCTTTTCCGAAATAAAGGTGCGTTCCATGCGCTTCATCCGCCAGCACCTGCATTCCGTTCTCGTGCGCCAGCCTGACAATCGAGCGTATATCCGAACAAATCCCGTAATAGGTCGGATTATTCACCAGAACCGCCACCGCATCGGGATTTTCCCGAATCGCCTGTTCCACGTAGGAAACCTCCATTCCAAGCGATATCCCAAGCATGGAATTCACTTCCGGGTTGACGTAAACCGGAATTGCACCGCAGATAACGAGCGCATTAATCGCGCTTTTATGCACATTCCGCGGCATAATGATCTTATCTCCACGTTTACAGACAGATAAAATCATACTCTGCACGGCGGAAGTAGTGCCTCCGACCATTAAAAACGCATTTTCTGCACCAAACGCTTCGGCCGTAAGGTTTTCTGCCTCTCTGATTACGGATACCGGATGGCATAAATTGTCAAGCGGCTTCATCGAATTGACATCGATTCCGACGCATTTCTCTCCAAGCAACTCTACAAGTTCGGGATTTCCCCTGCCTCTTTTATGCCCCGGTACGTCAAACGGAACCACGCGCCGGCCTCTGAATTTTTCCAGCGCCTCATAAATCGGGGCGCGTTTCTGGTTATCTCTGTTCAACATAAACCTCCGTACGATAAGCGGCAGGGAAGGTTTTCCCCATGCGGGTGTCAAAAGGCTGTCTTTTCGTTTTGCCAGCCAACAGCCTAATACCGGCCTTTTGACACCCGAATCCTATAAGGTAAAAAAGCAGGCGACCGCAATCCGCAATCACCTGCTAAAACGTCTATGAAATATCAAATTGGATAGTATGCTTTTCTGTATAAATCGATAAACCGATATCATTTTCAGAAATCCTCTGTTACTTCTCCCCTTCGGGCAATTCCTTAGCAAACTATCCGAAAATCCTTAAGTAACTGCAAATATACTGTCACTCTTATTGACCGTTTCACAAGATGATATGCATTCGCACTGATTATTATAAAGTAATCAACTTATAAAATTTGAGCTTCTAACTCAATCAATAACGCGGGCTTCTCCCGCACCGGCAACCGACCCGCCTGTCCGTTAGGCTGCCTGCCTGATCTCTTTTCCTATCAGGAGTGGCCGTACATTTGCATGAAAAAATGATATTTAGTTTTTCATACGATTTGAAGTTTAACACACCGCAATACGGCTGTCAATAAAACAATTCTTATTTTTCCTCTTTTAATGGTTTTCCGCAATCATTTTAAACAGATCTCTGGCAAAGGAACTTTGATAAAGATGCATCATTTCACTGTCTACGAGCTGATCGATTTTAAAATTAAACATCACTTTTGCAAATTCCCGCTGCAAAAATTCCTCAATAAATTCATGTTCTTTTGTTTCTTTCAGGTTTAATAGCTTTGAATTCGGAAAACTGATGTCTATGGTCCTTCCTGTCATGGACGCCAGCGACGTCGCTGCGGAACCGATCATCTGATTCATTGCTTCGCTGATTGCGCTTAAATGCAGTTCGGTAACTTCCGCCTGTGTATTTGTCCCGTCTCCGCCCATCATCAAATCCGTAATTACTTTTGCGTCTTTTTCCTTTAAAATTAAGACATTATTCCCCTTTAGTCCCTGCGTAAACGCAATCTGTACCAATACGCACGGCGCGTCATAAAGTTCACAGATATCGTCCCATCTCGCGAACGACACGCACGGCGTTGATATCTCAACTTTGCGGTTTACAAGCTGAGCCAGCGAAGTTGCGGATGTTCCCATACTGATGTTTGCGAGTTCTCCCAGAGCGTCTGTCTCTGCGATTGAAAGTCTCTCCGTATCAGGTCTGCTGCTGTCTAATAAACTCCTGATCTTTTCTTTTAAAGTCGTCATCTTCCCCTCCGTTTTTCCTAGATCATATCATCTCCACTTTTATTATGTAGGACAACGATATAGAATGCAAGTACTTTTTTCCTATAAGCTGACGCTTTCACATACACATTCTTTCAGACAGACAAAGAAGCTGCCGCTTCTGCGACAGCTTCCCGTGCTTTAATTATATTTTCTTTTTCTTGCCGCTTCAGATTTTTTCTTACGTCTTACGCTTGGCTTTTCGTAATGTTCTCTTTTACGAATCTCCTGCTGGATACCAGCTTTTGCACAGTTTCTCTTAAATCTGCGTAAAGCGCTATCTAAAGTCTCGTTTTCTTTTACGATTACACTGGACATTATCTCACACCTAACCTCCCTCCAGCTGCATATTGTGCATATCAACTGTAAGGTAATTTCATTGCACTAAAAAAGATTATAGCACATTTTTTTCCTACGTCAACTACTTTTCTACAAAATGGAAATATTCAGACAACTTACAATTGACTTTCCAATGCAGACCTTACTTCTGCTATGGCGTCCGGTATTCCCGCCGGATTCTTTCCGCCTGCCTGAGCCATATTCGGACGTCCGCCGCCGCCGCCGCCGACCTTTGCCGCGATGGCTTTAATCAGATTACCGGCGTGCGCTCCTTTTTTTACTGCCTCTTCCGTTGCCATTGCCACCAGATTTACTCTGCCGCCCGATGCGGAAGCAAGTACGATCACGCCCTCGCCCAGCTTGTCTTTTAATTGATCGCCCAAATCGCGCAGCCCGTTCATATCCACATTGTCAACGGCTGTCGCCAGCATTTTTACGCCTTTTACCTCTTCCACGCGGTCCATCACATCGCCGAGCGCCTCTTTCGCGGCTTTACTCTTTAACGATTCGTTTTCGGAAGAAAGCGTTTTGATTTCCGCCATCATATGTTCTATTTTTTCTACCAGTGAAGCAGGAGTGGTCTTTGCCGCTTTCGCCGCCTCTTCCAGTTCCTTCTCCACCTTGCGATAATATGCGAATACGTTTTCGCCGGTCAGCGCTTCAATACGGCGCACGCCTGCGGCGACTCCGTTCTCGGAAAGGATCTTAAACGCTGTAATATCCGCGGTATTTCCCACATGCGTACCGCCGCAGAGTTCTTTTGAAAAATCTCCCATTGATACGACGCGTACCGTATCGCCGTATTTTTCCCCAAACAGCGCGGTAGCGCCCGATTTTTTTGCTTCTTCTACAGACATAATATCTGTCTGCACCGGGATACTCTCGGCAATTTTTTCATTTACAATCGCTTCTGCTCTGGCGATTTCTTCCGGCGTCATTGCCGCAAAATGACTGAAGTCAAACCGCGTGCGTTCGCCGTCCTGATAAGACCCCGCCTGCTCGACATGCGTACCAAGCACATCGCGCAGCGCCTTTTGAAGCAGATGCGTTGCAGAGTGATTTTTACAGGTCTTTGCTCTTAAATCCGCGTCTACCGTCAGTACGGCTTCATCTCCGGTCTTTATCATACCGCCTGTCATTTTTCCGATGTGGCCGACCTTCCCGCCGGACAATTTTATCGTATCTTCTACCGTAAATTCACCGGAGGAGGTTTTTATCACGCCCTTATCCCCCTGCTGTCCGCCCATCGTCGCATAAAACGGCGTCTGTTTCGTAATAACAGTTCCGATCTCCCCGTCCGAAAGCGCCTCCACAAGCTCCGTTTCCGTCGTCAAAACGCTAACTTCGGAGACTGCGGAAAGCCTGTCATAACCGATAAATTCCGTTGTGACCGCCGGATCGATCGACTCGTAAACCGTAACGTCCGCCCCCATATAGTTTGTCGTTTTACGGGCTTTACGGGCAGTAGTCCGCTGCACTTCCATCGCTTCTTTAAACCCTGCCTCATCGACCAGAAATCCTTTTTCCTCTAAAATCTCCCGCGTCAGATCTACCGGGAAACCATAAGTATCGTAAAGCTTAAACACGTCCTGTCCGGATAAAACCTTCTCCTGCTTTGCGATAAGCTGCGCTTCCATTTCTTCTAATATAGCTAGTCCCTGATCAATCGTTCGCGCAAATTTTTCTTCTTCCTGCGTCAGAACTTTTAAAATAAAATCTTTCTTTTCCTCCAGCTCGGGATAGCCGTCCTTACTCTCTTTGATTACTGTCCCGGCAAGCGCCGCAAGAAACGTTCCTTCTATGCCAAGCATCCTGCCGTGCCGCGCCGCGCGGCGGATAATACGCCGAAGCACATAGCCGCGTCCCTCATTCGACGGCATAATACCGTCGGACACCATAAATGTAGAAGAACGTATATGATCCGTGATCAGACGAATCGACACGTCGTCTGCAGCATCGGCCTGATAGGTCTTCCCCGAAAGTTCACACACTTTGTCGCGGATTGCTTTCATGGTGTCGATGTCGAATACGGAATCAACGTCCTGCATTACGACAGCAAGACGCTCCAAGCCCATTCCGGTGTCGATATTTTTCTGCTCCAGCTCTTCGTAGCCGCCTTTGCCGTCTCCGTTAAACTGTGTAAATACGTTATTCCAAACTTCCATAAAGCGGTCGCAGTCACAGCCGACCTTACAGTCCGGTTTTCCGCAGCCGTATTTTTCCCCCCGGTCGTAATAAATCTCGGAACACGGACCGCACGGACCCGCGCCATGCTCCCAGAAGTTGTCGCATTCTCCGGTCTTAGGATCGCGGTAAAATCTGGTGATTTTCTCCGCCGGAACGCCGACCTCCTGATTCCAGATCGTAAACGCCTCTTCATCCTCTCCGTATACGGACGGATAAAGGCGCTCCGGTTCCAACCCCAAAACTTCCGTTAAAAATTCCCACGACCAGGCGATCGCCTCGTGTTTAAAATAATCCCCGAACGAAAAATTACCGAGCATTTCAAAAAAAGTCAGATGCCTTGCCGTTTTGCCGACATTGTCGATATCGCCGGTGCGGATACATTTCTGGCAGGTCGTCACCCTTTTCCGGGGAGGAATCTCCTGACCGGTAAAATACGGCTTTAACGGCGCCATACCCGCATTGATCAAAAGAAGACTGTTATCGTTATGCGGTACCAGCGAAAAACTGTTCATTTTTAAATGTCCCTTGCTTTCAAAAAAAGAAAGGTACATTCTGCGCAATTCATTTTCTCCAACAAACTTTTTCACAACTTACGTTCCTCCAAACCCTATCTGTTACACCTCATTCTGTGCCTTTGCGTCTTTGCGCTGTCTTAACTTTTTACCTGTAAATACGCCAAGCCCCGCAATCACGGCCAGAACAACTAACGTAATAAAATACTGTAAAAACGAAGATAAAAATTCCATTTCTCTCCCTGCCTTTCCTTATGAAGCGGTGTACTCCCGCAATTGATTTATTATAGCTCAAAAACTTTAAAAACGTCAAGCCTCCCCGATTTCGAACACCTGATTTTCATGCGAGATCTCCACGACGCGGTCCGCGATACGCTGGTTCATCTGACACCTTAAATAAACCCGAATTCCGGAATAATCCTGCCACATATGCATCGGAAAAACGTATTCGGCTCCGGTATGCTCCAAAAAATAGTCAAATCCGAGAAATTGATTGTCTAAAAGTCTCGGGTCCATCGGCACAAATGCCAGATTAATATTTTTATGTTCCATCTTACGAATCTGGGCCGTATATTCCCGCCGCATTTTACCGTTTATCAGGTCTCCGGCACCCTGCATCCTCCAGTCGCCCAAATCTCCGGCATGAAAAAACGATGCGCCGTTGGTCTCAACGTAAAAGGCGACGCCGGCGTCCGTGGAACGCAGCGTTTCGATATGCACGTTCCCGTCTATACTATGCTTTTCCATCGGACCCACATAGAGAATTTTTTCCCTTATGTCCGTTGAAAATCCGTGCTTTTTTAAAAAATTCGGACTCATTTTACAGTCTTTTGAAAAAATATAGTGAATATTCGTATAATAATCGGCCCACTTCAACACGTCCATATCAAAATGATCTCTGTGTTTATGGCTGGCAAACACATACAAGGGTGTATCCGGTTCATACGTCGGAATTTCTCCGTGAAAAATCATTCCGTCTATCCGGTCGCCTGCAAACCAGTCAAAAACCAAAACCTTTTCGTCCACTTCCACCACAAAACAACTGTGATGCACAAATATTACCTTCATTTTTCCCTCTTATTCTGCCGCTTTCGCTCACACTGAAACAATCCCTGCCGTTTTTTTAATGACTTCCGTCACGAGTTCTTTAAACTGCGGCGCAACCTTATCGGCGGCTTCCTGCACCTCTTTATGGGAAAGCGGAACCGCCTGAATCCCGGCCGCCATATTTGTGACGCAGGAAATACCAAGCACGCGCATTCCCATATGCTTTGCCGCAACCGCTTCGCAGGCCGTGCTCATTCCGACGGCATCGGCGCCTAAGGTACGGCACATCGCTACCTCCTGCGGCGTTTCGTACTGTGGTCCCGAAAGCTGCAGATACGTCCCCTCGCAGAGATCAATGGAAAGTTCTGCCGCGGCCTTCCTTACGATCCGCTGAAGTTCCGGATCATAGATCTGACTCATGTCCGGGAAGCGCTCGCCGAGCTCGTCCAGATTCGGTCCGATTAGCGGAGACGGTACAAAGCAGGCAATCTGTCCTGTAATCATCATAAGGCTGCCGCTCTTCATCCCAAGCTGAATACCGCCCGCCGCATTCGTCAAAAACAAAATTTCCGCTCCCATCAGTTTCATTAAACGCGTCGGAAGCACGACATCCGTTATATCATATCCCTCATAATAATGAACGCGCCCCTGCATACAAACGACCGGAACTTCCCCAATATATCCGAAAATAAATCTTCCCTTATGCCCGGGCACGGTCGATACCGGAAACCCTTCGATATCATGATAGTCAAGCGTATCGACAACACGGATACTCTCGGCATAATCCCCCAGTCCGGAGCCCAATACAAGGGCCACCCTCGGCTTAAAATCAGTTTTTGCACGGCAGCTTTCATAACATTTCATTAATTTTTCATATACCGGATTCATCTTTTTTCCTCCTTTTTATTTAAAATCGAATCGTTTGTTTATTTTCTCGCCTACCCAGGAAATCACCGGTCCAAGCGCAAGCACCATTACGACCGTAACAACCCCGGGCATTCCTCCGAAAATCATTCCTATCGCCGTCACCGCGCCGTCATAGGCAATGCGCACCAGCCGAAACGGTATCTTCGGCAAATGTTCCGATATAATGATCGGAAGTGCGTCAAAAGGCGACGTGCCCATGTCCACATCAATATAGACGGCGGCGGCCAGAATAAATAAAGCAAGCGCCGGAATCAGTACCGCAACGCGGACGCCGATCGAAGAAAACAATCCGCGCGGCAGAATCCGTTCCCACAAAAAAGAAAAGAAATCGATGGAATAGCCCACCAGCAGCATATTTGCCACGGTGCCAAGTCCCAGATTTTTCCCTCCGAAAAAAATTACAATGACAAACAAAATCAGATTGAATAACGCCTGCCAGCTCCCGAGACTGATTCCTATGGTATCGGAAACCGCAACGTTTAATAGCGTACATGGGTCCGCTCCGAAATCAACCAGCAAAAGCCAGGAGATGGAAAACCCCATCAGAATTACCGCGGCAACAACTACGGCAAGCCTCGGCCAAAAATGTTTTTTTCGAAAGAAATTCAGAAACAGTTCTTTCAATCGTTCCTCCCCCTTTTACTGACAATAGTATCTTTATTGTAGTATATAAATCCATGAAAAGCAAATAAAAGTTCCGCATACGGCCGGGAAGCGCGAAAACTACGGCCGTTCTCTAATGCATCCCAAAATAAAGCCGATATAACATTCAGATACAAATCTATCACGATTTGTCCGGGCCGCAAAAGACGGCGGAAGGGAGGACAATATGCAGACAATACACGCTAAAAATCCGGGAGCGGCGCTTCGTACAGGAACAGGAAGACGGGATACTGCCGTGTTTGTAAAGACGAAATCCGGTATTTTCGGCGGCAATTCCAATCAAATGGCCGGACCTGCCGCAGGACGCATTTCGGGAATGGACACCTTTCAGATTTCCGGCAATATTTCTAAACTGTTAAGTCCGGCATGCGGAATGACGGAAGAAGAAAAGAGCACCTATATGGCCCGTATCCGGGCAAAGCTTAAAAGCGGAAAGAAGCTCACGGCCGAAGAAATGCGGTTTTTACAGGCGGAAGACCCGGTATTATATCAGCAGGCCGCCAGAGTTCAGGCAATGCGGGATTCGCTTGAGAACCAGTTAAAAGGCGCTACTTCCAAAAAAAACGCGGAAGAGATTTACTCAACAAATATGTCGCTGATTCCGGATAATGATCCGATGAAAGAGTATATCATTGCGGCTTATGACGACGTTATGAAAGAATTTAAAGCGTCTGACGAATACAAAGCGCTGCCTGAAAAAGACGAAAAAAAATAAGCAAAAGCAGTGAACCGGCCGTTTTTTCCCGGTTTCACTGCTTTTACCGAATTAAATAATAATGCAGACCATGCCGCCATTGTTATCGTTAACGATCTTTTGCATGGTATCCTGCAGCTTCATCTGGCATTCATCGTCCATCATGGAAATTTTGCTGCGAATGCCGTCTTCCATCAGCTCTCCGATGGATTTTCCGAATATATTCGTTTCCCAGACGCCTTCGTTGCTCTGCTGTCCTTCCTTGATGTAACGGATCAGGTCGTTTGCCTGCTCTTCGCTTCCGACAATGGGAGCGATCTCTGTTTCAATATTTGCTTTTATCATATGAATCGAAGGCGAAACGGCCTTAATTTTTACTCCAAATTTATTTCCGTGGCGAATAAGAACCGGTTCCTCCATTCGAATGTCCGAAAGCTCCGGATTTACCACGCCATAGCCTTTCATCTGCACCGCTTCAAACGCGCTTGCCACCTTCTCGTACGCGTCCTTACGCAACGCCATTTCTTTTATCATCGAAATCAGCTCGTACTCGCCCTTAACCTCTACGCCGGAGAGTTCGCTCATATTTTCGTAATAATACTGCTCCGCAACATCCATTAGAATTTTTACACATCCGGTAGCCAAATCCAGTTCTTCCGTTTTTATTTTAGAAAGATATTCGGCAGGTTGATATGCCTGACTGTATACGTCCTTTGTCTTCTGCATCCGCCCTAAAATCTGATTTGCCGTTTCAATCATTTCGGCTTTCACCGGATGTTCTGCGGAAAGCATTTCCGTCCATTTGGGAATATAAAATTCCACGCGTTCTACCGGAAATTCATAAAGTACGCTTTCCAGGATTCGAATAATGTCCTCTTTTCGAAGCTGTTCGCAATTTACGGGAACAACTGTCGTACCGTATTTTTCCTCAAGGCTTTTCGCAAGTTTCGCGGTATCGTCGCTGTACGGCCTTGTAGAGTTCAAAAGAACGACATACGGCTTTCCGATGGTGTTCAATTCTTCAATTGTTTTTTCTTCCGCATCTATGTAATTATTCCGCTCCAATTCACCGATTGTACCGTCTGTCGTTACAACAATTCCAATCGTTGCATGATCGCGGATCACCTTTTCCGTTCCGATAGAAGCCGCTTCTACAAACGGAATTTCATAGTCGAACCACGGCGTCTTTACCATCCGCTTCTCATTGCCTTCCATATGGCCGACCGCCCCGTCCGCCATAAATCCGACGCAGTCAATCAGCCGCACTTTTACCGCAAGATGCTCCCCTTCGTTCCCTCTGTCCGGCAGCATAATTTCTGCTGCCTGCTGCGGAATGAATTTCGGTTCCGTCGTCATAATTGTCTTTCCCGCAGCCGCCTGGGGCAATTCGTCCATCGCTCGCTCCTTCGCAGGAACATCCTCCATATACGGCAGCACCATAAGCTCCATAAACCGTTTAATAAAAGTAGATTTTCCGGTTCTGACAGGGCCTACGATTCCCAGATAGATTTCTCCGCCCGTACGGCTGTTGATATCGCGGTAAAGATTAAACTCCTTGATTTCGTTTACGCTGTCCATAAAAATTCTCCTCCATAAGAGTATTACAGTTTGTGCATAAAAAAAGCGTTCCGGCCGTACACCGTTTCTGCTTTTATTCATTCACCAAGTTGTAACATTATATGTGAGGAGATACGGATTCATGACAAGAGATAACTATTCCAATTTTACAAGCTTACAAAGCTTATCCGCAAGCTTCCATTTTCCGTCCGCGGCACGGTAAAGCTTTCGATACGCAAGCGACAACAGCAGCGAAAAGAAAAATACGGCGGCAATTCCCGCAGGAATTACGATTCTGCAGTCGGCATCCGGCCCCAGCACCCTTACCGTCAGTCTTTCTCCGATATCCCACACGCCGGCATGGAACAGATAAATCAGAAACGTAAGCGCCGAGAGCTTTCCGAAATCCCGCTTTAACGTCATCCTCGAAAATCCGGCAAAAATCAGCACGGAAGCCGCCGTTGTAAGCGGGAAGTAAGGATCGGTCAAAAGATATTTCATATCCCGGTCCGCAATCCCCTGCCCGGCCTGTATATATCGGAAAAAAGCCGTCGCAAGCTCAAGTCCTGCGCCTAATCCTGCCCATACCAATCCTTTTGCGTTGCTTTTGTGTGATACCGCCCAATTCCGTATCACATACCCGATCATAAAATATCCCAGATAACAGAAAGAAAGACCGAGGTTCCATTTCAGCGTATAACTGCAGGTCCATGCGCTAAGCGACGCCGGAATGAGAAACACCCAGGCCGCCTTGCAAAACAGTCGTTCTCCCATTTCTTTTTTCATTCGCACAAGAAACGGCACAAACAGGTAGACGCCCACCATCATATACAGATACCATAAATGGTAAAACGGCTCCCCTCTAAGCCACCCCGTAACCGGACCAAGCAGCCTGATACGCTCTCTTCCGTTTGAAAAAACCGAAAGGGCCGCCTGCGCCATTGCAAACAGAAAGTAGCATAAACTAAACAGAACGGTCGGTATTCCGACACTTCGAAATGTCTTTCTGTAGAAATAACGGCACTGTGCATTTTTTTCCTCCGACAGAAGAAATGCGCCGGAAAGCATCACAAAACAGGGTACCGAAAATCTCGGCAGTACGTTATAGAGGCTTACCGCGCCGATATGCTCCGTATAAAAGACGCCGAACAGCTCTTTATTTGTAACCGCCTTGATATATAAATCGCTGACATGCGCGGAGATAACCGCCGCCATGCAAATAATCCGAAGCAAGTCATAGTTGCTTTCTCTAGTGCGTCCCATATTCATTCCCATTTTATTTCTATCATTATTTCAGAATGCGCAGTCGGCCCGGCAGACAGGAAAAAGTGACTTCCGTCACTTCCGCGCAGTATTCTCCGTCCGCATGAAGCACCATCGGCTCCTTTAACCGCAGCGTACAAACCCTGCAGTCCGTAATAGAAAAACCGCGCAGATTTTCATGCTTCGCCGCTACTAACACCGGCAGATAAAGAAAGGTCCGCCATTTCGGAATACCGTATGCGGCACAGACCGAAAGCTTTCCGTCCTGTGCGTTTGCATGAGGCGCCATCGGAACGCCGCCGCCCTCCGCGCGGAAATTCATAGCGGCGAGAAATATCATCTGCTTTTGATTTTTCGTTCCTTTCCCATCATAGCGTGCGGAAACATCTACCGTTTTCATGCGAAACAACGTCTGTACCGTCAGAATCAGATACGTAAGCTTTCCAAGACCGATTTTATTTAGAATTTGCTTGAGTCTGGAATGAAGCGCTTTCTTACAGACAATCGCATCCAGTCCGACACCTGCGCTGATGGAAAACAGCCGCGGCTTGTCGCACCCGTTATAGCTTACTTTGCCGATATCAATCGGCTCATAAGCTTCCTTTCCCTCTTCCGCCCGTGAAAGAATCCGGTTTAAAATCTCTTCCGTCGTTCCTTTCATGCCGAGGCCTCTTGCAAAATCATTGCCCGATCCGGTCGGAATCACGCCGAATCGTACGTTCCCAAAATCCTTTATGCCGTTTAAGACTTCGTTCACGGTTCCGTCGCCGCCGACAACAATAAGACAAATATCATCGTCAGCGCTCCCCGTAATCGTTTCAGCCAGAACTTTGGCATGACCTTCGTATTCCGTAACAAACGCGCGGTAATCTTTCTTTTTTTCCTGCAGTAAGCTCAAAACATCTTTCCAGATGCGGGCGCTCTTTCCCGTTCTGGAAGATTTATTTACAATAAAATACAGCATATTGATAACCTCGCGCAGCAAAACGGCTCCGATTAAGAGCCGTCTTCCTGCTGCACAGACAATGGACAAATATTCTACATCTCTTCGCTGTTATCCGCTTCTTCGTCCGCATCCGGCTCAATTTCCCGTTTCACCGCACGTCCGTACATTTCCATATAACGGTACACTCTTTTTACCAGCAGCGTATTCACCTGATCCTTCGTCATTCTCCACTTCCAGTTTCCGCCGAGTGTGGACGGAATATTCATGCGTCCTTCAAAGCTGACGCCGACAATATCCTGCATCGTTACAATCGCAAGATCGGCTACGGAACTCCATGCCCCGCGCATCATACCCCAGTTATACCCCTCGTCCTTTGTAAGATTCAGGTATTCGATCGCCTGTTTCACGCTTGGTCTCGGAGCCGTCTTCATCCAGCCAAGCGCAGTGTCGTTATCATGGGTTCCGGTATAAACTACACAGTGTCTCTCATAATTGTGCGGCAGATAATCGTTGTCTTCTCTTGCGTCAAATGCAAACTGGATAATTTTCATCCCCGGAAAACCGGACTCCGCTACCATCTGCCTCACAGACGGAGTTAAAAAGCCCAAATCCTCTACAATGATATTCAGTTTACCGAGTTTTTGTTCTAATGTGCAAAACAGCGCAAGTCCCGGTCCCTTCCTCCACTCGCCGTTTTCCGCCGTTTCTTCCGACGCCGGAATCGCATAATACGAGTCAAAACCGCGGAAATGATCGATTCTCACCACATCATAAAGTTCGGACATCGCCTTCATACGCTTCGTCCACCATTCGTAACCGTCCTTTTCCATTACATCCCAGCGGAACAACGGATTTCCCCAGAGCTGGCCTTTTTGGGAAAAAGCATCCGGCGGGCAGCCTGCAACGTCAATCGGCTTTAAATCCTCGTTTAAATAAAACTGATCCGGATTTGCCCATACGTCTGCAGAATCCGCCGCAACATAAATCGGAACGTCGCCGATAATTTCAATCCCTTTGTCGTTGACGTATTTTTTTAACGCTCTCCACTGTTTAAAGAAGAGATACTGCAGCATTTTATAAAATGCGATATCCTCCGCATATTTTTCTCTTGCAGCCTGTAATGCGGACTCTTCGCGAAATCTGATCTCATCCTCCCAGCCGAACCACGATTCGCCGTAATGCGCCGCTTTTAAAGCCATAAATAGCGTATAATCCTCCAGCCATTCCGCTTCGTTTTCACAGAACGCAGCGAAATCTTCAGGCGTCTTTTTCTGAAAACGTTTAAACGCCATTTTAAACAGCTGGAACCGATAGCGGTACATTGCCCCGTAATCAACCAGACGCGGGCTGGTACCCCATGAGAACATCTCGCATTCCTCTTTTTTCAGCAGTCTCTCTTTGCAGAGCGTAACCAGATCGATAAAGTATGGATTCCCAGCAAAGCTGGAGAACGACTGATAAGGAGAATCTCCGTAGCCGGTCGGACAGATTGGAAGAATCTGCCAGTATTTCTGTCCTGTCTTTTCCAGAAAATTCGCAAATTTTCTTGCTTCTTTTCCCATTGTGCCGATTCCGTAAGGGGACGGCAGGGATGAAATATGCATTAATACTCCGCCGCTTCTCATTCTAATTCTATTCCTCCTGTTTTTTATTTATCGTAACCGTATTTTTCATTTCTGTCCACCGTTTTTTCGTTTTTTTTCGTATTCCGTGTACTATACAAAAACGATATGTTATATCATACCAAATATACCGTCCGTTCCGCAAGCACAAACGCATTCTTTTTCATTTTTCCGTTGTAAAAAAAATTACATAATGCTACTATAGTGAAATATGCGAGGTATCCGAATGAAAGAAATTGTCAGGCAAAAACTGCTGCATCATTTAAACCATATAAAGACTTCCGTAAAATGGGTTGTTTTTTCCATTGTTTCGGGTTTAATCGTCGGCGGAACCGGCTCCTTATTTTATTTCGGAATGTCCGCCGTAACAAGCTTTCGTGAGAACAATCCCGCAGCGCTTTTTCTGCTTCCGCTTGGAGGCCTTGTCATTGTCGGCAGCTACCGACTTTTGCATGACGAAAAGGATTCCGGAACAAATCTGGTATTGGCCGCCATTCATTCAAACGAAAAACTGCCCTTTCGCATGGCGCCGTTGATTTTTCTCTCGACGCTGATTACGCATCTCTTCGGCGGCTCGGCAGGACGGGAAGGCGCGGCTCTGCAGCTCGGCGGCAGCATTGGAAACGGTCTCGGCAGTCTGTTCGGTTTTGACGAAAAAGATAAACATATTATGATTATGTGCGGCATGAGCGCCGCGTTTTCCGCACTTTTCGGTACGCCGATGGCGGCGGCCATTTTTTCAATGGAAGTTGTAAGCGTCGGCATTATGTATTATGCCGCGCTCGTTCCATGCGTTCTTTCCTCATTGACCGCATATGCCGTCGCGCAGTATTTCGGCGTTGCAAAGGAAGCGTTTCCTCTTGGGCAGATTCCGGACTTTTCGCTGCTTACGGCGGCGGAGATTTCGCTGCTTTCCGTTCTCTGCGCCGGCATCAGTATTTTGTTCTGTATTCTGTTACATCAGTCCGAACATTTGTTAAAAAAACTGTTTGCCAATCCGTACCTGCGTATTTTCTGCGGCGGCTGTATTCTAATCGGCATGACGCTGCTGGTCGGCGTCAGAGACTATAACGGCGCCGGTTTTTCTCTTATCGAACGGTTTATGGAGGGTAATGCGGCCCCGGAAGCCTTTTTGTTAAAAATGCTGTTTACTGCCGTTACGATCGGCGCAGGCTTTAAAGGCGGTGAGATTGTTCCCTCCTTTTTTACCGGAGCCGCGTTCGGCAGCCTCTTCGGCACTTTGATCGGTTTTTCGCCCTCTCTTTGTACGGCAGTCGGCATGACCGCCGTCTTCTGCGGCGTAACAAACTGCCCGATTTCTTCGCTGTTAATCAGCTTTGAATTATTCGGCTATGACGGAATGCCGTATTTTCTGCTTGCCGTGTCCTTCAGTTATATGCTCTCCGGCTATTACGGACTCTACAGCAGCCAGAAAATCATGTATTCCAAATACAAGACCAACTATATCAATAAAAAAACACAGTAAGCAAAAAGAACCGGAAGCCTTTATCACTCCAGGTTCTTTTTAAATATAATATCGTAATTTATTTTTTGATAAAACAATTCCTCTATACTTCCGTCAAGCGCGTCCCGATTGCCCAAAATCCACATCAGCTTTGCAAGCACCGATTCTAAAGTCATATCATAAGATTCCAGAAAACGGCAATATTTTTTCATATCATGTCCGACCTCGTATACGGTCATATCGCTTCCTTCATGCGCGACCTGAGTAGCCATTACAACTGTCTTGTCAGGGTATTTCTGGCATAGAAGAAAGAATTCTTTCTGCATGGATTTCGGAATGCCGCCGACACCGAAACTTTCAACTACAATACTATCATAGTTTTCAAAGATATGCTGCAAAAGCTTTGGACGAATCCCCGGAACCAGCTTCATTAAATAGATATTCTCATCCATTTTTTCGTAAAAACGCACCTCTTTTGTATCAGGAAGCATTGGGAGATAACGCATAATATGGTGATCCTGAATCGTAGCAAGACAGGGAAAATCAATGCTGGAAAATGCATTATAACTTTTAGAACGCACTTTTTTCGCGCGTGTTCCGGCAATGACTTTCCCGTCAAAAACAATCTGTACTCCCTGCGAGGCGTCGTCCGCCGCGTATAAAAAGCTGTCCGTCAGGTTGGATTTCGCGTCCGTAATTTCCATATCAATCGGTTTTTGTGCACCCGTAATCACAATCGGCTTTTGCGAATTCTGTATCATATAGGAAAGCGCCGCCGCCGTATAGGCCATCGTATCCGTTCCGTGCGCGATCACAAAACCGTCAAATTTATCATAATACGCTTTTATGGTGGAAACCATCTGCTGCCAGTGGGATGGCTCCATATTGGAACTGTCGATATTTAAGAGCTCAAACGTCTCTATCTCGCAGAAACTTTCGGCCTGCGGAATATATTTCATCAGTTCATGCGGAGACAGCTGCGGTTTTAAACCGTTCTCCGATTTTTTGGAGGCAATCGTACCTCCCGTCGCGATTAAAAGTACTTTTTTTCTGTTCATTTATTCGACACCCGATTACCCTTTACTTCATTCGTATTTCCTCTGAAAAGTATAACATCCTCTGTTTCAGATAGCAAGAAAAAGCAAAATACATCCGAATTTGTCCGTACGCAGCCGTAAAACAGCCCGGAAAGAAAATATTTTTTGCAAATTCCCCCGGTGTTTTGTATAATAGGAATATGTGTATCAAGCCTGCGGTTCATGATAGAGGAGACATTTCTGAAATGGAAAACGAACATATTAAACATATATTAAAGAACCTGGAATGCGGGGCAATCAGCGCAGAAGAAGCCTATGCCCGGCTCAAACTTACGCCGTTTGAAGATCTGGGCTACGCCAAAGTCGACCATCACCGGGAAATCAGACAGGGTGCGCCGGAAGTCATCTACGGCGCTTCAAAAACCAGCGGACAGATGGAGGGGATTATAAACAGCCTGCTTTCGCACTGTCCGGAAAATATTTTAATCACAAGGCTTTCGGAAGAATCGGCCGCCTATCTTGCCGAACGCTTCTCTCTCTTTTACGATCCGGTCTCTAAAATCGGAATCGTAAACCAAAGGCAGCATATCAGTGCGAAAGGAACCATCGTTGTCGCTACCGGAGGGACAAGCGATATTCCGGTTGCAGAAGAGGCCGCGCTTACCGCCGATACGCTCGGAAATCCCGTTGTACGTCTATACGACGTAGGCGTTGCCGGTCTTCATCGCCTGCTTTCTCATATGGAGCTGCTTTCATCCGCAACCGTAATTATTGCAGTCGCCGGAATGGAGGGCGCGCTTGCAAGCGTCATCGGCGGCCTGACCGACTGTCCGGTTATTGCAGTTCCTACGAGTATCGGTTACGGCGCCAGTTTTCACGGCGTTTCCGCGCTTTTATCTATGTTAAACTCCTGCGCAAGCGGCGTTTCGGTCGTCAATATCGATAACGGCTTCGGCGCGGGTTATCTTGCCAGTATGATAAACCATATCGGCGGCTGACAGGAACAGGGAGGATATTTTTCATGAAGACACTATTTATTGAATGTAATATGGGCGCCGCAGGCGATATGTTAACGGGCGCTCTTTATGAACTGTGCGAACAAAAAGAGCTGTTTTTAAATATGATGCATGAGGTATTTTCACCTCTCGGAGTCTCGATTGAAACAGAAAAAATCGTAAAATGCGGTATCTGCGGAACAAAAGTGAGAGTTTTTATCGATCAAATCGAAGAAATCCCCGCATCCGAAAACGCAGACCAGACAGAGGACAATTCTCTTTTTATTCACGGTCAGGAATCGGACGATACGCACACGCATGAACACCGCAGTTACCCCGAACTGTTAGAAAAGATTTCGTCGTTTGCCCTCCCGGAACAGGTAAAAGAGGACGTCTCCTCCATTTACCGGCTGATCGGTGAGGCGGAATCAGCCGTACACGGCGTTCCGCTCGAACAGATTCATTTTCACGAAATCGGCTCGCTGGATGCACTGGCCGACGTTACGGGCTGTGCGCTTTTGATGTATCTGCTTGTACCGGATCATGTCATTTGTACGCCGATTCATGTCGGGAACGGCTTTGTAAAATGCGCGCACGGCATACTCTCCGTTCCGGCTCCCGCTACTGCGGAGCTGTTAAAAGGAATCCCCTTTTATACGGGCGCTTTTGCAGGCGAACTTTTAACGCCGACCGGCGCAGCCATCTTAAAATATTACGTCAACAGTTTTGCCAATATGCCCTCTATCAAGGTCGAAGCCATCGGATACGGCATGGGAACAAAGGATTTTGAAGCGGCCAATTGCGTACGTATGTTTTTCGGAGAAGAGATCGTCGAAGAAGAGATCGCTCCTTTGTCAAAGGACACGGAGCAGACGGCGGACAGCGCTTCCATAACAACCGAATCGGAACAAAAAGCCGGTCCGAAAGAAGAACCATTCGGTCATTTCGATAAAGTTCTCGAAATTTCCTGCAATCTGGACGATATGACGGGTGAAGCGGTAGGACTTGCGACAGAAATACTTATGGCCGCAGGAGCGCTCGACGTCTACACGATACCGATTCAAATGAAAAAAAACCGCCCCGGCATTCTTCTGACCTGCTTCTGTGAAATAGAAGACAGAGATAAATTTACCGGACTGCTCTTCCTTCATACTACGACAAGAGGCATTCGGTATCAGGAGTACGAGCGGGCCAAGCTCGAATCTACGTTTGAATCCCACGCTTCGCCGTACGGCAGTATTCGCGTGAAAAAAAGCACCGGCTATGGTGTGGAAAAAGAGAAACCGGAATTTGAGGATTTAAAAACGATTGTATTAAAGAACGGATGCTCGATTGAGGAAATCAAAAGAAATATTACCTGATTCAAAAAAATCCATGCGCCTGATCAACATCAGTGCACATGGATTTTTTTAATTTCTGAAAAGCTGTCATTTATCTGGCGCGTCTCTTTTTGTATGCCGCTCCAAGAACGCATCCGCCGACAAGCAGAAGCAGGAACGAAAGGTTTGTTACGCTGCCTGCTGCGTCGGAGGTTTTCGCCGACTGCACAGTCGTCTGCTGTACCGTAGAAGAATTCACCGTACCATTGACTGTCTGCGTCTGATTTCCCTGTCCGTTATTTCCGCTTCCGCCGTTATTATCTCCGCCGTTGTCATCTCCCGGATTCTCGTCCGGTTTGCCGTCCGGTTTTTCCTCCGGTTTATCATCCGGTTCCGGCTTCGCCGGCGGATTCGGTGAACGTTCCGCAATCGCATAAGAGCTGTCAAATGCGGGCGAAAGCGCTTTCTTATCTACTTCCGCTTTCTTTGCGTCTGCAGTTAAAATTGCGCCCGATAATGCCGGAACGGTTACCGTTACGATTCCGTCCGCCGCCGTATAAACGCTTCCTCCTACAAGATCGGAAAGCGCAGATGCGGACACACCAAGCTCGGAAAGATTTACGGCAATCTGCTGTTCACTTTCGCTGTTATTTGCAAGAACGACAAGCTCATCCGAGTCGTCCTTTCTTACAAATGCCATTACATTATCGTTTCCTGCGTCAAATACCTCTAACGAACCGGTACGAAGCGCGGAATAATTGGCTCTGATATTTGCGAGCGTCGCATACCAGGTTACAAGCGCTTCATTACCTTTGCCCCATTCAAACGCGCGGCGGTCGTCCGGATCGTCAGCGCCAACCATACCGATCTCATCGCCATAGTAAATAGTGGGCGCGCCTGCATAAGTAAACTGAAGCAAAGCTACCAGATACTGTCTCTTCTTCGCAAGATCCGACGTTTTTGCATAGGTCGGAAATGCGGAGTCAACGTCTTTTTGATTTCTGTCGTCGTCAATGCCGTCCAGATATGATAAAAGTCTCGTTGTATCATGTGAAGATACCAGATTCATCATCGCATAAAACGCTTCTTTCGGATAACGCTCCCTGATTTTTTCAAGCGTATTCACGGCATCTTTTGCCGATCCTCCCTTTGCGAACGAAGTAACCGCATTGCGGAATACATAGTTCATAACGGAGTCGTACATATCTCCAAGCAAATATTCGGTTGCATCGTCCCAGATTTCTCCGATGATTACCGCTTCGCTGTCAAGCGCTTTTACCGAATCGCGGAAACGCTGCCAGGTCTCGTCGGAAACCTCATTTGCAACGTCAAGCCGCCAGCCGTCGGAACCTTCCGACAACCAGTACTGCGTTACGCTTGTACCTTCTTCGTTGTAAATAATTTCCTCCGCCCAGTTTCCGGTCTGATATTCGGAGCCGTTTGTAGCCTTGATAATCGGCATACTGTCGTATCCCCACCAGCCGTCATAACCATAAACCGGTTTTCCGGCGCGAAGTCCGATATTGTCTTTCACAGGCTCGGTTCCGTCGCTTAAATAGGTAGTAAATACGTCGAACCATTCCGTATAGGAATAATCCTTAATTCCGTATTCCTTTGTAAAATACTCTTTTGCCGCCGCTTCCGCCGCTTCCAATCCCGCGCTCTTTTCCGTCATATAATCATAGACAAATGCCCAGTAAGGATATGCTCCGATCGTATCCGTTCCTTTTTCCAGATACTTATAATAACGGTCAAAGTAGATGGAATCGTCCGATACATGATTAAATACACCGTCCAGAATAATATGCATATTATTTTCTTCCGCTACTTTCGCCAGTTCCGTAAAGTCGCCGAGATCGCCTAAAATCGGGTCAATCATCATATAATCGCTGGTATCGTATCTGTGGCTCGAAATAGACGCAAATACCGGATTTAAGTAAATCACGTTAACGCCAAGCGCCTTTAAATAGTCGATTCGCTCGGTAATTCCCTTTAAATCGCCGCCGTAAATTTCGTTGCTCCAGTTCCTGTCTCCGTAATGAGCGCCCGTTGCTTTATATTCCTCTTCCGTCAGCAAGTCTTCCTGCTCCGGATTTTCAGGCAGCGTATACCAGTCTGTAATATACTCATAGTCCACTTCGCCTCTTGCCGAAACCTGATCTTTGTTATTGCTCTCGTCTCCGTCAAAGAAACGATCCGGGAAAATCTGGTAAATTACCGCATTCTTCATCCAATCGGGCGTTTTATAGCCGGATTTGTAAACGACCAGATCATAGGGTTTGATACTGGTTAAATCCGTTACGGTTCCCGTTCCGTAATATCCGTCGTCGTCCGCATAAATCGAAATAGACGAACCGTTTGATACTGCGAAATAATAGGTATACTCGCCAATCGTATCAAAGCTTACCTCAGCGCTCCACATCTGCACGCCGTCCGCCGCCGCGCCGGTCTTTTCCATTGCAAGATTTTTCTTTTCTCTTCCCTTAAAGATAAGAAGAACTTCCTCTGCGTCGGTTCCGGTTGCAAGCGAAAAGACTGCCTTTTCTCCGGTTGCAAGCGCGCCGTAAACACTCTTATAAACCGCGTCTTTCGAATCGTAATAAATATGTTCCGTCTCTACCTTTTCATCCGACGCATTGTGATACTTAATGCCGGAATCCGGATCAAAGAAAAACGTAACATCACGTTCCGTACTGATTGTAAACGGATTAAATATAAATTCCTCTCCGTTGTAAATGATTTTTACGTCACTGTAGGTTCCTGCCGCAAGCTTTACGGCAGCCGTATAAATTCCGGTAAGTCCTTCGTCAGTCATTTTTGTTCCGGACGGGATTCCGGTGCCTGCCAGATCAATATCGGCAAACACATAATCTACCGAAGTAACTGCGCGGCGTGAAAAATCATTGTAGTACACCGTTACGTCCTGCGCATTCGGTACTGCCACCGCATAATTTGAGCCGTCCGGGATTCCGTCTTTTCCGTAATTCTCCGCCCAGGTTCCTCCGATTGCAACCTTAAACTCATAATTGGCAGCCGGAACATTGTTGAAGGTAAAAGCATAGAGGCCGCCGCCCTGATATTCCATCTGATTGGAAGCCGCATCCCAGCTTGGTCCCGGGAAAGTGCCCGGTACGTAGACGTTCCGTCCCGTAAACGCCGCTCTCTTATAATTGGAATACTCCGCGCCGCCTGCCGTAACCGTTTCGTTCGATGCATCTAACGTCCTTGTTCCGTTGATATCGTAGTAATAAACAAGATCCAGCGCCTCATCGCCGAAAAACAGATTGTCCGAATGATAGGCTCCGCCCTCCGCCGCACTCATTGCCGCCGTCTTAAGCGCCTGCGCTCCGTTCGCTTCAACATCCGCCTTATTTCCATAATACAGCGTTACCTCTGCGCCGCTTTCCGCCAGCGCAATAAATTTTGTTGTGCCGTTGGCATTGTCAATGACTTCCATTTCCGCCGGAGCCGCTTTCATACCGAGCAGTTCCGCCGTCTTATCCGCATTATTTAACGTATCATAAAGCTTTCCGTCCGCTGTATTATATAAAAATACAACATTCGTATCGTTAGCGGCAACATTTAATCCTCTGTTGCCTGCTTCCGCCTCATACCAGCTCTCATAATCGAACACACATTTGTAGTTATATGTTCCTGCCGCAAAAACTTTCTGATAACGGAACAGCGTTTCGGAAATCTGCGTAAATTCATATCCCTTCGCCGCCGCATCCCAGTCGTTTCCGCCTCTCGCATCTCCGATAAAAGAAACCGTAACGTTTAACGCGTTTTTCATAATTGCGCCCGTAGTCTGCGCCACCTCGAAATCCGCCGTTCTTACATCGTCATAAACGGTTTTTCCGATTTCATCTACAAATATGGTAAAGCTGGTGCATCCGGCCGGAATTGTAACTGCGATATTATCGCTTCCGTTTCCGATGGAATAATCCCACCCGTCGTCGAACGCAATCTTATAACCGCCGTCTGCAATTGCAAGATCCGCTGCCAGCTCCTGAAAACGGAACGTTCTTTTATATAAGCCTCCGCCTATATATGTAAGTTCTGCATTCGGATCCGCCGGAGCCCATCCTGCGATTTCATACCCCGTACCGGCGTCATCCACAAACTCAAGTCCGGTAAAGTTACCGGTGAAAGCCGCGCTGTGCACAAGTCCTTTCCCGTTTACGGAATCCGTAAGCTTTCCGTCCTTTATACGGAAATAAACGGTTCCCGCCGTCTCTACAGTAACGGAAGCCTTATCCGCGTACGCCTCTCCGTTGACAAGCGCCTGTGCCTCATAGGAACCCGGCTCCAGTGAAAGCGCCGCCTCGTAAACGCCGTTCGCATAAAGCAGCATTTCCGCAGTCGTATCTCCGACCTTTATCTGAACGCGGTCGGAAACATTGATTCCGGCGCTCTCGCCCGGTTTCTCGTCATCGCCGCCTTCTCCTTCGCCCTGAGACGGGTTTGTCCAGCTAGCAGGAGCCGTATAAGCGACTCCGATGTCTTTTCCCGCCGCCGCGTCTGTAAAAGTAATAAAACACTCTGTATCACCGGATACTGCGGCTGCAAAATTTCCGGTCTGATTCGCATCTCCCCACGCGCCGTTATTAAACAGACCCTGTACTTCCGTGATACTGTCGTCCAATCCGATTCTGAAGGTATACCAGCCTTCATGCGACGCATCTTTTGCCACAGGAAGCCCGAACTCGCTTGCCATTACGTCTTCATAACCCGGAATTGCCGCCCAGCTGCTTCCCGCGCCGTATTTCGCATTGACCGTTTCCCAGTTCTTCTCATTGTAGAAATGAATCGTCAGCATATGCAGCCAGTTCGCCGGAGCTGTCTCTCCAATTTTTACATTCGTAGATTCACTTTCATAAGTAATCCAGACTTCTTTGTCACCCGAAATCGAAATCGCGTAATTTCCGGTCTGATTGTCTCCGCCCCACGCGCCGTTGTTAAACAGACCCTGTACTTCGGTAACTCCCTCCGGCAGTAAAACCTGGTAGGAGTGCCAGCCTGTATTGACTCCCTCCGCCACCGGAACGCCGAACTCATTGTTCTTTGCGTCTTCATAGCCCGCAATCGGATCCCAGTTACTGCCTGAGCCGAACTTCGCATTTACTGTCTCCCAGCCCTTTTCGTTCCGGAAATGAACGGTAAGCTTACTGCCGCCGTCCGCTTTCGCTACCGTATCTCCCAGTCGGGAAAACGTGCCAGTCGTTACTACTACGGCAAAAATAAGCAGGTAACACAATACGCGCTTTACCGCAGCATTCCGCAAAAAGATTCTTCTCTTCACTCTTCTCTCTTCCTTTCCTGCAAAAATAATGCTGTGTGATTCCGTCTCCCTTATTAAGAAACGGCTTTCGGCAAATTATTTTCGCTTTTTTTCGTAACTTCATTATATTATGTTCCAATGTTTCAGGCAATTGTGACTTAAATAGAAAAAACCGTGAAAACTTTATGCATTTTCACGGTTTCAAGCTCTTGCTTTTTAATTGTGGGACTTTAGTACGGGCAAAACTTGCCAAAATATGTTAATTGATTTTGTCTATTTTATTAAAAGATCTCTTATTGCTAAAACTCAAACTTCCTTGCAAAATAAGCGTCCAGCTCCTCTATTTTGATACGCTCCTGCTCCATCGTATCACGATCACGCACGGTAACGGCTCCGTCGTTCTCCGATTCAAAATCATACGTCACGCAAAACGGCGTTCCGATTTCATCCTGCCTCCTGTAGCGCTTTCCGATATTTCCTCTGTCGTCAAACTCGCAGTTATAATGTTTTACAAGCTGTGCATAGACTTTCTCTGCGCCTTCGTTTAACTTCTTTGACAGCGGCAGCACGCCGATTTTTACCGGAGCGAGCGACGGATGAAAATGCAGAACCGTTCTCATATCGGGGGCTTCATCCGTTCCGATGTTTTCTTCGTCATACGCAGCGCATAAAAAGGCAAGAACGACACGATCGGCGCCGAGAGAAGGTTCAATTACATACGGCACATAGCGTTCGTTTTTCTCGTCGTCAAAATAAGTAAGATCCTGTCCCGACGTATTCTGATGCTGCGTCAGGTCGTAATCGGTTCTGTCTGCGATCCCCCAGAGTTCTCCCCATCCGAATGGAAATAAAAATTCAATATCAGTCGTTCCCTTACTGTAAAAGCTCAATTCTTCTGGGGAATGGTCGCGCAGACGCATCTCTTCCTCCTTCATGCCAAGACTTAACAGCCAGTCTCTGCAAAAGCCTCTCCAGTAGCGGAACCAATCAAGATCTGTATCCGGCTCGCAGAAAAATTCCAGTTCCATCTGTTCAAATTCACGCGTACGGAAGGTAAAATTACCTGGTGTAATCTCGTTACGGAAAGACTTCCCGATCTGTGCAATACCGAACGGAATTTTTTTCCGGGAGGTACGCTGTACGTTTTTAAAGTTTACGAAAATACCCTGCGCCGTTTCCGGTCTTAGATATACGGTATTTTTAGCATCCTCCGTCACTCCCTGGAATGTCTTAAACATCAGGTTAAACTGACGGATATCCGTAAAATTATGCTTTCCGCAAGTCGGACAGCAAACGCCGTTTTCGTCAATAAAACGTTTCATCTCTTCCTGTGACCAGCCGTCCACCGAACCTTCCAGTTCCATCTGCTTTTCCGCCGCAAAATCTTCAATCAGTTTGTCGGCCCGGAAACGTTCATGACATTCCTTACAATCCATCAGCGGATCGGAAAAGCCCCCAAGATGTCCGGAAGCGATCCAGGTCTGCGGGTTCATTAAAATTGCGCAGTCTACGCCTACATTGTATGGATTTTCCTGAACGAACTTTTTCCACCATGCTTTTTTAACGTTATTCTTCAGCTCGACACCCAGGTTACCGTAATCCCAGGTATTTGCAAGACCGCCGTAAATATCCGAACCGGGATATACAAAACCTCTTGATTTTGCCAGCGCCACAATCTTTTCCATTGTCTTTTCCATCGCTTTATTCCTCACATTCTTTTCTTAATGACAGCAGAAATCCTCCTGCCGTCTGATATGTAACAGAGATCCGTTTATTTGTATACAATATACGTAATATCGTTCGCTTCTCCGGGAGCAGCCTCTTCATCCCGGATAGAAACCGTGTTATTTCCGGTCAGCGTCACATTACCGCTTGATACAAATACAATACTGCCGTCTATCTGTACATTGAGATTCGCCCGGATGACGGCAACCTTTAAATCATCTTCGTTAAGCACATCCTGCTTTCCTGCAGAACCGGTAATCTGTCCGTTCTCTACACGGTAAAATTCCACATCGAAATTATAACCGGCCGCCAGCGCTTTTACGATACTTCCGTCATAAAGTTCGGTTCCGATCAGTTTTGTATAATCCTCTGCAGAAGCGTACTGCATTTTAAGCCGCCCCACACCGTCCTCAATGACAAGATCCAGTACCTTTACCGCATTTTTTCCGTTTTCTTCATTGTAATCGGCAACGGTGGCACGAATTTCCTCTTCCATCTCATTCCCGTCATAATAGCTTTCGCTTACCGTTTCCACATCGACAGAATACACCCGACCCTTTTTGTCAATGTATACCGTATTATCCTCCGCATCAAAAGATACGCCGCACCCGGACAACAATGCACATAACGCCAGCATTACAGGAATGATTCTTATTACTTTTTTCATAATCCAGTCTCCATTCTTACAATTACTTTTGCCAGTCCATAAACGTCAACTCATGCTATTATACTATTTTAATGTTCATTTTTCAACAAAAAAAAGAATCCGGCTCCGTCTCTTCCAAAACTTTTGCAGATTTAAAGGAATGATTGACATAAGCGGCTTTGTACTCCCGCATCAGACGTTCCAGCCGGCTTAACACGCACTCCGAAACCGTAAAAGAGTAAAGTTTTTCCACCGGAGAAGAAATAACATACTGCATCGTATAAAGCGTGTCCGCATCGATCGATTCGCACCCTGCCGCATTTTTCTGACAAGCTTCGCAGAACGCCCCGCCCCGCCGTACCGAAAAACCAACGAGCGGCTGCTTTTTTTTGCACCCCAGGCAGGAAAAAACATACGGCGCCATCCCGTTTATAGAAAGCGCCTTTAACTCAAATACAATCCGCACCAGTCTGTTGCTGAAACGTTCGCTGATTAACGCGCGAAGCGACTGATACAACAGCTTTAACATTTCTCTTTCGTCATTGTTCTCCTGGCAAAAATAGTCTGCAAATTCCAGGAAGTAAAATCCGTACCAGGCCGCGTCCAAATCCTCCGAAAGTTCCCGGAAATAATTGCTGATCGTAGCCTTTACCGCGGTATATGTACTCCGTCCCTCAAACAGTTCAAATTCACCGAAAGAAAAAGGACTGGCCGCAGCCAGAAGCTGGCCGTTCGGCCGCCTCGCGCCCCTCGCAAAAGCCGTAATCCTTCCTCTTTCTTTTGTCAACAGCGTTATTCTTTTGTCATAATCTCCAATCGGCATGGCATTCAAAACCATCCCCGTCACTATCAGGTTTGTTCCCATCCGGCTCTGTTTCCCGTTTTTCTCTCTCTTCGCAAAATCTTAAATAATCGTTTACTTTTCCTGTCGCGGCAAAATTTTTCCAGGCTTCCTCCATTCGTTCTTCCTCCGTTCCTGCTTTATCTGAATTTAGGATGTCCTTAAGAGAAAGCCGGTATACTGTAAAAAAATTGCCAATTATAATTCGTCTTTATTGTATCCGAAATTTTTCATTAAAAACTCGCTGTCGCGCCAGTCCTTTTTAACCCTGACCCAAAGCTTTAGATTGACCTTTGCTTCCAAAAGACGTTCAATCTCAAAACGGGCGTTGGTGCCGATTTTTTTCAGCATAGCGCCGCCTTTGCCGATTATGATTCCCTTGTGGGAATCGCGTTCACATACAATCGT
Source organism: uncultured Roseburia sp. (assembly GCA_947573605.1). GTDB lineage: Bacteria > Bacillota > Clostridia > Lachnospirales > Lachnospiraceae > Roseburia. Next base: position 15,838 of record CANPGM010000024.1, on the reverse strand, counting down.
CGCATCAATATCGAAAAATTCCTTTCCCTTACGCTGCTTCATTTGGTCAATGCAAACGGCAATTCCGTGCGGAATCTCTTCATCTAACGCGTGAAGCGCCTTTTCTCTGATTAATTCCGCTACGATCGCGCGCTCCGGCTGATCCGTCACCGTCTCCTCGTCATAAAACTGCGGCCCATACGGCAGATATTTATAAATCATATCTATCACCGCTTCCAGGTTTTTCTCCCGCAGCGCGGAAACCGGAATAATTTCCGCAAAATCGTACACTTTTCGATAGGTTTCGATTGCTTCCGCCACCTTTTCCTTCAAAACCGTATCCGTTTTATTGATAATCAAAAGCACGGGTATTTTTACTTTTGTAAGCTGAGAAATAATGTGCCGCTCGCCGGCTCCGATAAAAGTAGTCGGTTCTACCAGCCAGAGAATTACGTCGACCTCACCAAACGTATGCTCCGCTGCGTTTACCATATACTCTCCCAGCTTGTTTTTTGCCTGATGAATGCCCGGCGTATCCAAAAAGACAATCTGTCCCCGCTCCGGGTCCGTGTATACCGTCTGTATCCGGTTCCTTGTCGTCTGCGGTTTTTTCGAAGTAATTGCAATCTTTTGTCCGATCAGATGATTCATCAGCGTAGACTTCCCCACATTCGGCCTTCCTACAATCGTGACAAATCCTGATTTAAAATTTTCTTTCATATATCGGTACGTCCTTTAATATATATTTTTCAATTCAAGGAACAGTTCTTTTTCCTTTTTGAGTGTCTCTTCGTTTCCGATTACACAGAGATTTTGATCCGACAACACGGCTTTAACCAAATCTTTTAAACCGCGGATATCCTCCTGCGTCGCGCCGATCACCTCGTCGCGCTCCTTTTGAATATCCTGAAACGTCATCTTCTGCAAGTACGCCGACATGGAGCGTTCTCCCTTCGCATACGGATTTAACGGCGTGTCCATCCCCGCTATCGTCCCGATGATATATTTCGTCATTTCACGTTCATCTGCCGTAAAGCCCGCAAGATAGTCCGGTATGCCGTCATAAACTTCATTTGTTTTTTTCAGATTCGGATCCCGATAAGAAACAAAGTAAGTATCTCCGTTCCTCGAATAACCGTTCATACAGCCGTATGCCCCGCCTTTGACGCGAATGTTCACCCAAAGATAATCATAACCCATAATAACTTTTAAAATCCGAAGCGCGCCGTGGTAATCGTAGCCGTGCGCACGGAAGTTCCCGGCTCTCGCAACATACTGTACCTGTGAAGCGTCCATAAAACCTTCATTCTTCTTTTTCAGGGTAAATTCGGCCGCTCCCGAAGACGTCCCACGGGAAAGCTTTTTCTTTAATCCGGAAAGTTCCGGCAGCAGACGGCGATATCCCTCCTCGTCGCAGGTAACGCCGACCATGAGCTTTTCTGTTGTAAAAATCTGCCCGATCAGGCGGCTTAACGTCTGAACGAGCATTTCCTTCCTTTCCTCAAAATGCGACTCCAAATCGTCAACCGTCTGGTAAAACGCGATACTGTCCCCGTAAACCGCATTTTTTGAAAAATAGGACATTGCCCTTGTCACGGCGGTCAGATGTCCGCCCTCGCTAATCGACATTTGCAGTCTCGACTTTAATTCCGCCAGAATTTCGTAAAGCCTCTTTTCATCCGTCAGCTTAGAGGTAAAAATCATTTCCTCTAAAAGCGTGACAGCCTGAGGAATTTTGTCATATAAACACTTGGCGCGGACAACAAACCTGGCTTCAAGACTTTCCGCATCCCGGATGCCCGGATATATGCCGAGCCCGCTTCCGACTCCGCCGGTGTGAATATTTACTTCATTTGCAAAATCCGCATAGCTATAGGTTTCCGTATCGACATAGCCCAGTACGGACTTTAAAATGCCAAGATACGGAATATCCGCCTCCGCAATGTCTTTGATATCAAAAAGCAGCGAAAGATAAGCGATTCCGTTGGAATAATAATTATGATGAATGATTTTTATACCGTCAAAAACCTGCTCCTCATTGCTAAGCGGCAGCGCCTCCTTTTTCATGTCCTCTCTTGTCAGCATCGGAATTTTTTCCAGGTCTTCTTTCGATGAAGGCTCCTCCTGATACGCTTTTAAATGCGCCGTATCCGCGATTAACTGGCGTATTTCCTCTTCGGAAAGCCGCTCTTTAAACGCGGCAAGACGTTTTTTAAGCTCTTCTTCCGTCCTTGCGTTTAAGCCTTTCTCCGGCTCGACAATGACGACGGATGCATGCGGATTATCCAATAGATAAGTCTGTATCAGCCGTTCAAAATAATCCGTATTTACCTGCTCCTTTAGATAACGGTAAGTTTCAATCGCTTCTAAGTGGAGGAAAGGTCTCTCATCGTCGTAAATCCAACTGTCAAGACACTGCAGCCCGTACAAAAGTCCCTTTGGATAATGACCGAAATCAGCTTCGCGGAAACGGAACTCCGCGCTGTTAATACCTGCAAGCAGAGATTTCTTATTCAGCCCGTCTTTTACAAGTCCTTCCAACGTCTCCGTAATAATCTGCAGAAAACGTTCTTTGTCAGAGGAATTGGCATTCTTTGCAATAACGGAAAAGACAGGTTGTTTAATGCCGCTGTCATAGCCCCCGGTAATTTCGCTTCCGATTCCCGCGTCGATTAACGCCTGCTTCAGCGGCGCGCCCGGCGCGCTGACCAGCGCATAATCCAATACATCAAACGCCTTGTATAGTTCTTTGTCGAGCGCCGTCCCGACTACTTTATTATAAGAAAGATAGGTATTGTTCTCCTCCGATTCCGACGAAGAAATCGGATATTTCTTCCAGACCTCCGCCGTATGCGAAAAACTTTCCTGAATACCGATTTCGGAATCCAGATCTATTTTTTCATAATGGCTTAAATATTCCCTATCCATCCAACAAAGCCGCTCCGCCACGTCCATATTTCCGTACAGATAGATATAGGAATTGCACGGATGATAATATCTGCGGTGAAAATCCAGATATTCCTCATAACTTAACTCCGGAATATGAAGCGGGTCGCCGCCCGACTCGTTCGCATAGCAGGTATCGGGAAACAGCGAATTTAAAATCTGGCGGTTCAATACGTCGTCCGCAGAAGAAAACGCCCCTTTCATCTCATTATAGACTACACCGTTAATTGTAACCGGCGCCTCTTCCGATTCCAGCTCGTAATGCCATCCCTCCTGCTTAAAAATCTCCTCATGCTTATAAATATTCGGATGAAGAACCGCATCCATGTAAACGCTCATCAGATTTTTAAAGTCTCTGTCGTTGCAGCTTGCAACCGGATAAATCGTCTTTTCCGGATAAGTCATCGCATTTAAAAACGTGTTCAGAGAACCTTTCACAAGCTCTACAAACGGATCTTTCACCGGATATTTGTCCGAACCGCAGAGTACGGTGTGCTCAATAATATGAGGCACTCCCGTCGAATCCGCGGGCGGCGTGCGGAAACCGATATAAAATACCTTATTATCGTCGTCGTTTGAAATAACCGTAACTCTCGCTCCGCTCTTTTTATGGCGGAAAATGAGTCCTTCCGAGTTTAAATCGGCCAGCGGCCTTTTTTCTATCAGCTCATATGCCGTTATATCTGTAAGATTCATATCAATAACCATACCCTTTCTGTAACGTATGAAACATATTTTCCGTTATATTTTACCATTATTATCCAAAAATTGCTACCATGCAAGTTCCAATTCTTCATACGGAATCTCGACCGTATACGACTGGTAGCCGAATTCCGCAAACTCGTTCGGCAAAAATTCGACTACAATTCCGTTTTCCGCAAAAAACACCATTTCGTAAGATACCGTCTGATAAATCTTCTTATAAAATCCCTTTGCAGAATCCCGATCAGCGGCCCGTCCCTTTTCCCTGACACTGTTGAACGTATAATCCGCCGCAATCTTTTTAAATTCCGCTTCGTTTCCCTGATAGAGATCTGCAAAGCAGATTTCCTCTCCGAGCGTCATATCAAACAGCAGATGATCTTTCCAGACGAATCCGTGGGCGCCGCCCCAACAGACATAGTTTTCATAGCTCACCTGCAGATAGCGCTTTTGCAGCAGCAGCACGTCGTCAAGCCTGACATCCACAAGAGAGGCTTCCCTATACATACCATGCATGGCTTCATGACCTCTCTCCCTATCGCTTATTTCGGTCTCATTGTCCAGATACACCCTGTAATTCTGCAGCTTTTTATAAAGAATCCGGTTGATTTTCTCGGAACAAAGAAATTCATCGCAAAGTCTGAATCCCTCCAAATAAGTCTTTGACATCGCAATACCGCAGACAGGACAATTTCTTTTTTCGCTTATAGAAACTGCTGTTCCGTAATCCGTAAATCCGTATCGTTTTGCGACGGCGCCCGTTTTAAGAACTTCCGTCCCTGCTTCTTTCAAGTTCTGTTTATACCAGGCTGCCTCCCCGTCCTCAGTATCGATAAAATAACAGAAGTCGCCGTTTGAAAAGAACCCGGTAATTCCGGGCTTTAAAGACCATCCGTAACCCGGTTTGTTTTCCGTTTTATATAGTAATTTTCGTTCTTTTTCTTCGATATTATACCGATAGACGCTTATTTTTTCTATTCCATACTTCTCTTCCTGTTTGTTCGCATAAAAAACCGTCCCCTCGGAAATCGTTAAAATCGTATCAATCTTTTCCTCCGGCATCCGTTCCCTCTCTCCTGTCCCTCTGCAATAGAGAACGGTTCCGCCGTCTCCCAGGCGGGAAAGAATATACTGCCTGTCCGCCGCAAGAAAACCGTATTTTTCCTCCAGAGAAATTTCTTTCGAAAAAACGCCCTCCGTATCAAATACAGCTACTACATCTATTTTCGTAGATTCGCTTCGCAGAAGAATTTCTCCCAGTACGTTTTTACAATAGGAAATCGTGTAAAATCCGTCGACTCCGTCTCTCCTTCTCCCGCGCAGCATTGTAAAGCCCTGTTCCCAAAGAATGTCGTACAGGTACTGGTTTTCCTGCGTCTCTATATATCCGCCGTTTCCGTCCGGTATGAACACACGCTCCGTATATCCGGACCCTGACGTTTCCCTCCAGTCATACTCCAGGACATATACCTTTCCCTGATAAACCTCCAGCATCACAATATTGCGCGTTGTCGCCGCAATTACTGTTTCTTCTCCGCTTTTTGCATCCACCGCGTATACTCTGTTTCGAATCTCATTTTCTTCCGCCGTCTCCTGACCTTCCGCGTAAAAAACAATCCCTTGCGTACCGCACACAAAAGTACGGAAGAAATCCCCGCCCCTGTCCGGAAACGACACGGAGGTCATCTGTCCGTCATTTGTGAGAAAAACCGCGCATTCTGAAAAAGGGTTGCAGAGTAAAAGCGCTTCCTCTTGATTTGCTTCGGTCCGTTCCCATGTGCAGGCCGATAATAAAAAAGCCGCGCACAATAACAAAAACGCCGTCATCAGTCGTCTCTTCATTGCAATCCTCCGTTATACTTTTCGCTAAAATGCAATTACAGAAAAAAAGGATGCCGCAAAGCATCCTCTTTCTCCATTCGTATTACCGGATTTTATGTATTTATACGGCATCCCACACAAGCTGCCGTCCTGTGCTTCATATCTATGCAATACGTGTTACATTTGCAGCCTGAGGTCCTTTTTCTCCCTCAGTCACTTCAAATTCAACCTTCTCGCCATCCTTGAGCTCTTTGAAGCCATCCATGTTCAGTGCGGAAAAATGAACGAATACATCATTTCCCTGCTCGTCTGAAATAAATCCGTAACCTTTTTTGGCGTTAAACCATTTTACAGTTCCCTGCTGCATAACTAAAGTCCTCCTAATGCTATATACTGCTCATTTTTTTATGCTGCACTATGTTTGTGCACTTAACAGTTTAAACATAGCACAAGAGGAAACTTTTGTCAACAATCTTTCTAAATGTATTGACCATATTTTCACGTTTATTGTTTAATCTGTACATCTATCTGCTGATAAGGAATGTTTATGCCGTTTTCGTCCAGCGTATACTTGATATTTTCGGTAAGTCTGCGCCTGGCCTCCCAGTAATTTTCTGCTTTGACCCAGATTCGAACCTTCATATCAACGGAAGATGCGCCCAGGTTATCGACAAAAACAGAAACCGCTTCTTCGGGAATCCTGGTCGTCTCCGCTTCCGCCGTTTTCTGCAAAAGCTCTTTGGCCGTGCGGATATCCGCTTCATAGGCAATTCCCACTGCAATATCCACCATTCTTTTGTCCATATGGGATACATTTGTAAGGCTGCTGTTGGATAAATTGCCGTTCGGAATTACAACAACTTTGTTATCCGCCGTCACCAGCTTTGTGTAAAAAACGGAAATCTCGTATACCGTTCCTTCATTGCTTCCCTGAATAATATAGTCTCCCACTTTAAACGGTTTTAACAGCAGAATCAGCACACCGCCCGCAAAATTCGCAAGGCTTCCCTGGAGCGCCAGGCCGATTGCCACTCCGGCGGAACCCAAAACGGCGACCACCGATGTCGTAGCGATACCAAACAGGCTTAACACCATCATGACAAGAACCAGATAAAGTCCGTATCTGACCACCGCGCTTAAAAACTGAATCACTCCGGTGTCCGCGCCTTTTTTCTCCATCGATTTTCTAACCAGGCGTTCTGCAAATTTGATCAGTCTCGCACCAATGGCATATAAGATAATTGCGAATACCACCTGAAGCGCCAAATTTATAATATCCGGAATCAGATTTTCAAAATAGGTTCGGATGATGCCCGGATTTTCGGCAATTGCCGCAAGTCCCTCTCCTGCCTGAGTAACAACCTCAATTCCGTCTGACGAATCTACCATAAAAACTCCTCCTCTCTGTTCCTGCCCGAAAATCTACCGTTCCAGCTCATGGATAAACAGCCCGCTTCTGAGCTTCGGTTCAAACCAGGTGGATTTCGGCGGCATTAAAAGCCCTGCGTCGGCAACTTCAAAAAGCTCTCCGATTGACGTCGGATACATCGCAAACGCTGCGGAACAATCTTTTTCACACCGTCTTACCAACTCTTTTGTGCCGCGGATACCGCCGACAAAATCAATTCGCGCGTCCGTTTTCGGGTCTTTGATTCCAAGTACCGGAGAGAGCAGACGCTCCTGCAGCACCGACACGTCCAACGCGCGGACCGGATCGTTCGGAACATCTTCCGGCCTGATCCTGCAGGAGAACCAGCGTCCCTCAATATACATGGAAAAAATGCCTTTCTCCTTCGGCCGCTTTTCATCCTCTTTTGCAATCTCCGTAACGTCAAAGCGTTTCGATACTTCCTTGAAAAAAGCCTGGAACGAATAACCGTTCAAATCCTTTACCACACGGTTATAGTCCATAATCATCAGTTCATCGTCGGGAAACAAAACGGAAAGGAAATAGTTAAATTCCTCTTCTCCGGTATATCCTGGATGTGCGCTTCTCCGCATTTTTCCGACCTTTACGGCGGAAGCCGCCCTGTGATGACCGTCTGCAATATAAATATCAGAGATGCCTGCAAACGCCTGTTCAATGGTGCGAATCATTTCTTCGTCCGATATTACAAACACTCTATGGCGTACGCCGTCCGACGATACAAAATCATATTCCGCCTCGCCTTTTTTAACTTTGGCAACCACTTCGTTTATTGTTTCGTTTGAACGGTATGCCAGAAAAATCGGTCCTGTCTGCGCGCTGCAGACGTCCACATGACGAATGCGGTCCTGCTCTTTTTCTTCCCTTGTTTTTTCGTGCTTTTTAATCACGTTATTCTCATAATCATCGATAGAAGCGCAGGCTGCGATTCCGGTCTGTACCCTGCCGTTCATCGTCAATTCATAAATATAATAGCACCGTTTTTCCTCCCGGATAAATCTGCCGTCTTCCACTGCCGCCCAGAGCAGCTCGTTTGCTTTATCGTATACCCGCTTATCATACATATCGACGGAAATCGGAAAATTCGATTCCGCCCTGTCAATTCTTAAAAAAGAGCCGGGATGTTCCTTAACCTCTTTCGCCGCTTCTTCTCTGTTATATACGTCGTAAGGGAGGGCTGCGATTTCCGCCGCCTTCCCTCTCTCCGGTCTAATCCCCATAAATGGTTTTATCACTGCCATATGTTCACCGTTCTTTCCCGCCGCGTTATTTTATTCTGCGTACGCGCAGCGCTCCGTCCGTTTTTTCCAGACGGGCAATTACTTCGTCCGTAACCGGAGAATCCACATCAAACAACGCGTATGCATAATCGCCTTTCGATTTATTTGCCATTCCGTCGATATTTACTCCCGCATCACCTATAATAGTGGTATATCTGCTAAGCATTCCTTTTGCATTGCGGTGCAGAATACCGATCCTTCCTGCCGTCAGGCAGGCGCCCATATTGCAGTCCGGGAAATTTACCGAATGTACGATATTTCCGTTTTCCAGATAATCCCTGATTTCACGTACGGCCATAATTGCACAGTTATCTTCGGATTCCGCCGTAGAAGCTCCTAAATGAGGCGTAACGATGCAGCCTTTCGCCCCTACCGTAGTCGGATTCGGAAAATCGGATACATATTTTCTGATTTTTCCGGCGGAAAGCGCTTCAACCATCGCTTCTTCGTCTACCAGTAAATCTCTTGCAAAATTCAATACAACCGCCGAAGGCTTCATCAGCGCTATCGCGTCCGCCCCGATCATCTTTTTCGTCGAATCCAGCAGCGGCACATGAATCGTAATATAATCGCATTCTCTGTAAATATCCTCGACGTTGCTGATGTGCTTTACGCTTCTCGATAAGCTCCATGCGGCGCTGACGGAAATATACGGATCATAGCCGTAAACCTCCATGCCAAGATGCGTCGCCGCATTTGCCACCAGAACGCCGATTGCACCAAGTCCGATCACACCGAGCTTTTTCCCTGAGATTTCCGTTCCGGCAAAGTTCTTTTTTTGTTTTTCGGCTGTCTTTGCAATATTATCGTCATTCTGGTTGCTTTCGCACCATCCGATTCCGCCGACAATATCGCGCGCGGCATACAGCATACCCGCAAGCACAAGCTCCTTTACGCCGTTTGCGTTGGCGCCGGGCGTATTAAATACAACGATTCCTTTCTCGGCGCACTTCTCCAACGGAATATTATTGACTCCGGCTCCTGCTCTCGCCACCGCAAGCAGGCCGTCCGGCAGTTCCAAATCATGCATGGCGGCGCTTCTGACCAGCGCCGCGTCCGCGTCCTTTAACTCCTCTACTTTCCGATATGCATCGGAAAAAAGCTCGATTCCGACCGAGGCAATCGGATTTAAACAGCTATAATGATACATCAGGCATTTTCCTCCTCAAATTTTTTCATAAAGGCAACAAGCTTTTCCACACCTTCCTTCGGCATCGCGTTATAAATAGAAGCTCTCATACCGCCCACCGTACGGTGCCCCTTTAAATTCACAAAGCCTTCTGCCGCCGCCTCTTGTACAAACTTCGCATCCAGTTCTTCGTTTCCGGTTACAAACGGAACGTTCATAAGCGAGCGATCCTCTTTTACCACCGTTCCGCGAAACATTTTGCTTTCGTCAAGAAAATCATATAGAATCTTTGCTTTTTCCTCGTTGCGTTCTTTCATTGCGGATAATCCGCCCATGTTCTTTAACCATTTAAACACTTTGCCGCAGATATAAATCCCGTATGCGGGCGGCGTATTGTATAAGGAATCGTTATCCGCGTGTATCTGATACTTCATCATGGTAGGCGTACCGGGAAGCGTATCCTCCGTAATAAGATCTTTTCGGATGATTACGATTACTACGCCGGCCGGGCCAATGTTTTTCTGAACGCCGCCGTAAATTACGCCGTATTTCGTTACGTCCACCGGTTCCGATAAAAAGCAGGAGGATACGTCGGCTACCAGCGTATGCCCTTTCGTATTCGGAAGCGTCTTATATTTCGTTCCGTAAATCGTGTTGTTTTCGCAGATATAAACGTAGTCCAAATCCTCCGGTATCGCAAGATTTGAGCAGTCCGGAATATAAGAAAACGTCTGATCCTCGGAAGAGGCCAGTTTTATAGCTTCTCCGTAAAGGGACGCCTCCTGATATGCTTTTTTCGCCCACTGACCCGTAACGATATAGCCCGCTTTTTTGTTCTTCATCAGATTCATCGGAATCATCGCAAACTGCAAGGACGCGCCGCCCTGTAAAAACAGCACTTTATAATTGTCAGGGATATTCATCAAATCCCTTAAATCCTGCTCCGCTTCCTTGATAATCGTATCGTACACCTTTGAGCGGTGGCTCATTTCCATTACGGACATCCCGCTTCCCTTATAATCAAGCATCTCTAAAGCCGCTTCCTTTAAGACTTCCTCCGGCAGCACCGCCGGACCCGCCGAAAAGTTATACACTCTGCTCATTTTAAATTTCCTCCTGAATTTTATTTGATAAATCTTCGCCGCTGAAACAGGAACTGATGTCTTTCCCCGGCGCCACCATCGGCCACACTTTGTCGTCGCAGTCTATCATACAGTCGATTACGAACGGCTCTTTCGACCTTTGCGCTTCTTCAAAAGCTTCGTTAAATTCTTCACGGTTTGTAACGCGCCTTCCCTTCGCTCCAAGCGCTTCGGCCAGCTTTACATAATCCGCGCCGTCGTCTAACACCGTTGCCGAATAGCGCTTTTCATAAAATAGCTCCTGCCACTGACGCACCATTCCGAGCACATGATTATTCATTATAATTTCAATTATCGGAAGCTTTTCCCGCGCCGCCGTCGCAAGCTCGTTCATATTCATACGAAAACAACCGTCTCCCGCAATATTAACGACCGTCTTATCCGGATTGGCCGTCTGCGCTCCGATCGCGGCTCCGAGCCCGTATCCCATCGTTCCAAGCCCGCCGGAACTAAGCAGCGTCCGCGGCTTACGGAATTTAAAAAACTGAGCGGTCCACATCTGATGCTGACCGACTTCCGTTACCATTATCGCATCTCCCTTAACCCGTTCGTAAACATGCTCTATAATATACGGACCGGAAAGACCCGTATCCGGGTAGGAAAGCGGATATTTTTTCTTATCCTCCATAACGTGTGAAACCCACGCTTCGTGGTTCTGCTGCGTCAGTCTTTCGTTGATTCGCTTTAAGATTTCTTTGATATCGCCGATGACGCACGCATAAGCCGGAATATTTTTATTGATTTCCGCCGGATCGACATCAAACTGTAATATTTTTGCATTTCCGGCAAATTTTTCAGCGTTTCCAAGCACACGGTCCGAAAACCGCACGCCGACCGCAATTAAAAGATCGCACGCGCTGACGCCTAAATTCGAGGTCTTTGTTCCATGCATACCAAGCATTCCGGTATACAGTTCTTTTGTTCCGTCAAACGCGCCTTTTCCCATTAACGTATCGCAGACGGGAGCGTTTATTTTTTCTACAAATTCCGCCAGCTCCCCTTCCGCGCCGGAAATCACCGCGCCGCCGCCGACAAATATGTACGGCTTCTCTGCCGCCCGAATCAGGCTTAACGCTTCTTCTAACGCTTCCTCCGTAATCGTTTCCGAAATCCGCAGGACAGGCTTTGCCTCTTTTTTCGTATATTCGGTTTTAGCCGCCGTAATGTCTTTCGGAACATCTACCAATACAGGGCCTGGCCTGCCTTTTTTCGCAATTTGAAACGCTCTTCTGATGGTTTCCGCCAGCTTTGTGATATCTTTTACAATAAAATTATGTTTTGTAATCGGAGTTGTGATACCCGCAATATCAATTTCCTGAAAGCTGTCTTTTCCGAGCAGCGGAACCGTAACGTTGCAGGTAAGCGCCACCATCGGCACGGAATCCATATATGCCGTTGCAATTCCGGTTACAAGATTCGTCGCACCCGGACCGCTCGTCGCAAAACAGACTCCTGTTTTTCCCGTACTTCTTGCATAGCCGTCCGCCGCATGGGAGGCTCCCTGTTCATGTGAGGTTAAAATATGCCTGATTTCATTTTTATGCTTATATAATTCGTCATATACATTTAAGATGGCGCCGCCCGGATATCCGAAAACAGTGTCTACTCCCTGTTCTTTGAGACACTCGATAATAATCTGCGCACCTGTCAGCTGCATCTTCCGATTCCCCTTTCGTCTTTGCTTAATACTCTAATATGGCGCCCCGGTTTCCCGACGTCACCATAGAAGCGTACCGTTTGAGATAGCCCGTCGTCACCTTCGGTTCTCTCGGCTGCCATTTCGCTTTTCTTTCGGCAAGCGTTTCTTCGGATACCGCAAGTTCTAACTTCATATTCGGTATATCGATTTGAATCAGATCTCCCTCTTCCACAAGCGCAATCGGTCCTCCGACCGCCGCTTCCGGCGATACGTGGCCAATGGAAGCGCCGCGGCTTGCTCCGGAAAATCTTCCGTCCGTAATTAACGCGACGGTAGAGCCAAGCCCCATTCCGGCAATCGCAGAAGTCGGATTTAACATCTCTCTCATGCCCGGGCCGCCTTTCGGCCCTTCATAACGAATAACGACTACGTCTCCCGCAACGATTTTGCCGCCTTTAATTGCAGCGATCGCATCCTCTTCACAGTCAAATACTCTGGCGGGTCCCTCGTGCACCATCATTTCCTCCACAACTGCAGAGCGTTTCACGACACTGCCGTCCGGCGCAAGATTTCCTTTTAATACGGCAAGACCTCCCGTTTTGCTGTACGGATTGTCCAAAGGCCTGATGATCTCCGGATTTTTATTGACCGCGCCCGCAATATTCTCTCCTATTGTACGCCCGGTAACGGTCATGCAGTCGGTATTTATAAGCCCTGCGTCGGAAAGCTCCTTCATAACCGCATACACGCCGCCCGCCTCGTTCAAGTCTTCCATATAAGTCGGTCCCGCAGGAGCGAGGTGACAGAGATTCGGAGTCTTTTCACTGATTGGATTCGCATAGGAAATATCAAAATCAAATCCGATTTCATGCGCGATCGCCGGAAGATGGAGCATACTGTTTGTAGAACAGCCTAACGCCATATCCACCGTCAGCGCATTGACAATCGCTTCTTTCGTCATAATATCTCTTGGGCAGATATTTTTACGATACAGCTCCATCACCGCCATACCCGCGTGCTTTGCAAGCTTAATACGTTCGGAATAGACCGCAGGAATCGTTCCGTTTCCTCCAAGTCCCATACCGAGCGCCTCGGTCAGACAGTTCATAGAATTCGCGGTATACATCCCTGAACAGGAGCCGCAGGTCGGACATGCCTTTTCCTCGTACTCCCGCACTTCCTCTTCCGTCATCGTACCGGCTGCATAAGAACCGACCGCCTCAAACATCGAAGATAAACTCCGCTTCTGCCCTTTTACTCTTCCGGCCAGCATCGGACCGCCGGATACAAATACGGTCGGTACATTAATACGCGCCGCCGCCATTAAAAGCCCCGGAACGTTTTTGTCGCAGTTCGGCACCATAACAAGCGCGTCAAACTGATGTGCGAGCGCCATACATTCAGTCGAATCCGCAATCAAATCTCTCGTCACCAGCGAATATTTCATTCCGATATGTCCCATTGCAATTCCGTCGCATACGGCAATCGCCGGAAAGACAACGGGCACGCCGCCCGCCTCCGCAACGCCCAGTTTTACGGCGTTTACAATTTTATCCAGATTCATATGGCCCGGTACAATCTCATTGTAAGAACTTACAATTCCGACCATCGGTTTTTTCATTTCCTCTTCCGTAAATCCAAGCGCATTAAAAAGACTTCTATGGGGCGCCTGCTGCATCCCTGTTTTTACATGATCACTTTTCATTTTTACTCCGTTTCTGCGCTGCCTTATTGTACAAGTTTGTGTTAAGCCGTTTACAGCCTTGCAGCGCCAACACATATCCCGCATCTTACATCCTGAGTTTCCGTTATATTCCAAGACAGGCAAGGCCGCCGCTTGTAAGAAAAGAAATCACGGCAATTACCAGGCCCAGCTTTATGACAAACTTTAATTTCTTAATCAGACCGACCAAAAGAATCAGCACGCCGATTCCCGCAATGATTAAAAAGTTCGCGGGTACTCCCGTGAAGATATTCTCTATAAACTCCATCTTCCCTCTCATTCCGCCGTTTTTACGGCCTTACCTTACTATTGAATCCTTTCGCAGATCAAATCGCCCATTTCCGAAGTACCGACCTGCGTTACGCCGTCTGCGCCGCTCTGAGGCATAATGTCAACGGTGCGGTATCCGTCTTTTAAGACCTGCCTGACCGCCGCGTCCACCGCATCCGCTTCCGCATCCAAATCAAAACTGTATCGAAGCAGCATTGCCGCGCTTAAAATCGTGGCGATCGGATTTGCAATCCCTTTTCCGGCAATATCCGGCGCGGAACCGCCGCTCGGCTCATACAGGCCGAACTTTGTATCGTTTAAGCTTGCCGACGGCAGCATCCCGATCGATCCTGTAATCATGCTGGCCTCGTCCGATAAAATATCTCCGAACATATTTTCCGTCAGAATCACATCAAACTGTTTCGGATTTTTCACAAGCTGCATCGCACAGTTATCTACCAGCATATGTTCATATGTAACGTCCGGATAATCCGCCGCAGTCTCTTCTACTATTTTACGCCATAGTCTCGAAGAATCAAGTACATTCGCCTTGTCTACGCTTGTTACTTTTTTCCTTCTCTTTAACGCAATGTCAAAACCGCGCTTCGCGATTCTTCTGATTTCGTTTTCATTGTAGGTAAGCGTATCAACCGCCGTCACAACGCCGTCAATTTCCTCCGTCTTACGCGCTCCGAAATACAGCCCTCCGGTCAGTTCCCGCATGATCATCATGTCAAAGCCGCCCTCCACAATATTTTCACGAAGCGGACAGGCCTCTTTTAATTCCTCATACAAATAAGCCGGTCTTAAATTTGCGAATAAATTCAGTGATTTTCGAAGCTTCAACAGTCCCGCCTCCGGTCTCAGTTCCGGCGGAAGCCGATACCACGGAGAAGTCTGCGTATTTCCACCGATCGACCCCATCAGCACCGCGTCGGACGCCTTTGCGGCTGCGACTGCCTCATCGGTCAGCGGTACTTTATACGCGTCAATTGAACAGCCTCCCATTAAAATATCCTGATAACAAAACGTATGCCCGTATTTCTCTCCGATTTTATTCAATACTTTTTTTGCTTCCGCAATAATTTCAGGACCGATTCCGTCCCCTGAAATCACTCCAATCCGACATTCCATGCTTTCATTCCCCTTTTCATCCATTCTGCATACAACGCAGCCTGTATGCAATTATTCTCTTATCATAATGTATCTAAGGAAACATTGCAACCGGGAAAGTATTTTTCTTTTTCATATTTCATATAAATTCAAGTTATGGCAGCCTTCCATATCATTCCTTTCAATCATGGGGGAAAGAAATTACAGGTATAAAAAACGCCGTTATGGCGCGAACCATATCCGGCGGCATTCAGCACAAAAGCCTGTACCGCTTTTAAACGGCACAGGCCTTTTTCGTCAATCCAATCATAAATTAAGCTTCTTCCGGTTTTTCCACAGCCGAAATCGCTGCTTTCTGCATCGGTATACGGCAGTTTTTATTACTTCCGAACTCTACAATTACCGTATCATCCGTAATATCGATTACCGTACCGTAAAAACCGCTTGTCGTTAAAACGGTATCGCCGGCCGCAAGCTCCGAAAGCATTGCGTTCTTCTTTTTCTGCTCCTTTTGCTGCGGACGAATCATAATAAAATACATGATAACGAATAAAATCACCATCCATCCGATAGAAAAGATTCCTCCCAGCCCGGCGCCAGCCGCCTCCGCTCCTTCTGTAGCTAAAATTGATAACATTTGATTTCCTCCTGAATTTTAATAGTATCGT
>CANPGM010000023.1 GCA_947573605.1 uncultured Roseburia sp. | reverse complement strand
AGCATTTAGAGAATCCGTTTGCCGGAACATACAGCGAGTGATATTTTGTGCAAGTTGCCAGCCAACAGCCTGAAACCGGCCTTTTGACACCCGAATCTGTATAGGAAACTGCGTCGTCAGACGCATGCAAGCGTCACGAAGAGACGCTTTTTGTCAATGGATCTCTTCAAATACAGGACGTTCTTTATTCTTGTAGTTTTTATGATACAGGGGTATAATATTTCTGTCTGAAAGTATGGTTTATTTTGTGGTACGGGTGAGGAGAAACGCTATGTATCAAACGAAGGAAAAGAAATCTGAGAAAAAGAAACCGGTAAGCGGAGAGCGGGAGAGGATGTGGAAACAGGAAACGGCTGCGCCGGGTTATATTCGGGAATCCTTAGAAACGGGTCGTGATTTTTCGGGTTCGATACTGCGGGAGCCGCTGGCGTATACGCAGGAGGCGGGCCGAACCGAAGAAAATGACAAAGTGATTCAAGGATTCGGTTTAGGCTTTTTCCGAAACAGGGATACAGTAAGGAATTTTAGTGATTTTTCCAAAATTCTCAAGGAGAAAATTTACTCTTATATCAAAAGCGCAGAACTGGACGGGGATAATTTTTATACTGCGCTGGAAAGGGATTTATATTATCATCCTGTTAGTGAGTTATGGGATGGGATAAAAGAAGAATTTTCGTCGGAAGAAAATATAAGAATTTTAATTGCAAAGGTGCTGGCCTCAAATACGCCGGGAGTTGAAAATCCGGAATCGCCTTCAAGTGTAAATGAAAATTATAAGGATTATCTGCAGAATGAGAAAATAAGGCCAACCGTGCTTCGTGCGTTTGAATCCTTGAAGGAGCCGATCGAACAGACGCTGAATGATATTTATTATTGGCTTGCAAAAAATGGAGCGGAGAATACAACGGGGATCATCCTGACCGACAGCGATATTCATACGAGAGGCGTCGGGGTATGTATTGTTTCTTACCGGACAATTTCGGGCGGTGATGAAACGGTTGTAGTAAAACCGGAGGACAAGACGTTTGAACAGGCAGTCTACGGCAAGGGGGAGGAGAGCCTTGCGAACGAATTTACCGGTATTTTAGCGCGGGGCGGGCTCGGGGAGCCGTTAAGCGGCGGCAGAATCGGAACGCTGAATATTGAAACGTCGGCGGGAAACGCGCACGGCTCTGCGGTGGAGTTTTTTGAACATCAAAAGTTTGAAGAGATGGGAGAGGATAAAAAAGCGCAGATAGATTTACAATCAGTAGAAAGCCTCGTAGCATTTTCTTCGATGCTTGGATTAGGGGACCTTCATGTGGAAAACGCGGTGTATTCCGATGAGGCGGACGGAAACGGCCGATATCTGATGCAGTTAATTGACGCGGAGATTGGAATGAGATTTCCGCTTCTTAACAAAAGTGAGGACGGAGGAGAAATTGCGCCGCTGCAGAGCGCGGCTTATTTTGGCGAAATGATAGGGATAAGGAGTTCTTTGTCGGAAGAAATGATGACAAAAGAGCATTTTGAAGGATTTGATCAGATTGCAATGGGTGAATTTTGCGGTGTGATTGCGGACAGGCTTAGAGGGCTGTCGTCAAGGCTTGTAATAATTCCTACAACAACTCTTTTTGGCTGCAGAAAAGATTATTTGAGCGGAGGTGCATGCTGGAAGGGAATATATTTGGGCGATTTAGTTGAAATCACACGCAATTATTTTCAAGCGGCAGGCATTGAGAATACGTGCGTATTAGATGAAAATAAAAGGCGGGAATGTCTGGACGCGGCAGAGTCGGATTTTAAGCGGGGCAGGATTCCGTACTATAAGATAGAATTTGGAACGGGAAGGGTGATTCACGAGGCTGCTTCAGGTAGTATAGTAGTCGCCGAATATGTCGGCGAAGGCGGCAGGGGCTTTCTGGACGCAATGATTGCGAATCGGCTAACAATGCTGTGCGGACAGGCGGAATAACAGATGCATGGAGGTTAGGATGAAAAAATTTAAGCTATATCATATCAAGTCTTTTGAGGAATCGGAAGAGATAGAAATTAAGCCGATTACGGTTTTTGTCGGAAAAAACAGCTGCGGGAAGAGCAGTCTGTTGCGTTTTCCGGTTCTTTTGGCGCAGACGTTTAAAGAAGATATCAGTTCGCCGCTGCTTCTGTTTGGAGAAATGCTGGACTATGGCAATTATGATGACGTTGTAAACAGGCATTCTAACAAGCCCTTTGGTTTTTCGCTGGAATTCGGACCGGAACTAAGAACGCGGCTGCATAGTGCGATGGTTATGTACAGGATGCGCAGTGTTTACAAAGAGGAGGAATATGCCCGGTTTATCCGAAGAATTGAAAAAGTCGTTCTGTATGTTCAGATTGCCAGACCGAATAAAAAAATGATTGTACAGGAACTGAGACTGGAGATAAACAGCAGAAATGTCTTTACGCTTGTGCTGAAAGAGAATAGTTATCATTTATATTTACGCAATTTTCTAAGGAAAGATGTAAGCGAAGAGGAAGACTGGGAGGAGCATATTTCAATAGATGCTTCTTTTGTTCCGTTTCGGCGGTTTATCCCTGTTTTTCATGCCGGGGAATGGATGAGAAGCTACATTTACAATTCGCCGGAAATAAAGGAAAAGAAAAAGAAACGGCTGCTTGAAATAGTAGGCGGTTACAGTAGGGATAAAATTACGGAGAAACAAAGGGGGAAAAAGTGGGTATATGTATGGACAAGTCTGATACTTGCCGAGAATTTATGGAACGGAGTCTATCGACATCTGGATCATTACGCCAATGAAGTATCTTATCTTGGACCGTTTCGGGAGAGTCCGAAACGGACGTATCGGGATTCGGAAAGTAATTTTGACGACGTAGGGGTATACGGCGAACATGCAGGGATGCTTTTGCGCCAGGATTCCCAAAATAACAACGACTTGCTGGAGGCCGTTTCGGACTGGTTTTATGAAGCAATGGGCTGTACGCTTGATATACAGGAAATCAGCAGCAGTTTATTCAGCCTGGTCGTTAAAAACGAGACGAAGGAAACGGGCGAGGAAATCGATAATATTATTGATGTAGGATATGGAATTTCACAGGTTTTGCCGATTGTGACCCTGCTTTTAAAAGGGGATGAACGCGATGAAGTCCGGTATTTCAGAGATTCCCGAAAGAGGATGTTCATTATAGAACAGCCGGAGCTGCATCTTCATCCGGCAGCGCAGGCGGAGCTTGCGAATTTATTTGTAAAAAGCAGTCAAATCAGCCGCAGCAGGCGAATATTGGTTGAAACGCACAGCGAGCATCTGATACGAAAACTGCAGGTTTTGATTGCGGACCCAAAGTCGCCGATTACCCACGATCAGGTTGCGTTTTATTATGTGGAAAAGGACGATACCGGAAATTCCTATGTAAAAAAAATGAAAGTATGTGAGAACGGGCAGTTTGAAGACGCATGGCCGGCCGGATTTTTTGACAAGAGCTATGAATTGGCAAGCGAACTGCTTTTTGCGAACAGTAAAAGATAAATGGCAGGTGAAAATATGCTGGAGATAACGATTTGTGCGACAATTTTAAAGAACCTTAATATGAATACAATGTTGGCGTCTGACGATGAAAATCAGCTTATGCTGCGGCTAAAACAGCATTGTATTGTACTTTCGAACGATTTGAATACACAGTATATGGAATACTGTAAAAAAAATAAGATTAATATGGATCTAATACAGACGTTTTTAGCATATTGTTCTCACGATAAGAAGAACTGCAGGATATTGTCAGGAAGTGAGCTAAAAAATAAATTTTCAAGGGAAACTGACGCTTATTTAAAAGCGTTAATGAATACCTGCGCGGCGAGCGAAGATAAAATACTGATTAGCGATTCTTCCAGGCTAAACAAGACGGAGCTGGAAAATCATGGATTGGAACTGATTCGAAAAGCGGAGACAGGCATAGGGAAATCCCTGAATACGTTTACGAAGTATACGTTTCCGATTGTTTTGTATGAAATAAAAGAAGGAGAAGACAGTAAAGAGCTGGGCAAGTGGCTCGGACGGATTTTGAGCGGGGAAAGCAGTTTTGCAATTTATGACAATTATTTCGGGGATGCGGACAATTTAAAAAATTTCAGGAAATACATATTAAAATATATTCCGAAAGGCGCTGATATCACGATTATCACAACAGAAACGCAGGACTTGAAAAAAGAAGAGATTAAGGAAGAATTGAAAAAGGACGGCTATAAAGACTGGGGGATAGAGGTTTATCTGGCAAAGAGTAAAAAGGACAGTCATCCGCGTGTCATTGCGACGCCGGGATATAATATTGTTCTTGACAGGGGGCTCTCGACGTTCGGAAGGGGCGGAAAAACGTTTTCGTCTATGCTTACTATTGAAAAGAACACTGCGGGCGATTGGTATCGGAGAAAAGTCGGGGCAAAGATTTTCCCGTAACGCTTTTATTTTATCCGGCAATCAGTTATACTATAGTTAATTTCTGGGAAAGAGAGTTGCAAAATGAGACTGATAAAACCTATAAAGGTGGAATGCCTGAATTGTAAAAAGCAATTTGAAATTGGTTTTGACTTTGAATGCGTGAGTACGGACGAACGGCAGATGGGAACGGAATATGATTACGAGGGGGAATATGAAGGAGTATGCCCTTGCTGCAAAAAAGAGGTATTTGTACGGGTCGAAGCGTTTGAGTATCCCAAAGGCTGCGTAAACTATTTCGGCGCGCGTCCGGACGGTATTCGTCTGCTTGAGGAACCGGATTTAGAGGCGGAGACGGATGAATAGGGAGAATATTTAAGATGTTAAGCTTAATAAATGTGCAGCAGGTGATAGACGATTTCTTTTTATATAAAATTTGCAGTGATGTAACGGATTGTATCGGGAATCTTACCGGCGAAGAGCTGCAGGGAGTATTTGAAGATGACGTAGATCATGCGGTCTGTGTAGATATAGAAGGAGTTGCCGTTTTATCTTATGATACGACGGAATATGACGATCAGACGGAAATCTCTGGTGAGATTGAGGTGAAAGCAGAATTGCGGGGATACATTTACTTAGAAGATGAAGAGATTGACATCGGAGCTGTTCAGAAAAGTATCAGCGTTTCGTTTCTGATGTATCAAAATGGGGGACGCTATGAGGATTTTGAAATTTTGGAAATAAGTTTGTAGAAGGGAATTTTTGCAGGTATGAAAGAAAACTATTTAATACGTCTACTTATCATGGACGTTGACGGTACATTAACCGACGGAAAAATATATATGGGAGCTTCCGGAGAGGCAGTCAAGGCGTTTCATGCGAAGGACGGTTACGGAATCGTTCATTTACTGCCTAAGCTTGGAATCACCCCTGTGATTATTACCGGAAGAAAATCGGAGATTTTATTGCGGCGCTGCGAAGAACTTGGGATTACACATGTTTATCAGGGAGTAGAGGAAAAGACAGAGATGCTGAAGCGCGTAGCGGAAGCACTTGGAACAGATCTGGTTCATACGGCCTATATCGGGGACGATTTGAATGATTTTGAGGCTATGAAGCTGTGCGGAATGAAGGCGTGTCCGTCCGACGCCGCGGCAGGCATCAGAGAAATCTCGGATTTTATCTGTACAATGCCCGGCGGTATGGGAGCGGTGCGGGAATTTATCGATTATCTTGAAATCTTACAGACAGGTCTGTGAACTGGCACGGGGTATCAATATGAGATTATTGCTTGAGAATGTCGGCAAAGTGAAGCGTGCGGAAATTGAAGCAAAGGGGATTACGGTGATTGCCGGATGCAACGATACCGGAAAGTCGACAATTTTAAAATCGTTTGACGCTGTTATGCGGACGTTCTGTAATCTGGACGCAAATATCAAATCGGAGCGGAGACGAAGCGTTTTTATGCAGATTTACAGGCTGGATAAATATTTTGACGAAAACGGCTTTCAGGACGTGCCGTTTGACTTGCTGCCGGATTTGGCAAAGATGGTGCGGAATGATATGGGACGCAGAGAAAGCGTGCAAATAGAGTGGGAGCGCTTTTATCAGGTATACCAAAAAGTGGTGATGGATTATCAATTTGAAATTGGAAATGATGATTTGCTGCAGAAATTAATTGCCGAGGAATTTGTGCGAGGCATTTACAACAAATTAGAGAAAGTATTTCATCGGGAGGAAAGCGAGTATATCTGGTATCTTGCGGAGACGAACCTCCGGCGGGAATTTGATATGCAGGCGGCTAATTTAATAAACGGCGGGGAATCGGGAATCGAACTGCAATCGGATAAAGTCAGATGCGGATTTCGGTTTGCGGACAATAGGATTTTAGAATTAACGGAAGCAAAACTCGGAAGAACGCAGATTATCTATATCGGTTCGGGCCATATGCTGGACAATCTGGGTAAGAGATCCGGTGTCAATGCGGAAATTCGCCTGGAACGGTTACTGAAAAGAGAGCGCATTTTAGACCAAAAGGAGAGTTCTCTGGAGCAGTATAACGAAACAGAGGAAAATCTGGCCGCGTTAGAGGACATTTTTCGCGAGGTGACGCACGGGCGGCTGCTCTGTGATCCGGATTCGATCCGGTATAAGGAGGCGTCGATTGACGAGCCGATTCATATGAAAAATGTCGCGTCGGGATTAAAAATTTTTCTGACGATTCAGCGGCTGGTGGAAAACGGCTCGCTGAAAGCGGACGACTGGATTTTAATTGATGAGCCGGAGACGAACCTGCATCCCGAATGGCATTTGAAATTTGCGGAGATTTTGATTTTGCTGAAGGAAAGAATGAATCTGAATATTATGGTAAGCTCGCACAGCCCGTATTTTATTCGTGCGCTTGAAATAAAGACGGCTGATTACGGCATGAAGGAATACGGAAGTTTTTATCTGATGAAGGCGGACGGAAATGCTTTTGCAGCGGAGGATGTGACGGAATGCACCGATAAAATTTACAAACAGATGTATCGGCCGCTGGAATTACTATAGATTATTTGGTCGGGAGACGGGTATGGGATTACAGAGGATAGACCAGGCGGAGCTGGATCAATATAAAAAAACGCTGAAGGTATGCTCGATGGACGCCCTGTACATAAAAAACGACGGGGAGATATATCTGTTTGAGTTTAAAAATGTGAGAAAGAGTCATGTTCCCTGGAAAGAGCTTTATGAAAAAGCGCATGACAGCCTGTTTGTTCTACAGGCGCTGCTGTTTCCGGATTTCTCCCTCAGAGCTTGTGCGGAAAGAATAAATTTTTATGTTATTTACAATAATAACAGTATAACGGAACAGGAAAATAATTCCGAAGCTTTTGAAGGGATTCGGAATACGATTCAGACATGGGCAAAAGCCGCAGACCGATATCCGATACTGTGGGGGCTGGGACTCTATGAGGGGACATTTTACAAAAAGGTTATGACGATAGACGTCGCAGACTTTGAACGGGAGTTTCTGCCGCTCATTTATGGTTGAACGACGTTGAGAAAGGTGGCAGGAATTGGAAGTTTCTTTCTGAATTCGTTGAAAATCCGTGTTTTTTATAGTATGATATAAGCATTGTAGGAAAAAGGGAGAAGGGAATTCCATTGGGATTCCCTTTCATGGTATTTGAGGATGAAAAAAGCATTGATTATCGGAGCAGCAGGGTTTGTCGGAAGTTATCTGGCGGCGGAGCTTATGAAGCGTCACGGCATGGAAGTACATGCGACCAAGCTCGGCGGAGAAGGGCTTGCAATTTCAAACGCGCAGATCTACGATTTGGATATTTTAAATAAAGACGAAATCGTGACACTTTTATATAAAGTCAGACCCGATTATATTTTTCATCTGGCGGCGCAGAGTTCGGTCAGCGTGGCCTGGAAGAATCCGCAGCTTACGGTGGATATCAATGTTAAGGGAAGTCTGAACGTACTTGACGCGGTGCGGGAGTTATTTTATAAACCCCGGGTGCTGCTGATTGGTTCCGGCGAGGAATACGGGCATATCAGAGAGGATGAAACGCCGATTAAAGAGGACAACCATATCAGGCCGGGGAATATCTACGCCGCAACAAAGGCCTGTCAGAATATGATTGCGGCTATTTATACGCAGGCATACGATATGCATTTAATTTCGGTACGTGCGTTTAATCATATCGGACCGCAGCAGTCACCTATATTTGTAGTATCTGATTTTTGTAAGCAGGTTGCAGAAATTGAGGCGGGGAAAAAAGCGCCTGTGATGTATGTTGGCAACCTTTCGGCAAAACGGGATTTTACCGATGTAAGGGATGTGGCGCGCGCTTATGCGCTTCTGGCGCAGAAGGGAAAACCCGGGGAAACCTATAACGTGGGAAGCGGGCGCTCTTATGAGATCAGGGAAATCCTGGATTTGATTATTTCCATGTCGACGGCGGAAATTCGTGTCGAGACTGACCCGAATAAAATACGTCCGGTTGATGTTCCGGTTATTGAAGCCGATATCACAAAGCTTAGGGAGGCGACCGGCTGGGAGCCGGAGATTACGCTTCGGGAGACAATATGGGAAATTATGGAAGACTGGAGAGAAAAGCTTTCTGCCAAACAAGAAGGATAGATATTGTCTGAATGGAGGATGACGCGTGGATAATATGTTTGATACGGTGGGAATTACAAGCTCCGATCGGATGCTCCACACACCGGGAGCATTTGCAAAAAAGAATCTGCTTTATGTGCAGGAAGTGGGGACGCTTAAGAGTCTGACGCCGCATACCTGTAAAAGAGAAAATCTGGATTCCTATTTGATTTTTGAAGTGACAAGGGGCAGGGGAACGCTGCTTACCGAAGGGAAACGCTATTCTCTTTCAAAAGGGGATTGTATCTGGCTGGACTGCCGCAACGGATTTGAACATATCAGCAGTGAAGAGAAGCCCTGGGAGCTCGCATGGGTACATTTCAACGGCGCCGGTGCGCAGGCTTTTTACGAGCTGTTTCGGGAGAAAAAGAAAGAAGCGCTGTTTGTTCCGGGAGAACCGGGACAGGTGGCTGCGCGGATCGAACGGATTCGAAAGCTGTTAAAAGAAAACGCTTCGGAGCTTGCCGCTCACGCTGCGCTGACGCTTCTGGTGGCGGACTGTATCGGGCAGCCCGCAAAGCGGGACGTCGCCGCGGAAATCCGGGAATTTATTAATAAAAATTACAGAGAGGGGCAGCTTTCCGCTCTTTTGGCCGAAACGTTTCGTATGCCTGCGGAGGAGCTTTCCGAGAATTTTGAAAAAAGCTACGGGATCGGAATACGGGACTATATGTTAAACCGTAGATTTAATGCCGCAAAGGAACTGCTCCGCTTTACGATTCAGCCGATTAGCGAGGTAATGGAAGAATCAGGCATTCGGAATGAGGATTTGTTTTATCGTCTGTTTCAGGAAAATGAGGCAATGACGCCGGAGGAATATCGCAGAAGATGGGCGCAGTGGATCAAAGATTAAGCTACGGATAAAGGAGTCATCCATGCATACAGTTCAGACAAAAGGGAGAAGCATTGCAATGACGCTGGCAGTCACTCTTGCTGCCTTTCTGCTGGTTTTTACCGTGAGTTTTCCGATTGATTACGGAAACGAAGGAGTAGAAATGAATTGGCTTTCCGCCTCTACGATTAAGTTTGTAAATCAGTGGTTAAAGGAAGGCGCCCTTTCGCATCGTTTTACCTGTTACGAATCGTTTGATTCGATTGAATTTAACAGTTTAGAAGAACGGACGCCGTATCTGAGTTATCCGGCGGGGACCGTTTTTTCCGTATATACGGCTGCCAGAATTTGCGGCGTCACACAGATTAATCTGCCTTTTGTCAAGCGCTTTCAGATGGTATGTTTTGTGCTTGATACGCTGCTTCTTGCGGTTTTTCTCTACCTTTTGCTTGCGGTTACCATTCGGGCAGGGGAGGTTTTTAAAACGCTCATGGCTGCGGCGCTTGCGATTATGTGGGCGCTTCTGCCTGCAAATACGTACTTTCTTTCAAACGTTTTTTTTGCGGATCAGTATGTGATTTTATGGGTTCATCTGTTTTTACTGACGGAGCTTCTTGCGGGAATGCCGATTTTATCCCGAAAAAAGAAAATGCTTCGGATATTGGAATGCCCGATTATTTTTATGGGCGTTATGACGGATTACTATTTCTGGATTCTGGTTTTTCTTGCGTTTTTGATTGATGTGACGAAGAACATTCTGGAAAAAAGAACGTTTTGGTCGACCTGTAAGGCTGCTTTGTGGTATATTGGTCCTGTAATTGCGGCCCTTTCTGCATTTTTCCTGCAGTTATCCTATACGAAAGACTGGCCCGGATATATGGCGCACAAAATGCGGATTCAAACCGGAGACGGTGCGGACGGAAGCGCATTAGGGCAGTTGAAAACCAGATTTTTAGAATCGTTTGTAAACGGTTCGGGTAAGCGGGCGCTCCTGTTTGCACTGTTTCTTATCGTCATATTTGCATTGTTGATTCGGCAGGCAGTATTTTTAAAAAAATGGAAAAAAGTTTTTATAAATCCCGCGTATGCAGGAATTGCGCTTGGGATTGCCGCGCCGCTTTTACAGGTATTCTTTTTAAAAAACCATTCCGCCGTACATGCGTTTTCCATGATAAAGGTGGGAGCAGCCGTTATTTTGCTGATCCCTGCAATGACGATTCTGTTATGCATGGAAAAACAGGCGCTGCGTGTCGCTCTTTTTGGAAGGGAGCTCACCAGCGCAGCTGTAAATGGTTTCTTAACGTGCGCTGTAGTTTTCCTGATTCTGGGATTGCCGCAGGCGACAAAAAATTACTATAATTCGCATTCGACAATTGCGGATTTAGGACTGGCAAAGCTGCTGTATGAAACGATGGAGTACGAGAACGTCTGTTTTTCGTTTTCCTATGAAATTGATGTAAACCCGCCTCAGAAATTGTCCGTATCGGAAAAGCAGGTGTACCGGGTAACGTCGGTCGACGAAATAGACGCTTATTTTCCGAATCTGTCCCACGATGCGAAGAAAGTGCTTGTGATTGACAAAGGGAATCCTTACCTGCCGCAGGAGCTTCGGGAATTGGAGACGCAGCTTGCAAAACAGCATGAGATCATTTATGAGGACGAACGGTATGGACTGGCCTTGCTGCCATGAGTCGCCAGGGCCCGTGATGAATGATTGAAAAATGACAGATTTTGTAGTATTATGTAACAGGCTGTGAAAGCGATACGGAGAAAGATAGAAAAATGAAGCATGCATTTATAATAACCGCATATTGTGACTTTGAGGCGCTCTGCAGACAGCTTACGGAATATGCAGCGTATTTTGACTGCTATGTCCACATTGACAAAAAAAGCCGGGTACCGGCGGAATTGATGCAAAAACTAAAAGAGATTCCCAATGTGCGGCTGATACAAAAGTATAAAATCAACTGGGGCGGCGTGCAGCATGTCTATGCGATTCTTTCTCTGCTTCGAATGGCGGAGGCGTCGGGAAAGAATTACGGCTATTATCATATTATGAGCGCGAACAGTTTGCTAATACAGAAGCCGTCGGATTTCTGTGCGTTCTTTGAAAAGAACCGCGGGAAAAATTTCGTGGAACTTTCGAAGGAAGAGAATTTCGGAAATGCGGAGGTCTTGCGAGAGCGCTGCCGTTATTTTTACTTTCAGTTTCTTTATAACATCAGAGGGAGACACGCGGCCTTCTGGAAACGCTTTGAAGTTGTTTCCAAGCGGATTCAGGCAAAGATTCATGTAAACAGAAAACGTGTCTATCCCTACAAAGGATATCTCTATTGCTCGCTCTCTGCGGATTTTGTCACATATTTGCTGTCTTACTGTAAAACGAATCCGCGTTATTTAAGAGGGCTTAAATACTGCTGGGTTTGTGAGGAATTCTTTTTTCAGAATCTGATCATGGAATCGGAGTTTGCAAAAACCGCAGTACATGATTCTCTGATTTTCAGCATTTGGGACGACCCGTCGAGAAAACGTCCGGCAACGCTTGATATGAGGGATTACGGGGAAATCCGTGCGTCGCAGAAAATGTTTGCAAGAAAAATTGACGCAGAGGGAGCCTCGAAAGAACTTTTTGAACGGCTGGTTGCAGACTGTTTCGATAAATGATGGAGGATAACAAACTTGTTTGTCTTGCGAATATTGCGCCTGCGGCCCAAAGTTCGCAGACTGAGAGAAAGGTATGATGATTAGTATGGAAAAAGAGGTTTATCATATCGTAACCGCGCCGAACGAAAAGTATCTGCGGTATATGTCGGTACTGCTTGTTTCGCTGTTTGAAACAAATCCGGGAAAACAATTTCACATCTATGCGCTCTACAGCCGGTTGGAAGAAGAGGGCCGAAAAAAGGTGTGCGGGCTCGGCGAAGCATACGGCGCCGAAATTGAATTTGTCTATGTAAACGAGGAAAAATACAGAGAACTTCCCTGTACGACGGACCGGATTTCAATTGAGACCTATTTCCGTCTGGAGATACAGGACTTGCTGCCGAAGGAAACGGAGCGGGCGCTTTATCTGGACAGCGATATGATTGTCTGCGGCGACCTTTTTGAGTTGTATCATACCGACTTTCACGATCACTACATCGCGGCATGCGGGTTTTCAACGGAATGCGAACAGGGCGGCGAATTTAACGCAGGTATGATATTGTTTAATATGGAAAAAATGCGTAACGATATTACGTTTGAAACATATAAAAAGCTTGCGGAGACGATGACCGATTATTATATGGATCAGGGGCTGTTAAACGAATTATTCGGCAGGGAAGGAACGGAATATGTATCAAAACAGAAATTTAACTTTACCTGCCCGTTTTACAGAAAGTTTAAAGAGAAATTAAGAAAAGCATATCCTTCTTACAGCCCGGAAGAGGTTGTAGTAATGCATTTTACAGGACCGGGTATCCGCCCGTGGGAAGCGGAGATATCCGATGAAGAGTTTACGACGATGGAGCAGAGAGGAATGCTTCCGGTGTTCGCGCAGAACGGAATGATTATTGACGCGCTTTACATCCGATTTTTGAAACGTTGGTGGGATTATGCTTCCCGGACGCCGTTTTATGAAGAGCTGAAACGGGATATGCTGTCTCATAAAAATAAAATTTACTTTAAAGTTTTGGAGAGCGCGTTTTCCTCGAAGGATTACCGAATCGGGAACTCCATTATGAAACTGCCCCGGAAGCTTCGGGGAAACGGCGGCCGTACCAGATAAAGTGAGGAAAACAAATGCTTAGAATCATAAAAAAGTTTGGAATTTTATTAAATAAGCAGCAGAAGAAAAAAGTCTATGTGATTGTATTTCTGATGCTGATCGGTGCAATTTTAGAGACCTTGAGCGTATCGATGATCGCGCCGCTGCTTACGGCGCTGATGCAGAAGGATGCGTTTGATCCGGGAACCACTATCGGAGATATATGCAGTATGCTGGGGATTACTTCGCCGAATACGTTTATTCTTCTTGTAATCGGCGTATTGATTGTACTCTATATTGCAAAGGACGCCTTTTTGTATTTTGAGTACTATGTGCAGACGAGATTTATCTGTAATACAAGAGTGACGATTCAGTATCGCCTGATGGACGTTTATCTGCACAGACCGTACGAATTTTTTCTGAATATTAATTCCGGCGAAATTATGAGAGTAATCCGGGGGGATACTTCAAGCACCTTTTCGCTTCTGACGGTGATCATGAGCTTTTTTACGGAGGCGGTTGTCGCCGCGGCTCTGATTATCACAATTATTGTAATCGATCCGGTTATGGCCGGGATGGTAGCGGTACTGCTTCTCGCCGTCATGCTGATTATTTATAAAATTATTAAGCCGGTACTTCGCGTGGCCGGCGTAGAATTTCAGAGGAACAATTCAAAGGCGAATCAGTGGCTGCTGCAGTCGGTTGCAGGCGTAAAAGAAATGAAGGTGGCGAATAAAGAGGAATTCTTTATTGACGAATATACGAAATATGCGGAAAACGCGGTGATGGAGGAGAAAAAGTCGATTGTGCTGGGAAACGCGCCGCGTCTGGTAATTGAGGCAGTTGTAGTATGCGGGATGCTGGGATATATGGGCTTTATGATTGTAAACGGAAGTGATATTACCGATATGCTGCCGCAGATTTCGGCGTTTGCATTCGCCGCGGTCCGCCTGCTTCCCAGCGCGAACCGGATGAGTTCGGCAATGAACGCGGTTGCCTATCAGGAGCCGATGCTGGATAAAACAATTGAAAATATAAAAACAGCCGACGTCTATGAGAAAGAGGACCGCCTGGCTATGGAGGAAAAGAAAAAGCAGCAGGGAGCGAAAACGGTGACGCTTGAAAAAGAATGCGCGCTTTCGGATATTTCCTTTTCCTATCCGAATACGGAAGCGCAGGTGCTTGATTGCGCCGGTATGCGGATTCCGGTCGGAAAGTCGGTCGGAATCGTCGGAACGTCCGGCGCCGGAAAAACTACTGCGGTCGATATTCTGCTTGGTCTGTTAAAACCGCAGGCGGGACGCATTTTATCGGACGGAACGGATATTCACGAAGACTATGCGGGGTGGCTTTCTCATTTGAGCTATATTCCGCAAATGATTTATATGCTGGATGACACGATACGGGCAAATGTGGCGTTTGGTTTCCATAAAAGCGAAGTAGACGACGAACGTGTCTGGAAAGCTTTGGAAGAGGCGCAGCTCAAAGAATTTGTGGAAGGGCTGCCGGACGGAATCAATACGACAATCGGAGAAAGGGGAATCCGTTTATCCGGCGGACAGCGTCAGAGAATCGGAATTGCCCGCGCGCTTTACACCGACCCGGAACTTTTGATTTTTGACGAGGCGACGTCGGCGCTTGATAACGAAACGGAGGCTGCGATTATGGAGTCGGTCAACAGCCTGCACGGAAAAAAGACAATGATTATCATTGCCCACAGATTAACGACGATTAAGGAGTGCGATATTATTTATCGTGTAGAAAACGGTAAGATTACGGAAACACA
The DNA here is from genome assembly GCA_947573605.1 of uncultured Roseburia sp. GTDB lineage: Bacteria > Bacillota > Clostridia > Lachnospirales > Lachnospiraceae > Roseburia. The sequence continues at coordinate 39,547 of CANPGM010000023.1, read as the reverse complement.
TTTGGAAGAATAGGAGATGAAGGTGCGGTCATACATTACGAAAAAGGATACGATGGCGCTGTATGGAACGGCTGTTCTGCTGATGGTGTTCCATCATATGTTTTATCTGCCTGACAGATTAAATTACGATTATGTTTCCGTGTTGTATTGGGGACAGACGGCGCATGAAGCGGTTCTTGCAAATTTTGCAAAAATCTGCGTTCCGATTTACGCATTTGTCAGCGGTTACGGGATGTACGTAAGCTGCAGTCCGCTGCACGGCGGCCGTCTGCCGGATTTGCTCCGGGAAGATTATAAAAAAGTAGTAAAAAGCCTGTTTGGTTTTTACAAAAAGTACTGGCTTGTATTTTTTATTTTTGTGCCGATGGGCTTTTTGTGGTTCGGATATGAATTTCATATTACAGAGTTTATCCGCAGCTTTTTAGGAGAGCTTGAATTGTATAATATGGAATGGTGGTATGTGGAACAATATGTAAAGCTGCTGCTGCTTTTTCCGGTGTTTGACTTTCTGGTTAGTTTCTTTGCACGGCTGTTTTCAGGAAAGAAAGCGCTTTGCATTCTGACGGGGGCCGCTTTCCTCTGTGTGATTGGTTCGCTGTACGTATTTCCGCAGCTTTTACCGGTGCGGATTTCGCTTTACATGTTTTTGCAGCGGCATTATCTCTATCTGGTTTTTGCGGAAGGGTATCTGATTGCACGCTACGACCTGTTCGGATTTGCGGCGAAAGTGCTGGATAAGAAATGGTTTAAAATCGGCGCTTCGCTTTTAGGACTGCTGTTTGTACTGGCGGGACGTATGTATAAGGTGCGGGATGCGGGCGGAACGCTGCCCGATATTGTTTTTACTCCGGTTTTGGTTTTTTGCGTTGTTACCCTGTGTCACGAATGCGGGGAAATTCGTATTCTGCGGCGGTTTTTGGAATTTATGGGCGGTTATTCTACATACATATGGCTGACGCACACGTTTTTTGCATATTACTATTTTCAGGAGCTTGTGATGCTGCCGAAATATTCGGTTCTGATTTATATCTGGCTTCTGGTATTGTCAACGGCGTCGGCGGCGCTTTTAACGGCGGTTTATAAAGGGCTTTCGGCCCTGCTTGCGAAAGGAGTGCAAAGTGGATATTTTAGGAAAACGGATCGGCTATTTTGACGTTGCGAAGGGAATCGGTATTTTATGTGTGATTGCCGCGCATATGGGAAGAGAGACAAATAACAGGATTATTCATACCTTTGCGATGACGCTTTTCTTTTTAATCAGCGGTTATTTTCTCTCGGAGAAAAAGGATTTTAAGACGTATCGGAGAGAAAAAATAAAGCAGCTTGCACCGCCTTATATTTTTGCAAGCGTCTGCCTGATGGCGGTTACGGCGCTGATCCATTTGTTCGGGGGCAATTTCCGCGTCATTCCAAAAGAAATTTTAAAATGGGCCCTCGCAGCGGGCTACGGCGCGGGAGTCAGTTATTATGAACCCTTTTTCATCAAACAAATCGGAGCAATCTGGTTCTTTCTGGGAGTCGGCTGGGCGCTGTTGATTGTCAAATATTTTGCGGAAAAAAAATACGGCGGAATTATCATTGCTGCGATTGCGTATATGGGTTATGCGACGGCGCAGTATTTTTGGCTGCCGTTTTCTGTTCAGGCAGGAGCGCTATCGTCGATTTTTGTATACGTCGGCTATCTGTGCAAAAAGGAAAAATTTATGGACAAGCCGTTTCATCCCGGACTGTTTCTGTTGTCCGCCGGTATGCTTGTTTTTGAAGCGATCTTCAATATCAGGATTTATAACGTGAACTGCGAATTGGAGGGGGGACTTTTAAGTGTAATCGGAGCGGTTCTCATTTGCTATTCCGTAATATGGGTATCCAGAGGAATTGACGAAAAGATTCCTTTGTTAAATAAAGTTTTAAGTTTTTACGGCCGAAATTCCATGATTATTCTGTGCCTGCATGTACTGGAGCTTTCCCTGTTTCCCTGGCCGGAAATGTATACTTATTTAAACTCAGTGGGAATAATAGATACACCGTCTGTAATTGTCGTATATCTGATGAAGCTTGCTTATGCGACGCTTCTTACATTTGTTATATTAAAGATTCCTTTTTTACGGAAAATATTCGGGAAATAAGCGTTTTATTGCAAAAACGCGCGAAATATGTTATTTTTATTTGTAGTGCAAACGGGCGTATGATGTGATTTTTGCCCGAATCGGCCTCGGACAAAAGCGCCGGATAAATCAGCGTATCCGGCTGTCAGAACATTCGTGTAGTGACCGCCTGTATACGCGACTCATTGTTGTTACATGCGGTCACTGCACCAGGTGCGCGCCGCAGCGCGCAGAAATCAGGAAAATATGGCGAAATATCTTGTATTCGGAGGAAGCGGGTTCTTAGGGAGCAGACTGATTGCACGTCTGGCAAAGCAGGATTCTAATCAGATTGTCGTTGCGGACGTCAACCGAAATCCCTCCTTTGACAAATACGAAAACGTGTCGTTTCAGGAAATCGACTTTATAAATAAAAACAGTTTTGCAGGTGAAATAGCAGGCTATGATTATGTTTATCATCTGATTAGTACGATTACTCCGGCGGACGGGACAAAAGACGCCTTTAGGGAGCTTGAGGAAAACGTCAGACCAACGCTTGCGCTGCTGGAAGAAGTAAAGCTTCATCCCGGCGTCAGGCTTATTTTTCTTTCATCGGGAGGAACCGTATACGGAAATAAGGGCAGTGTGCCGTTATCGGAGGAACTGCTTCCGGCGCCGATTTGCAATTATGGAATCAGCAAGGAGCTGATAGAGCGGTATCTTTTCCTTTATCACCATATGTACGGACTTGATTATCGGATTTTAAGGCTTTCCAATCCCTATGGAACAAAGGCGAGGAAGAACCAGAAGCAGGGGCTGATTCCGATTGTGATGGACTGCATCATGCGGGGAGAGCCGGTAACGGTGTTTGGAAACGGACGGAACGTGCGCGACTACATTCATGTCGAGGACGCAATTTCAGGTGTGCTTAAAGCAGCGGAGAACGGTGGCAGCGGCGGAATCTATAATATCGGTTTCGGAAAAGGGCACAGCATTTTAGAGATTATTGATTTGATTGTGAAAGAACTTGGGTGCGAATATCCCAGGCTTATCTTTGTTCCCGATCGGAAATGCGATGTGGAATACAATGTGCTTGATAATTCCAGAATGAAAGCGGAGTTTGGCTGGGAGCCGCAGATCTGTCTGGAGGAAGGGATTCGTATGATGGTAAACGGCATTCGAAACGGAGGAGAAAATGGGTGACAGAAAAAGTGCGGACGAATTGTTGCTGACGGTGATTGTAGCCGTTTACCGAACAGAAGAGTTTTTTAAGCGGTGTCTCGACAGTCTGTTTGCGTCTGAATATAAAAATCTGGAAATTTTGTTAATCGACGACGGTTCTCCGGACAATTGTCCGGCGCTCTGCGACGAATATGCGAAAATGGACGATCGGATTCGTGTGGTTCACAAGGAAAACGGAGGCGGACATTCTGCGAAGAACCTGGGAATCCGTATTGCAAAAGGCGATTATGTGGCCGTCTGCGACAATGACGATATGGTTCCGCCGGACGGATACCGGCTGATGATGGAGCGCGCGGCAGAAACGGATGCAGATGTGGTGCGCGGGACTGTGCGCCGGACGTTTTCGGACACCGGAGATGTGCGGCTGTTTCACCGCTCGGAGTCGGATGCGTTTATGACAAAGCTGATCGGATTTCAGGGGGCTGTTTATAAAACAAAAATGTTAAGAGAACATCAGATTCGTCTCGGCGAGTTCCGTCTGGGAGACGATATGTGTTTTATGGCGCAGGTAATGAATTATGCCCGAAAAATTGTCTATATCGACGATGTTACTTATGAATATATGATCAGACCGTCCAATTCGAAGGAAGCCTCCGCGGTACAGAGCAAAACGCGGAATTTTTTGCATTATTACGACGAATTTCGCTGGAGAAAATGGGTGCTTTCCTATGTTTCGGAGCACAAACGTTTAAAAGAAGCATACGGCAAGGAGCTTGGAGCCTTTTGCATGGTTATTACGGAGGACTGGCTTGCCTATACAAAAGAAGAGCGGGAAAAATGTTTTAAAGAGCTGAAAGAAATTGTGGGGCTGATTGACTGGGAACACGATACGGAACAGCCGAAAGGCTATCTGCAGACGGATTTAAAAAAGTTTCTTACGATGGACGAAGCGGCTTATACAAAGTGTCTGCGGAGAGAGTTTCGCATGTTCCGCCCGGTTAAAAACAGAATCAAAAAAATCATGGGAAGAAAATAGATTGAAAAATAAGCTTGATAGCTTATTTTTCAATCGGCAATTTGAGTCAGAGACTCAAATATGCCATGATTGCAGATGAGAAATCGCCTGCGCGAATTTCTCATCGCACTGTCATCGCAGCAAGCTGCTCTGACATGGAGGGTTAGGATGAAAAAAGACTGTGTAAGTGTGATTGTTCCGGTTTATAACGGGGAAAAACATCTGGCGCGGTGCATTGAATCGGTGTTGAACCAGACGTACCGCAATATAGAACTAATCCTTGTAGATAATATGTCCTCCGACCGTTCGCCCGAAATCTGCGCGGAATATGCCGGGAAGGATGAGAGGGTAGTCGTAGGCAGGCAGGAGCGGCGCTGGGTTTCTGCAGCCAGGAACAGGGGACTGGAACTCTGCTCGGGCGAATACTGCTGTTTTATCGATCAGGACGACGAATATAAGCCGGATATGCTCGAAACGCTATATCGTATGATGCAGCAGGAGGACGTCGATCTTGCGTCCTGCAATTATACGAAGGTGCGGGAAAACGGCGAGCTAAAAAAAGATCACAGGCTGGTGAGCGGCGATTATCGGACGCCGGACGACTCTGCAACGCTATCCTATATTCTTGACGTAATATTGGAAGTAAAAACGGGATTTTTGGTCTGGAATAAAATGTTTCGGACAGAACTCATTCAAACATATCATATCACATTTGAAGAAAGACTTCGCATCGGCGAAGACCTGGGGTTTCTCATTAATTACGCGTGTTATGCGAGAAGAACCGCAGCGACGGACGAGGTGCTCTATCTCTGGTATCAGTACAGTACGAGCGCGTCTGAATTTGAGCGAAGCGGCTCGATTTGTCTGAACGATTTTACGTATGCATTGGAACATATTTATGAGAATATAGAAGGAAACGGCGCGTCGGGAAATAAGACGGCTGCCGTTCAAAAATATTACTATATTGTGTTTATGAAAATGATGGATTATCAGTACCGCAAGGCAGTCAATGAAGCGGCGATTCCGGCGCATAAGGATATTGTGGAGAAAGATTTTTATTATAAGCATTTGAAGCAGGCGGCGTTTCATCCGTCTGCGTTAAAAAAATTCCTCGGCGCGGACATGGGAGCGCTTTTATGGAAACGTGCAGTCTACCATTTGCTGAAAAGCAGAAAATGAGAAAGTCAGGAGGAAACGTATTTGAAGAAGGTAATCATTATAGGAGCGGGTCCCGCCGGAATCACCGCGGGTTTTGAGCTGCTGAAACAATCGAACGATTATGAGGTTACGATTTTAGAAGAGACGGGGGAAGTCGGCGGAATTTCGCGGACGGTTCGTTATCACGGGAACCGGATGGATATCGGCGGACATCGCTTCTTTTCCAAAGACGACGAAGTGATGAAGTGGTGGGACGAGCTGATGCCGCGTCAGGGAAAGGCTTCCTACGACGACAGAAAGCTCGGCAGAAAGGTTCCGCTTGCAAAGGGCGGTCCGGACCCGGAAAAAGAAGACCGCGTGATGCTGACGAGGAACCGCGTATCAAGAATTTACTACCAAAAGAAGTTCTTTGATTATCCGATCAGCCTGAATGTAAAGACATTGAAAGACATGGGCTTTCTCACGACAATTAAGGTAGGTTTCAGTTATCTGCGCTCCGTACTTCACAAGCTGCCGGAGGATTCGCTGGAAAACTTTTATGTCAACCGTTTCGGCCGGAAGCTTTATTCTATGTTTTTTGAAGGTTATACCGAAAAACTGTGGGGCAGGCATCCGCGCGAAATTGCGGCGGATTGGGGCGCGCAGAGAACAAAAGGGCTTTCCGTGCTTGCGATTATCAAGGATATGTTTTCTAAGCTGCTTCCAAAGAAAAAGACCGATCAGAAAAAAGTGGAAACGTCTTTGATTGAGGAATTTTATTATCCCAAATACGGTCCCGGGCAGCTCTGGGAGACGGCGGCGGCCGATTTTGAAAAGATGGGCGGTAAAATCAAAAAGGGTTCTAAGGTAACGGGACTCGTTACGGAGGACGGAAAAGTTCGGAAAGTTATCTGCGAAGAAAACGGAGCGAAAGCAGTATACGAGGCGGATATTGTGATTTCGTCGATGCCGGTGAAGGATCTTGTCGCAGGTATGAACGATGTGCCGGCAGAGATAGCCGAAATTGCGGCCGGTCTGCCGTATCGTGATTTTGTAACGGTCGGTCTGCTTTTAAAGAAGCTGAACCTGAAAAATCAGACAAAGCTTAAGACACTGAATCACATCGTACCGGACTGCTGGATATACGTACAGGATACCGGCGTAAAACTCGGACGAATTCAGGTCTTTAACAACTGGTCGCCTTATATGGTGGAAAAGCCGGAGGATACGGTTTGGATCGGCTTGGAATATTTTTGTTCCGAAGGCGATAAATATTGGAAGTTAAAAGAAGAAAAATGGATTGAGCTTGCTTCGAGAGAGCTTATCAAAATGGGCATTATCAACAGCAGGGACGAAGTGCTCGACGCGCACAGAGAGCGCGTAAAAAAAGCGTATCCCGCGTATTTTGATACCTACGATAGAATGGATACGTTAATCGCCTGGCTGAATCAGTTTGACAATCTCTATTGCGTCGGAAGAAACGGACAGCATCGCTATAACAATATGGATCATTCCATGGCGACTTCGTTTGAAACGGTGCGGAATATTTTATCCGGCAATTTTAAAGATAAAACGGCAATCTGGAATGTCAATACGGAACAGGAATACCACGAGGAAAAATCGAAATGAAAAACTTTTTTATGAAAATACTGCACAATAAGGGACTGGGACAGTTAATTTCATATTTCTTTGTGGGATTGGGCGCTACGATTGTAGAATGGGTAGTGTTTGCGCTGCTTACGAATACAATTGCGCTGCATTATGCGCCTGCGACGGCGATTGCGTTTATCCTGTCCACGTTTGCCAATTGGGCGCTGGGGCGGCTTTTGACGTTTAAGGATACGGATGTGCCGCTGCTTAAGGAACTGCTCTCTATTTATCTGGCGAGTGTGGTCGGTCTTTTATTCAATCTTGCGCTGATGTATCTGTTTGTGGATCGGCTTGCGATTCCGGAGATGATTTCAAAAATGCTGGCAACTTGTATTGTCTTTTTCTGGAATTTCTTTATCCGTAAGCTTGTCATTTATCGCAGGAAGAAAAATTAAGCAGTTCCGGGCTTGGGTCCGGGCGGAAATGAGGAAACGTTTGCAATGGATGTAAGTTTAAAAGAAGACAGGAATCATAAGAAATCGGGCGGGGTGGGGCTTGCGGTTGTACTGATCGCCGTATTATTGTCCTTTCTCCTTGTCTTTCACTTTTTTTATCCGGTTCCTTACGATAATCTTGGCGGAGAGCATAGCTGGCTTTCCGGCTCTACCTTAAAGTTCGTAAATGAGTGGCTGAGAGAAGGGGCTGCGACAAATCGTTTTACCTGTTACGAGTCGTTTGATTCCATTGAGTTTTCGGGTGTCAGCGAACGGACGCCCTATTTGAGTTATCCGACGGGAACCGTGTTTTCTGTTTATGCCGCTGCAAAGCTTATGGGCAAAAGCCAGATTGATATCTCTTTTTTAAAGCATTTTCAGATGGTATGCTTTTGCATTGAGACGCTTGCGTTTGCGGCTTTTGTATATCTGTTTATACGAGGGCAGAGGCGGTTCGGAAAAGTGTTTCAAATTCTGATTCCGATTACGCTGGCTATCGCCTGGATGTTATTACCGGAGAACGTCTATTACCTGTGTAATGTATTTTATGCGGATCAGTTTGTGATTCTGTGGGTGATGCTGTTTCTTTTGCTGGAATACATCAGCCATATGCACACCAGGCACGAACATGCATATGTGGGCTCGATACCGAAAGCGGGAAAAATCTGCGCTAATGTACTAAAATGTTTTGTAATTTACATGGGCGTTATGACGGATTATTATTTTTGGATTCTGGTATTTGTAGCTTTTGTACTGCGGTTTCTTCGCAATCTTCTTGTAAAGAAGTCTATTTTGAAAAACCTGAGAGAAATGCTTTTGTATATCTGTCCTGTTCTGCTTGCGGTCGGGACGTTTTTCTGGCAGCTTATCTATACCGCAAACTGGCAGGAGGAACTGCTCGGCAAGTTTTTCTTCCGTACGGGGGGACTTGAAGAAGGAAATGTCTTTGTAAAAATTTTAATTAATTTTTACGGCGCTTTTGCCGACGCTTCAAAGGTGAAGCTGGCTGCGCTCCTTTTGGTCTGCGGCGGAACCGCTATACTGGTTATTTGCCATCTGATAAAGAAGAAAAAGTTCAAACAGCTTTTTACCCGCAGCCGCGATTCGATTCTGGTGCTTGGTTTTGCCGCGCCGCTGATTCAGATTTTCTTTTTAAAGAATCACTCGGCGATTCATGAATTTTCTATGCTGAAAATGGGATGGCCGGTTATGATGGCGGTTCCGGTTTTGGCGGTTTTGATTGCGGATCTGCGCAAAGAGCGGACGTTTTCTCTTTTTGGGAAAAAGGTTTCACATGCGGCTGTAAGCTATATCCTGATTTTTGCCGTAATGGCTGTGATAACGGGGATTCCGTTGTCCGCGGACTATTACGTCAATTATCGTTATGCGGAAAGACATTACCCGCTGGAGGAAATTTTAAGCGAAACGATGGAATATGAAAACGTCTGTTTTTCCTATACGTACGAAATTCCGATCAATCCGCCGCATTCGCTTGCAGTTTCCAAAAAGCAGGTATATCGGATTGAAAGTCCGGAAGAAATGGATTCTTATTTCCTCGATTTACCGGATGAAGCAGTAAAGGTACTGGTAATTGACAAGACGAATCCGGATAAAAGCGAACGGATTTTGGAGATGGAGAACATTTCCAGAGAGCAGAATCCCGTGATATATGAGGACAATTCGTATTGTCTGCTGTGGCTGTCTCATTCTTAAGAAAAAATTACTTTTTTTCTTTTTTTAAGTATAGTATGATAGTACGTGGCAAAGCAAAGAAGAAAATATAAAGGAGAGGTACCGACAGGTGAAAAAGAGAATAATTTTATTAATGGCAGTACTTGTGACATCCATTTCTTTAGCGGCGTGCGGTGGCGACGAGAAAGAGACATCTAATAACGATGCGGATATCGTTGCCGATTTGACGGAAATAGAGGACGGCAGCGAAACGGAAGGTGAAGAAAGCGAGGAGCCGGAATCGCTTCCGGAAGGTGTTTACCGCAGTGAGCTGACAAATGAATTGATAGACGAGGAATTAAAGGATCAGAGACCGATTGCGGTCATGGTAGATAACGAATCGATTGCGCTGCCTCATTACGGACTGACACAGGCGGATGTGGTATATGAGATGATGAACAGTCTTGAGAACGGAAGGATTACCAGGCTGATGGCGTTAGTAAAGGACTATGACGCAATTACCCAGTTCGGAAGCATTCGAAGCACGAGATCTACGAATGTAATTCTTGCTGCGGAATGGAACGCTATCCTTGTGCATGACGGCGGTCCGGGCTGCTATGTGGATCAGTATCTGGCGGAGCCGTGCTCGGACAACTTCAGCGGCGGTTTTTCGCGAATACCGAACGGAAAGTCATATGAGTTCACGGAATATATTGCACCGGGGGACATGGATTCCAAATTTGACGGCTCCAATGTTTCCAAGACATATAATCAATATTACCAGGGAGAGCATTTTAAATTTGCAAAGGCGGACAACGCCGTAGATTTATCCAAAGTTTCCGGCTCCGAGAAGGCGGAAGCGATTGCGCTGCCGTTTCCGCACAACAGCTCAAAACTGGACTACAAAAAAGAGGATGGGCTGTATTACTACTCGGAATACGGCGCGCCGCATTTAGATCCGGCCAATAACAATGAGCAGCTTAGCTTTACGAACGTAATCTTACAGAGCTGCGATTATGAGGTATACGACGAGAACGGATATATGATTTATAACTGTATCGGTTCCGGTAAGGGATACTACATAACAGGCGGAAATGCGGTTGAAATCAGTTGGAAAAAGTCCTCTATGAATGAAATTACTCATTTTTATGACGCAGATGGAAATGAAATCGAACTGAATACCGGTAAGACCTACATCGGGCTCGTACCGTCCGATAAATGGTCGGAACTGACATTAAACTAGGGGAAAAATGCCCTTCCGGGCATTTTTTGTGCGCGCCGTGCAAAAGGAAACGGAAGCAGCAGAGTATATAAATACAAGGGAAAAATGCCCTTCCGGGCATTTTTTGTGCGCGCCGTGCGGCGGCGCGCTACCAGCGTTAAAGAAGCAACTGCAGCAGAGTAAATAATATCAAGGGAAAAATGCCCTTCCGGGCATTTTTTGTGCGCGCCGTGCGGCGGCGCGCTACCAGCGTCTTCGATACTCGGACGCCGTACAGCCCTCCAGTTTTCGAAATACCTTATTAAAGTAACTTGGATCACCGATGCCACAGAGCGCGGCGATGTCTTCTATGGAAGAATCGCTGTAACGCAGCAGCTCTTTGGCATGGGTGATTTTTTTTGTAAGAAGGTACTGAATAATCGTCGTTCCGAATTCTTTTTTAAATTCCCGGCTCAGATAGTATTTGCTGATAAAAAAATGCTCCGACAGAAAATCAAGCGACAGTTCTTCGGTATAATGGCTGTCAAGATAAGACGTAATATCCGAAAGCTTTGCATGAAGCGCAGAAGGAACGGCGTCTTTGCTTTCCGATCTTGCCGAAATAAGCGTCAGAATATTCGTAATCTGATTTGCCGCAAGTAAGTCGGTATCTTCCGTTCTGTTTTCGTGAAACTCTAAAATCTGCCAGACGGAAGAAATCAGTTCTTTCAAACGGAGCGGATGAAAATGCCATTCGCAGTGTGCGGAAAAATAGTCATAATAAGCGGCAGCCTGCGGACCGTGAAAATGAATCCACAGAAGTTCCCAGGGGTCCTCTTCGCTGCTGATATGCGTATATTCATTCAGACAGTCTAAAAAAAAGCAGTCGCCCGCTATGGCGGAAACCGTAGCGGGCGCTTTGTGCGCGCTGTGTCCCATATGGTAGGAAACGGTTCCGGAGCCGGAGAGAACGATTAGAAACAGATAAGAAGCCAGCCTGTTTCTGCGGCTTAAATGCGGTTTTAAACTTTTTAAATACCCTGCCTCCTGCACATAAAAAAAATGTGTACGCGTAAACGGCGGCGGCGTGCAGATCACGCGGCGGGTATTGGTAACTTCTGAGGTGCGATATTTTTCAAAAAAGGACTTTTCCATGTATGAAACCCCGCTCTTTTCTATATTCTATCTTTATCAAAAGATCATTTTGTATGCGCATGTTCCTGCGGATAGCAATATAATACTATTTTTAGGCAAGATATTCAATTGAATTGAGAGAAAAATAGAATTATTCTATCTAACAGTGTAAATGGATCATGACGCAAAATAATTATAAATACGAAAAAAAGGAGAAAAGAATTGAGTAAGACAGCATTAATTACAGGCATTACGGGACAGGACGGAAGCTATCTGGCCGAGCTGCTTTTGGAAAAAGGCTATGATGTACACGGAATGGTGCGCCGTTCTTCAGTCGAACAGAATGAAAGAATCGAGCATTTAAAGGGGGACCCGCGGTTTCACCTTCACTACGGAGATCTTGCGGACTCCTTAAGCATTGTTAAAATCGTTGCAGATGTAAAACCGGATGAAATCTATAATCTTGCGGCACAGTCGCATGTGCAGGTCAGCTTCGATGTGCCGGAATATACGGCGGACGTCGTTGCGACCGGAGTGCTCCGTGTATTAGAGGCGGTGCGCTGTTGCGGTCTGGAAAAAACCTGCCGCATTTATCAGGCTTCGACCTCCGAACTCTTCGGCAAGGTAGAAGAAGTGCCGCAGCGCGAGACCACGCCGTTTCACCCGTACAGTCCGTATGCGGTGGCAAAACAGTACGGGTTCTGGATTGTAAAAGAGTACCGGGAGGCCTACGGGATGTTCTGCTGTTCCGGCATTTTGTTTAATCATGAATCGGAACGGCGCGGAGAAACATTTGTTACGAGAAAAATATCGCTTGCGGCTGCGCGTATTGCGGCGGGAAAGCAGGAAAAACTCTATCTCGGAAACCTTTCTTCCCTGCGCGATTGGGGCTATGCGAAAGACTATGTCGAATGCATGTGGCTGATTTTGCAAAATGACAAGCCAGAGGATTATGTCATTGCAACCGGAGAACAGCACTCGGTACGCGAATTCTGCGAACTTGCCTTCCGTGAGGCCGGAATCGAGCTGGAATTTAAGGGAGAGGGAATGGCTGAGGTCGGAATCGATAAGGGAACCGGAAAAGTATTGATCGAAGTATCGCCGGAGTTTTATAGACCTACAGACGTAGTAAATCTTTGGGGCGATCCGACCAAAGCAAGAACAGAGCTTGGATGGAATCCGACGAAAACCTCATTTGAGGAACTGGTGAAAATTATGGTGCGCCATGATATCGAATATATTCGGAAAGAAAGCGTATAACGCGGAAATGGGGACAGACATGGAAAAAGACGCAAAAATTTATGTCGCGGGACATCGCGGAATGGTCGGCTCCGCAATCATCCGTGCGTTGGAAAAAGAAGGTTTTCACAATATTATTACAAAAACGCATAAAGAGCTGAATCTCTGCAGGCAGACGGAGGTCGAAGACTTTTTTGCACAGGAAAAGCCGGACTATGTATTTTTAGCGGCGGCTAAGGTCGGCGGAATTATGGCGAACAGCGGAGCGCTTGCGGATTTTATGTATGACAATATGGTTTTGGAGATGAACGTCATTCACGAGGCATGGAAAAACAACTGCAAAAAACTGTTGTTTTTAGGTTCTTCCTGTATATATCCGCGCATGGCGCCGCAGCCGATGAAGGAAAGCTGTCTTTTAACAAGCGAACTGGAGAAAACAAACGAAGCGTATGCGCTTGCGAAAATCAGCGGATTAAAATACTGCGAATATTTAAACCGGCAGTACCATACGGACTATATTTCCGTGATGCCGACAAACTTATACGGACCGAATGATAATTATCATCCCGAACACAGTCATGTGCTTCCGGCATTGATCCGCCGGTTTCACGAGGCGAAAGAGGCCGGGTCCGGCGAAGTGACCTGCTGGGGTACGGGAGCTCCTCTGCGTGAATTTTTATATGTGGACGATCTGGCGGATGCCTGCGTCTATCTGATGAACCACTATAGCGGAAACGAGACGGTAAATGTAGGAACCGGAAAAGAACTGACGATTAAAGAACTGACCGAACTTGTCGCAAAGGTAATCGGATACACGGGTGAAATCAAATGGGATCCTTCCAAACCGGACGGAACGCCGAGAAAGTTATTAGACGTTAGCAAACTCGAAAGACTTGGATGGCGCTATCGGACGGAACTCGAAGAGGGAATCCGTCTGACCTACGAAGATTTCTTAAACAATCCGATGCGGGCGGAACGCTAAAAATGTGAGAAGAAAATCTAACGCTCGCGCCATCGGATGCTTCGCAAAGATTTTCTGCGGCGTCTCTGATGCCTGCTCATGACCGGGAATGCCATATGGGCGTTCTCGATATTGGCAAAAGGAGATTGCGTTTCGAAACAAATGATTATTTGTGCCGCTTTGGGCGGCGGAAAGGATTACAATGTATATTGTATTATTATCCGGCGGTTCCGGGAAACGGCTCTGGCCGCTGTCGAATGACCTTTATTCCAAGCAGTATATTAAGCTGATGAATTATGACGGTGAAACCGGCGCTGAGAAATGCTCCATGCTTCAGCGCGTATTCGGGCAGTTAAAAGACGCGGGGCTTTCCAAAAACACCATTGTGTGCGCCAGCGGCGCGCAGGAAGAGCTGATAGACAGCCAGCTCGGCGGCGCGGCGGAAGTGGCGGTCGAGCCGATGAGGAGAGATACGTTTCCGGCGGTCATGCTGTCCTGCGCGTATCTGCTTTCCAAAAAAGGAGCAAAAGAAGACGACGTAGCCGCATTCCTGCCGGTTGATCCCTATACTTCGGTAGAATTTTTTGACAGCATAAAAAGGCTGGGCGACTATGTAAAAAACGCGGACAATACAATCGGCCTTTTGGGCGGCGCTCCGACCTATCCCTCTACCAAATACGGTTATATCGTACCGGAACAGAGCGGCATGGAACCGCTTGCCGTAAAGGGATTCCGGGAGAAGCCGGATGAAGCGGCGGCGGAAGAACTGGTAAAAGAAGGCGCGCTCTGGAACTGCGGCGTGTTCTGTTTTAAACTCGGCATGGCGGTAGAATGGCTGAAAAAATACGGCGTAACAGCCGATTACGACGCGCTGACGGCCGATTACGAAAAACTGCCGAAAAAAAGCTTCGATTATGAAATCTTAGAGCACTGGGATAAGCTGGCCGCCGTAAAGTTTGACGGCGTCTGGAAAGACCTGGGAACCTGGAACACCCTGACCGAGGAAATGCGGGAAAAGAGCATCGGCGACGTGACCTGGGACGATACCTGCGAAAACAGTCATGCGGTCAACGTACTCGGAATCCCGATGGTAATAATGGGTGCAAAAGATATGGTAATCGCCGCGTCGCACGACGGAATCCTGGTTGCGGATAAGCATCAGAGTTCCTATATTAAGGACTGCCTCGTCCATATTTCCGACGAGTCCAAATACGAGGAAAGACGGTTCGGAACAGTCAAAACCATCGGAAGCGACGAGGACGACGGCGTGAAAAGCGTGATCCGCCGCATTAAAGTACTTGACGGCAGAGAAATGCCTTACCACAGGCACTTAAAACATACCGAGACCTTGACTGTTTTGTCGGGAATGGGTAAACTGATACTGGAAGGCGTCGAAGTGGATCTTCTGGCTGGCTCGTCGGTCAGCATCGCGGCAGGAAAAGGTCATTCCTTAAGGGCCGAGGGAGCCGATTTAAGGTGTATCGAAATCAGCATCGGCGATTCGTGCGGCGACGAGGTATTTGAGGACGAATAAACAAAGGAAGGCATTGCGGGGAAACACCGCGCGATACCTTACGGATTGGAAAAATATGGCAGTACGCAGGTTTATTGTGGAACGAATCAGGTTTCACTTAAAGGAAACGGACAGGCTGGTTTTTACGGGATGGTTTCACCCGGCCGGAAAAGGCGCCTGTGAGCTTGTGGCATATCAGAATAAAAAGGCGGCCAAACTTACGGTATTTACCAAAAAGGGAGCCGACGTACGGCAGAAATATATTGCAAACGCATACGAAATCAACGAAGAACTGACAGGGACAGTCACGCTGCCGGAGCAGGGAAAAGCCTCCGGCCGTCTGGCTCTTTTTTGCGTTACCGGGGAAAAAATTTTTTCCGTTTCATCAAAAGAACTGAAACGCTTAAAAAAGAGAGTCGAATACTATATAGAATCCGTGAAGATAACGGACAAAAACCTGGAGCTGACCGGATGGGCGGCAGGAGAAAAAGAAGTGGCGCTCTCCGTCGCAGACAAGGACGGAAGAGACGTTCCGTTTGCATGTACCAGATATTACAGGCGGGATTTGTGCGGCGCCTTCTATGAACTGGACGAGACACAAAAGCCCGGTTTTAAAATAAGCGTGCCGTTGAGCGGAGAAAACGCAAAAAAAGAGGCCGTGCGACTGTGTCTGAAAATGGAGGACGGAGAAAAGCGGTCTGTATACCGCGTCAATCCCGGAGACGGAACGGATGGTTTGACGCATAAATGGTTTGATAAAACCTGCAAATATCTCACGAGAAACGGAATGCGTGAAACAATCAAAAAAATATATCGTAAAATCGGAAAAAAAGAGGCGTTTCCGTATGAAGAATGGCGGAAGCGTCACGAAACCCCGCCGGAGACGCTGCGGGAGCAGAGAGAGAAACAGCTTCCGAATCAAATTTTCTTCTCGGTTGTGATTCCGGCATATCGGACGAATCCGGAATACCTGCGGCAAATGATAAATTCCGTGCGAAATCAGACGTGGAAAAACTGGGAGCTTTTGATTGCGGACGGAAGCGGGATTGATTCTCCGCTGACGGAATTACTGAAACAGTATGCGAAAGAGGATGAACGGATTCACTTTAAGACGCTTGAAGAAAATAAAGGGATTGCAGGGAATACAAACGAGGCGCTCTCGATGGCGTCGGGAGAGGTGATTGTCCTTGCCGATCATGACGATTTGCTGCCGCCGGAGGCGCTTTTCGAGCTGGCGGCGGTCTGGAATAAAGACCCGTCTGTAGACGTGGTTTATACGGATGAGGACAAAGTCAGCATGGACGGGAAAAAATACTTCGACCCCCACTTTAAGTCGGACTTTAATATTGACTTATTGTGCAGTATGAATTATATCTGTCACCTTTTTGCATTCAGGAAAGAAATATTGCAGAAAGCAGGCGGCTTTCGCAGCGAGTACGACGGAGCCCAGGACTACGATTTTATTTTGCGCTGCGTCGAACAGGCGGAAAAGATTTTTCATATTCCGAAGATTCTGTATCATTGGCGCTGTCATATTGATTCTACGGCGGCCAATCCCGACAGCAAACGATATGCGTTTGAGGCGGGCAGACGCGCGATTGAAGCGCACTATCAAAGACTGGGCATTCCGGCGCGGGCGGAACACGGAGAATTTTACGGAATGTACCGGACGATATATGAGTGGCGAAAGGAACCGCTTGTCTCCGTTTTGATTCCGAACAAAGATCATACGGACGACCTTGAGAAATGCCTTGCTTCGATTCGGAAATCGGATTATCCGAATTACGAAGTGATTATCATAGAAAATAACAGCACGGAAGCGGCGACATTTGATTATTATAAAAGGATCGCTTCCGACCGGATAAAATTCGTAACGTATCGGGGTGCATTTAATTTTTCCGCCGTCAACAATTTCGGCGCTTCCCATGCGGCGGGCGACTATTTTCTGCTTTTAAATAACGATACGGAAATGCAGGAAACGGACTGTATCAGAGAGCTTTTGGGTTATTGTATGCGGGACGACGTCGGTGCGGTCGGAGCAAGACTGTACTACGAAGACGACACGATTCAGCATGCGGGAGTCGTACTTGGTTTCGGCGGGATAGCAGGGCATACGTTTATCGGAAAATCGGGTTATGATACCGGATACTTCGGCAGAATTATCTGCGCGCAGGACTACAGTGCGGTAACTGCAGCCTGCATGATGACAAAACGAACTGTGTTTGAAGAGGTGGGCGGTTTATCGGAAGATTTAAGGGTCGCCTTTAACGATATTGATTACTGTATGAAAGTAAGAAAGACAGGAAAGTTAATCGTATATAATCCGTATGCAAAGCTGTATCATTATGAGTCCAAATCAAGAGGACTTGAGGATACGCCGGAAAAAGTCGAACGGTTTAACGGAGAGATCGAACTGTTCAGGCAAAAATGGGAGAAGGAGCTGTCAAAGGGCGATCCCTACTATAATCCGAATCTGACGCTTTCCGACTCCGATTTTTCACTTCGAAAAGCCTGAATCGGACACGCGCTGCAAAGCCGAAACGGGCTTGCCACAAACTCGTCATGCGCAAAAAAGCGCAGAAATGGAGAAAAATATGAAAATCAGCGCAGCAAATATCAGGAAAGGGCTCCGCTATTTAAAGCATTACGGTTTTAAAGAGTTTTTAATCCGGCTGGAAGAAAAAAAAGAGCAGGAGGCCGTTCCCTATGACGAATGGTATGAAAAAAGAAAGGCGTCGGAGGCGGAGCTCGCAGAGCAGAAGCGCCGCGCCGAAAAATGGGAGAATAAGCCGAAAATCAGTATTGTAATACCGCTGTATCGGACGCCGGAGCGTTTTTTGCGCGAATTGATCGATTCCGTGCTGCAATCTTCGTATGACAATTTCGAACTCTGTTTTGCGGACGGGACGATGGAAAAGGAGAGGACAGCGATTGCCGCTGTCATAGAGGAATATCAAAAAAAGGATAAGGAAGCGGGCAATGGCGCGGGACGCATCCGCTACCGGCATCTGGATACTAACGGCGGTATTGCGGAAAACACCAACGCCGCAATAGAAATGGCTTCCGGCAGCTATATCGGTTTCTTGGATCACGACGACGTGATAACGCCGGACGCGCTCTACGAGATGGCTGCGGCAATTATGGCGGGACAGAAAAACGGCGCTTTGCCGGATTTATTATATTCCGACGAGGACAAGACAGACGCGTTGCAAAGCCGGTATATGGACCCTCATTTTAAGCCGGATTTTAACCTTGATCTGCTTCGCGCCAATAATTATATTACGCATTTCCTTGTCGTATCGAAGGCGTTAATTGAGAAAACAGGCGGCATAAGAAAAGAATACGAGGGCGCGCAGGATTATGATTTTGTTCTAAGATGTGCAGAGGAAGCGTCCCAAATCGTACACATTCCCAAAATTCTGTACCACTGGCGCGTGCATGAGCTTTCTACGGCAGGGGGAGGCGGCAGTAAAGATTACGCGCTTCTGGCCGGAAAACGGGCGCTTGAAGCGCACTTAAAACGGTGCGGCATTCGCGGCGAAGTGGAGCCTATGCAGTATTTCGGCTTTTATCGCGTTCATTACGAATTAAAGGAAAAGCCTCTGGTATCGATTATTATTCCGAATAAGGATGAAGCGGAAACGCTGAAAAAATGTATAAAAGCGATTCAGAAATCAAATGATACAAATTATGAAGTAATTATTGTAGAAAACAACAGCGTGAAGGAAGAGACATTTGCTTACTACAAAGAAATTGCTTCGGATCACATCAAAGTGGTCGTTTATCCCGATTCGTTCAACTATTCCAAAATCAATAATTTCGGCGTCCGTCATGCGTCCGGGAGTTATCTGGTGCTGTTAAACAATGATGTGGAGCTTATAAATCCGGACTGGCTTGGCGAAATGCTTTCGGTCTGTGAAAGGGACGACGTCGGTATTGCGGGCGCGAAGCTTTACTATCCGGATAATACGATTCAGCATGCGGGAATTGCGGTCGGCATCGGCGGAAGTCTCAGGGGTATCGGAGCGAATCTGTTTCAGGGCATGAAACGGACGCGCAGCGGATATATGCACCGGGCGTCGCTTATGATGGACTACAGCGCTGTGACGGCGGCGCTTATGATGGTAAAGCGAAGCGTCTATGAAGCGGCGGGCGGTTTTGAGGAAGAGCTTGCCGTAGCTTTTAATGATGTGGATTTCTGCTTAAAAGTGCGTCGGATGGGATACCTGGTCGTATATCTGCCGCAGGTTGAGGCGTATCATTATGAATCCAAATCCAGGGGGGCGGAAGATTCGCCTGAGAAAATCGAACGGTTCGGCAGAGAAATCGAGTTTATGCGGAATCGCTGGGAAAAATTTCTACGTGCGGGGGACCCCTGTTATAACCGGAATTTTTCGAGAATAAGGGCGGATTATTCGCTTGGCGATCCCGAAATGATTGGGAAATAAGAAGAATTGTAAAGAAGTTCTTGATTATTCAGTAAAAATGTTAGATTATAGTAATAGGCGCGGAATAAGATTGCACATAATAAACCCAGGTGTTATGCTTCACTTACACACGTAGGGACACGTCGTCAGGTGATGTGTATTATGAAAAAGCGCGCGATGATTCATAATTTTTAGTGTGGGAGGAATAAAAATGGATCCGAATGAAATTTCAACATGTGAAAAGATGGTTATGAAAGTAATCTGGGACTCGACAGAGGACCTTGATTTGCAGCGCGTAATGGAAAATGTAAATCGTGAATTTAATAAGGAGTGGAAACCGCAGACTGTTTCTACTTTTCTGTCGCGCCTGACAAAAAAAGGCTATCTCAACGTTTACCGCAGAGGAAGGTATTCGTACTATCAGCCGGCGGTAGCGAAGACAGATTATAAAATGAGTACGGTAGCGGAAAGTATCGAATACTTTGATCACGGAAATGTTGCCGCATTTGTCTGCGGAATGTTTGACAGTATTAAGCTTACGAAAGAAGAAAAGGAGAGAATAAAGAAAAAAATTGATGAACTTGAGTAGCATTTTCATTTACTATCTTTTGACTTCGGCAATTACAGGTACGTTTATGCTGGGGCTTTGGGCAGTCGTCTGTAAATTATTTGAAAAAAGGCGGCTTGGGGTGATTTATCTGGGTCTGAAATGTACGATTATTATGTTTTATCTTCCGCTTACGGGAATTGCAGTACAGTTGTTTCATAAGGACGGATATATTCATCAGCCCGACAATCTGCTTTGGGAACGGGTGATTGCCATCAATACGGAGCTGCCGGCCGTCAGGCTGTTTTTAATCTCTTGTTTTGTGGGCGCAGTGATTAACTGTGTCAGGCACATCAGAAAGCGGCAGAATCTGGATGAGATTTTAGCGGGAGTAGTCAGTGAAGACGATCCGATGAGACTTGCCGAATTTGAGAGAATCAAAAACAAATTGAAACTGAAATGCAAAGTCGAAGCTGTGCGATGCGATATGATTTTCAGTCCGATGGCGGTAGGAATTATTCATAAAAAAGTGCTTCTGCCTTACTTAAGATATGAGAAGCATGAGATAACAGCGATTTATTATCATGAACTTGCTCATTTTAAAAAGAGGGATTTGGTGATTAAAATCTTAACGGCGCTCTTAGAGATTGTCCAGAGCCTGAATCCCTTTGTTTATCTGGTTTCTATGCTGGCGGATAACTGGTGTGAAATCAATTGCGACAATGTGGGAATTTCCTATCTGGAAAAGGAGAATGTCAGCAGAAAAGAATATTATCAGACTCTTTTTGATATTTTTGACGAGGACAAACTAAAAGAACGGGATATGTTCGATTCTCATATGCTTTTTAAAAGCAAGTCAGGATTGGAAAGGAGGATTGATTACATGTTGAAATATACCTTAAATAACAATAAAAAGCAGTTTCCGAAATGGACGGCCTATGCGGTGGTATTCAGTCTGATGATCATCAGCACAATTTCTGCTTATGCCGCGACCGTAAAACTGGCCGAATGGAACGACGAGCTGTATAAGGCGACGCAGAAGGAAATCGTGGTCGCGGAAAGCGAAGCCTCGGAGGTGCAGGTGACGGAATTGGATCCGAATTGGATGGACAATGCGGTCTTTATGGGCAGTAACAGTAATACGACGCGTGGTGGAAACAGCTTTGGGTGGGAGGTTGCACCAGGAACAAAAGCATTGTCCAACAAAATTTATCTGCCGGAAGGCACGGAAATTTTTATAGTTTGTATGGGTAAGCCGAACACTGTTCCTTATAAGTATGGGATTCAATGGGGCTCTACGGAAATGTCATCTTCTTGTGCAGGCGGTAATACAGCGAATACATTTACATCGGATGCAGGCAGATATTATTATATTTTTGTAGAAAATAACGGCGGGTCGACATTGTCAGTAAACGTTACATATAGTTATTAGGATTTCAGGCATTCGCTTTTGGGCGGATGCCTTTTTCTGTATGATGGAAGCGGCGCACGAAGCGACGTTTTTTACCTGATAGGATTCGGGTGTCAAAAGGCAGTCTTTTCGATTTGAACCGGCAAATTGTACAAAATAAATCACGGAGCTGTTTAGTGCAGGAAAATGAGATTCTCTTAATGCTCTGTTCACTGCCTGCAAGTATGGTACATGGATGTACCATACAGCCCGCAATGAGCCGGGATGGCGATTGGCGGGCGGTTGCATTGCAGAGAAATCACATGGTCAGAGCATTTAGAGAATCCGTTTGCCGGAACATACAGCGAGTGATATTTTGTGCATTTTGCCAGACAACAGCTTAAAACCTGCCTTTTGACACCCGAATCTTAATAGGAAACAGCGTCGCCAGACGCATGCGAGCGTCGCGAAGAGACGCTTTTTTACATAAAAGAGGAGCCGTCAGGAAAGAATATTTTATAATTCTACGATTTTATGAAATATTTACTTGAAAAAGTACAAAAGTCTTAGTATGATATATTATATAATAGTGTCGTAATCTATGGAATTCAAGGAGTGTATACTATGCCAGCTTCTGATAACATGAACAAAACCAGTGTTCGGGTCAGTCTGAACGGTATGGAAGCATTTTTATACCTTCCGGCCCCGGACGCAGCGGGAGAATATACAATTCAATTATTAAAAGTTATTTTAGCGCAGAGCGGAATCATCAACGGTCTGATTGATGACGCCATCGCAGGTATCCTTGAGAGAGAACTCTACAATCAGGAAGTTCTTGTTGCAAGAGGAACGGAGCCGGTCGACGGAATAGACGGTTATTATGAATATATGTTCCAGGGACATACGGACAGCAAGCCGATGATCAGAGACGACGGTTCGGCTGACTACTGGTCTGTCAACAGTATTGAGCAGGTGACGGCCGGACAGGTGATTGCCGTTTATCATCCGCCGATTCAGGGTACCGACGGTATGGATGTGCGCGGAAAGGCCGTAATGGCCAAGCGCGGAAAAGAACAGCCGATGTTAAAGGGCAAGGGCTTTAAGCGCAGCGAGGATAACTGTATCTATACCGCCGAAATTGACGGAAAGATCGAGTCTCAGAACGACCGTGTCGTTATTCTGCCCATTTACGAAGTGAGCGGCGACGCAGACGTGTCAGTCGGCAACATTGATTTCCGCGGCGACGTAGTGATTCACGGGAATGTGGAGAACGGCATTTCGATTAAAGCGAGCGGTACGATTACGATAGACGGTACGGCGGAAGCCTGCAATTTAGAGGCGGGCAAGGATATTATTTTAAGAGGCGGAATGCTCGGCGGAAATAAGGCATCCGTAATTACAAGAGGCAATATTTTCGCAAAGTTTTTTGAAAATACGGCGATAGAAGCAGACGGAAGCGTTCAGGCGGACGTATTTATGAACTGCCGGATCAAGAGCAAGGAAAAGGTAGTTGTAAAGGGCAACAGAGGAAGCATTATCGGCGGAGAGATAAGCGCCGTTCAGGGCGTGGAAAGCTATAGCATCGGCAACGACGCGGAGACAAAGACTGTGATCTATGCCGGAGCAGGCACGGGTATCAGCCAGAGACTTGCGCTGCTACAGAAAAAGGTAGCCGCGACGAAAGAAGAGCTTGGAAAAATTGAAGAGGGACTTGCCAAGTTTAAAATGTTAGAGACGCAGCGCGGAACCAGTTATGCAAATGATCCGAGACGTGTCGCTCTGCTTAGAATCCGAATCAGAGATATGGCGGTAATTGCCGAAGACGAGGCGGAGATTAAGAAGCTGGAGCAGTTGGTAGCCCGTTCAAAGGGAGCGGTAATAACGGTAAGCGACCGTGTTTATCCGGGAGTATTTATTAATATTGACAGCTCGCGACTGATTGTGAAAAACATTGCGGCCAATGTGGAATTTTATTTGTTAGAGGATTCGATACGCACCAGAACAGCAAAGTAAGGTGCTTTGTATAAGGGGAAAGACAGAATAAAGGATGGGAGGGAGTAACAGTGGAAACGATGTCCAGAAGTGAAGAGCAGGTAATGCTTATCATATGGAGAGCAAGTGAAGGTATTTCAATGAAAGAAATACATACAAAGGTAAACGCTGCGTTTGGCCATGAATGGGCGCCGCAGACCGTATCGACATTTTTGGGGAGATTGTGTAAGAAAGGATGGGCTGAGGCCGAAAAGCAGAAAGGCCAGTCACTGTATCGTCCGATAGTCGGATTTGATACGTATCGTAAGATGAGATTAACCGATATTTTAACCGAGCTCTACGGCGGAGATTCCGCTTTGCTGAAGGAAGAGCTTGCAAAATGCGAAGAAAACGCTTCTTAGCAAACCGGTATTGATATTAAATTATGTAAATTTTTGTCGTACGAAAATTCGTGCGATTTGCTTCTAAAACAGGAAAAAGCAGTTGAAACCGCAGCGTCACTATATTATAATAGCATAATGTAGCGGCGCTGTTTTATGTGCAGAAACGCATAAGGGAGTATATCTTAATGATAAATTTTGAAGAAGAATTAAAAAATTTTAAGCCAAGCCTGGAGGTAGAAGAGGCGGAACAGGCCATCTATGACCATCAGCATGTTGATATGACGGATGTCATGCAGGAGATGCTTCGGGAGTTAAAACAGGAAGCATAAAAGGCGGAGGAGAATGTATTTTTCATTTATGCCGCCATTACGGTGTAACGGAAAAGGGAAGGACTTGTATGAAATGTTTTCATTGCGGAGAGCAGTTAGAGGAAGGCGGGATTTGTGCCAACTGCGGAGCGGACGTACAATTATATAAAAAGATTATTTTTGCTTCGAACGCATATTACAATGAGGGGCTGAAAAAGGCGGAGGTTCGCGACTTATCCGGTGCGATTGACAGTTTAAAGACAAGCCTGAGATTTTATAAGATGAATACGGATGCCAGAAATCTGTTAGGCCTTGTCTATTTTGAAATGGGCGAAGTAGTCGCCGCGCTGACGGAATGGGTCATCAGCAAGAATTATCAGCCCAGAGAAAACCGTGCAAGCGCTTATCTGGAAGAAATACAGAACAATCCCGGCAGGCTCGAATCCATTAATCAGACTATAAAAAAATATAATCAGGCGCTTCTTTACTGCAGGCAGAACAGCAGAGATTTAGCGATTATCCAGCTAAAAAAAGTGTTGTCCTTAAATTCCAAACTGGTGGCGGGGCATCAGCTGCTTGCGCTGTTGTATATCCAGGAAAATAAGTTTGATCTGGCAAAAAAAACATTGCGGAACGCGGCAAAGATTGATGCGAACAATACGGTAACGCTTCGATATATGAGAGAAGTCAATCATGCGCTCCGGGAACAGAATCCGGGCAAAAAGCAGAAAAACGACGAGCTTGTTTCTTATCAGAGCGGGAATGAGACGATTATACAGCCAAAGTATTTGAAAGACAATTCTGCGATAATTACAATTGTAAATATGGTGATCGGTATTGCAATCGGGGCGGCGGCGGCGGCTTTTCTGCTGTTACCCGGTATGAGAAGCACGATTCGGCAGGAAGCAAGAGCGGAGGTAATTGAGGCGAATAATACGATTACTTCCAAAAACCAGATGATCAGCGAGCTGGAGGATCAGGTCGAAGCGCTGACGGATGAAGTCGCAGCGGCGAAGGCGGACGGCGAGACGGCGGCAAACCAGCTCAGCACGTATAATCAGCTTCTGCTGGCTTATGGATTTTATACACAGGAGGATATTGAAGCGGCCGGGAATGCGCTGGCGAATGTAAACGAAGAATACTTAAGCGAGGATGCGAAGACGATTTACGATACGATCAACGCGCAGGTAAATGAAAAGTATCTGGAATCGCTTTACGAAGAAGGTTACAGCGCTTACAATAGCAGAAATTATGTAGATGCGATTGAGAATCTGCAGAAAGTTGCGGATATCGACGAGACATATGAGGACGGCTATGCGATTTATTATCTGGCGCACGCCTACCGGATCAACGAGGATATGGAACATGCCAAAATCTATTATCAGAGGTTTGTCGATTTATATCCGCAGACGGATCGGGCGGCGACTGCACGTACCTACTTAACGCAGGAATAAAGCGCGGATTTGTCCGGCCGCAGAGGCATAGCACTAGTTCTGCGGGCAAAAAGAAAACGGAATAACACACAAAAGACGTCGTTTCACAGGCGTCTTTTTTTATCATATAGGAAAATGCGTTGCAGACGCTGATTAAAATAACAGGCAGTTTACGTGATTTTGTACGGAGGGCAGGTATATGGATACGGTATATGAAGTAAGAGACGGAAAACTGATTATTATGGCGCCAAAGGAACTGGATCATCATCAGGCGGGCAGACTGCGTTCGGATGCGGATTTGCTGCTGGAGATGTATCATATCAAACATTTGGAATTTGACTTTACCGATACGGAATTTATGGACAGCTCGGGAATCGGCGTTTTGATTGGCAGATATAAAAACGTCCGTTTTAAAGGAGGAACGATATCCGCGAGAGGCTTAAATCCAAGAGTGTCAAAGATTTTTGAAGTATCGGGGCTTGGGAAAATTATCCGTATTGAGAAGGAGTAAAGGAGCGATTGAAGATGAATCAGAACGAAATGAGTATCAGGTTTGATGCAAGGTCGGTAAACGAAGCATTTGCCCGCGTTGCGGTTTCCGCATTTGTGGCGGAGTTAAATCCTACCTTAGATGAAATCGCCGATCTTAAAACGGCGGTTTCCGAGGCGGTCACAAATGCGATTATTCATGGTTACAGCGACCCGAAACAGCAAGTGGCGTTATCCTGCCGCATTGAGGGGGAGCAGATAGAAATTGTAGTGGAGGATCAGGGAGTCGGAATGGCGGATGTAAAAAAAGCAATGGAGCCGTTTTACACGACAAGGCCGGAGCTGGAGCGTTCGGGTATGGGGTTTGCATTTATGGAGGCGTTTATGGACGAACTTGAGGTGACGAGCGAGCCGGGGAGGGGAACGCGCGTAGTGATGAGAAAACGGTTCGGGAAACAGGAAGGGTAGCCTATGAATCGGTTATCGGAGTTGATCGAACAGGCACAGAGCGGAGATAAAACGGCAAGAGACCGGCTGGTTTCGGAAAATCTGGGATTGGTACATAGTATTGTGAAAAGATTTGAACACAGAGGCAGAGAACGGGAAGAACTGTTTCAAATCGGATGTATTGGATTGATAAAGGCAATCGATCATTTTGACCTTTCGCTGAATCTGGCCTTTTCTACATATGCAGTTCCGCTTATAATGGGGGAAATCAGGCGTTTCCTGCGGGACGACGGAATGGTGAAGGTCAGCCGGACGCTAAAAGAGAACGGATATAAAATCAGCAGAGCGAGAGAGCTTTTAAACGGCGAGCTTGGGCGGGAACCGACACTGATGGAACTTTCCGTATTAACAGAGCTTACGGTGGAGGACATTGTGGCCGCGATGGAAGCAAACCGAGAGGTAGAGTCGATTTATCAGCCGGTCTGCGGCAGCGACGGAGACGAAATGCTGCTTGCGGACCAGATCGGGACGGGAGACGGCTGCTTTGAAGAACCGGAAAAAGAAGCTGTGCTAAATACAATTGTAGTAGAACAGCTGTTAAGGCTTCTGACGGAACAGGAACAGCAGCTGATCCGGCTTCGATATTTTGAAAATAAGACGCAGTGCGAGGTCGCGGGACTGTTGTCCATGACGCAGGTTCAGGTCAGCAGAATGGAGCGGAAAATACTTTTGCGGTTAAGGGAAAAGTGCAAAGAGTAGCGTTTGAAACGGAATATATGTTATAATGTCAAAAACGGGCGCCGAAGCAGATTTCAGGGCGGATAAGATTCGGTCTGCGCTTATGCACGGGAGGAAAAAAGTGAACTACAAAAATTATGTCTTTGATTTATACGGTACGCTGGTCGATATACGGACGGATGAGGATGCGCCAGGGCTCTGGGAAAAGCTCTCTCTGTTTTACGGATTTTACGATGCGTGTTATACGCCGGAAGAATTGAAAAAGAGGTATGAAAGTCTGGTTGAGGGAGAAGAAGCGGATTTGCATGAGGCGCATCCGGAAATTCGGATTGAAACGGTGTTTGCAAAGCTTTTTGAAGAAAAGGGCGCGTATGCGGATATGACGCTGGCGATACATGCCGGACAGTTTTTCCGCATTCTTTCTACGGAATACGTAAGGCTGTACGACGGTGCGACGGAACTGTTGTCCGGACTAAAAAATGCAGGGAAAAACGTCTATCTTTTATCGAACGCCCAGCGTATTTTTACGGAATATGAGCTGCATCTGCTTGGCATTGCGGATTATTTTGACGATATCTTTATTTCCTCCGAATTTGGCGTTAAGAAACCGGAACAGCGCTTTTTCCGGATGCTGATGGAAAAGCATTGTCTTTCTGTCGGTGATACGATGATGATTGGCAATGACGGAAGATGTGATATCGACGGCGCTAAATCGGCGGGAATGGCGGCTTTTTATATCCATTCCAATATTTCACCGGAATTAAGCACAGAAACGGGGAGGGACGCTTCCGGCGCGCAATACACCATTCCCGTTTATCCGAAGGCCGATCTGGTTCTGCCGGAGATGGATTTAAAAAAAGCGGCTCAGCTTTTATTAGAAAAGGTATAGTATATTTGCAGAATATATGATAAACTGATGAAAGGATTTAAGCGCCGGGAAGAAACGGAAAAGACGGGAGTTGTTTTTCGGCGCAGGATGGAATATAAAAGCTCGATAGGAGGAAATTACAGTGAGATTAGTTACCCGTTCCGATTTTGACGGTTTGGTTTGCGGCGCGCTGCTTTTGGAAGCAGGGATTATTGACAGTTGGAAGTTCGCGCATCCGAAGGATCTGCAGGACGGTCTGGTGGAGATTGACGAGAACGACTGTCTGGCAAACGTACCTTATGTGGAAGGCTGCGGCCTTTGGTTTGACCATCATTCCAGCGAACATGAGAGACTGGAGCTTGCCGGAAAGTATAAAGGAGAGAGCAGAATTACGCCGTCATGTGCAAGAATTATTTATGAATATTACGGAGGGGAAGAGCGTTTTCCGCAGTTTGGCGATATGATGGAAGCGGTAGACAAAGTGGATTCCGGTAATCTGACGGCGGATGAGGTTTTAAATCCGACGGGATGGATTCTGGTCGGCTTTTTGATGGACCCAAGAACCGGTCTCGGAAGATGGAGAAAGTTTTCAATTTCCAATTATCAGTTAATGGAAAAGCTGATGGAAGCATGTCGTACAATGACGACGGAAGAGATCTTAGAGCTGCCGGACGTAAAGGAACGGATTGAAGTTTACAACGAGCAGACCGAGAACTTTAAGAAGATGGTAACGAAATACACCAGAGTAGAAGGAAACGTGATTATTTCCGATTTACGCGGTGTGGACCCGATTTATACGGGAAACCGGTTTATGATTTACAGTATGTATCCAGACCAGAATATTTCCGCATGGATTGTAAGCGGGCGCGGAGGAAAGGGATGTTCCGCAGCGGTCGGCTACAGTATTTTAAACAGAACATCGGAGGTCAATGTCGGCAGTCTGATGTTAAAGTATCATGGAGGCGGGCATAAAAAGGTAGGCACCTGCCAGTTTACGGACGAAGAGATGGAGACGGAGCTTCCGAAAATGTTAGAGGAGCTTTGCGAAATGGCAAACAGGTAAATCATGTATTGAAAAGACGGCGCAGTTTAACGGACGGGCGCAGGATTACAACGGAATGAAAGACATCATGCTGCTCGGCCTGGTGTCTTTTTAGGTATTAAAACAGATAACGGCAGGAGGGGCTGTACATGAACGGACAGAGAAAAGACGGAAAATTTTCGGAACTGGAATTTATGAATCGCGGACTGCTGATCGGTTATGGAATTACGGCAGGCGTATTGTTTTTGGCATATCTTGTGGAGCTGATAAAGGGAAATCGGACGCCCTTTTATGTGGCTGTTTTTTCGGCGCTGTTGCTGGCGCCGCTGCTTCTGACATATTTAGTTTACAGAAAGAACCGCGAAGCGGCCTATCTGCGGACGATAGCGTCGGTCGGCTATGCGGTTCTGTACGCGTTTGTTCTGTGGACCTCTGTCAGCGTCCTTTCTTTTGTTTATATCATTCCCATGCTGATCCTTCTTTCCGTGTATCAGGATAAAAGGCTTATGCTTATCAGCGGAATACTGACGCTCTTTATTAATATTGTCTTTATTGTGCTGGGAATTATACGAGGGGCGGAAGGAGAGGATATCGTCAATTTTGAAATTGAGGTGGCGCTGATTTTAATGGTTGTCGGATATTCCTATCTGGTTTCCCGCTTTTTGGATGTGATTTCGCGTTATAAGATACGGCTGATTGAGAAGGAAAAAGAACGGGCGGCGAATATTCTGAAAAAGATGGTGGGCGCCGTCGGTCATTTAAACGAAAATATTCTGGATATCAGCGAGGAATCGAAAGAGATAGCCGGTCAGGGAGAGGACAGCAAAAAGGCGGTCGGCGGAATTGTGGACGGTACGAATGAATTAGCGGACACCATTCAGAATCAGCTTCGCATGACGGAGGATATCAGCAGTCTGACGGAGGCGACGCAGAAGAAGGCGGAAGAGATACAGGATAAGTTTCTCGGAACCAGAACGGCCGTAGAGGAAGGCAGCCGGGATATGACAGAGCTTGGCAGCGCGTCTGAACGCAGCAGGGAGGCAGGCGACGAAGTAAACCGGGCGATGGCCGATTTAATGGAAAAGACAAACGAGGCGAAAGAAATTCTCGGACTGATTGAAGGAGTAACCAGCCAGACGACGCTGCTTGCGCTGAACGCAAGTATCGAAGCCGCCCATGCCGGGGATGCAGGAAAAGGATTTGCGGTTGTTGCCGAAGAAATTAAGAAGCTTGCGGAACAGACAAAGGAAGCAACCGGTCGGATTTCCGGTATCTTTTTAACGCTTGCGGAGCAGACCGAACGGGCGGAAAGCAGTGTAAACAGTCTGATTCGCACAAACGAAACGCAGATCGGACTTGTGGAAAAGACGAAGGCCGCGTTTGAAAGGATTCGGTCTGATATCGACGATGTCAGCCGGAGTATGGACGCGCAGCAGGCGGATATGGAAAAAGTAGTTGCAAGCAATGCGCAGATTAGCAGGAGCGTAGAAGGGTTAAGCGCATTCAGCGAGGAATTGCTTGCCAATGCGGAAAACAGCCGAAGCCTGTCCGAACAAACGGTGGCGGGTACGGTAAATATATCCGGGCTGCTTGGCGGCGTGACGGAGGAGATAGACAATCTGCAGGGAATTATCGATAATTCCGGCGTTTGATACGGAAGGGGAGGAGTATGCTTCTGACGACCTTGTGCTATATTGAAAAGGACGAATGCTACCTGATGCTGCACCGCGTAAAAAAAGAAAATGACGCAAATCATGACAAATGGATCGGGATCGGGGGAAAGTTTGAGCCGGACGAATCGCCGGAAGAATGTCTGCTTCGTGAGGTCAGAGAGGAAACGGGGCTGACGCTTTTGTCCTATCGCGCCAGAGGGATTGTCACATTTGTATCGGATTGCTGGGAAACGGAATACATGCATCTTTTTACGGCATCGGAGTTTGAAGGAACCGTAAGCGAGTGCAGCGAGGGCGACCTGGTCTGGGTACCGAAAGCGGAGGTTTGGAAGCTTCGTCTGTGGGAAGGAGACCGGATTTTCCTAAGGCTGTTGGAGGAAAACAGGGACTTCTTTTCGCTGAAGCTTCGTTATGAGGGGGAACGGCTGGCAGAAACGGATACGGTTGTGTATGAAAGCGGCGTCGGCGTGCAAAGCGTATGAAAAATACGGCTTTGCCGCCGGCGCCGTATTATTTTGATGAAATCCGCAGAAATGTATGTTATGATAACTGTAAACCTACTATAACCGGGAGAGAAAGGCAATTTCAAACGCATGGGCAGTAAAGTCTCAAATAAAAAAGGCTTTAAAAAAGCCTTTTTACCCGCACCGTGCGGACTCATAGATATGAGCGATTTCGGAAATATCCTTATTTGCACTCACCTTGTAAGTTGCACAAATTATAGCACGAAGATTAGAGTGGGTCAAGAAGTTTTTTTATTAAACAGTACGTTTTACAGAGGTTTATACAGGAGGAGAAGGAGGCAGGTTATCTTTATGTACTATGGAGGAATTGATTTGGGAACGTCGTCTGTCGGATGGGCGCTGACGGACGAACAATATCGTTTGATTCACAAGAAAGGGAAGGATCTGTGGGGCGTCCGTCTGTTCGACGAGGCAGAGCCCGCTAAAGAGCGGCGAAGCAGCAGGGTTTCGAGGAGGCGCCGCGCGAGGGAGACGGCAAGAATCGGAATGCTGCGGGAATATTTTTCCGCGGAGATTGAACAGACAGACCCCGGCTTTTATCAGCGGCTGGAGGAAAGCAAGTATCATAGAGAGGATAAGAGAACGAAAGAAAAATACGCGATTTTTGCAGACGGGGATTTTACGGACCGGGAATATTATGAGACATATCCTACGATTTTTCATTTGAGAAAAGAGCTGCTGGAGTCGACGGAATGGCACGACGTCCGGCTGGTATATCTGGCGGTGCTGAATTTGTTTAAGCGCAGGGGGCATTTTTTAAATGAATATCTTGGGGAGACGGATAAAGAAGGCGGAATGGACGAGCTTTACCGGACGTTCTGCGATAGCCTGCCGGAAGAGCTGGAATTAAAGTTTCCGGAATTGTGTGCTGCCGCGGCGGATTTCGAACAAATTCTCGGAAACAGGGACTTATCGAGAAGCGGCAAGGCAGAAGAGCTTTTGGCTTTTTTGGGAATGACTAAGAAAGAGAATAAGAAAGAATTTGAGCTTGTAAAGATGTTCTGCGGCCTGTCCGGGAAGCTTGCGGTGATTTTCGGGAAACACTCTCTGGGCAGCGAGTTTGAAAAGAAAGAATTGTCGTTTCGAAGCAGCGCTTACGAAGAGACAATGACGGAGATCGGAGACATTCTGCCGCAGGAGTATCTGGATGTAATAGAAGCCGCAAAAAATATCCATGATAAGGGGCTGCTCGGCGATATTTTAAAGGGAGAAACGTATTTATCAATCGCAAGGGTCGCTTCCTATAAGAAACATAAAGCGGATTTGACATTACTGAAAAAGACACTTAAAAAATACTGCAAAAGGGAAGAGTACGACGCTTATTTTCGGGTTATGGCGGACGACAATTACAGCGGCTATGTCGGATCGGTAAATTCGGAGAAAGAGCGGAGCGGGAAGGACGGCTTACAGAGGGGAAAATTTAGAAGAAACAGAAATGCCAAAAAAGAGAATTATAAAAACTTTTGGAAAAAGACAAAGGAGCTTCTCAACCAAATGCCGGAGGAAGATGAGGATGTGCGTTATCTGAAACAGGAGCTGGAGAAGGAGACGCTTCTTCCGAAGCAGCTTACGTCGGTAAACGGCGTGATTCCCAATCAGGTTCATCTTTCCGAACTGAAAAAGATATTAAGCAATGCCGAGGGCTATCTTCCGTTTTTATTGGAAAAGGACGAAAGCGGGCTAACGGTAAGCGAGCGTATCGTAAGACTGTTTCAGTTTCAGATACCGTACTATGTCGGTCCGCTTTATATCCGGGAAGGCGAAGAAGGGAGAAAGTGGGTAAAACGAAAAGAAGGCGGGAAAGTGCTGCCCTGGAATATGGAAGAAAAGGTGGATCTGGCAAAAACCAGGGAAGCGTTTATCACAGGAATGGTACGCCGCTGTACTTATATGGAAGGCCAATATGTGCTTCCGAAAAATGCGCTGCTGTATGAGGCGTTTATGGCGCTGAACGAATTGAATAACGTTCGGATTCATGGAGAAAAGCTGCCGGTTGCGTTGAAGCAGCAAATTTACCGGGAGCTGTTTATGACGGGCAAACGGATTACACGCAAAAGATTTTGGGAGTATCTTGTTGCGGACGGTCAACTTTCAAAGGAGGATACAGACGCGATTTCGGGAATCGACGGCGATTTTAAACAGTCGCTTGTATCTTACGGAAGGTTCTATAGTGTATTCGGGGAGGAACTGAAGAACCGGGATATCTGGGATATGGCGGAGCAGATTATATTCTGGGGCACCGTTTATTCCAACGACAAAAAGCTGATGAAAGAACTGATTACGGAAACATTCGGGGAAAAAGCGCAGAAGACGCTTCTTTCGGAGGCTCAGATGAAACGGATTTCAGGCTATAAATGGAAGGACTGGGGAAGGCTGTCGGCGGCGTTTTTAACGCTGCGGGGCTGTTCGAAAGATCCGAACGAGGGCGGCGTCATATACAGTCTGATCGAGGCGTTATGGGAAACCGACTGTAATTTGATGGAGCTTTTGAGCGACAGATTTACGTTTATGGATAATCTGGAGGAGCGTACCAAAAAGAACGAAAAGCTGCTTGGAGAGTTTTCCTATCAGGATTTGGAAGACAGTTATCTTTCCGCCCCGGTAAAGAGGATGACATGGCAGACGATTTTGATTTTAAAGGAATTGTACGGGGTGATGGGAGAACCGCCGAAAAAGCTGTTTCTTGAGATGCCGAGAGAGCATGGCGAAAAAGGGAAACGCACGGTTTCAAGGAAGAAAAAACTCGAGGCGCTTTATAAGGGATGTAAAGAGGACGGGAGAAACTGGGAGCAGGAGATTAAGGGCTTAACGGAAGATCAGCTCAGGAGCAGAAAGCTGTATCTGTACTATACGCAGATGGGGAAATGCATGTATACGGGGCGCCCGATTGACTTGGAAACGCTATTGAGGGAAAACAGCCGTTACGATATCGATCATATTTACCCGCGCCATTTTATCAAAGACGACAGTATAGAAAATAATCTGGTTCTGGTAGAGAAGGAAAGCAACGGGCATAAGAAGGACCATTATCCGATTGAAGCGTCTATCCGGCAGGAGCGTTCGAGACATTGGAAATTTCTGAAGGAAAAAGGGCTGATTACGGAGGAGAAATATAAACGTCTGACCAGGAGCTGGGAATTTACGGAGGAGGAGCTTGCGGCGTTTATTAACAGACAGATTGTCGAAACCGGACAGGCGGCAAAGTATACGGCGCAGTTACTGAAGCGGCTTTTGCCGGAGACAGAAATCGTTTATGTGAAAGCGGGCAATGTATCGGATTTCCGCAATAAAAGAGACCTGCTGAAATCAAGGGTCGTCAATGATTTTCATCACGCCCATGACGCGTACTTAAATATCGTAGTGGGCAATACCTACGACACAAAGTTTACGAAAAGTCCGATTCATTATATCCGGAATTATAAGAGGGACCCGGAAAAATACCGGTATCACATGGACAGAATGTTTGATTTTGATGTAATACGGGACGGCGTTACGGCATGGAAGGCGGGCAAAGACGGGACGATTGTCACGGTGAATAAAATGATGAAAAAAAATACGCCGCTTTTGACGAAACGGGCATATGAGGCACACGGAGGAATTGCGGAACAGACTATTTATTCGGCAAAGGAGGCGAAAGCTGAGAGCTATATCCCGGTAAAATCGGGCGACGAAAGACTTGGCGACGTCACAAAGTACGGAGGATTCAGCAGCGTAGCAGGCGCCTATTATTTTCTGGCGGAACACGGAAAAGAGGGAAAACGGAAGCGGACGCTTGAACAGATGCCGATTTATCTGAAGGAAAGGCTTGAACAGGATGAGGAGGCGCTGAAAGAATACTGCATAAAGAAGCTGGGGCTGGTGAATCCGGATATCAGGATAAAGAAGATACCATTCAGGTCGTTTGTAAAGCGTAACGGTTATTATATGTATCTTGGAGGAAAAACGAACGCACAGATTTGGATCGAAAATGGCGTTTCGCTGTGCCTGTCCCGTCAGTGGGTCAATTATATTAAGCGGATGGAAAATTTTAATTCGAATGAAAAAGAAGAGGACAACAGGGCGGATAAGAAAAAAGAAATTACAAAACAGAGAAATGAGGAATTGTATCAGGAGCTTTTAACGAAACACCGGGATACCATTTACGCCAAAAAACCGAATCCGGTATATCCGAAATTAAGCGCGAAACAGAATGACTTCAAAGAGCTGACATTAAGGGAACAGGTACGTGTGCTTCTTGAATTACTAAAGGCGACCCAGTGTGTAAATTTAGGGGTAAAGGCTGCGGAAATCGACTTAAAAGTCAGTCCGCTTAATATTGGTAAAGGGATCGGTAACGAAGAAGAATTTTTGCTGATTTATCAATCTGTGACAGGAATCTATACGCGCACGATTGATTTGAAGACTGTATGAGCTGGCGGATTGTCGTTGTATCCGGAAGCGCCAAACTGGATTATCAGTTAGGATTTCTTGTGGTACGAAAGGATACGACGACAAAAATTCATCTAAACGAGATTTCTGTTTTAATGCTGGAATCTACGGCTGTTTCCCTGACGGCCAGTCTGGTCTGCGAGCTTTTAAAGCGGAAAATCAAGCTTATATTCTGTGATGAAAAGAGGAATCCCTGCGGAGAAGTATTGCCTTACTATGGAAGTCACGATTCGAGCGCTAAGCTGCGGACGCAGATTGCATGGGAAGACGAAGTGAAGGCGGCGGTCTGGACGGAAATCGTTGCGGAGAAAATCAGAAATCAAATGGAGTTTTTAAAGGAGCTGAAAAAGGAGGAAGCAGGACTGCTGGAAGAATATCTGGAAGAGCTTCAGTTCGGGGATGCGACAAACAGAGAGGGACATGCGGCAAAAGTATACTTTAACGCCGTTTTTGGAAAGGATTTTACCAGAACGCAGGAATGTCCGATGAATGCCGCGTTAAACTACGGGTATACAATTGTGTTGTCGGCTTTTAACAGAGAGACGGCGGCCGGAGGCTATCTGACGCAGTTTGGAATTTTTCACGACAATATGTTTAATCCATTCAATCTGTCTTCCGATTTAATGGAGCCGTACCGTATTCTTGTGGACCGAAAGGTATATCGGATGAAGCCGCAGAAATTTGAACATGAAGAAAAGATGGAACTGGTTGATTTGTTAAATGCAGAGGTTCTCCTGTCGGGGCGTAAGGAGTACGTCAACAATGCGATAAAGATATATGCGAAAAGCGTATTCGACGCGCTGAGCGAGAAGGATATTTCGCTGATCCGGTTTTACAGAAATGAGTTATAAATTTATGAGAGTTATAGTAATGTTTGACCTTCCGGTTGTGTCGTCGCATGACCGGAAGGAATATGCGAGATTTCGCAAATATTTAATAAAAAGCGGTTTCTTAATGCTGCAGGAATCGGTTTATTGTAAATTGACGCCAAATTCGGCGGCTGCGGACGCGCTGATAGAAAATTTGCGAAAAGCGAAGCCGGAAAATGGGTCGGTATGCGCGCTTAGGGTAACGGAAAAGCAATTTGAACGAATGGAATATCTGGTCGGAGAAAAACAGTCGGAAGTGTTGGATACGGATGAACGAATTGTAGTTCTCTAAAATTTTTCCGTGGAATGGTAAGACTGCGAAAGAGAAGCGAGGTATTTTTGATGATCAAACTGGTGCACAACAGACACGGTATTTCCTGTTTTTTAGAGGAAAATAAAGTAAATGAACTTGTAATTGAACATCCTGCGCTTTTAACGGAAATCGTTACGGAATTGGGCGGGCAGTGCGAAGGGCGGGAGGGTGGTTTTGTGCTGTCGCAGGATAATAAGCTGCTGGCAGTGGAAAAAAGTATGGCTTTTATGAAAGATCCGTTTTCCGTTGACGGCAATAGCCGTAGGATTTTGACAAAACTCTATCAGGAATTAGAAGGTTCTGTAAAAAGTGAATTACACGAAACGCAGGCGGTATTTTATCAGAGCTATCTGAACTTTATGGATCATATCTGTGAAAAAAGCGGATTTTATCTGCACTATAACGAAGATCCGGACGTACAGGAAATTTTTAAAATGGCAGGTTTAAAGAATGCTTTCTGTACGGAAACGTTACTGGAACGTGTGGCGGAATATATAAAAATTTCCAGTCAGTTGTTGGGACGAAAGATTTTTGTTTTTTTAAATCTGAAATTGTTTTTGAATCGTCGGGAGATAGAAATGCTTTATCAGGACTGTTTTTACAGAAAAGTGCATCTGGTTTTGATTGAGGCGGTTTATCGTGAAAAATATCCGGAAGAAACGGTATGCATTATTGACAAGGATAAGTGCTTCATTTATCCTTAAATTGGAGCTGACTTACGCCGATTGCCGGATCGGAATGTTCGGAGAGAACCTTTTGGAAGGATTTGAGGTTTGAGAACCTTGTAAGTTAGGAAGGATGTAAAACTCAGAAGCACCTTGCAGCCATGCACCGCCGCGTTTGAGAACCTTGTAAGTTAGGAAGGATGTAAAACACCTTTTCCGACCCTGCAAGCGTAGCTGTCGTTTGAGAACCTTGTAAGTTAGGAAGGATGTAAAACGGCGCAATTACTTTGATTGACGAACCTAACGTTTGAGAACCTTGTAAGTTAGGAAGGATGTAAAACCACTCATGCTTCACGCCTGCCAGCTCCGCGTTTGAGAACCTTGTAAGTTAGGAAGGATGTAAAACGCCTGTGGATTGTGAGCGGCAGAGCAGACGGTTTGAGAACCTTGTAAGTTAGGAAGGATGTAAAACATTGACGATTTGCTGGAGAGAAGACCGGGCGTTTGAGAACCTTGTAAGTTAGGAAGGATGTAAAACTGAAGCCACCGTTTCCCAGCGTGGGACCAGTTTGAGAACCTTGTAAGTTAGGAAGGATGTAAAACCCCGTCTTCGATTACATCATAACGGCGGGCGTTTGAGAACCTTGTAAGTTAGGAAGGATGTAAAACTCTTTACACCGTCTTTACAGTTACACTTCTGTTTGAGAACCTTGTAAGTTAGGAAGGATGTAAAACATTCGTATTCAGACGGCAAAACCGCAAATCGTTTGAGAACCTTGTAAGTTAGGAAGGATGTAAAACGCGTCATTCGAGAGAGTGGCAGCAGCCCTTGTTTGAGAACCTTGTAAGTTAGGAAGGATGTAAAACGATGAATTTCAGGCTCTTATTGATGCTTCCGTTTGAGAACCTTGTAAGTTAGGAAGGATGTAAAACGCCGGAAAGCACGACACACGCAGAGTACATGTTTGAGAACCTTGTAAGTTAGGAAGGATGTAAAACAGCTGGCTGGCGTTACCGAAAGCCGTATCAGTTTGAGAACCTTGTAAGTTAGGAAGGATGTAAAACCATTGCAGACCCGAAAAACGAGGGCATAGGGTTTGAGAACCTTGTAAGTTAGGAAGGATGTAAAACAGCGATATGCCAGCAAATAGGGGCTTCACTGTTTGAGAACCTTGTAAGTTAGGAAGGATGTAAAACAACTATTGACAAAATATAGAGCTACATTGGTTTGAGAACCTTGTAAGTTAGGAAGGATGTAAAACTACAGATTGCACAAATGACGGTTGAATAGCGTTTGAGAACCTTGTAAGTTAGGAAGGATGTAAAACTGTGCTTGTTTTGACCGCTTCCACGGCTTGGTTTGAGAACCTTGTAAGTTAGGAAGGATGTAAAACAGAAAGTTGAGGCGGCTAAAAAAGTATTACGTTTGAGAACCTTGTAAGTTAGGAAGGATGTAAAACTAGGAGGGATACACCCACAGAGCGAAATTGGTTTGAGAACCTTGTAAGTTAGGAAGGATGTAAAACTATTACAATGACGTTTTGAGCCTGTCAAGCGTTTGAGAACCTTGTAAGTTAGGAAGGATGTAAAACACTCCAATGCGTGCAAGGGCTACCGCCTATGTTTGAGAACCTTGTAAGTTAGGAAGGATGTAAAACAGATAATCCCACTGTTCCGGTACATGGTTTGTTTGAGAACCTTGTAAGTTAGGAAGGATGTAAAACTTCTATATATGTGCCTTATACCCCATTTGATAGACATATAGAACGAGTGGTATAATCTATCCAGCA